>JBDNFI010000017.1:0-71777 GCA_041689935.1 Cyclobacteriaceae bacterium
AGAGACCATAAACTTCTTTCAGCTGTTCTAGGCGAACAAAACCACCAAGGGAATTTCTAAACTTGACAATTCTAGAAGAAAATGCTGGGCCTATTCCTCGCAAGGTTTGTAGTTCAATTGAATCTGCCAGATTTATATCCATTAATAGTGGGAGGTTACGGTCTTCTAATGGCTTTTCGTACAATTCATTTGCCGTATCCACATTCTTTTCAAGAACTTCCTTCTCCCTAATATTTTCGGCTACTTCAGGACTTACTTTGTCTGGCAATTGAATATAAGGCTCAATCCGATCATAAAGCCAATCTTGCAGTCCATACACTTTCTTTATATCGGATTTCACGGTAAACCTACCTCCCGCATTTCTAAATTTGATTAAGCGTTCGGCCAGCCATCCAGGGAATCCCAAATTAACCAAGTCATTATTGCTAACCTCATTGGGATCAAAAGGAAGATATGATGGCTCAATTTGACTGCTTTCCGAGGCCGGCTGCTTATTATCTTCTCGTTTTTCGCCCTCTTCCCATTGAGCAATCAAGTCGTTTAATAGTTTATTATCCTCAAGGCTTGGCTCAACAATTGGCTTTGTAAAAAACGTAGAAAATAAAATTGGGCTTAACAACATCAATAAAATCAGAAACTGTAACACCAATATTCCCTTAGCTTGTTTGCGGCTAACCCCAAACAAATCTTGTACTCCAGATAGTATCCAAAAAAGATATGACCTCATTTATCTGTTACTCTTATGACCCTAAGATATTTAAAAATCCAATAGCATTTAATTATCAACTAATTACAGAGAGGGAATTTAATGAAAAATTAAAACAATTGGCAATTTTGGATGAATACGAACTTTTAATATTTTTCAAAAGTTATTTCGAAGTCTGACTAATATCAGCTTTTGGCAAAAGGAATCAGCTTAGTTTTGTCGTTAGATGGTTGGTTCCAATTTGGAATAATTATAAACAGTCAATTTGGTTTTTATTGATGGAATTAGCCAATTATTTTTGCATCGATTTAAGCGTATATGAAAGGAATCTTTAGAAGCATAGGCATCAGTTATAAGGAAGCACCAGTAGAGCTAAGAGAGATTGTATCTCTGAGTGAAAACGAGACGCGATCTATTTTGCAATTTGTTAAAGATCAAGGTGTTTGCCAAGAAATTATCATAATTTCAACTTGTAATAGAACGGAGTTTCACTATTTTTCAGATATTGATTTAAGTGATCAGCTTATTGGTTTGCTTTGTATCACTAAAGGGTTTTCACCAAAAAATGATATTACTAGTTATTTCAAAAAACTTAATGGTGAACTCGCCATTCGTCATTTATTCCGAGTAAGCCTTGGGTTAGAAGCATTGGTGATTGGTGATATGCAAATCTCCAACCAAGTAAAGAGGGCTTACCAATGGACAGCCGATGCTCAATTGGCGGGTCCTTTTATGCATAGATTAATGCATACTATATTTTTCACGAATAAGAGAGTTGTACAAGAAACACCTTTTAGAGATGGTGCAGCTTCTGTTTCGTATGCCGCAGCAGAACTTATTGAAGAGCTCACAGCGAATATCCATAATCCTAGTATTCTTGTAATTGGCTTAGGCGAAATTGGCGCAGATTTATGTAGAAATCTAACCAAGCTAGAAACTGAGAATGTGGTAATTTGTAACAGAACCTTGGCAATTGCAGAAGAATTGGCCAAGAGTTGTGGGTTTAAGGTACTTCCATTTGGAGAGCTTGAAAAAGGCATAAAAGAAGCCCATGTAGTTGTTTCTTCCGTAAATATGAGTTCGCCATTAATTAATCCTGCTTTGATAGAAAAAGCGGGAGGAATTGATGCATTCAAATTTTTCATCGACCTCTCAGTTCCACGTAGTGTGAGTAATGATGTGGATCAAATCAACGGTGCGTTTGTTTATAATATTGATCACATACAATCAAAGGTGACTGAAGTACAAGATAGCCGCTTGGCATCTATTCCACTTGTAGAGTCCATTTTGGAAGAAGCCTTGGTTGAGTTTGATGAGTGGGACAAAGAAATGATTGTTTCGCCTACTATTCATAAAATTAAAGATGCGCTTGAAGCTATTAGACAAGAAGAGCTGACTAGATATCTTAAAAATGTGAATGACAAAGAAGCTGAAATAATTGAAAGAGTTACCAAGAGTATGATGCAAAAAATAATCAAACTACCTGTGCTTCAATTAAAAGCAGCTTGTAGAAGAGGTGATCCTGAAAACTTGATTGAGATATTAAACGATCTTTTTGACTTGGAGAAAAACCCAGTAAAGTAATAATCGAAACTAATTTGATATAAAGCAGAAAACCCATCCGTAAGATGGGTTTTCTGCTTTATGACGAATAATGCTTAATTCAGATTATTTCTGAGAACTTCCTTTGCTGCTTCCACCTGATCCTGGCTTGTCCTTTACTGATCCGCCAGAGATTGAATCTCTCATATCTGTATCAGCTTGGATATTCTGCATACGATAGTAGTCCATCACTCCTAAGTTTCCGTTTCTGAATGCCTCAGCAATCGCTTTTGGAATCTCAGCTTCTGCTTGGATCACATTTGCTCTAGCCTCTTGTGATTTCGCTTTCATTTCTTGCTCCTGGGCCACAGCCATTGCTCTTCTTTCTTCTGCCTTTGCTTCTGCCACTTTTAAGTCTGCATTTGCTTGATCTATTTGCAGCTTAGCTCCAATATTGGATCCTACATCTACATCTGCAATATCTATCGATAGGATTTCGAATGCTGTGCCAGCATCTAGCCCACGGGATAACACGAGCTTCGAAATTTCATCAGGATTCTGAAGTACATCCTTGTGCGATCTGGCAGAACCGATTGAGGTAACAATACCCTCACCTACTCTAGCAAGAATAGTCTCCTCACCTGCGCCACCCACCAGTTGGGCAATGTTGGCTCTTACAGTAACCCTGGCTTTTGCAATAAGCTGGATACCATCTGCAGCAACCGCAGCCACGTTTGGCGTGTTGATTACTTTTGGATTTACTGATATTTGGACAGCTTGAAAGACATCCCTACCCGCCAAATCAATTGCCGTAGCTTGCTTGAAAGTGAGCTTGATATTAGCCTTATCTGCTGAAATTAACGCTTTGATGACAGTTGGCACATTACCTCCCGCCAAATAGTGGGTTTCAAGTTCTGAAGTAGTTACATCTAATCCAGCCTTAGTTGCTGTAATCATCGAACCAACAATAATTCCTGGCGGCACCTTCCTTATCCGCATAAACACCAGCTCAAATAAACCTACTTTTACATTCGAAAACTGAGCCGTTATCCATAAGTTCAGTGGAACGAAATACAAGAAGACAAAAATGGCAACAACAATTGCCAATATTAATAAGGCTAACTCCATAATATATTCATTTTAGTTTTACACTTGTTTGACAGAATCATCCATGGCCTCTACCATAACAACCTTATCTTGAATTTTGATAACTCTTACTTTAGTATGGGTAGGCAAATAACCTCCCAAAGACCTTACTTCTACAATGCCCTTTCTAAATTCTGCTTTACCCATTGGCCTCAGCGCTGAGATCGTTTTTCCCTCCTCCGACATGCTAACTATTAATTCAACATCTTCATTGAATTTGCCTTTCATTTGATCTTTTAGGGAAAATTTTTGCCAAACGTTTCCATTAAATCCATAGTAAAGCATTAGACCTGCGCAGGTGATGCTAATCCCCATCACGAGGAATCCCATATTGGTGCCCAGGGTAGTAAAACTTGAAACCACACCGACAATCGTGAATAAGAACCCTAAAATACCAATAATGGTTGTGCCTGGGACTAAAAATAACTCAACACCAAGCAAAATCAAGCCAATCAAAATCAGAGCAATTATTATCGTGAGGCTTCCCATAGATAAATGTAATACTTATCCTTGAAATTAATACGCACGAGCAAAAAGAACTCTTCGATTACTTGGTTTACCGGAATAAATACAGCTTCCTTTTTCTTCTACAGAATCTAACGGAATACACCTAATGGTAGCTTTCGTTTCTTGTTTTATCAGTTCTTCGGTTTCAGAAGTTCCGTCCCAATGGGCAAGTATAAATCCAGGATTGGAATCTAATAGGTCTTTAAATTCTTGGTAAGTATTTACCTCCCGAGTATTTTCTTCTCGGAATTTTAATGCACGATCATAAAGATTTTGTTGAATTTGATCCAGTAACTGAACAATATATTCTGCAAGATTTTCATCTGCTTGCACCGTTTCTTTGCTCAGAGTATCCCTTCTTGCAAGTTCTACAGTTCCTTTTTCCAAATCGCGTGGACCAATAGCTATTCTTAGTGGCACACCCTTCTGCTCATAGTCGGCAAATTTGAACCCTGGCTTGTGGGTATCTCGGTTATCAAATTTCACTTTTACTCCGGCCTTTTTGAGCTCAGCTTCTATTTCTCTTACTTTCACCGATATGGCCTCTAATTCTTCTGCTCCTCTGAAGATAGGAACAATTACCACTTGAATAGGAGCTAACCTTGGAGGAACAATAAGCCCATGGTCATCTGAATGGGTCATTATCAGTGCGCCCATTAATCGAGTACTGGAACCCCACGATGTCCCCCAAACATATTCAAGTTTTCCTTCCTTGCTAGTAAATTTCACATCAAAAGCCTTTGCGAAATTTTGTCCCAAAAAATGAGATGTGCCTGCTTGCAAGGCTTTTCCATCTTGCATAAGAGCTTCTATACAATAAGTATCAACTGCTCCTGCAAACCGTTCGCTTTCAGTTTTTACCCCTTTTATGACCGGCATAGCTAATTCCTTTTCGGCAAAATCCGAATAAACGTTTAGCATTTTCACCGTTTCTTCAATTGCCTCCTCGCGCGTAGAGTGAGCCGTATGGCCTTCCTGCCAAAGAAATTCAGTGGTTCGGAGAAATATGCGCGTACGCATCTCCCAACGAACAACATTTGCCCACTGGTTTACCAAAAGAGGCAAATCCCTGTAGGACTGAATCCAATTCTTATAAGTACTCCATATCACAGTTTCAGAAGTTGGCCGTACAATCAATTCCTCCTCAAGTTTGGCCTCAGGATCAACAATTAATTCTTTAGTGTTCTCATCCACTTTCAGTCTATAATGAGTCACCACGGCACATTCCTTAGCAAAACCATCCACATGAGCTGCTTCTTTATTCAAAAAAGACTTTGGTATGAAAAGTGGAAAATAGGCATTCGAATGTCCAGTTTCTTTGAATCGCCTGTCCAATTCAGCTTGCATTTTTTCCCAGATAGAATAGCCATAAGGTTTTATAACCATGCAGCCTCTAACAGCAGAATTTTCAGCTAAATCCGCCTTTTTTACCAGCTCATTATACCAAGCTGAATAGTCTTCACTACGCTTCGTTATCCCTTTATCCATAATCTTTTAACGAACTAAATTTGTCATTTCATTGTATTAGTGGAGACAAATATAAGTTTTTAGGTTGTAACTATATCTTTTTAAATCTGATGACGTATATTTATGGTGAGAGAGAAAACAAACACAAATATTATGAATATTTTAAGAACTTTAAGTATACCAGCAGCAATTCTTTTGCTGTGGTCCTGCGCGCCTGATCAATATGCCAGTGTAAGTGAATACGATGACATTTATTTTTCCTCGGCAGACATCCGCGAAATAAATTATTCTTCCTTAGTTAAGAATAATGAACCACAGAATTTTTCCTCATTCCATAATAGCGCTGAGAACGTTCCAATGGACAATTTCTCCGCCAAGAATGTAAACCCAGATTACATAGCGAGATATGCTAATCAAAGTTCAACATCGAATGAAAATTTTGGTAGTGATGATTATTTTGTAGAAGACTTCGGAAATGATGGTTTGAATTCAAATCGAAACCTGAATAACCAAGGTGAAAACACAACATACAATAACTTCAGAGCTGCCAATAACGATGGTTTTGGTGGTCTAAGTCCTTTCTCCATGGGAATGGGTATGGGAATGATGGGAGGCATGGGAGGTTTTGGAATGATGAATCCTATGGGTATGGGAGGTTTTGGAATGATGAACCCTATGATGGGCATGGGAGGTTTTGGAATGATGAACCCTATGATGGGCATGGGAGGTTTCGGAATGATGAATCCTATGGGTATAGGAGGTTTTGGAATGATGGGCATGGGTATGGGCTTCAATAACTTTGGATTCGGTATGAATTCTTTGAGAATGAGAAGAAATATGATGGCCTTTTCTTTCGGTAACTCTCCATTTTTTGGAGGTGGGTTTGGTAATCCATTTTTTATGGATCCTTGGATGTCTCCATTCGGATTTAATAACTTCGGAATGGGCGGTTTCGGAATGGGTGGATTCGGAATGGGTGGATTCGGAATGGGTGGATTCGGAATGGGTGGATTTGGCAACAGATTTTTCAATCCTGTAGTTATTATCAACAATTCAGATGCTCCTAGACAACAATATGTAAGAGGTCCAAGGGATGGAAGAAGCAGCCAATTTGCAAATGCCAACTCCAATATGGTTCCTGCAACTAGATCAGCGGATGCGGCTCAAAGAAGTAATGCTCGTTCTAGTGACCTAAGTAGTCAAAGAAGAGATTTTACTCAGACTCAAAACGAGTATTACCAAAATTCAAGAAGAAGCATTGCTAATACAAGTACAAGTTCATCAAGAAATTCGGCTAGTTCAATAACTTCGAACTCTAGAAGAGGGTATGTTCCAGCGAATGTATCAAACAGTAGAAGAAGTTCTACCTCAAATTATGGTAGACCAACTACTGCGACATCAAGAAGTAATTCAGTTTTGAATAATTCTGCAACAAGAAGTAGAACAGGCACATCAACACCTTCTAGATCAAGTTCCACGTACAATGGTGGAGCTATGAGAAGTAGTAGCAGTAGCAGAAGTGGTGGTACTATGAGTGGTGGTGGAGCGTCAAGGTCTTCTTCTGGAGGCGGTGGATCATCATCTTCAGGTGGTAGAGGAGGGAGATAATCCCTCTTTTTCTCTCTCTTATAAACTTTAACATTTTTACTTTTACAATTCGGTTTATGGTTCGTTCATTAGGAATGAAGATAATTCTATTGAGCTTGATAACGTTATGCGCTATTTTATCAGTTAATGCTCAAATAGCTCCGGGATCAATAGGTTATTATGAGGATGTTTTAAGGTTTAGCAGAATGCAATCTTCTGGTACAGCTAGAATGCTAGGTATTGGAGGAGCGCAAACAGCCTTGGGTGGTGATGTTTCGCAAGCATTAATCAATCCAGCAGGACTGGGCTTATTTAGGAGATCCGAATTTTCCGTGACTGGTGGAATGACCTTTTATAACTCTGAATCCAATTTCAACGGATTTGCCTCAGATAGACCTTTCAATAATTTTTCTTTGCCGCAGCTTGGTTTAGTTATCAGCAATGTGAAAGATGACATTGAATTAGGTAAGTGGAGAGGCGGTTCCTTTGCCATAAATTTCGCAAGAGTTCAAGATTTCAGGAATGAAGTTAATTACAGAGGGTTCAATGATGATAACTCAATCATAGATTATTTTTTAGAACGATCAGATGGAATTCCGTCTGGATCAATTGGTAACGCAGGTCTTGTTGGTAGAGCTTTTGATGTGTACCTTATAAATCCTCTGCCTGGCAGCGATGACGTTTACGATTCATTTGTCCTTGGATTCCCAGAACAACAAGAAACAATAGTGTCGAGCGGAAGGGCAGATAGAATCCAACTTAGCTATGGTGGGAATTATGACAATAAATTTTACTTCGGTGGAGGAATTGGTATTACTACCCTTGAATACAACAGCTCCAAAGACTATAGAGAGTTTTTTGAAGGTGAACCATTGTTAGATCTCCTTACGTACGAAGACATCTTTATTTCGGGAAACGGATTCAATTTCAATCTTGGAGCTATTGCAAAATTAAATGATAATGTAAGACTAGGAGCCTCAATCATATCACCCACCTGGTACAATTTGGATGAAGAATTCTCAAACGGCATTGTAGCCAATTATGATAATTATAATTTTGTCCCTGGAGACACTATATTAAGAGAACTCACCTCAGTTTCAGATGTTTTTCTTACTAATTACAGAATGCGCACTCCGTGGAGGGTCAACGCTGGAGCAAGCTTTATCCTCGGTAAAAATGGCTTTATTTCAGCTGACATTGAATATGTAGATTACTCTCAGGCCAACCTAAGCTCATTAGAAATTGACTTATCGTCGGACAACCAAACGATAGCAAACCTTTATTCAAGTGCAGTAAACCTGAAAATTGGTGGCGAATATAGGTACAACATTTTTCGTGTGCGAGGTGGGTATGGCTACTATCAAGATCCAACGACCTTAGAAGATAATGTGAACCGAAGTATTTCATCAATATCAGGCGGATTGGGTGTTAGAATGCAGCGATACTTTTTTGATTTAGCCGTCGTTCATAATTTCACTAATAATTCGTACAGCCCGTATACGTTATTCAACGGAACCCAGCCTAATGTGAAAATTCAAGACCGAAATACTCGAGCCTTTCTCACATTTGGATTAAATTTCTAAAAAACAACGATTACCAATTAAAGGTTTCTATTTGGAGCCTTTTTCACTCTGCATAATTTCCAAAAAATCGGGTATAGACTGATTCTTCGCATCATACTCATGATGCGCCATTTCATAAAATTCTCTTCTTGCACTCCATATTGTATTTAGCGCATCCAGAACGTTCTTTCCCTTTAACAATGGTCTTGACCCTATCTTTCTTTTGAGTCGCTTGGCTAAGGATGGAATATCTGTATATACATGAATAACCTCGCCCGAGTCCATCATTAATTGTAAATTATTGTAAAAACATGGAGTACCTCCTCCTGTGGCTAATACAAATGACTTTTGTTCATTTTGAATAAATTGAGTAAGTTTTTTCTTCTCTAATTCACGGAAGTGAGGTTCGCCGAAAGAACCAAAAATTTGAGAAGCAGTCTTGCCTTCCTCCCGCTCTATCTCATAATCTAAGTCGAAAAACACGCACTCTAAATGTTGAGCCAACTGCATCCCAAAAGTGGTTTTTCCTGTACCGGGCATTCCGATTAAGAAAATCTTATCGCGCATAAAGCTCTCTAATTTCTTCCGCAGAAGGCACATCGTTGTAGTGATACTTTGCTTTCACCTCACCATTCTTCAGAAAAATAAGGCCTGGATTGGAGCGGATCATGGTTTTCAGTACTGTAGCGTCGCCATAATAATAAGGAATAGCTAATTGAACTTCATGCCTAAAATTTTCAAACATTTGTCGCTCACTTGAAGTGATTGCTATTACTTCAATATCAGAGGCTTTTAAGCCCTCAATCGAAATATTAATGGTTCGAAAACTACGTAAGTTTACCTTTTCAGTGTCTGTTATCATCACAATCATTTTATTTCCCTCCAACGTATACTGCGTCCAATCACCCTCATCATTCCAAATATTGTATTCGGTAATTTTTGGTTGTGCTTCAGGGTTTTTCAATACCATTTCCTTAAACTCCAAAGACTCATCTGATGGGTACTCATCAAAAACCATTTCTTCACCATTCTTAGACATAATGTACTGGTACTGCAATTCTGCAGAAGGCAGCATGTTGGTAGGAATATGCGTACCAACCTTGAAAGCTCTGAAATCAATAAATGGTAAATGTGCAATAGCATAATAAGCGATAGCTAAATTAAGCAGGGTCGTCAAAATGATTGCCAAATGGCGGGTGGCTTGATTTTCTGGCTTTACAGCTCTATGTCTGGCAAAAAATAGCCAGGAAATAGTAAAGAGTAATATTAAGTCCTTGTAGAACGATTCCCAAGGAGTGAGTTTAATGGCATCGCCAAAACAACCACAGTCTGTAACCTTATTGAAATAGGCAGAATAAAATGTGAGGAAAGTGAAAAACAAAATCATTCCCAACAGTACGCTTGTTGTGAGCTTTGGTCTATACCTTATCAGTAAAGCCAATCCTAATACTACTTCGACCACACATAAAAATACGGCTAGATATAAGGAGTATGGCACAAAGGATCTGAAAAAAGGAGCTATATCAAGTGAAAATACTTCGAAATATTCTGACAACTTAATGGATGTCCCTACAGGATCATTTACTTTGATCAAGCCTGAAAAAATAAATAATAAGCCCGTAAACCATCTAAAAAACTCTGTTATCATACTCATAGTTTACTGCTTTTATCAAGGATTAATGAAAACACAGCATAATTTATCATGTCTTGATAATTTGCTTTGATGCCTTCAGAGACGATTGTTTTCCCTTTATTATTTTCAATTTGCTTTACTCTTAGAAGCTTCATAAGGATAATATCAGTGATAGAACTTACGCGCATTTCTCGCCAGGCCTCGCCATAATCATGGTTTTTTTTCGATAGTAATGATATATTCTCGTCCACAACGGCATCATAAAGTGGCCCAAGTTCTTCAAATGGAATTTCCATTCTTTGGTCGTTTAGTAATTGAATTTGTATAATGGCCATAACCGAATAATTTATAATGCCGATAAATTCTAATTTCGGGTCATCATCCACCAATTGCATTCCTTTGTCTTGAATAGACCGTAATCGCTGCGCTTTGATATAAATCTGGTCAGTAATTGACGGCAATCGCAATATCCGCCATGAAGTGCCGTAATCTCTCGTCTTCTTTTCAAAAAGTTCTTTACAGGCCTTAATAACTTCTTTATATTCGCCAATCGTTTGGCTTTTGGTTAGGTCTTGCATTCAAAATCTTTTTTTTTAAAATAAGGTGCTTCAAGGAAAAGAAACTATTTTCTCTTCAAAATCTACACTCAACCTCAATGGTCGCTTGTTTGATATCCAGCAGACTAAGGTAATGGGTATTTTGAATATCACCACAGATTCATTTTTTGATGGCGGCAAATATCTAACTGAACTGCAAATTATCAAAAGAGTTGAAGAAATGACTCGGGAGGGTGTAGATATTATTGATATAGGCGCCCAATCTACAAGGCCTGGAGCAGATGAAATTCCTCTTTCGAAGGAAATAAGTCAAATTGAAATGGTAACTTCCCTAATAATCAAGGAATTTCCAGAGCTAATCGTATCAATAGATACTTACCGAGCAGATGTGGCCAAGGCAGGTTTTGATAATGGGGCATTAATGATAAATGATATCAGTGGAGGCACATTAGATGCTCAGATGATGCCCGTAGTGGCTGCTATGAATATTCCGTATATTCTCATGCATATTAAGGGCAACCCGAAGACCATGCAAAGTCTTACACATTATGACAATTTTATTCCGGAAGTCATTTTACACTTGCAGGAACGATTATATTTGGCAAAAGAGTTAGGAATAAAGGAGATAATAATTGATCCTGGGTATGGCTTTGCGAAATCTTTAGATCAAAATTTTAATTTACTTAAGAAATTAAGTTATATTAATATTTTAGATTGCCCCATCTTGGTGGGAGTGTCAAGAAAATCCATGACTTGGAAATTTTTAGAAGTGAGCCCTGACGACGCTCTGAATGGAACAACCGTTTTAAACACAATAGCCATTATGAATGGAGCAAAAATAATTAGGGTTCACGATGTGAAAGAAGCAAAGCAGACAATTAAATTAGTAGAAAAAATAATACATTGATATACGTTTTCAAAATAGGCTTTCTCGACATTCGGTGGATTGACCTGCTAGATATCTTAGCGGTGGGATTCCTTATATTTCAACTTTACAAGCTACTGAAGGGCAGTGTTGCTTTAAGAGTATTCCTTGGCTTACTCTCCCTCTACTTGATTTATTTGGTGGTTCGAGCTGCTCAAATGGAGCTCCTTTCAAGTATCCTTGGGCAATTTATGAGTGTAGGCGTACTGGCTGCTATCATTCTGTTCCAACAAGAAATCAGGAAATTTTTGCTAATTATAGGTAAGACCACCGCTCTAAATAGGGAGAATATATTTGCAAACATTTTCGGGAAAAGGAATAATGCGGGGGCAACCAATATCACTCCGATTATTGAAGCTTCTAAAATTATGGCAGGTAGTAATACAGGTGCATTGATTGTTTTTTCAAAAAGCTCAGAATTGAAATTCTATCAAGAGTCAGGCGATATAATGGATGCGGAAATTTCCAAAAGACTATTGTTGGCAATATTCAATAAATACAGCCCTTTGCACGATGGCGCAGTAGTGATCTACGAGAACAGAATCAAAGCGGCAAGATGTATTCTACCAGTCACTGAGCGGGAAAATCTCCCTGCGCAGCTAGGGCTGAGACATCGCGCCGCCATAGGAATGACCGAATCTACCGATACCTTAGTTTTGATTGTGTCGGAAGAAACAGGTCAAATAAGTACCTCTCGAAATGGTGTCATCTATTCCAATTTATCTCCTCAAGAAGCGAGGCAACGAATTCATAGATACTTATTCGAAGATGAGTTTGATGAGGGAAGCAGCCCCTCTACCGATGTGAAATCAGATAAAGATAAAGGCAAAAAAATAGCGGCTCTGGGAGAACCAGAATCCGCTAATTAATCTTTATCGATTGTAGGCTATTTCAATGCCTTGAGTTCCTTACCCACTTCTATAAAAGCATGTATCGCTTTATCCAAATGCTCCCTTGAATGAATAGCTGAAATCTGCACACGTATTCTAGCCTGCCCTTTTGGCACCACTGGATAGTAGAAACCAACAACATAAATACCTTTCGCTAATAGCTTCTCTGCAAATTGCTGAGCCAAAGGAGCCTCATATAACATTATTGGCACGATGGCATGCTCACCAGGCTTAATATCAAACCCAGCATCGGTCATTTTCTCTCTAAAGTATTTGGTGTTTTCCTCAAGCCTATCTCTCAATTCTGTCGTCTCGCTTAGTCTATCAAATACAGCAATAGATGCTCCCACAATGGACGGCGCAAGGGTATTGCTAAATAAATAAGGTCTTGATCGCTGACGAAGAATTTCGACTATCTCCTTTTTGCCCGAAGTAAAGCCGCCAGAAGCTCCACCCAACGCTTTACCTAAGGTCCCAGTAATGATATCCACCCTATCCATCACATTTCTAAATTCATGAACTCCGCGACCAGTTTTACCCACAAAACCTGTCGAGTGGCATTCATCTGTCATGACCAAAGCATTATGCTTATCCGCTAGGTCACATATTTCATCTAATTTAGCAATCGTTCCGTCCATTGAGAATACGCCATCGGTTACGATTATTTTTTCCTTTGCTCCTGCCTCATTCGCTTCAATCAGTTTGCGCTCCAAATCGGCCATATCATTATGGTTGTATCGATAACGCATTGCTTTGCATAGTCTTACACCATCTATTATACTAGCGTGATTTAAAGAATCAGAAATAATTGCATCCTCAGGTCCAAATAGCGGTTCGAAAACTCCACCATTTGCATCAAAAGCCGCTGCATACAAAATGGTATCTTCCATTCCTAAAAACGTGGAAATCTTCTCTTCCAATTCTTTATGAATATCCTGCGTACCACAAATGAAGCGAACAGATGACATTCCAAAACCATGCGTATCAATTGTATTCTTGGCCGCTTCTATTACTTTAGGATCCGAGGATAAGCCGAGATAGTTATTTGCACAAAAGTTTATAACCTCGCGACCCTCAATGGTTTTGATATTAGCTCCCTGTGGAGTCGTTATTATTCTTTCTGATTTATAAAGACCTGCCTCTTTAATTTCTTGCAGCTCTTTATTCAATTTTTCTTTTAGTGTACTATACATGAGTTTATTAGTTTGTTTATAATGACAAAAAGCGGGAGGATATTCTACATATATTTATTGAATACGCCTCAAATGCTCAAATTCTTTTTACATTCAATTCTCTTGGTTTTCTATCAATGGAAACGCTCGTCGAAGAGGATTGATTAAATAAAGTTTCTGATCTGTAAAACTTACCGGATTTAATTGCTCGTATTGCTGCTCCCATTCCTGCCAAAGCTGCGGTTTAGCTTTCTTCAACTTTGCCGAGTCAATCCTTTTGGTACGTAAGTAATCTTCAAAACTTGGATACATCCCCAAAAATAAAAAGAAGACTGCCCATAAGCTAATAGATATTTTAAACGATGGTTTGCTTAAGATTTGTAATTTTGAGGACCCAAAACAAACATTTTACCCAAAATTAACATGGAAAAAATTCTGGTAATTGGTGCCGGAGGTCAATTAGGCTCTGAACTTACGCTTGCACTTGCAAAGCTACATGGCTCTGCCAACGTAATAGCAACAGATATTAATGATACGTCTAGAAAAATATTTGCTGAGTTAACGTTCGAAACATTAGATGCAATGGACAAAGCCACCATTAGTGCATTTATTGATAAGTACGAAATAACCCAAATTTACCTCTTGGCAGCTATCCTATCTGCTACAGGAGAGAAAAATCCACTTTGGGCTTGGGACTTAAACATGAAGTCGCTGCTAAATGTGTTGGAACTTGGCCGAGAAAAAAAATTAAATAAGATCTATTGGCCAAGCTCAATTGCTGTATTTGGCCCTAACACACCCATTGAAAATACACCTCAAAATTGCGTAATGGATCCTAGTACTGTGTATGGCATCAGCAAATTGGCTGGGGAGAGATGGTGTGAGTATTATTTTTTAAGATACGGGCTCGATGTAAGAAGTCTGCGCTATCCAGGGCTGATCGGGTACAAATCATTGCCCGGTGGAGGTACGACAGATTATGCTGTAGACATATTCCACAAAGCCATTGAAGGCAAATCATTTGATTGCTTTTTGGATAAGGGTACTCTATTGCCCATGATGTACATGCCTGATGCGATTAAGGCTACTATCGATTTGATGGAAGCACCGAGCGAAAATGTAAAAATACGCTCTAGCTACAACGTGGGAGCACTCAGCTTTGGCCCAGAAGATATTTTTGAAGAAATAAAAAAGCATTATCCTGATTTCGACATCCACTACAATCCAGATTCCCGCCAAGCAATTGCTAATAGTTGGCCAAATAGCATTGACGATTCGACTGCTAGAGAAGATTGGAATTGGAAGCCAGAGTACAATCTTGCTACAATGGTAAAAGATATATTAGATAACCTCCCGCCTTTGATTGGGACCTTCTAAAAACAAAAGAGGTTACCCATTTTGGGCAGCCTCTTTTGTTTTCCTTACAATCCTTTTTATTCTCCTTGGCCTAAAGAGTACCCGCGAACTCCGTTGAAGGTATAAAGATGCTCTACTTTGACGAAATCCAGGCCTGCATCTGTGATTCTCTCTAATAATTTTATCACTTGCTGATGCGTGCAGGTTTCAGTAGTAGCATTGAATCTACATCGCCAACTATCCGAGCAGAAGGTTTCTGATTTCCCGCCGGGATACACCTTTACTCCTCTATTATTAATCATATTGAGTGTAAGGCCTTCACCGCTTATCTTTCTCATTTTCTCACCCAGTACGTTTGGATTTCGATTGTCTGCTGTCCAATCTAAAAATACATCCACGCCCACAAGTTCCTTTTTTTCGAATGGCCTGTCTTTCAGCGCCTTCACGGCTTCTTTGGCGTGTGATTCGAATTTGGCAGGAACCATGGTATTTGGCATTTGTCCTAATCTTTCGATCACTGCGTCAGCAAATGAAGCTGTCGTCGCTCTTACTTTGCTTAGATTCTCCTTGAAAATATCACTTGTATGCACTCCATCCTCAATGGTTTTCATCCATGCATTGCTCACTTTCTCAGCAATATCTGGCTGACCTATATGAACAAGCATCATGATAGCGGCATTGAGTAGGCCAGAAGGATTTGCAATACTTTTTCCAGCAATATCAGGTGCGGAGCCATGAATGGCTTCAAACATTGCCATATTATTTCCAATATTTGCGCTGCCACCAAGACCGACTGAGCCAGTAATTTGTGCGGCTATGTCGGAGATAATATCACCATAAAGATTTAGGGTCACAATCACATCGAACATTTCCGGGCGATCGGCAATCAGAGCAGATCCAATATCGATAATTATATGATTCGTCTCAATTTCTGGGTATTCTACGGCTAATTCATTGAAAATTTGATGGAATAATCCATCAGATATTTTCATGATATTATCCTTACTCATACAAGTCACTTTCTTGCGGCCATATTTTCTGGCATATTCGAATGCATAGCGAATGATTTTTTCGCTACCAGGTCTTGAGACTAATTTTAAAGCTTCTGTCACTTCTTGCGTTTGGCGGTATTCAATACCTGCATAAAGATCTTCTTCATTTTCACGCACAATTACCATATCAGTTTCTGGGTGATTGGTTTTCACAAAAGGATGAAAACTTCGACACGGCCTTACGTTGGCATAAAGGCCGAGTGTTTTGCGGGTGGTTACATTTAAGCTCTTAAAACCACCACCTTGCGGAGTAGTAATAGGTGCCTTCAAAAATACTTTGGTGCGGGAGAGCGATTCCCAAGAACTTTCTTCAATTCCGGATGTAATGCCTTTCAAATAAACCTTTTCGCCGATTTCGATAACTTCCGTTTCGATTCTAGCGCCCGCGGCATCAAGAATTTTCAATGTGGCTGACATTATTTCGGGCCCTATACCATCGCCGTAGGCTACGGTAATTTTGGTTTTTGAAGACATATAAATTAGGTTTTATCGTTTAGAATTATGGCGGGCTTGATAAGAAGCCACAAAATTAATCAATACGAATGATTAACCTAAATAACCTACGAAGAACAGTCTCGATTTAATCAAATCCCAAAACCAAAAAATCTATCAAGAAGAATAATAGAGGTGCTTGCCAAGCAATTTTCTTTAACTTTGCATCGACTATTAAACATTTGACCAAATCTAATACACGAATCGATGACGGAATTTTCAAACATAAGCGTTAGCAATACAGATGGTATTCTCACTATTTCCTTAAATAGACCTGACAAACTAAACGCCATTAATGTTGGTACAATTGCAGAAATCAATGACGTTTTTAATCTGGTATTGGACAGTAAAGATATCAAAGCTGTAATCTTAACGGGTGCTGGAGAAAAGGCATTTGCCGCAGGTGCGGACATATCAGAAATCGCTGGCTTGAACGAAGTAAATGGCCGTAAATTCAGTGAAAGTGGCCAAGAAGTATTTCAAATGATTGAGAATTGTCCAAAACCAGTAATTGCTGTAGTCAATGGCTTTGCATTGGGAGGCGGTTGCGAGCTAGCTATGGCTTGCCACATGCGTATTGCAGTAGAGAGAGCAAAATTTGGCCAGCCAGAAGTGAACCTTGGGTTAATTCCAGGCTATGGAGGCACGCAAAGGCTCTCCCAATTAGTAGGCAAAGGAAAAGCACTAGAATGGATGATGACGGGTGAGGTAATCAATGCTGAACAGGCTTTAAATCATGGCTTGGTTAATCATGTATGTGCAGACAAAGAAGAAGCCATTGCTAAAGCGACATCAATCTTACACACAATTATGTCAAAAGCTCCCATAGCTATTGGATTAGTAATAGATTGTGTAAATGCAGTTTACCATCCAAAGGAAGATGGCTTCCAAACAGAAGCAAATGGTTTTGGAATTTGCTGCAAGACTGCCGACTTTAAAGAAGGTACTACGGCCTTTTTAGAAAAAAGAAAAGCTGAATTCAAAGGAGAATAAATTCGCAATACCTAACAAATACTTGGCGGAATGAATCCACTTAAGAAACTAGCGGGGGATACCGCCTTGTATGGAATGAGCAGTATAGTTGGCCGATTGCTCAACTATCTGCTCGTACCATTCTACACAACTGTATTTGCCACAGGAGAGTATGGAGTGGTGACCAAGGTGTATGCTTTTGTTGCCTTTTTGAATGTCTTATATACTTACGGCCTTGAAACTGCTTATTTCCGTTTTGCGGCAGCAAATCCCAAAAATGAGCAAAAGGTATATAACACTACCACAACTTCTATTTTACTCAGTAGCCTTGTTTTCTCAGGCCTTATGGTAGGCTTTGCTACCCCTATCATCAATGCGATTGGCTATGAAGGCAATGAGCATTTTGTGTATTGGTTTGCTGCCATTCTTGCGATAGATGCTTTTGTAGCCATCCCTTTTGCCCAACTGCGCTTGCGAAGAAAGACTTTAGCTTTTGTAGGAGCCAAACTGGGAAATATTGGGATTAATATCGGCCTAAATCTATTTTTCATCGTGATTTGCAAAGGCATTTGGGATGGCGAATTCCTCCCGCAATTCAAGGAAGTAATAGCTACCTTTTACAATCCAAATTATGGAATTGAATACGTTTTCATTTCCAACCTTATTGCAAATGCCTTTTTGCTACTTTTCTTGAGTCCATACCTCGCTCGACTCCGGTTTCAAATTGATTTGGAAACCCTCAAACCCATCCTCAAATATGCTTATCCACTCCTTTTTCTAGGTTTGGCTGGGGTCACCAATGATATGCTCTCCCGAGTACTATTCGAGGAATTACTCCCAGAAGGATTTTATCCAGGGAGAACAAGCCAAGAAGCCTTGGGAATTTTCGGAGCTTGTTTCAAATTAGCGGTGTTTATGAATCTCACCGTACAAGCATTTCGCTATGCCTCAGAACCCTTCTTTTTTTCCAGAGCCAAAGACAAGGAATCTCCCGCTCTTTTTAGCGATGCTATGCATTGGTTTGTGATTTTAGGCTGCTTCATTTTATTGGCAGTAAGCATCAATTTAGATATTATTGGTCTTTTACTTCGCAGACCCGATTACCGAGAAGGGCTGGAAATGGTTCCTCTATTATTATTAGCATATCTCTTTTTGGGAGTTTATTACAACCTCTCTATTTGGTTTAAACTATCAGACAAAACATATTTCGGAACGTGGATTACGGTATTAGGTGCGGTAGCCACCATTATTTTAAATATCGTATTAGTGCCAAAATTCGGATACGTCGGCAGCGCTTTAGCCTCTGTGGGTTGCTATTCATCAATGACCTTGGTTTGTTTTTACTTTGGACAGAAATATTATCCAATTCCTTACCGAATTTGGGCTGATTTGGGCTATATTTCCGTTACACTAGCACTCACTTATGCTGTGATGCAAATACAATTAAGTTCTCAGCTAATGGCGACATCCTTTCATCTTTTGGTGATCATCGCATTTTTATTAGTCGTATTTTTGATAGAAAAAAAGAGATTAAAATCCCTGAAAACAAATGAACGTTAAGGTTATTAATCATTCACAGCATGCTCTACCTGATTACCAAACTAAGCTTTCGGCAGGGTTGGATTTGAGAGCAAACCTAGAGCGTACCGAAATTCTAAAACCTTTGGAGCGCAGGCTCATTGGTACTGGACTTTTTATAGAGCTCCCCGCCGGCTACGAAGCACAAGTAAGGCCCAGAAGTGGTTTAGCCTATAAATATGGCATCACTGTGCTCAATAGCCCAGGTACAATCGATGCAGATTACAGAGGTGAAATAAAGGTGCTGTTAATAAATCTTTCTAATGAGCCGTTTGAGATAAAGAATGGAGAAAGAATTGCACAAATGGTGGTAGCTAGGCATGAGCAAATAATTTGGGAGAGCGAAACTGAACTCAGCACTACTGAAAGGGGTGCGGGAGGATACGGCAGTACTGGAACTAAATAAAGTTGAAATAGATAATTAAAAATTGATATGAATATAATCGTACCAATGGCAGGAATGGGCAAACGAATGAGACCTCATACCCTTACTATTCCAAAACCGCTCGTACCCATCGCAGGCAAACCAATCGTGCAGCGATTGGTTGAAGACATTGCAAAAGTTGCTCAAAACAATATCGACCATGTAGCCTTTGTAGTCGGCCACTTTGGAAATAAAGTCGAAAAACAATTGCTCGAAATTGCTCGAAGCGTAGGAGCAAAAGGCAGCATCCATTATCAAGAGGAAGCTTTAGGTACTGCTCATGCTATACTTTGTGCTCAAGAGCATTTACAAGGCAATACTATAGTTGCTTTTGCTGATACTCTTTTTAAAGCTGACTTCATACTAGATAACAATGAAGATGGTATTATTTGGGTGCAAAAAGTTGAAGACCCAAGGCCATTTGGAGTAGTGAAAGTAAACGAGAAGGGTACGATTACTGATTTCATAGAAAAACCACAACAATTTGTGTCTGATTTGGCAATTATAGGCATATACTATTTCAAAGATGGAGCCTATCTAAGAGGGCAGTTACAATATCTTATAGATAATAGTATCCAAGACAAAGGAGAGTACCAGATTACCAACGCCTTAGAAAACATGAAAAAATCCGGCACCAATTTCAAGCCAGGTGCTGTAACCGAGTGGCTAGATTGTGGAAATAAAAATGCTACTATTCATACAAATAGTAGATACCTCGAATATATAAAAGACAGCCATTTAATTGCCGAAAGTGCAGAAATCAAGAACTCGATAATCATTCCTCCCGTTTATGTGGGAGAAAATGTGCAAGTCATAAATTCAGTTATTGGACCATATGTTTCCCTTGGAGACTATTCTAAAGTGGTTGATTCCAGAATCGAAAAATCAATTATTCAGACTCATTCCGAAATATCGAAAGTAGTTTTGGAGAACAGTATGATAGGCAATTATGCCATAATACGTAAAAAAGCAGGAGATTTAAGCGTTGGAGATTACAACCACATTTCAGATTAAAAAGCACCTGATTATAGGGCTGTTGAGTATTTTCTTATCCTCCACCTTGGTGGCTCAGGATGTAAATAACATAATGGCCAAAAATAATGCAGGAAGTGAAAAGGAGAAAAATGCGCAGGCTGAAGGATACTTTATCGATGGTCAAAAATTTTACCTGCTAGAAGATTTTACCAGTGCTTTACAAAGCTTCAAACTCGCCGCCGAATTGTATCCAGATAATGCCGCGATCAATTATAAAATTGCGCAAATTCAAAACATTCAGGGCAACACAAGTGAAGCATTAATCTACATTGATAAAGCACTAAAAAAAGAGCAAGGTAATCGTTACTATTACGAACTCGCGGCAGAAATCCATAGAGAAATGGGTAATTTCACAGAATCGGCAAATTTCTATGAAAGCCTTTTGGAAGCTAATCCTCAAGCAATTGATGTGTATGCTGACTTAGCTGAAATTTACATCTACCTAAACTACAACGAAAAAGCATTATTTGCTCTGGAAAAAGCAGAAGAAACACTCGGGATTACTCCAGAGATTATTTCAGAAAAACAAAAAATCCTGCTTCAACAAAATCGTCCTGAAGATGCCATTAATGAAGGATTAAAGCTTACCCAGGCCTATCCAGACGAACCTTCATTCATCATCGCTTTATCGAATATTTTGATTAGCCTTAAAAGATCGAATGAAGCTGCCGAATACTTAGAAGATTATTTAGCCAAACAAGGCGAGTCAGCAGAAGTAAGGCTGATGCTCGCTGAAACCGATAGAATGCAGGGCTCAGAAATAGATGCCAAAGAAAACTTACTGATTGCATTTAACGATGCCCAACTAGACATCAGAAATAAGATTCAAATTGTTGGCAATTATATAGAAATGCTCCCAAACTTGGAATTGGAGCCTTTTGTATCAGAGTTGGCTGTCACCTTGGTCAATGTGCATAATGAAAATGCTGCTGCACATGGCCTGTATGCAGATTTTCTATTTAAAATAAATCGACCACAAGAAGCATTAGAATCCTATATCAAATCTATCAATATCGATGCTTCCAATTTTCAAGTATGGCAAAATATCCTTAGCCTTCAGCTACAATTTGATAAAATAGATGACTTAGATACATTCTCAGAAAAAGCACTTGAATACTTTCCTAATGTAGCCAATCTCTACTTTTTCAATGGATCGGCTAAAATGAGAAAAGGAGATTTCGCAGAGGCAATCAGCATGTTCGAAACAGGTTTAATATATGCCGCTAATAATGATGAGCTGATGCTGCTCTTTTTAGGGAATCTAGGAGATGCCTATAATGGAGCAAAAAATTACAAGAAATCGGATGAGAAGTATGAAAATGCACTCTTAATTGACCCAAACGATAGTTATGTATTGAATAATTATAGTTATTACTTGTCGCTACGGGAAGAAAATTTGGATAAAGCAAAGGAACTTTCTTCACATTTGATCAAAACAAACCCAAAGAATCCAAACTTCTTGGACACCCATGCTTGGGTACTCTACAAACTTAAGGAGTATGAAAAGGCCTTGCCGATTTTGATAGACGCCCTTAAATCTACTGAAGGTGCTGCCAACGGCACAATTGTTGAACATTACGGAGATGTGCTCTTCAAGCTAGGGAAAGATGACCTAGCGATAGAGCAGTGGATAAAAGCAAAAAGTTTAGGCAATGTTTCAGAATGGATCGATAAAAAAATTACAGAAGGTAAATTATATGAGTAAGAACTCCTTACTGATTTTCGCTTTCTTATTACTTTTCATTTCTTCTTGTTCCAGAAAATCTTCGCCCATAGGCTCCAGTGAAGGCAAAGCAACTTTTGAATTACCAGAGACCAACTTCAATTACCTGAGCACTCGCAGCAAAATCAAATTTGAGACCCCTAATCAAAGCTTGAGTGGGACGGGTAGTATCCGTATAAAGCAAGATAGCGTAATTTGGATGACCATTACGGCGGCTTTAGGAATAGAAGCTGGCAGAGTACTGGTGACCAAAAATGAAGTGGCCATTATGGATAGAATCAACCGAACCTATTCCATTTTTGATTATCCAAGTTTGACTCGTCGATTCAATTTTTATGTAGATTACAATATCCTTCAAGAAATATTTTTGGGAAATATGCCCTTTCCTTTGCAGGCAAAAGATAAGATAAATAGGAAAGGGAACGTTTGGGAAGTGAAGCAACAATTGGCAAATCTCTTAGTCGAAAATTTCATACATGCCGGCATTATGAAGTTAGAAAACGTAGAAATTATTCAAAAACCTATCAATAATTCATTGAAAATGCGTTTTGAAAGCTATGAAAAAGTAAGTGGGATGCCGATTCCTTTCAAAAGTGCTGTATCTTTGAATTATGGAGTAAGTGGAAAAAAACAAAAAACTACCATCCAAATTGAACACAATAGGGTTGAAATCAGCACAGAAGCACTTACATTCCCCTTTAGCATTCCCGATCGCTATACGCGCATTTAGTTTCGCTTTTTTTATTTCATTTTGGCTTTTTTTACCTCCCGCCTTTTCCCAAAATCGAACTGAATTAGAAAAACAAAAAGCAAGTATAATTACCAAAATAAGGGAAATTGAAAGTATCCTTTCTAAGACAACGCTAGAAAAAAAAACAACCTTAAGCGAACTCAATTCCATCAACAAGCAAGTTGAAACCCAACAGGAATTAATTTCGAGTATCAATCAAGAAGTAACGCTCCTGGACAGGGAAATTAGAGTAAACCTAGATAAAATTACTGCTTTTGAGAGAGAATTAGGTAACCTGAAAGAGGAATATGCCTCGATGATTTATGCCACATCAAAAAGCCAAAGCGGTGTGAATGAATTGATGTATTTATTTTCATCAAAGTCCTTCTATCAGTTTTATATGCGCTATACATATATGCAGCAATATGGTGATGCACGAAGAAAACAAGCTGAAACAATAAGTAGAGTACAAGAAAGCCTTCGAGGAGAATTATTGACTGCGCAGAAAAAGCGGGAGGAACAAAACCAATTATTGAAAGAGAGGCTTGCCCAGAATCAAACCTTGCAAGGGTTCAAGAAAAAACAACAAGACGCGCTCAACTCTCTCTCCAAAAGGGAAAGTCAATTAAAAAAAGACTTGACTGAAAGAAAGAATTCCGTCGAAAAATTAAATACACTGATCGCTGATGTGGTAAAAAGAGAAATGGAGCGTAGATCCAGAGCCAAGAGTAATGTGAGTGAGGCAGATTCTAAAAACCTTGAGGAAGAAAGCATTCGATTATCGGCTGTATTTTCTGATAATAAAAATAGACTTCCTTGGCCTGTTGGTTCAGGCTTTGTATCGCAAAAATTTGGCAATCAGCCCCACCCTACTTTAAAAGGAATTACCATTCCAAATGATGGAGTAGATATACGAACAGAGCCCAATGCGATTGTCAGAAGTGTTTTTGATGGGGAGGTAACATCCATAGCATCAGTGCCTGGGATGAATACGGTAGTCATCGTGAAGCATGGCGAATTCTATTCGGTTTATGCAAGATTAGAAAAGGTTTTTGTGAAGAATGGTCAAAAGGTAAAGGCCATGGAAAGTATTGGGGAACTTCATACTAGCTCCAACGGGCTCACAGAAATCCAATTCCAAATCTGGAAAAGTACTCAAGCTCAGAATCCTCAGGATTGGCTTATCAGAAAATGATTGTTTACTATCGAACAAACACCTTAGTTAGTAATTTCTTACGGGGATAAAGGAGTTTTAGATCATCTGAATTATTTCTTCTGCTCACTCGTTTTGTTTGGTGAAGCAAAAGGTCAATCCAAATGTTGGTAAGCCTTTTCTTTATTCTGTATATTTACACTAAAATTACATCCTAAATTTTAATCCAATGCTAATTTTAAGCAACATTCTAAGTTCAATTCTTGTATGGGTTCCAAGTGGAGGAGAGCTTGTACTTATAGGTTTACTTATTCTAATCTTTTTTGGAGCTAAGCGTATCCCTGAGCTGGCTCGTGGTCTTGGCAAAGGCATCAGAGAATTCAAAGATGCTACCAAAGAAGTACGAGATGAAATAGATGAAAACGTAAAAGAAACCAAAAAATCAATTAAGGATTGAAAACCTACCACTCGCTAAGTTCCATTCGAAAAGACATCGAATCAGGAGACATTTCCTGTAAACAACTTGTTGAAAATTACTTACTTACCATTGAAAAAAACACGGCACTAAATGCTTTTGTAGAAGTCTACGCTGATGAAGCACTTTTGAAAGCTACGGAGATTGACTTGAAAATAAAGGAAGGCAGAGCGGGCAAATTAGCTGGAGTAGTGGTGTCACTTAAGGATGTGCTCTGCTATAAAAATCACGGTGTCCAGGCAGGAAGTCATATACTCGATAAGTTTGAAGCTCAATTCAATGCAACTGCTGTTCAGCGATTAATTGATGAAGATGCTATCATAATAGGCAGAAACAATTGCGATGAATTTGCCATGGGATCCTCCAACGAGAATTCATATTTCGGGCCAGTAAAAAATGCTGCTGATCCCGAAAGAGTTCCAGGAGGCTCATCTGGCGGCTCAGCCGTCGCTGTGCAAGCAGATATGTGTTTGATATCCTTGGGATCTGATACGGGAGGTTCCGTAAGACAACCTGCGGCTTTCTGTGGTGTCATTGGTTTAAAACCAAGCTATTCCAGAATCAGCCGATATGGTTTGATTGCTTATGCGTCTTCCTTTGACTCAATCGGGATTTTCGGCAAATCAATAGAAGATATCGCCTTGATTTTAGAAGTGATTGCCGGTGCTGATGAGAATGATAGCACGGTGTCGAGGAAGGAAGTCCCAAACTATAGTAAAAATCTTGCATTTGAAGGAACTGCCAAAATCGCATACATAAAGGAAACCCTTGAGAGTGAAGGGTTAAATGAAGAAGTAAAAAAAGCCACATTGGATAAAATTGCCCAATTAAAAGCTAAAGGCCATGTAGTTGAAGAAGTTACTTTTCCTTACTTAGACTATCTACTACCGACTTATTATATCTTAACTACCGCAGAAGCCAGCTCCAATCTTTCACGATTTGATGGCGTGAGATATGGATATAGAAGCCCGAATGCAAATAGCCTAGAAGCTATGTACAAAAACTCTCGGTCGGAAGGATTCGGAGAAGAGGTGAAAAGAAGAATTTTACTTGGCACCTTCGTTTTAAGTGCTAGTTATTACGATGCTTATTATATCAAAGCTTTAAAGGTGAGGAGGTTGATAAAGGAATACACCGAATCAATTCTTGAGAAGTATGACTTTTTGCTGACCCCAACCACTCCAACCACAGCATTCAAACTGGGTGAAAATAATAAAAGCCCAATAGAAATGTATCTTGCTGACATTTATACCGTTCAAGCATCAGTATGCGGTTTGCCAGGAATCTCCATTCCTATTGGAAATGACTCACAAGGTTTACCCATAGGTTTACAAATCGTAGGGAAGGCTTTTAATGAAGGAGAGATTATGGCATTCAGCCATTATTTACTTAAAATGAACTAAATTATGGCCATGAGAAAGAGAAATATTTTCGCAAAAGCACTTGGGACAATTTCTGTAGTTTTAATTACATCGTCGATTTGTTTCTCACAGGCCAAACAAGCAATCCCTAACGCGGAAATTATAGAGGAAGATCTATACACTAGTCCGCTAATGTTTGATTACATACCTGATGCTAGCTACGAAGAAATTAGCAAGCGAATGGCCAGTATTCCCTCCTCCGTAAGCTTGGAAATGAATGATCGAGTTAAAATTTTCGTAGATTATTTCACTGTAAGAGAAAGGGAATACACCAGAATGGTAGCAAGGAAAATGAATATTTATTTTCCTCTTTTCGAAAAATATCTTGCTAAGCACAATATGCCCGATGAATTAAAATATTTGGCAATTGTAGAGTCTGGCCTCAACCCTAGAGCAAGAAGCCGGGTGGGGGCAGTTGGCTTGTGGCAATTTATGCCTGCTACTGGTAAGAGTTTCAAGCTGCATCAAACTTGGTATGCAGACGACCGCATGGATCCAGAGGCAGCCACTGAAGCAGCGTGCCTGTATTTAAAACAGCTATATGGAATATTTGGTGACTGGCATTTAGCCCTAGCCTCTTACAATGCAGGCCCAGGCAATGTGAGAAAAGCAATTAATAGAAGCGGTGGAAAGCGCACTTTCTGGGGAATTTACGATAACCTCCCGCGCGAAACACGTTCTTATGTACCTCAAATGGTGGCTATTATTTATGCCATGAACCATTTGGAAGAGCACAATTTGATGCCTCACAATATGGAATATGCTATGGAATATGAAGCCATTGAAGTAAACCAATTTGTGAACCTCCAAAAATTTTCAGACGCTAGTGAAATTTGTATGGAAGATTTAGAATTATTAAACCCTTCCTTAATTAGAGGAGCTATTCCTAAAAATGCCAAAAACTTCAGACTTAAAATTCCAGCACATCATATTAATGCACTGCAAGGCAATTATGATAATATAATGGCTATGGCAGCTACAGGTCAGGAAGATCTAGAAAAACTAGCAGTAAATACTCCAAGGAGTACAAATGGCAGAGAAAAAATCACTTATAGTGTAAGAAGCGGCGATGTGCTTGGCAAAATTGCTCAACGATATAATGTAAGTGTGGCCGACTTAAGAGAGTGGAACATGCTTAATGGCAACTTAATTAGGGTTGGGCAAAGAATGAATGTGTGGATACCTGTATCTGGTGCCAACTCCCAAGTGGCAGAAGTAATTACCCAAAATGGCCAAAAAATGTATCAGGTACAGCCTGGCGATACACTTTGGGATATTTCCATTAAACATCAAATCTCCATTGATGAACTTAGAAAGCGAAATAACTTAAATGGAAATACAATTAAGCCAGGGCAAAAATTAGTTATTGGCTAAATTCTCAGTTTTATCAAAAGGCAACTAATTTTTAAATATACGAGCTGAAATTTCTCAGAATCGTTTTGTATATTAATGCCTTAAAATCATTCCTTATGAAAGCAATAATTAAATCAATCTTTCTATTCATCGGTGTTATAGCCTTTTCTTGTTCCTCAGATTCTATGAATCAAACATTCAAGCAAAATGCGGGAGGAGCTGTTGGTGAAATAATATTAGTAATCGACGATGGACTTTGGGAAGGAGTTGTTGGAGAAGAATTGAAACTCACATTCAGATCATCCTTTCCAGGACTGTACAGAGACGAGCCTTTGTTTACAGTAAGACAGGTAAGTCCAGAGAAACTCACATCTACATTGAAAAGTGTTCGCAATATTATATATGTGAATACCCTCGATGACAATAGTGGAGGCAGTAGAATCATTAGAAGCAATTATACTGGAGAAACCATTGAGATGATCAAAAAGGACCCTGATTTATACATGCAAACATCCAAAGATGATTTTGCCATTGGTCAAGAAACCTTGCATCTTTTCGGTAGAACATCCGCAGAAATGGCTCTTAATATTTCGGAGAATAGAAATAAGTTGCGAGATTACTTTAATGTAACTGAGAGAAAATATATCACAAAGAAAATGGTGGTTACGAAGGAGTCTTCTGCCATTAAAGAAAGTATTTCGTCCAATATGGGATTGTCATTAAACCTTCCTTTGGGCTATAAAGTGGTAAGACAAACAGAGAATTTTATGTGGTTCCGCGATTTTGATGGGAAAGTAGATAGGAATATTTATTTGCAAATTAAGCCTTACGTATCTGAAGCCGATTTCTCGCAAGAAAATGTGCTTTTGTGGAGAGACGAAATTGGGAAAGAAAACCTTTACGGAGATCCGAACAATCAGAATTCTTTCATGATAACTGAAAGAAGAATTCCTATTGCCCAACGAAACGTGAATTTTTTGAATAGTAAATATTCAACGGAATCAAGAGGGCAATGGAGAACAAATAATAAATCGATGGGTGGCTCATTTCTTTCCTATGTTTTCAATGACAAGGAGAATAAGCGAATTATCTATTTAGAAGGATTCATCTATTACCCGAATGAACAACATAGCGATATTTTGAGAGAGATAGAAGCTGTATTGTGGACGTTTAGAGAATCAAATTCTGCTTCACAAAGTTAGATTTCATACGAGGGATTAATTCCTTCTCTTCAAAAGATACTATCTTGCAAGGGTTTTTAATTAAACCCTTTTTTTATTTCCAAAAAATAATTTTATGTCATTAAAGATTCGCAAACAAGATGCGCTAAGATATCACTCGCAAGAACCTGCTGGGAAAATTGAAGTCGTGCCAACCAAAATGCTTAGTTCCCAAATGGACCTAGCATTGGCCTATTCTCCTGGTGTGGCCGAGCCATGTATAGAGATCGCAAATAACCCAGAGGATGTCTATAAATATACTGCAAAAGGCAATTTGGTTGCCGTAATTTCGAATGGAACGGCTGTATTAGGTCTAGGAGATATAGGGCCCGAAGCTTCCAAACCTGTGATGGAAGGAAAAGGTGTCCTCTTCAAAAAATTTGCTGGAATAGATGTTTTCGATATCGAAATCAATGAAAAAGACCCCAAGAAATTCATTGAAATTGTAAAATCGCTAGAACCTACTTTTGGAGGAATCAATCTTGAAGATATAAAGGCTCCAGAATGCTTCGAAATCGAACAAACGCTGAAGAAGGAAATGAAAATTCCTGTAATGCACGACGATCAGCATGGAACTGCGATAATATCCAGTGCAGCGTTGATCAATGCGATCGAAGTCATTGGTAAAAAAATAGAAGATATCACATTGGTGATGAATGGCGCTGGTGCAGCTGCTGTTGCTTGCACCAAATTATATATTTCCCTTGGTGTAAGAAGGCAAAACATCATCATGTGCGATAAAGAAGGGGTGATTAGAGCTGATAGACCTGAACTTGATGATCTTAAAAAGGAATTTGCCACCACTAGAGATATACACACCTTATTAGATGCTATGCGCAATGCGGATGTCTTTGTTGGGCTGAGTGTTGGCAACGTGGTAAGCGAAGAAATGATTAAGGTGATGGCGGCAGATCCAATAGTTTTTGCCCTAGCCAACCCAGATCCTGAAATAGCTTACGAACTAGCTACCTCAGTAAGGAAGGATATCATTATAGCTACTGGAAGGTCGGATCATCCCAACCAAGTAAATAATGTATTAGGTTTTCCTTTCATTTTTAGAGGTGCGCTAGATGTACGAGCTACATCTATAAATGAGGAAATGAAATTAGCCGCTGTAAAAGCCATTGCAAATCTAGCCAAACAGCCTGTTCCTGAAATGGTGAGTAAAGCGTATGGGATACGTAAAATGCTATTTGGAAGAGACTACCTTATTCCAAAACCATTAGATTCGCGATTGATTACATGTATTTCGCCAGCTGTAGCAAAAGCTGCTATGGAGTCTGGTGTGGCCAGACTTGAAATAACAGATTGGGATAAATACGCACTAGAGCTTGAAAGAAGAATTGGTATTGATAATCGCTTGATGTCAAGAATTATAAGCCAAGCACGTAAAGACCCTAAACGCGTTGTATTTGCCGAGGCAGATCATCACAAAATCATAAAAGCTGCCCAAATATTGGTGGATGAAAAAATTGCTATTCCAATTTTGCTTGGCAATAGAAAGAAAATTGAATCCCTCATTAAGGAATTTGAGCTTGATTTGGATGTGGAAATTATTGACCCATTCGAAGAGCATGAAAAAATGGAGGAGTTTGGTCAATATTTTTACAACAAACGAAAAAGAAAAGGACTGACAGCCTATGAAGCCAAAAAATTAATGCGGGAGCGGAATTATTTTGGAGCTATGCTAGTAGAAACAGGGCAAGCCGATGCATTAATTAGCGGCCTTACTAGAGACTACCCATCTACCATCCTGCCGGCACTGCAAGTAATTGGCGTTGCTCCAGGAGTGCATAAGGTTGCTGGTATGTATATCATGTCCAACAAGAAGGGGAATTTCTTCTTTGCGGATACTACGGTAAATACCAACCCAACCGCAGAAGAGCTAGTGGATATTATCGGATTAACAGCCAGAGCTGTCAAATTTTTCGATGTGGAACCACGTATTGCAATACTTTCATACTCCAACTTCGGCTCGGCGCATGGCGCAGTGCCAACCAAAACAGCTAAAACCACGAAATTAGCGAAAGAGAAATTCCCAGAACTTATTATTGAAGGTGAAATGCAAGCTAACACCGCATTGAACCCTCAGTTAATGCAAGAAAATTATCCATTTAGTGAGATCAGTGAAAAGGGTGCTAATACTCTTATTTTTCCAGATTTAACCTCAGGCAATATCGCTTATAAACTCCTCTCCGAAATGGGTGGTGCTGAAGCAATAGGACCAATTTTACTTGGTATGAACAAGCCAGTTCATATATTGCAGCTAGGGAGCAATATCAGAGATATAGTAAATATGGTTGCGATTGCAGTGGTAGATGTACAATCAGAAAACATTAATGTAGGATTATGATCGCCTTTTTGGAAGGAAATTTAGCTCTTATAGAACCTACTCATGCCTACATAAATGTAGGCGGAGTAGGCTATGAAGTTAAAATATCCCTGAATACTTTTACTGTAATAAAAGAGAAAGCATCCGTAAAAATCTTCACCTATCTCTACGTGAAAGAGGATGCCCAAATTCTTTTTGGCTTTTCCGAAATGTCTGAGAAAAAACGATTTTTAGAATTGATTTCTATTTCCGGTGTGGGGCCAAGTACTGCACTGATGATTTTATCTTCTCTTAGTTCAGATGAATTGCAACAAGCCATATTGAGCAATGATGTGATGACTATTCAGAAAGTTAAAGGCATAGGAGCAAAAACGGCTCAAAGAATAATTTTGGAACTTAAGGACAAACTTTCAAAGCAAGATCCAGAGGGAAATTATGGGCAATTCATATCCTCTGGCCAAAATATACGCTCGGAGGCACTTACGGCGTTACTAACCCTAGGCATAAACAAAACAGCTGCTGAAAAAAGCCTACAGACTATTCTGAAAAATGCAGATAAACCACTTTCTTTAGAAGAATTGATTAAGTTGGCTTTAAAATCAGCCTAGTGTAGTTATCTAAATTTTGCTATCAGTAACCCAGTATATATTATTCTTTGCATTGGCTAGCATTTTTGCTCCTGAAAAGAAGCTAGAAAATGCTGTAGATCACTTTGTGGATGATTGGAAGCCTCAAGTAGTCGTTTCTGTGGATACCCTCCCGCTTATTCCTGCTCCAAGATGGAACTCAACCTTCCAGTTGCAGCAGCCGCTATTACGGACAAGAAAAGTTAGTCCTTTTATATTATCGGATTCTTCAGCATTTCAATTGCAAGTACAAATCGATACTACATTGGATTATCGTTTTACTCAACAGCAAAATGGATTATCCCTGCGGCCGCCTTCCATCGTGAGTTTTGATGAATATAGAAAAATTCAGGCGGATAGACAGAGGCAAGACTATTGGAGAAAAAGATCCGCTGAGATAGACGGACAGAGTGCCACCAGTGGTAGAGGCCTTTTGCCTTATATCCCTCCAAGCCCTTTTTTCGATAGAGTTTTTGGAGGTAGCAATGTAGATATCGTGCCTACTGGCTTTGTGAACCTGGATTTTGGCGGGAGGTGGCAGCGCATTGATAATCCTTCCATACCTATCAGGCAGCAACGAAATGGCGGCTTCGAGTTTGGGCAAAATGTAAGTATGAATATCCGAGGGAGTATCGGTGAGAAATTGGTTGTGACAGGAAATTTTGATAATAGTAATGTCTTCGATTTTCAAAATGATCTCAAAGTAGAATATACTGGTTTTGAAGAGGATATCATCAAAAAAATAGAAATTGGAAACGTAAGTCTCCCGATCAACAATAGCCTAATGGGCGGAGCCCAAAACCTTTTTGGTGTCAAAACACAACTCCAATTTGGTAAGCTTTTCTTTACTGGTGCAGCATCAACGCTCAGAGGCAGTAGCGAAAGTTTGGAAGTGCTAGGAGGCGGTCAGGGTGCCCCTATTTCCATCAGAGCGTCCAATTACGATGAAAATAGACACTTTTTTCTTGGACACTTTTTTGAGAAAAACTATGGACTTGATGGGTGGCTAAGATCCATTCCACAAATTGTGTCTGGAGTAAACGTAACTAGACTTGAAGTATATGTAATTAACCGGCAGGTAAATACAGAAAATATTAGAAATATAATCGGCTTCACAGATTTGGGGGAAGGGGAGAATATATTTAGACCTGAAAACCCAAATATTGGCAGCGGCCAAGGCAATGTACCAAACTCCAACAATGCTAATAATCTATTTTCCGTGCTGCGCTCCGATTCCAGAATTAGACAAGCTGATCTGGCTGGACAAATATTGGAAAGTGAGTACGGATTTGAAAAAGGGCTAGATTTTCAAAACATAAACGGAGCACGCAGACTCTCCCCAGAGGAATATGATTTCAATACACAGCTCGGTTTTGTTTCATTGGTTCGCAGACTGCAAAACGACGAAATGCTGGCTGTGTCATTCGAATACACCTACAATGGACAAGTATTTAAAGTAGGCGAACTAAGTGAAGACTATCAGAATAGAGATGATGATCAGGTAATTCTATTAAAACTGCTTCGTCCTTCGGGCATCAATACTACCCTGCCTACCTGGAAATTGATGATGAAAAACATCTATAATCTAAATGTGAGTCAAGTACAAAGAGAAAATTTTAACCTTCGAATAATCTACCGAGATGATAACACTGGACTTGATAATCCCAGTTTGCACGAAGGAGCCAATACGAAGGACGTGCAGTTAATCGAACTATTGGGCTTAGACAGGTTAAATCCAAACAATGACCCTGGGAGAGACGGAAATTTCGATTTCGTAGAGGGAATCACCATTAACTCCCAAAGAGGCTATATCATATTTCCCACCACAGAACCGTTTGGTGAAACCCTCAGAAATAAATTTGATCCTACTGAAACAGGTCTGGTCCGCAAATTTGTTTTCGACACATTATATACCACTACCAAAGCCGACGCAGAACTATTTATCACCCAAAATAAATTCTTTTTGGAAGGAAGCTATCAAGCTGGATCAGCCTCGGAGATTCAACTGCCCGGATTAAATATAGCAGAGGGCTCCGTGCGCGTAATGGCAGGAAGCACTCCTTTGACAGAAGGCGTAGATTATACAGTAGATTATTTCCAAGGAAGAGTGACCATTTTGAATGAAGGGATCCTGCAATCAGGAAAACCACTTAGAGTAACCTACGAAAAATCTGATGTCATCAATTTCCAAAGCAAAACACTCTTTGGCGGGAGGTTCGATTATCGAGTAAATGACAACATAAATATCGGTGCTTCGGTACTCCGCGTATTTGAGAGACCACTCATTACGAGAATCAGTGCTGGCAATGAAACTATTGGCAATACACAATGGGGAATGGATGTTAATATCCGTGAGGAAAGTAACTTTGTTACTAAAATCATTGATGCCTTTCCGACTATTAGTACACGGGAAAAGTCAATGATTGATTTTAGCGCAGAATTTGCACAATTACTCCCTGGCACATCCAATCGAGTAAATGGAGAAAGTGCTTCTTACATCGATGATTTTGAATCGGTGATCACGCCTTTTAATATTGGATTTAACCTCCAAAGCTGGAAACTAGCTTCTACACCTAAAGTAGCAGGAGACGTCTTTGACTTGAGCGATGCCTTTGGGAGTAGGTTAGGGTTTGGATACAAAAGGGCAAGACTCGCTTGGTACACTATCGACAATATTTTTTATAGAAGTGGGGGCAGTGCCAAACCGGGTAATATCACTGAAGCAGATTTAGAAAATCATTATGTCCGTGCCATTAGGCCACAAGAAATTTTTAAACAGCAAGATAGAGATCAAGTAAATCCTAATCTTCCGATATTCGATTTCGCCTTTTTTCCAAAAGAAAGAGGAATGTATAATTACAATCCGAACCTTGACCAAAACGGCTCACTGACCGACCCGAAATCCAATTGGGCGGGTATTTCGAGAGCCATTATGACAGAAGTTGATTTTGACCGCACCAATATAGAATATCTGGAATTTTGGATGATGGATCCATTTATCAATGGTGAAAGAGGGAAGGTAATTGCCGGGTATGATAGAGATAATAATCCAAATACTGTTGATCAAAATAACCGTACTGGTGGCCAATTGTATTTCAACCTGGGCAATATTTCTGAAGACGTGATAAAAGATGGTAGGCATGGATTTGAAAATGGCTTGTCACCAGATTACTCCGATAGAGGTGTAATTACCAATGAATGGGGCCGCGTAACTGATCAGTTATTTTTAACACCTGCTTTTGATAATGACCCTGCTGCAAGGGCAAATCAAGATGTGGGCTTAGATGGTCTCAAATCTGAAGATGAAATTGAGTTTTTCCGAAATGTTTTTATCAATAGGCTGAATATTAGTGGTGATGCATTACAAGATATACTAGATGATCCATCTGCCGATAACTTCAGGTATTACCTTGGAGAAGAATTAGATGCTGAGGATATCAAAATAATTGAACGGTACAAACGATTCAATGGAATGGAAGGGAACAGTCCTGCCGTTACAGAAAGCAATCAGCCATTTACACCATCTGGAACCAATCTACCGGATAATGAAGATCTGAATGGGGATAACTCTATCAGCGATGCAGAAGATTACTACGAATATAAGATTGACCTGAAGCCGGGACAATTACAAGTAGGCAGCAACTATGTGGTCGATCAGGTCACAAGCGAAATCAATGGAGATCAAGTAAGCTGGTATTTATTTAGAATTCCAGTACGAACCCCAGACAGAGTACAAGGAAATATCCAAGGTTTCAAAAGCATTCGTTTTATGCGAACCTATCTTACAGGTTGGGATCAGCCTGTAGTTTTGAGAATGGCCAAAATGCAATTGGTTGGTAGCCAATACCGAATTTTCCTAGGCAACTTATTTGATAGAGGCCTATTCGAAATTCCTGAAAATGCCAATACCGAATTTACATTACGAGCCGTCAATATTGAAGAAAATAGTGAAGGTGGGCCAAACAGAAGTCCGTATGTCCTCCCGCCCGGTTTTCAACGGGATAGAGATAATACTTCCATTATTGAAAGGAGATTGAATGAGCAGTCACTTGAGCTTTGCGTCGAAGATCTACAGAATAAAGACGCACGTGCGGTCTATAAGAATATTACCCAAAATATGATTCAGTATGGTCGAATAAAGATGTTTCTACATGCTGAAAGTCACGATACCAGAGACGGTGAGGTAACAGCATTCATCCGACTTGGAACAGATTTCGACCAAAACTATTATGAAATTGAGCTTCCACTGAATATGTCTCCCCTTGGAGCAAGGAGCCCAAGAGATGTTTGGCCTGAAGCAAATGAAATAGATTTTCCGCTAGATATGCTCTCTACCATCAAGAGCAACAGAAATCGAAATAATGTAGATTTAGTATTGCCGTATACTGAGCAATTCGAGAAATATAAAGTGACTATTTCCGGCAGGCCCGATTTGAGTGATGTCCAAACCTTGATGATTGGCATCAGAAATCCAGATACACCGGACGGCAGGCCAAAGTCAGTGTGCATTTGGGCGAATGAATTACGAGTAACTGATTTTGATGAAACGGCAGGTCTGGCAGCCAATGCTAGAGTGAATTTACAGCTTGCGGATGTTGGTAATGTGTCGGCTTCCATCAGCCACTCTTCTTTTGGATTTGGAGGAGTACAAGATAGAATAAACGATAGGGCACTAGAGGGAAACACTCAATATGACATATCTGCTAGCTTGGATTTAGACCGTTTTCTGCCTGGCAATACGGGTATTAGAATTCCCGTTTTCATGAGTTTTGAAGAAGGATTCAATAATCCGTTTTATGATCCATTAGATCCGGACGTTCCTCTAAGCGTATCGCTAAACTCCCTCCCACCGAATCAAAACAGAGCTACCTATAAACGGCAAATACAAGATAGATTTAAACGTAGAAGTATCAATTTCACCAATGTGGGCAAAGTGAAAACAAAAGAAGATGCCATTTCAAGATTTTATGATGTCGAAAATCTAACTTTTGCTTTTAACTATTCGGATCAATTATTCACCAGTCCAAACACAGAAGCGCGCCAAATGGTGACTTGGGGTGGCTCAGCTCTATATAATTATACGTTTCCTGAAAAAAGTATTGAGCCTTTCAAAAACATTAATCCAGATTCTCCATGGTTGGCTATTTTACGAGATTTCAACTTCAATCCCACACCTACTTCTATAACTGTGAGAGGTGCTTTAGTACGGAATTTTATGCGCACTCAATTTCGAAACTCAAATTTAGAAATTGAAAATGTGGATGCGAATTTTGAAAAACAATTCTTGTTTAATCGAAATTATGATGTGCAGTGGAATTTAAGTAAAAGCTTACAATTAGACTATACAGCCCTCTCAAGTGCCATCATAGACGAGCCGGTAGGGCTCATCGATACGCAGGCAAAAAAGGACTCGATTTGGGATAATCTTATGAGTTTCGGCAGAGTAGCTAACTTTATACAACAGGTTAATCTCACTTATCAATTACCATTAGAAAAAATACCAGCAATGGATTGGATATCTGCCACAGCGAGGTATTCGGTAGGCTACAATTGGACTGCTGGGTCTGTGCTACAAGCAGACACATTAGGAAATATCGCTAGCAATAAACAAGAACAAACGTTGAACGGAAAGTTTGATTTAGTGAAGCTTTACAATAAAAATGCTAAGTTACGATCCATAAACTCCCCCGCTCCAAAACGCGGATTACCAACCCGCGGAGGTAGTGGTGCGGAGGAGGAAGAAGATGCGGGAGGTGGCAGTTCGAGCAATGCACTCCTCCGAGCGCTGATGTCGTTGCGAACCATTACCATGAATATAAGCCTCAATCAAGGCACAGTATTACCAGGCTTTCTCCCAAAACCTTCCTACTTTGGCTTAGACAGAGCACTACAAGCACCGGGTTTTGGATTTGTAATGGGCAGCCAAGACTTGGGCATTTTAAACAAAGCAGTAGAAAATGGATGGCTTGGAGAAAGTAGCGCCCTTACCAACCCAGTTTCTCAATACCGAGAGGTAAATATGAATTTCACTGCCGACTTAGAGCCAGCTCGGGATTTTAGAATTACGCTTACCGCATCCAAAAGGTACAATGATAATTACCGTGAAATCTTCAGGAGTGATAACGAAGAGTTTCGCACATTTAGTCCCAATAGGTTTGGTAGCTATGGACTATCGATCATCTCCATTAGAACGGCCTTTTCAAGAAATGATGACGATAATGTGTCAGGAGTATTCAAAAACTTTGAAGATTATAGAAATAATATTCTTAATCGACTAGAAGGCGAAGTGCCAGGCGGGAAGTTAGGCCAAAACTCACAAGATGTTTTAATTCCAGCATTTTTAGCGGCAGTTAGAGGGCAATCACCTGATAATGTAAAGCTCAATCCTTTCCCTACCATTCCGCTTCCCAATTGGAGTTTGGATTTCCGCGGCTTGACTAGAATACCTTCCCTCGCTGAAAAATTCTCCTCTATAAACATTACGCATCGATATGAGTCAAGATATGAGGTAGGCAATTTCAATAGTTCATTGATTTATCAAGAAGAACTTAGGTTGAATAATCGGCTTTCAAATTCTGCACTGCCTAGTCGTACTAACGAAGAGAATTTCCTCATTCCTTTATATGTAATGAATCAGGTTGTGATTTCCGAAAGATTTTCACCGTTGATAGGAATTGATATCAGGACGAAATCACAATTCAATATTAATGTAGAATATAGGCAAGAAAGAAACATGGCATTGAGCCTCTCAAATACCCAAATCACCGAAATCAATCGCAAAGACTTTGTATTTGATGTCGGCTACACAAAAGCAGGAGTGAGATTGCCCTTTGGCATTGGTGGTGAAACTGGAACCTTAGATAATGACTTGACTTTTAATATGAGTGCGTCGATTGGTGATACAAGAACGTTCCAAAGGAAAATTGATAACATAAGTACGATCACCAACGGCAATCTAAATTTTCAAATAAGACCAAACATTGGATATGTGGTTAATCAAAAACTCAATCTTCAATTATATTTTGATAGAATTGTAAATGAACCTAGAATTTCTAATTCTTTCAAACGAGCCACAACCTCTTTTGGCGTAAATGTTCGATTTGATTTGTCCCAGTAATTCAAAAAACAAAATTTTCATTATACCTTTAAGGATCTAAAAATTATAATTCATGAATTTTCCAGAAGAACTAAAATACACCGAAGACCATGAGTGGGTTCGCATAGATGGGGACATTGCTACAATAGGTGTTACAGAATTTGCCCAAAGTGAACTCGGCGACATCGTATATGTAGAAGTTGAGACGGTAGGTGAAGAAATCAATGCAGGAGATGTTTTTGGCACGGTAGAAGCTGTAAAAACTGTATCAGACTTATTTATGCCAATAGATGGCACAGTTTTAGAGTTTAATCAAGCGTTAGAAAATGCTCCTGAACTAGTGAATGAAGATCCTTATGATAAAGGTTGGATGATCAAAATAAAAATGAGTAATCCAGCAGATTTTGAAAGACTACTTTCATCCGAATCGTATAGAGAAGTCACAGGCGTGTAAAAATTATCTCGAATAACTACCTTTTAAGGAATTAATAAATTAACTTAGGCGTTAGTTAGTGGAGCGACAGGTAAAACGCATCGAAACACCAGAAATTTTACCTTTCAAATAATTTACTAATTGCTACTTTTCATTAGTAGAATTAGGCTTTGGATAAGAAATTTAATTTTTTATCTTTGAACACGGTGAGTTAGAAAATTCAAAACAAAAGGAATAGCTATGGAAAGTAAAAAACATCCCAAAGCAGACCTAAACAAAAAAGCTGGTTTATTTTTCAATATTGGTCTTGCTTTCAGCATACTAATAGTGACAGTCGCCTTCGAGTGGAAAAGCTTCGATGATGGTGCCATGCTAGATTTAGGTACGGTTGATATGAATATGGATGAGATGCTAGACATCCCCCCCACAGAACAACCACCTCCGCCACCTCCGGTTATACAACAACCAGAGATCATAGAGGTGCCAGATGAAGAGGAAATCGAACAAGAAATTGAGATTAACCTTGACATTGAATTTACCGAGGAAAGGGTAATTGAGCAGCAGGTATTTCAGGTTGCGGAACCAGAAGAAAAAATCGATGAAATTTTTGATACATTCGCCCTTGAAGTTCAGCCAGAGCCAGAAGGTGGCTTCGCTGCATTCAACAAATACGTGAGTGACAATATGAAATATCCAGCATCTGCAAGGAGAATGGGCATCGAAGGAAAAGTATTCCTAGTGTTCATTATTGATACAGATGGATCTATCAGCAATGTAGAGGTGGTCAAAGGCATCAGTGTTGAATGCGATGCTGAGGCAGTAAGAGTTGTAAGTGGTGCTCCAAAATGGAAGCCAGGTAAGCAACGCGGTCGTGCTGTGAAAGTAAGGATGAGATTGCCGATTACATTCCAATTAGGATAATAATCAAGACGTTAGATTTAATAAAAAAAGGCCATCTGAATCAGATGGCCTTTTTTTGGGTCTTCGGGTTAAGAATACCTATCTAAAGAATATTAGATAATTGTTCCTTTATTTGCTCAAGTTCATCCTTCATATTCACTACATGGCGTTGAATTTGGGAATCATAAGACTTGGAACCTATGGTATTGATTTCTCTGCCTATTTCTTGAGATATGAAGTTCAACTTCTTTCCCTGCGAATCGGAGTCACCCATTGCTTCCAAAAAGTGGTCTAAATGATTGCTTAGCCTTACTTTTTCTTCATTGATATCTAGCTTATCCATATAATACAGAAGTTCCTGCTCAAACCTATTTTCATCCAGTTTCTCAGCCATTTCCCAATCTTTAAAAGCATTTCTTAGACGTGTCTTGATGTCCACCACCCGCTCTGGGTCCCGCTCAATTACACCATGTAAACTCTTACGGATATTATCGACATTTCTTTTGAAGGAATCACCTAGTGCTGCTCCTTCTTTCATCCGAAACTCGTCGCAATTATTCAACGCTTCTTCAATTGCTTGTAGCACCTTTTCCCAAACACCAGCAGGCACCATATTATCATCATTTTTATAAATGATTACTTCTGGCATTTGAATGGCCATTCTGAAAATATCTTGACCATTGTTCCCTACCTTTTCAGAAAGTGCAGATAATTTTGAATGATAAGCCAAAAACAACTCTTCATTTACAGTCACTTTCTCTACAGCGGCATTCGTATCCTCATAATCGACAACCAATGAAACTTTTCCTCTGACCAGCACTTGGCTCACCCGATTTCTAACATCTAACTCCTTATCAGAAAAAACACGAGGCAACTTTAGGGATAAGTCTAAGTACTTTGAATTCAGTGATCTGATTTCAATATTGATTGAAATTCCATCACTTCCAGCGGAGGCTTTTCCATAGCCAGTCATTGATTTTATCATAATTAGGAAGGTTTATTGCTTGGTTGGTATCTATTAAAAATCTAAGCCAAGGGAAACGAACAATCTTGGCTTTGGAGTGCTGTATTGCTCAATTGGGTAGGCCAAATCGAAACGAACAAAATAACCTAAAAGGACTGTTCTCGCACCCAATCCGTAGGATTGTAGCCAAGGGCTATTAAAATTATTGACCACTGCTTGGAAAGGACTACCCACCGGCCTAACGACTTCAATATTCTGGCTACTTTCGCCAGTGAATGGAGATTTGCCGCCACTCCACGCTGAGCCAACATCATAAAAACCAACTAATTGGAAATTGCGTAAGAAGTTAGAAGCTATTGGACCTTTAGACAAGTAAGAGAAAATGGGCATTCTTACCTCCGCATTAAACGAAAGAAAATCCGTTCCATTAAAAGAATTCAGATCGTATCCTCGTATGGTTGTGGCAAATTCATGAAACAAAATATCGCTATTATCTCTCAAGGGTACATTCGCAAGAGGGTCAGAATTTCCATCTGGGTCTGTATCATTAATGTTATTAAATATCCAATTATTGGTGCCTCCTAGCAAGAATTGCTTCGCACCATTACCCATAAAACGGCCATAATTAATTCGACCAGCAAAGATGATATCACGGTGAATTTCTTGGTAATGCCTAATATCTACTTTTAATTTTGAAAAGGATAGAGTCTCAGTATCGAACGACTCGAATTGAGAATAGGTAACTTTTGCCCTAGTGCCATGTAAAATATTAACACTTTGATAAATAGCATTATCAAAAATCAACTCAGCCTTAAAGCCATAATATTTATTGTTAGACTCGCTTACCGGGCTATTTGGCGGCAAAGATGGTGAAAGCAGTCGCGGATCCTGATCGAAAAAAAGTGTTTGTGAAATAAAAGGCCCCGCACCAATACTTAAGCTATTACTGATCGGATAAGAACCCATAAACTCGACCTGATCTAACACATATTTATGCTGAACTTCACTATCATCGCGACCTATACTCCGCCTGTCATACCTTAATCGAAAATCTGGACGATACTTTCTGAATACATATTCTGCAAATAACTCCCCTCCCCTTGAGAAGTCTAACGACGTATAGACTCCAGCATTGAAAGTGTGATTCTCTAATACATCGCTTAGGCGTACGTTAGCACTTGGGCCAAATCCTCTAAGTGGATCAACCACAAAATTGACTTGAAAATGATCTATGGCAAATTTAGATTCGAAATCTATTGGGCCTAAAATTCTAGACGCTACTTGATTTCTATTGCGCAGGCTACTAAGAATTGAACCACTGCCAGTAGGTCGTTCATTTTGTCTTGTTTCCTGTTTGTCGAAAATATAATTCTCAGTGTTGATGATGATCTCGCCGTCACGTCCCTCCAAATTCACAATCGGTGGAATCTCCAACGTATTGGTTTCTATTCGAGTACTTTCTACAAACTCAGATCTTCTGTCCTGAATCAACCTTGCATGAAGAGCCTGCTGACGATAAGTTAGCGGAGAGAAAAAAGTCTGCTCAGGCTTAAAAATCTCGACAATGGCCACTCTATCACCATTAAGCAGTGCTAAATACGAATAAATGTTTTTCCTTCCATTTACATCAAAAGAAACTAAACTTGTATTGTAGTTAGTAATTTGTGTAAATGTTTTGGTTTCAATATTCAGTTTATACAAATTGACAATGCCTCGCTGATCGCTCGCATATATAATCTCATTTGTATTAAGAGGAATAGGATTTCTATCTACTGTAAGTGTGGATGTAATTCTAGTTAAAACTGTTTCAGTAGTATCCATACTATAGATGTACAAGCTAGAAAAGTCCGGAATGTCCTGCATTTTTCTAGTTGTGGTTTGCAAACTATCAGTTAATCGATTCGACGAAAAAACAATACTATTAGTGCCTGGAATAAACCTAGGGCTTCTATCATCAAAAATATCATTGGTAATTCGTCTTAGAAAATTGCGGGAGGGAGTAAATAAGTACAAATCGTTTTGGCCATTTACTGCCCCGGACAACACCATTCGCAAGCCATCAGGTGCAAAGCTGAATTCTGATATATGCTCAAATTGAGGAAGTGCTATACTGCCTTCTGATTTACCCTTTACTGTTAAAAGGTTCAAGACTAAACCCGACTGGGCTCTCGCTATCACAGCAAGAATCTCATTACTTTGCCAAGCGATTGCCGGAATGGAAGAATCGAAGCTTTGCTCTAAAACATTGGAACCGCCTGTAAATACGGTAGTTGTTTTATCATCCGCTAAGTCGATTACGTGTACAGCATATTTGCCGCTATTGAAGGTGACATACCCAATTTTACTTCCTTCGGGATTTATTACAATTTCATTTCCAATAAAATTTCTCTTGTTTGGCTTTCCTACCACAGACTCCTTAACATGAGCGGCGTAAGAATTATTAACAATGGCGGCTCCTCCAGAATAAAAAAGCTGCCAATCGCTGGTGAACTTTCTGAAATTTATACCTAACGTGTTTTGTATGCTATTTTCTTCATTTCTAATGATTCGCGTCAGATTGAGCACATTAGATAAATTCCTAACTCCATAGCGAGTCACTACATAATTCCATACAGACTGGCCAACAATAGCCGCTTCATCTCCTTCGAGTTTGCTCAGCTTTATGTTCTTTTCTCTCCCAACTAGGTCTCTCACGTAGTCATCCATTTCTAAGTCCCAGCCTTTTGCCAAATACAAGGCAACACCTTCGACAAACCATTCCGGTAAGGACTCCAAATAAGCTGACTCAAAAAAGTCAGTGGAAGATCCAGAAAAAAGCAATTCATAAATGAAAGCTCTTGCCGTTTGGTAGCTAAGCGCGTCCTTGAACGTTTCACTTTCACCCGTGTAGGCTATTTCTACATAACTGCTATTACTAATTAATTCTCCTGTAAGGTCAAACTCAGTTCCATTAATCCCAATATTACTCTGTTGCATGTCAGAGAAATTATTGTAGAGTAATATTCTTGTTTTACTGAGTGGCAGAGAGCCAAGCAATTCGGTGATTCTAGTAAACTCATCTTCGAGATATTCGATCGCTAGGCGGGCAGTTCTATCTCCTCCTTCGTAAAAGTGAACTTCAAAATTATCACTAGCATAAAATTTCCAATCAAACTGCTGATTTTGAATTCTACTTTTACCAAATGCTTCTTGGTTAATTTGTGCTAATGTACCAAAATTTAGCACTAAAAGCAGTGCTAAGAACCCAATCGAAAATATATTTTTAATTTGCATTTAAGCCTTCTTCTTTCTCATTCCAATATATAGAAAAATAGCGATTTATATCCACCTCTTTGTCCAATTTCTCATCTGCCAAAAGATGTTCACAAAATTGAACAACGAAATAAGGTGCCAATGATACACCTTTTGTTCCCAAACCATTAAAAATTCCCAAAAGTTTGTTTTCAGGATGAATTCCAATAAATGGTCTTCGATCTTTAGTGGAAGGTCTGATACCCACCCGATGACTTTTTACTTCAACGGAATTGGTGAAAAGATTCTCCAACTTATCCAATATTTCGTATTTGCCTTTCTCCGTTGGCATCAAATTTACCTCCCGCCATTCATACGTGCTACCGCAGCGAATCTGATTTTGCGCATTATTGAAAATAAAAACACCTCTATTATAAATGACTTCATCATCAGGTAGAGAAGTTTCTATGTCTAAAATTTCTCCTTTCAAATGATGAAATGGCAGCCAATTGAAAAACTGACTATTTTGAGCCGCAAGTCCATTGGCGAAAATCACTTTCCTGCATTCAATTTCTCTGTATTTACAAACTTCCCCTAATGATAAATATTGTTCATCAAATTTTTCTTCAAAATAGCATCCGCCATTCAGCAATATATTTTTGGATGCTTCCAAAAATGCGGGAATATCCAGGTAACCACAATTCTTCAACCAAATTCCCCCAAAAGGATCATTAATCTCTTTTCCAAACTCATTTTGGGTACTTATCCTTTCAATGATTGTTGAATAATTCTGGTCAGCCATTTTGCCCATCCATTCATTTTGTTCTTCAATAGAAAAAAAAGGTCTGTAAATAGGCAATGGATATAAAATTTTTGATCCGAGCATATTCTCTACACGAAGATAAAAGGATTCTAAAATAGTGAAAAGCTTATCCACATTCCATGTTTTCACCATTTTTCGACCTGTCACAGGGTTATAAAGCCCGGCAGCCACGCGGGAGGAATGATTTTCAGCAGGCAAATCCAACACCGCTACTTTTTGCCCTTTGGATCTCAATTCAAAAGCTAAGCAAGCTCCTGCCAAACCATGCCCCACAATCAAATAATCTACCTTCATCTATCCAATTTTTCTTCTAAAAAGAACTTCTGATCAAAAATACCATTGATTACACAAATTAGGCGGATGCAATCGGATATTTTGGTATCATAGCTTCATTTTTGTCCATATATTTGAAAATATGATTCAAATTAAAGATTTTACTTTTAATCCTTTCCAAGAAAATACCTTTTTGCTATTTGATGAAACCAAGGAATGTGTCATCATTGATCCAGGCTGTTACGAAAAGCATGAGGAGGCGACGCTGAGTAAATTTATAGAGGATAATAATTTGAAGGTGGTTCTGTTGTTGAATACACATTGCCATATAGATCACGTGCTAGGGAATGCCTTTGTCAAAAGAAAATATGCAGTAGATTTGGCATTACACAAAAAAGATGAGGCTACGCTCGAATCCGTACAAGGATATGCACAAAGCTATGGCTTTGCGAAATATCAGCCGGCTACAGCGAATAAATATTTAGATGAAAGCAATACCGTTAAATTTGGCAATAGTGAACTGGAGATTTTATTTGTTCCCGGACATGCCCCTGGCCATATTGCTTTTGTGAATAAGGAAAATAACATTTGCATTGGTGGAGATGTCCTTTTTAATGGCTCAATTGGAAGAACAGATCTTCCTGGCGGTGATTTAGACACCTTAATTGAAAGCATACATAATAAGATTTTCCCATTAGGAGCATCTATGGTGGTATACTCTGGCCACGGCCCTAGTACTACGGTTGGAAAAGAAAAGAAGAGCAATCCATTTTGCGCCATTCGCTGATGATGATCCTTCGGCAAATACCTAATATAATCACTCTAGGCAATTTATGCTTTGGCTTGGCAGGCATCTATTTCGCCTTTTCTGGTGATTTTATTACTGTTTCTTATTGCATCTGGATGGCTGCCGTTTTAGACTTTTTTGATGGCTTCGTCGCTCGATTATTAAAAGTACAATCACCCATTGGCGCACAATTAGACTCCTTGGCCGATGTAATTACCTTCGGTGTATTGCCTGCATTTCTTTGCTTTCATATTATTACGTTTTTGGGAGGTGAAAATTACTTAGCTATTGCAGCATTATTAATTGCTCCACTTTCGGCTTATCGTTTGGCAAAGTTTAACGTGGATACAAGCCAAACGTATAGCTTTTCAGGTTTGCCCACGCCTGCCTGTGCTTTTTTTGTAAGTGGAATTCCATTTATTATCGAGGGCGATGGCATTCTATCCAGCCTATTTTCAAACCCGATCAACCTTGCCCTTATAGCAGTTTTGCTTGCTCTCCTGTTGGTGATTCCTCTTCGCTTAATGGCTTTTAAGTTTAAAAATGCATCCCTTAAGGATAATTGGCTTACCTATTTATTTATTCTTTCTGCGATTTTACTGTTTGCTATTTTTCAACTTACAGCAATTCCTATGGTTATAGCTTTATATATTTTATTCTCTGTTTTGTTTTACAAAGAGAAATCTGCAATTAATTAGTACTGATTTGCGTTTTCTAATCACCAATTATTTCTATTGAATGCATTTAAAGTGGCTTATAAGCATTATCCTTTGGCTCTGGCTCATCCCACAGCAGCAAATACAAACAACTTCGAGTGGACAAGATGGCTTGCTCTCGGAAGGCGAATGGTATAAAATAGGTGTTTCTTCCTCTGGCGTATTTGTAATTGACAGTCAGTTTTTTAGTAAATATAGGATAAACTTACAGGGAAAAGATCCACGAAACTTCAGGATATTTGGATATCCAGGAGGTACCCTCCCGCAAGCAAATAATGCGGACTGGCCAGAATATCTGACTGAGCTGGCCATATCGGTAGAAGGAGAAAACGATGGTAGGTTTGATTCCAATGACAGACTGTACTTTTTTGCAGAAAGCCCTCACCTGCTTTCATTCGATGCAAATGAAAATCGCTTCCAATACGAGCATAATCCCTACACAGATGAAATGTATTATTTGCTAAATATTGGCAATACGAGAGGGAAACGAGTGGAAACCAGTCAAGCTAATCCCGCTGGCAATGAGATCAATTCGGTGCGGGATGCTGTGGTGTACACTAACCCAACGAACAATATTTTATTCTCTGGGCGCAATTGGTATAGCGAACGATTTGACGTAAATCCCAATCGTAATTTCGATGTGAAATTGGATGGAATTGCTGCAAATAGTGACCTCAAGCTAACCGTAGCTTTAATGACGCAATCTTTTGGGGCTTCGAGCATGGTAGTAAATGCAGCAGGCCAAAATCTAGGCGAAATAAATCTCCCTGCCATTCCAACTGGCACCTTTTCGCTCAAAGGAATTGAAGTCATGGAAAGCTTCGATTTTTCAAGTGCTGCCATTCAAAATTTGAATGCCGATATCAGATCCAACTTGCAATTTAAACGATTTACAGGTGGCGGTTCCAACGTCTTTTTAAAACATCTGATTTTGGAAGGGAACAGAGAATTAAAACCTTATAATCAAGGGTTCACCTTTATGCTTCAAGGTCAGCAAACACGCACTTTGGCCATTAAGGAAGCTATTGCAGAAACCATTTTATGGGATGTTAGTGATTCCTTTAATGCAAAGCAATTAGTAGGAAATCTAAGCTCAGGCATCCTAAAAATAGGTCTTCAAAATCCAGCGGGAGGAAAATGGACGCTATTCAACAAAGACGAATTGCCAAGCCCGATATCTGCCAACAAAATCAGCTATCAGGATGTAAAAGATGGCAGTGCATTGGATATGGTTATTATCACTTCCCCTACATTTATAGCTGAGGCGGAGAGATTGGCTAGCCATAGGAGAAACTTCAACGGGTATAATGTGAGAGTGGTAACCGTTGATGAAATTTATAATGAATTTTCAGCTGGCCGTCAAGATGTAAGTGCTATCCGCAATTACTTAAAATATGCTTACGGCCAAGGTAATCTTAAATATGCCTTGCTATTTGGCCGAGCATCTTATGACTATAAATCACGCATCGAGGTAAACCCAAATATTGTCCCAACGTACCAATCAAGAAATTCTCTTCATCCCATCCTCACCTATGCATCCGACGATTATTTTGGATTTTTGGCCAATAATAAAGGCTACTGGACTGAAGATGAAAGTGGAAATCATAATTTAGATATTGCCATAGGAAGGATTCCCGTCAAATCTATATCAGAGGCAAGAGCGATGGTTTCGAAAATTATTGAATACGAAACACATCCAGATGGATTGGGGGATTGGCGCACAAGAATCGTATTTGCTGCTGATGATGGGGATTCAAATATCCACCAGAGAGATGCGAATCGCTTGGCTCAATTGGTGGATACTACCCAACGATCCATCCAAAGTCAAAAAATCTTTTTAGACGATTACGAAATTATTGCCGGCGAGGGAAATTCAAAGACTTCTCCTGATGCTACGCAGGCATTTTTGGAGCAATTCGAAAAAGGTGCTTTTATCGTAAATTATACCGGCCATGGCTCCGAAAGGCAATTAGCAGCCGAGCGGATGTTCGATGAGGATAAGCTCCGAAGCCTGCGCAATAGACATAAATATCCCATTTTCGTGACAGCTACTTGCGAATTTGGCAGAAACGACGACCCTACCTTACTTTCTACAGCAGAACGACTTATCCTCAATCCAAATGCCGGTGCTATAGCGATGGTTACCACCTCCCGCCCCGTGTTCTCTAGCACCAATTATCAGCTCAATTTGGCCTTTTACAATCATCTTTTCACGAGAGAAAATGGCCACTATTTAAGCCTTGGAGAAATTTTCAAACGAACCAAAAACTCCAGTCAAAATGGTGTACTGAATAGAAATTTTATCCTTTTGGGAGACCCTGCTTTAACACCTTCATTTCCAAAGCAAGCCATTGCTATTACGCATATCAATGAGCAGCCAATTGGCGAAGAAAATCAAGAAATTAAGGGGTTGAGCCAAGTGAAATTACAAGGCGAAATCAGAAATACTTCGGGCAGCATCCTTGCCGATTTTGATGGCATTGTGGAAGTGAATGTACTAGACGCTGAAGCTTCTTATCAAACTCTGGGACAAGCCGCAGGGCCATTCAATTACAAAGCACGGCGCAATTCCCTTTTCAAAGGAAAAGCAAGCGTCCAAAATGGAAAATTTGAAATAGAATTTATAGCACCAAAGGGAATTCCAGAAGCGATAGAGAAAGGCGCAATTTTTATGTTTGCCAATAGCTCCGCCGGGATGATTGATGCTAGCGGAGTAAGCTTGGATGTGAAAATAGGCGGTAGGGAGGATATTGCCTTAAATACCGACGGCCCAGTTATCAGCCTATTTATGAATGACAGCACGTTCAAAGACGGCGGACTTACTAACCAAAACCCCACCCTCTTGGCCTATTTTGAAGATGAGCAAGGAATTAATATATCCAATTTTGACCCTGACAGCGAGCTGATTGCGGTACTAGATGGGACAAAGCAATTTTCTGTGGCTCAATTCTATACAGCTGCTAAAGATGATTTTAGAAAGGGAAGTCTTTCGTTTCCACTTTTCGGATTAGAAGTAGGGACGCATCGCCTAGAACTATTTGCTTGGGACAATCATCACAATTTTTCTACCGCAACGATAAATTTTGAGGTGGGTGAAAATACCAAGCTACAACTAAGCAACGTTATCAATTATCCGAATCCAATGAAAACGGATACGAGGTTTAGCTTCGAGCACAATAAATCTGGGGAACCGCTTGAAATATTTATCACTATATATTCGGTGCATGGCCAACCGATCCGCACCTTGAATTTCAGCGAATCGATAAGCCCGACAAGAGTAGATGGGTTGGAATGGGATGGAAATAATAATTTTGGAGCTAAACTTTCTCCTGGAGTGTACATTTATCATCTTACAGGGATATCAGTCCGCGACGGTTCGAAATTTACGGCTCAAAAAAAACTGATTGTCTCTAATTAACTATATTTGACTTGAAATTGATAAAAATGAAAATTTTAGCTAAAAGCAGCTTCATTATAGCCCTAGTATTCTTTGCAGCGACAGATTTAGTAGCGCAAAATTCAGGTGTAATCCTTGGGCAGGACACAAGTCGCAGAGTGATTACCACAGGCGTTCCCTTTCTGAATTTCACTCCCGATGCTCGCAGTGGTGGTATGGGAGACGTAGGTGCTGCCATCAGTGCAGACGCAAATTCTTTGCATTGGAACCCTGCCAAAATGCCTTTTATAGAAGCTGACATGGGCTTTTCACTTTCCTACACCCCTTGGCTAGGAAATTTGATCAACGACATGTCCATTAGCTATTTATCTGGATTCAAAAAATTAGATCAAAATCAAACCGTATCTGCTTCTATTCGATACTTCGATTTAGGAGATATTGAGCTTACAGATGTTGGCCCGAATAATCAACCCATCAGTTTAGGGATATTCAACCCTCGTGAAATTGCCCTCGATGCCTCCTATGGCAGAAAGCTAAGTGAGCAATTATCTATTGGAGTAACTGGCCGCTTTATCCACTCCAACTTATCAGGCAACATCACCTCATCGATCAATAATGAAGGCCGACCAGGCGTAAGTGTGGCTGCAGATATTGGGGTATATTGGCGAAATGACCTTATCCAGATGGGCGAAGGTTCAGAATTTGCCCTTGCTGCTGTGATTTCCAATATCGGTTCTAAAATCACATATAACAGTGCCGAGGACAGAGATTTTATTCCTACCAATTTGAGACTGGGAACAGCCTTCACTAAAGCTCTTGATGCTTCCAACACCATTACATTTGCCTTAGATTTCAATAAACTATTGGTACCAACACCTCCTGTTTATCAGTTTGACCAAGCCGGTAACTTGCAACGCGACCCAAATGGCGATCCATTGATTGCCCGTGGTAGAGATCCTTTCCGCCCATTACTGAGTGGCATGTTTGGATCTTTTAGCGACGCGCCAGACGGATTTGGCGAAGAGCTGCAAGAGGTAATCGTTTCGTTTGGTGTAGAATATTGGTACCGCGAATTATTTGCTTTGAGAACAGGTTATTATCACGAAAACCAAAACAAAGGAAACAGACGATACGTAACGTTGGGAACAGGGCTTAAATACAATTCCTTTGGAGTTGACTTTGCCTATTTAGTCCCTATTGTTCAAAACCACCCGCTTGCGGAGACTTTACGCTTTACGCTCCACTTCGACTTTATGAAGCCGGTAGCTACAGTTTTACCAAACTAATTTACTATGCTCGATCGCACTATCGTCCCACCTTTCACCAAGGTGGATCATATTTCTATTCCTCCCGCTATTCATGAAACATTAGCAAATGGAGTTCCACTTCATTTAATTACCTCTGGCACTCCTGCCGTTGTCAAAATAGAATTGACTTTCCAAGCAGGCTCTTGGAATGAAAAACAAGCCGAAGCTGCTTGGTTTACGTTGAAAATGCTGTCGGAAGGCACTATAAACCAAGATACGAAAGCGATAGCCTCCATGCTCGATTACTATGGAGCCGAACTTGAAATAAATCCCGGTAAGGATTATTCATTCTTGGCCCTTTATTGCTTGGATAAATTTGCAGACAAATTACTTCCCGTTCTGATCGACATTTGGCAAAATCCAATTTTCCCAACCGAAGAACTTGAGAAAATGAAATTCATCCGCAAGCAAAACCTGCGAGTGAATATGGAGAAAACTTCCTATCTGGCTGGGATTAATTTTAGGAATGCATTGTATGGAGACGATCATCCTTATGGTAGAATGGTGATGCCAGAAAATATAGATGCCATCCAAACGGAGCATTTGAAGTCATTCCATAAGGCGTACCTGAACAAGCCGCATGATGTGCTCGTGTGCGGAAATCCTTCTAAAGAAACATTGGCTCTGATTAGGAACACCATTGGCAAATTGCACTTTACAGAAAATGCGCCTATTGAAGCCATAGAGCCAGGGTTTCCTAAGCAAAATCTCCTTATTGAAAAGCCTGAAAGCTTGCAATCTACGCTTAGAATGGGTCAACACAGCATTTCTAAAAACCATCCCGACTATCCAAAACTTGCCTTGACAAACGAAATATTGGGCGGCTATTTTGGATCGAGGTTGATGAAAAATATTCGAGAAGAAAAGGGCCTTACATACGGCATTTTCTCTGCTTTGATCAACCAGATAAATGGAGATTATTTGATGATTGGGTCGGATGTGAAAAGAGAAAATACGCAGCTGGTAGAAGATGAGATCATTCGAGAAATTAAAATCTTGCAAACCGAACGAGTGGCTGAAGAAGAGTTGCAAAAAGTGAAAAACTATATGTCTGGCTCCTTTGTAATGTCTTTCAACAATGCGTTTGCGCTTGCCGACAAATTCAAAGAAGCCCATTTGCATGGTTTGGACTATGGCTATTACGACGATTACTTACATACACTGAATGAAACTACTGCTGAAGAAGTGGTATTGATGGCCAATACCTATTTCAATATCGAAAAAATGCAGACGGTAATAGCGGGAGGCAAAAGTTAATACGATGAAAACGGCAGAATATTGGATTGAGAAGTTAGGGCTATTGCCTCATCCTGAGGGAGGCTATTATAAAGAAACCTACCGAGCAGATGAAGATATTGATTCGGCATCGCTTCCACAACGCTACAAAGGCGGGAGGTCATTCGGTACCGCTATATACTTTCTTATCACTTCAGAGGCGCCTTCGACTTTTCACAGGCTATTGTCAGATGAGCTGTGGTTTTTTCATGCGGGCGATCCATTGAGAGTATATGGGCTCAGGCAAGGTGAAAACTTATGGAAGAAAGACCTAGGAATGTCTCTTGAAAATAATCAGTCGTTGCAAGCAATTATTTCAAAAAACACATGGTTTGCCGCAGAAGTTTTAGCTCCAAATAGCTACACGCTTATCTCATGCACCGTACATCTAGGCTTCGATTTTAGGGATTTTGAACTAGCAAAACGAGACGAGTTAATAGCGAAATTTCCGCAAGAGCCTAGTTTGGTGGAGAGGTTGACAAAGGAGTAGCCATTTTACATTCGGAAAATTAATTTCAACAAGAATTCAAATTTCATTGCAGGTGTAAAGGTTAACTACCGTACCCTAACCTCATAGCTAATTGAGCTACTGATTTCGTGCTTTAAATCCCAGTAGCGTACTTCCAGCAGGTAGATTCCGGGTAAATTGGGGGCTTTCAGTTTAATTGTAGGAGTTGCAGAATATGGCATCCAAATTTTTTGTCCGTTACTAATAGTCAATTCATTCTCAGCCACAAGGAGCGTATTTTGTTTAGAGAGTTTTAGGCTTCCAATCTGATCTTTATAATCTTCATCATCCCATGTATAGCTTCTTATGACTTGTGATTCATGATTAAATTGTGCCTCAAGGATTCGTCTAACCTCTGGTTCCAATGTTATAGGAGGTATTGTTTGTCCTCTTAAAATCTTGCTAAAGTTTCTGTTAAGTCTACTTACTTCAGTCCTGATCAAACTGATCATTTTTTTATCAAGAAGTAAATGCAAAGGAATCCTCCGGGCTAAAGATGGGTGATTTCCAGCTACAGGAATACAGTTTCCTGGACCACCTCCATTTAAAACATTATGCTGGCATATCCAATCCTCATTTAGCCAATCCAGAGCGAAGCGGTCATTTAATACTTCCTCAATCCGCTCCTGCATAGATTGCCCTGTTACTACTACCGCCTCCAAGTCTATTGTCCTTTCGTCGTTTCCAAATGGTTCATTCATCTCAATGACTCGATTGGAAAGAGATTCGTCTTTCTCTATAATCTTTGGGTGCATTGTGCTGATAAGAAATGGTAATTGTGTTTTGATCCGATCAATTACGGGATAGTGAGGCTCCAAGCGAACTTTACGCTCCTCTTCCCTGTATCGTAATCTACCTTCCTCAAACCCAAACATCTTGATCTCTTGATTGCTGATACTAAATTCCCCATTTTCATCCGTTCTAAAGTCCAGCAAGTAATCGCCGTTAGTAAACATTACAGCTCGATTTGCTCGTGGTTTGGATGGGTCACTCGATCGCATAATTACCAAGTCCAATGTACGATCTAAAGTATCAGCCATCACAAGAGATCCTTCGTATCTCTGCGCAAGGACTCTGTCTTCAGTATCCATCCTTACTGACAGGAAATAATTCGCAAATGAAACCCATGGATTATCCAGTTCGAGCAAATCCAAAATTAATTCCTCGCCACTTTGGACGATAATGCTTTGGTCATTTTCCTGTATAGGTATTTGAGGATAATTCCATACTTCTTGTGAGGAAAATTTATCTCCATCTATGGGCTCATAATTAAATTGCAACCGGCCTGTGGGCAATTCAGACTTGTAAAAGGCGATCGTATCATCTGGAAATACTGGATCTTCAACCAGAAATAGTTCATGCAACGTTTCAATTCTTAATTCACCCACTTCAGGTACATGAACTAAAAATTGATTTCCCTCCATGCTAAACCAAGGCGTGGCTGGAGTTTCTTGTGCTACCTCAGTTGGCCAATACACCGGAAAACTGCGCAAGGCTAATTGATCATTCTCATTCCGCAATTCTACCAAAGCCCAAACCGGCGAATTATTATCAATGATTGAATCTTTAACTATAAAAACCTCGAACGCACCGACCTCATTTAGGTGGATGGTCGGCTCCTCGTTAAGCGCAGAATTAGTGGTCAAAAAAATGCTTACCTGTGTGTTGGCTTTACTTATACGGCCCACGATCTTTAAGGAATCTCCCACATCAGACACGATGATCTCTTGCCCACCTAATTGCCGCCAAAGCGGATCCCGAACCCAAAATTGTTCATAGTGGATTTCCTTATCTCCAGGTTTTGCTGCCAATAGGGCATAATATCCGGGCACCAAGCTTTTACCTAATGTGATTCCTCCTTCGATTATTTTATCCTCAAGACTGTGGAAACCGAAATCGACCAGTTCCTGACTTTGTAAATCCACGATGGCTACATAGAGCAGATTATTTCCTTCTGGAAGCTCGCTTATATATGTGTATCCAAGCCGCTCGCTAGGATACATAAATTGCCTGTCCAAAAGCAAACGATTTTGAGCAAGGAGCACTCCGCTCAATTGAATAAAAAAAAGGATAAGAACACCTCCTCTGAATATCTTTAGGTAACCCATCACTGTAATAAAAATTATGATGTAAGATATGAATTTCCAACGTATTTATCATTAGGTAGTTTCATAAATAAAGATTGATTACTTTACATAAAGTCTATTTTCAAATTACACATATACGATGGATCTCTTTCCAATATCTATAGCCAATTGGAGGGATAGCACCAAAAACAAAGGGAATGCTCCTTATCGGATCAAGGCCCCCAATCAAAAGAGATGAATGTTATGCTTTGGGAATAAAACTTTGTGCAATAAATCAGGCTGCCCAATGATCGTGCAAGGAAAGAATCATCACGTATCCAGCCAGTGATGCTATAGCGATCATTTTTAGCTAGTAAATGTTGTGTGAGCTTCCTCTTTAGCTTAGCTACATAATTAAACTTTTGATTGCTTGCCATCGTGTTCTATCTTAGTGTCTTGGCCTATAAGATTTGATTTTCCTGCATTAGGCAGACGACTACAACAAAATGTATGGTTTCTCATAAATATTTGACTGATGCTTAGGTGTAGCTGTTTAGTAATTTTTGGATTGATGCTGAGCCATGTAAGCATTGCTCAATACACATTGAAGGGACAAATACTAGATTCGGCGAGCAATGAGTCCTTGCCTTTGGCAACCATCTACCTCAACAATACCACCACAGGAACTTCATCTGACTTGGAGGGTTATTTTAGCCTAAATATTCCCGCTGGCAGTTACGAAGTAATCATTAGTTATACCGGTTATAAAACAATTATTTATCGTGTGCCGTCGAAGGAACCAGAAGAATCTCTCCTCTTCAAATTGATGCCAGAAGAAATCGAATTAGAAGAAGTAAGCGTAAATAGTAAGCGAGATCGTTCTTGGTATGCCAATATCGAAGTATTCAAAAAAAATTTCCTTGGCGAATCTACAGAAGCGAGAAAAACCAGCATAGAAAATGAAGATCGAATTATCATTGATCATAATAAAAGCGAAAAACAGCTTTACGCTTTTGCTAAAGAGCCATTGGAGATTGTAAATGAGGCTTTGGGGTATAGGCTATCTTATGAATTAGAAAACTTCTTTTTTGATTTTCAAGAGGGAATAGTTAGCTATTCAGGTTTTCCGTATTACCAAGAACTTGAGGGGAATGAACGGCAAATAAGAAGGTGGCAACAAGCAAGACAAGATGCATTTGAAGGTTCCTTTATGCATTTCGCTCGCATATTGATTGCTGGAGGCAACCCAAATGAAAATGGTTTTCAGGTTCGACCTATTAAACCAGGCCCTGCAGTAAATGAGCAATACAATTCATCAAGAGAAATTTCAAATCCACAAGAAGTTACTATTGATTCACTATTACTACCCTACCAATATTTTATTGCGACCGATGAAAACCGCTACTTTTTTTTATTTAAAGATAAATTGGAAATAACTTATGATAAGAAGCGGGCGGATTATTACTACAGAAGTGGAGGAAAGATTAGATCTGGAGGCTTACGGATTTCAACCTTGAACTTGCAACAAAATCAGGCCGAATTAGATGTGAATGGCTCCTTTATTAATCCTTTAGCTGCGATTTTCGCAGGATACTGGGGTTGGGAAAAAATCGGCAATATATTACCGCTTGATTATCAGAGCCAAGTAGAAAACTAGATCATTCTTTATAAAAAAATAGTACACCTACCGAACCCTAACTTCATAGCTGATTGAGCGGCTGATTTCATGATGTAAATCCCAACAGCGTAGGTAGCGATGTATATGAAGGGTAGCTAATACTATATTCGGGCTTTTAGCTTTCAGACGGATCATCCTCCCGCTTTTCATCTTTCATTTCGTCCAATACGGATTTGTCCCAAAGCCTTACACCACTGATATAGGCAGCGCGGCCAATCATATGTGCGGCTACAGGGGCTGTCAGAAGTAAAAAGAAGATAATGGCCAATACGCGGGAGGTTACTCCGACTTCTTGAAAGTAAATCGTGGCTGCAATTAAAATCAACCCCGACCCTAGTGTAACGGCCTTGGTGGTGACAGAAACTCGCAGATAAAAATCGGGCATTCTTAACATCCCAATGGAAGCCAATAAAATAGAGATCGCTCCTAATCCACTCAATATCATTATTAAAATCTCTATCATTTTTCTTTACTTTTTTGCTCCAAATAATAAGAAAAAGCGACGGTACTAAGGAAAGCTATTAAAGCGAATATAAGTGCAATATCTAAAAAGGTAGATTGATCAGTGACAATACTTACCACAGTGATAATGCCCAAGCCAATGGTAATGAGCAAATCTAAAGACAACACACGATCTACCACATGTGGACCTTTGAGAAATCGGATAAAAACTAATAAAGCCGATATACTCAATATGGGTAAAATAATAATATATAAAAAGTCATATAAATTCATCGCATCACCTCCAAAAGCCTTCTTTCAAATCCATCTTTGATTTCAGTAATAAAGCTTTCCCTATCTTCAATATACATAGAATGGACAAAGAGAAATTTTTTATCCGCCGTTACATCTAAACTTAAGGTACCAGGTGTAAGTGAAATCAGATTTGCTAAGAGGGTGATTTCCAAATCCGTTTTAGCACTCAGCGGGAATTTCACAATGCCAGCCGTCATTTGGAGCTTCGGAGTAATTACTTCGTAGGCGACGTGAATATTGGCTTTGACAAGTTCAAACCAGAAAAAGAAAAAGAAAGAGATAATTTTAGGAATTTTGGTGAAGTATTTTCTGTCGGAATCTGCACTACGACTAACTACCCACATAATCCCAAAGCTGAGGATAAACCCAAATAAAAAATTGCCTTCGTCAAATTTTCCATTGAGTGCCACCCACACAATCGTAAGCAATATGTTCATTAATAAATGCTTTACCATAATCAAGGAGTTTGTGGTTTGGTCCCTAATACCGCTTCGATGTATCCACTTGGGTCCATCAGGTCATTTGCAATTTGGCTGGACAGCTTCACGATATTCTCTGCTCCAAATCCAATATATAAAGACACTGCCGTTAATAGAAGCAGAGGCGAAATCAATATCGCACGCCTATTCCAGCTCAATTCCATAAATGAAGGTAAATGCTTTATCCTTTCCAATGTATTTGGGTTGGGTTTCCAAAAAATTTGTGACCACATTTTGGCAATCACCACCAAGGTAATAAAGCTCGCAAAAATTAATGCCCCTATCATCACGTACGATTGTGTATCAAAAGCAGCTTCGAATAAGAATAACTTTGGCCAAAAACCAGAAAGCGGTGGAATACCTACCAATGAGAATAATACCAAAGCCATGACCAAAGCTAATTTTGGATAATCCGCATAGAGTCCTCCAAGATCAGGCATTTTGAAACTCCCATACATTATAAATACCAAACCAAGCAGGATAAACACATTGGTTTTGACGATGATATCGTGGATAAGGTAAAATGCAGCACCTGTCAAAGCAGTATCGGTATACATGGCTAGGCCAGCCATCATAAATCCAATATGGCACACGATTAAATAAGAGAGCATTTTCCTGGCATTGCTTTGAATGAGCGCCCCGAAAGCCCCGGTAACCAAGGTGAGTGCGGCAACGGCAAGTAGCAAAGTAGATAGGAATGAATCTGGAATAAAAATCAAGGTAAACACTCTCAAAAGGGCGTAAACACCCACTTTGGTAAGCAAGCCTCCAAATATTGCCGCTACTGCCGAAGGCGGAGTATGATAAGACGATGGCAGCCAAAAATAGAGCGGAAATACTGCGGATTTTATTCCAAAGCCCACAAAAAACAATAAGGCGGTCACATTCACCAAACCTCTGTTTTCTATTAAAGCAACTTTGATAGACAAGTCTGCCATATTCAAAGTACCAGCAATGCCATACAAAATCGCTATGGCTGTAAGGAAAATTACTGATGCTAGGAGATTCATGATCACATAATTAACGGCAGATGCCAATTGAGCTTTCCCACCACCCAAGGTCATCAGCACAAAAGAGGCAATGATGATAATCTCGAACCAAACGTACAAATTGAAAATATCTCCTGTCAAAAACGCACCATTTAAGCCCATCAGCAGCAAGTGCAAAATTGGGAAATACCCAAAACGAATACGAGCGGTGCTAATGCTCCCCACAGAGAAGATACTTACTGCTACGCCAGCTATACTAGTGAGCAAAATCATGGTGACACTAAAAACATCAGCCACGAGCGTGATCCCAAAAGGTGCTTCCCAATTGCCAGCTTGCATAGTGAGCATGCTGCCAGTGTATACGGTGATAAACAGCCAACTATTGTATCCTAATACGGCCATACTTCCTAATACACTTATCCATTTTTGCGACTGGGTTTTTCCCCAGAAAAACAGCAATAGAATAGCCACCATCAAGGGCAATAATACAGGCAATACAATGCTAATATCCATCATAAAGTCTCCTCCATATTATTGACTTGATCGATATCATCTGTGCCTACAACTTGGTAGACACGCTTCATTAGCACAATAGCAAATGCCTGCAATCCAAAGCTTATAACAATTGCTGTGAGGATTAATGCTTGAGGGATAGGGTCGGCGTAGGCTTCGAGAAACACTTTGGATTCCGCTGGAATGATCGGTGGACTTCCTTTTGTAATTCGGCCCAAAAGAAATATCAGCATGTTGGCACCATTGCCTAGCAGGATGAGTCCAATGATTAACTTCACTAAACTTCTACGGAGCATCATATAGATGCCTGCCGCATATAATATCCCTACTACTATGGCTAATAATAATTCCATCTTTTAAATATCCTCGGCAATGGTGTAAATAATGGTGAGCGAAATGCCAATGACCACCAAATAAACACCTATATCAAAAAACAAGGCCGTTCCGATCATCCCTACCACAGCCACAGGCTCTTCGTACCAAAGGCCCGTAAGAAATGGTTTTCCCCATATCAATGGCAAAAGCCCACTCAAAATGGCCAATGTAAGCCCAACAGGAATTAAATACCCGGGGTGAAACCGGATAAAATCCTTGGTATCCTCCCGCCCATAAGCAATCAAATAAAGGATAAAAGCAATGGAAGCAACTAGTCCGCCCACAAAACCTCCACCCGGCAAATAATGCCCCCGCAATAATATGAATACTGAAAAAAGCAGCAAAAGCGGCAGCAGGTATTTCGTTGCGGTTTGTAAGATTACAGTTTTCATTTATTCAATTTTATTCTTTCTATTAACACTAAAAATTTTTCACTTTAAATCACCCGATCCACCGAAGTCTGACTCTTCTTCTTTTCTGAATTTGAGCAAACTAAAGACGCCGATGGCAGCGATGGACAAAACGACTATTTCGACTAGAGTATCAATTCCTCTGAAATCAACCAAAATCACATTCACCACATTTTTTCCTTTGGCAAGCACATATGCATTCTCTGCATAAAAGCGGGAGGTTTCGTTATCCACATTTACGGTGAGCACCTCCAAAGCCACGATTGTAATCAATGCACCAAATACGATTGCCAATACTCCATCCCTTATTCTAGTGGGTGAATTCGAGTATCTGAGGTATTTTGGTAAGCGGAAAATAATCAATAAAAACAAGATGACTGTGAGCGTTTCAATGGCAAACTGCGTCATGGCCAAATCGGGAGCGCTTAAAAACACAAAGAAGAGGCAAATAGAAAAGCCTACTGCACCCATAGATGCGATAGCCGCCACTCTTGATGTTGAAAAAACAGCAAAAAATATAGCTGAAACCATTATCCCTAATATTATAAACTCATATAGGCTCACGGCGGTGAGACTTGCTATATCTACATTTATGGTAATGCCATCATAAATTTTGTAGCCAAAAATGAGAATCAAAAAGCCAATAGTCGTAAAGATATAATTGCGCAAAAGACCATTTTGCAGGATACCAGTATATCGTCTCGCGAAGCGAAGCAAAAGACCATTTGACTTCCAAGCCAATTGTATAGGGGCGATAAATTCCAATTTGGCTATCCCTCTTTCCAGACTCATGCTTGGTTTCACACTAAAATAAAGCGCAAAACCCAAGGCTAAAGTAAGGCCACTTAAAGCCAACACAGTATTGAACCCATGCCATAATTTGATAGGCGTATCAGAAATATCGCCACTCATGGAAGTAAACATCGGTTGCACCAACGATTGGTCAATCAGGGAGGGAGCAATACCAAACAACAATCCCAAAGAGGCCAGTATAAGTGGTGGCATCCACAAGGTAAAATGCGGGAGGTGAACAGTATCAAAGTTTGCCGGGAGCTTTCCTATAAACGGCCGAATACCTGCTTGAAAGCCTGCGTATAGCAAAAATACGTTGGTCAAAATGGCCAAACCAGTCCATAGAATCATGTAATTATCTGCGGAAAGCGTAGCTTCATAAATCAGATCTTTACCTACAAAACCAAAAAATGGTGGCAAACCTGCACTTGATAACGCCGCCAATCCTCCCGCTATTCCTACTGGTAAAAGTACCTTTCCCAGCCCCCGCAATTGAGTAATATCTCTTGTACCTGTTTCATGGTCTATTATTCCTGTTATCAAGAATAAGGAGGCTTTGTATAATGCATGAACCAAGATGAAAACCGCTGCGGCGAGTAGTGCATATTTATTTCCCAACCCGAGTAAAAAAACCAAAATTCCCAATGCGGAAATAGTAGAGTAAGCCAATATCCCTTTCAGATCGGTACGGAATAGCGAATGAAATGCCCCAAATAGCATCGTAAATCCACCCACAATCAATAAGGTGTAATTCCAATAAGGGTCGCCACCTAACAGCGGCGTGAAGCGCGCCAATAGATAAATACCGGCTTTCACCATGGTAGCTGAATGCAAATAAGTAGAAACTGGAGTTGGTGCTTTCATTGCTCCAGGCAACCAAAAGTGGAATGGAAACTGAGCTGATTTGGTAAATGCACCCATGAAAACGAAAAACAAAATCCAGCCGTACCAAGCGTGGTTCTGAAAAAATTCCTGAGTAGCCAGCATTTCTTGGATAGAATAGGTTCCTGAAATTGAACCCATTAGCAAGAAGCCAACCAGTAAAAAGAAACCTCCACCACCTGTTATAGCCAAAGCCACCAAAGAGGACTTTCGTGAAGCAGGGTCTTCATTATTGAAGCCAATCAGAAAGAAAGAACTGATACTCGTAAGCTCCCAAAAAATAAATAAACTAAGCAGATTGTCCGAAAGCACCAAGCCGAGCATCGAAGCCATAAAAATGCTGAGATAGGCATAAAAACGATCTAAGTACTTATGGCCTTTGAGATAAGAAGCCGTGTAAACGTATACCAAAGTGCCGATTCCAGTAATCAACAGGCTAAATAACATGGATAAACCATCCAACTTGAAATCGAGATTGATTCCCAGGCTTGGTACCCATTCGTAGGTAAAATATTGGCCATTCTCGCCAAGCATGCCGATTTGCGAAATAAAGTACACAAACAATACCGCCGGCAACAAAAAGAGCCAATTATATATACTTTTGAGCTGCTTATCGGCAACGATCAAAAGAATTAGTGGAAGAATAAAACCTGCGAGGACTACAAGGAGCATTGCGTGTAATTAAAGGCAATTTCTGCTAAGATAATCAAATCTTAGTCTTCCAAAAAGTAATAAATTTTAATGGATAATAATTTACTTGTGCTCAAATAGTTGCCTTATTACGCGAGTTTCGCCTTCCGTAAAAAATAGCGGGAGGATATAGAATTCTTGCTGGATAGAGGATTAGTGAAACCTTTCAAAATAGATATAACCCAACATATATCAAATCCATTTGCCTCAATTCAAAAAAGGCTATTATCTTAGGATTCTCATTGACGTTCAATTAAACCTAAATATTCAAATGCGCAGTAATAATTTCATAAAAGCAACAGCCCTATTTAGTTTTTGCTTTATCATTTTAGCAGGCAGCAGCCTACAAGCTCAATTCCAACGAGCTGGCTTTGCCGGTTGGCTCGACGACAATCATTATTTGGAGCGTCGGATGGAATCGGGTGAGCTCATTACTTATTCGGTAAATGTTGCTTCTGGCAATGGCGAAGTCTATGTAGGCTCGGCCAACCCGAGGCAAGAAGTGGTAGACGCACTGCCTGAGGGACATAGTCTAAGCAATACCGATCCATATACAGAAGGTTATGCAGATGTGATTCTGACAAAAGACAATAACCTATTCCATTTCACAAAGGCAACAGGCGCTATCAAGCAGCTCACCAATGATGCTTCTGAGGAGCGTAACCCAACTTTCTCGCCAGACGGAAAGAAGATTGCCTTTACTCGTGCCAATGATTTGTACACGATAGACTTGGCAAGTGGCCAAGAAAAAAGACTTACTACGGATGGTACAGACTTAATTTATAATGGCTGGGCCTCCTGGGTATATTATGAAGAAATTCTAGGCCGTGGCTCTCGTTATCGTGCCTTTTGGTGGGCTCCAGATAGTGAGCAAATTGCCTATTTGCGGTTTGACGATGCGACTGTTCCCATGTTTCCAATCTACCGCAGCGAAGGTACACACGGTGATTTAGAGCAAACTCGCTATCCAAAAGCAGGAGACCCAAACCCTGATGTGAAATTGGGTGTAGTAAAAACCTCCAATGCACAAACCACTTGGATGGATATAGACTACACACTAGATCAATATATTGCTTGGCCGTTTTGGACAAAGGATTCTAGCAGCCTGCTATTTCAGATCCTCAATAGAGATCAAGACCATATAGTATTGTATATGGGCAACCCAAGCAATGGCGATAAAAAAGTAGTATACGAAGAAAAACGACCTACTTGGGTTGAGTTTTTCACTGATATTTATTTCTTCGAAAATGAAAGTGGATTTATCCTCCGCTCTTATCGCAGCGATTGGGAAGACCTTTACTATTACTCCATGGACGGTGAATTAATTGCCCGCCTTACAGACACTGATTGGAGAGTCAATAGCCTATCGAAAGTTTTAGAAAGTGATGGCAAGGCATTTTTCACCGGTCCAGGTGAAGTAAATACAGATAACCATCTCTACAGTGTAGACCTAGCTGGGAAAAATTTCAAGCAACTGACTTCAGGCAAAGGCAGCCACAGCACAAGTATTTCTCCAAATGGAGCCTATTTCGTAGATACATACAGTCATATCAACCAAGCACCTATCACGAATCTGTATGATGCAGAAGGCAAACTTATCCGCACTATATACAAAGAAGAAACGCCTGACTATGACCCGACGAAGCATCACAAAGTAGAGATGTTTACCATCAAAACAGATGATGGTAAGTTTGATATGCCTGTCATTTGGGTTCTACCTGCGAATTTTGACGAGAATAAAAAATATCCGGTTGTGTTCTCCATTTATGGCGGGCCAGATTCCCAAGGAGTGCGCGACTCATGGAGAGGATATGGCGGCACCAACCTTACCCAAATGGATATTATCCAATTTACAGTTGACCACAGAGCTTCTGGTAAATTTGGCAGAGAGGGATTAGACTATATGCACAGAAGCCTTGGTAAATGGGAAATTGTAGATTATGTCACTTCTGTAGAATGGCTTCGTGAGCAACCATTTGTTGACCCAGCCAGAATGGGCATTACGGGTGGTAGCTATGGCGGCTATATGAGTGCTTTGGCATTGACGCTTGCAGCAGATCATTTCACGCATGCCATTGCCAATTACTCCGTAACAGACTGGAGACTGTACGACAATGTGTATACCGAACGCTATATGGATACGCCCCAAGACAATGCTGAAGGCTATGACTATGGCTCAGTATTAAAGCATGTGGACAAATTCAAAGGCAAATTATTGATTACCCACGGCTTGATGGACGATAATGTTCACATGCAGAATACAGTACAATTCCTAGAAGCGATGCAGCAAGAAGGGAAAGACTTTGATGTGATGATTTACCCGAATGCTCGCCACGGATTCGGTGGAGCCTACGGTCGCCACCATGCCATGATGCGAGACAAGTTCTGGAATAAGCACTTCTTTGGGAAAGAGGAATAAGAAATTACACCATTCGGAAAAGCCGGTTCATTAATTTGAGTCGGCTTTTTTTGTTTGAACTATCCTAACAAGGCAGGCAGGGATTGGGGTGATTTTTTGATAGGCTTTTAAGCTAAATAAGGTCGCCAACAAAATCATAATGCTGTTTGTCTGAACTATGATTAGGGGTGATCTCTTGATGGACTATGATTTCAATATTAGTCGCGTCCTGAAATAGGTTTACGAAAATAACCATAGTATTCTTTTAATCAATATAAACCATAGTTCATACACCCTCCACAATCTTTATCTCCTCATCAGTCAATCCATAAAGCTCATAAACCAATTGGTCGATTTGGTTTTCTAATTCGGTGGTGTCGGCTGTGGGATTTTGTTTTTTAACTTCAAGTATTTGATTAACAATCAACTCAATATCCGAATTGCTAGGTTTCACAATTGGCATTGTTTCAACATAAGCCTTAGACATAGAAAAATATCCACCTCGCATTTTGGAAACAATTGAATCAAAGTAAAATTTGGCAAGGCTTGAATTGAGTAAACCAAGCAAAAAATTATCGATAATCGGAATCATAAAAGTGGTTTTATTTAAGAAAACACCTTTATCAATAATGCAAAATTGATTATCCAAGGATGTCTCAGGCCAAACAATTTTCGATTTTTTAAATGCATCGTAATAATCACAGGCCCTTAACTCCCACCAAAAATCTCCTTGATCGGTTCTTTTTTCAGCTTGTTTTTTAAAGGGAGTAAGATGCCTTGCTATAGCAGGATAGGTAGTTTTGATCCATTCCCAAGCTGGGTCAAGGTCCATATATCCATATCTTGGTGGCTCATGTACTGTGGAAATACGGTTTGGATCACTTTCGGGTAAATTTCTTTTGATTGTAAAACCCTTAGGAAATAGGATCAAATACTTTTCAATTGCTGGGTTTTGATAGCGTTTTATATCCCTCCCGCCTAAAAATGGTTTTATAATTTCATTACTTTTCGAGTCTGCTGAGATCAATTTGTCCCTTGTCGCTTTATCGATTATAAAAGCTTCATTTAAGCCTGTAAGTACTCCTCTATAAATTTTTCCATTAACATAATCACCTAAAGGTTGACCTTTTGATTTTAATTTTAAGACCAATTTTTGGACATGACTTTCTGTAAGACTCCAATTATCGTCCTGCAAGCCCTCCACCAAGACATCAATTTCATTTTCAGCAATATGTTGACTTAAACTATGCTCAAAAGCAAGTGTATTTACCGACAGGCCTTTGAAAATATTTAAGGCTTGGCTATTCCTAGTTTGAATAATAATTGGATAGGTTGTAGCTTCTTCAAAAACAGGTAAATCACCAAAATCAATAATTCTTGTGAGCTCCCTGATCTTTAAATATTGTCTTAGCTTTTTACCATAACTTGCCCTCATCCATTTATTTGGAATAATATAGGTAAAATCACCTTTCGCTTTCAACAATCGAATTCCTAATTCTACAAAATACACATAGATATCTGCAGTACCCATAAAAGTCTGAAAGGAAGACCTTAAATACTCCTTTATTTCAGAAAATGCTTCTTGCCTGATATACGGCGGGTTCCCAATCACTACATCAAAACCTATAAAATCGCCATCATCATTGAGCACCTCTGGAAATTCAAACCGCCATTCGAAAGCATTTTCAAAGATTCTGTTGCTTTTGATTTCTTCAATCTCTAGGCTAAGTTTTTCCAGTTCAACCTCGATTTTTTCCACCCGCTTTTTCCTGTCCTTTTTCCCTTTGGTCGATTCTTCAAAGAGTCCAGTCTGCATGGTGAGATTATACAGTTCTCCGCCAAGCTTTGCTTTACGTTTGAGTTTTGGGTCATTATTGGCAATTTCTGAGCGGAAATCCGATTTGATTTCCGCAATCAATCGCTCCATTTCTCGCTTCTCTTCTTTATTTTCCGCATTCCGGTATCTATCCACCGCAATCCTGTAGCCATCGATCGAGAACTTACTCTTTTTCAGTGCTTGACTCAAGTCTGCATCAATAGCAAAACGGCTCACCAAAGAGTTTCCGCACTTGATATTGATATCAATATTTGGCAAAGTCTGCAACTCCCTAAAACCACTCCCCATTTTCCTCCCCTCTTGAGAGGGGCTGGGGGTGTGTCTTCCCAAACTCATATCACTCCCCGCTTGAGAGGGGTCGGGGGTGTGTCTTCCCAAACTCATATCACTCCCCGCTTGAGAGGAGCCAGGGGTGTGTCTTCCTAAACTCATATCACTCCCCGCTTGAGAGAAGCCAGGGGTGTGTCTTCCTAAACTCATATCACTCCCCGCTTGAGAGGGGTCGGGGGTGTGTCTTCCTAAACTCATATCACTCCCCGCTTGAGAGGGGTCGCCGGTGTGTCTCCGTAAACTCATATCACTCCCCTCTTGAGAGGGGCTGGGGGTGTGTATATAATACGCATGTTTCAAAAGCTCAATCCACAACCTCAATCGACAAATCTTTACCGAATTTGGATTGATATCCACGCCAAATAGACAATTTTCAATAATGGTTTGCTTTTCGTGGAAGAGCGTTTCCTGTATGCGTTGGCTTTCCTTGTTATTGGGAATATATTCAAATAATTCACCATCAACATCCGTTACAATGAGTTCATCATTCACTACTTCCACTTCATAACGATGCAATGATTTACCTTCTCTGTCCTCCAGAATCTTCAAATCATTTTTTACAGCAATAATCTCATTCAGGGCAGAAACAAGAAAATGACCCGAGCCAACCGCCGGATCACATATTTTAATGCTGTTTATTATTTCATTGGCTTTCTTTCTAGAAAACACCCGATTATCCCCGATCTGATCATATATATCATCTAATGTCGTAAAAGCAAAGCGCTCACTTGAGAGGGATTCCTCAAAGTCCCCTCTTGAGAGGGGATTTAGGGGTGTGTTCTCTTCAATCACTCCAAGATCACTATTTGGCACTGGACTTTCGCCACTCAATAGATTCAAAGGCGAATCTTCAAAAACCAAAGAAGAGAAATCGTTCTTTTCAAAAGACTTAACATACTTCCGTATCAGCTCTACAGTACTTTCCAACTGCTCAAGGACATCACCATCAACAAATCTTAAAACATTCAATCCTAACTCATTGAAGCGAGTTTCTTTTTCATAATCTTTTTTTTGAGTCTCCTTCCAATTGTGAGAATCACCATCAATTTCTATTACCAATTTTAATTCGTGGCAAAAGAAATCGGCGATGTAATTATCTAAGGGCTTTTGCCTGTGAAAATCATATTTGCCTTCAAATTTACCTTTCAACTCCTTCCAAAGGATGATTTCTGATTTGGTGCTTTCATTTCGGAGCTTGCGAGCAAGTTCTTTGAGTTTTGGGTTGTAGGGTATTATATGACGTTTTGGGCCTAAGCTGGGTTTTCTGGTGGAGGAGGACACACTGTGGGAGGAGGACACACCCCCAGCCCCTCTCAAGAGGGGAGAAAGAGCATTGTTTGTGGTGCTATGGGAAGAGGACACACTGTGGGAGGAGGACACACCCCCAGCCCCTCTCAAGAGGGGAGTTTTGGGGTCGCCTTCGGCTGTACTTTGGGAAGAGGACACACCCCCGGCCCCTCTTAAGAGGGGAGAAAGAGCATTGTTTGTGGTGCTATGGGAAGCGGACACACTGTGGGAGGAGGACACACCCCCAGCCCCTCTCAAGAGGGGAGTTTTGGAGTCGCCTTCGGCTGTACTTTGGGAAGAGGACACACCCCCGGCCCCTCTCAAGAGGGGAGTTTTGGAGTCGCCTTCGGCTGTACTTTGGGAAGAGGACACACCCCCGGCCCCTCTCAAGAGGGGAGAAAGAGCATTGTTTGTGGTGCTATGGGAAGAGGACACACTGTGGGAAGAGGACACACCCCCGGCCCCTCTCAAGAGGGGAGTTTTGGAGTCGCCTTCGGCCCCTTTCAAGAGGGGAGTTTTGGAGTGGCCTTGGGCACCTTTCAAGAGGGGAGTTTTGGGGTTGCCTTTGGCACCTTTCAAGAGGGGAGGAGGAGTTATGGCTTCATTGAATTTTTGGATGACTGCTTTGCGTATGGTCTCACGGCACATATACATGGTGATGAAGCCGGGAGTGAAGAATGAGCCGTCTTTGTAGCCGTTTATTTTCTCGAAAATCAATCCAAGTACAGATGCGTTGATAAGGGATTTGTTTTCCTCCTGAATTTCTTCGGCACCTTCGCTGCTGAAATCCTAGGCGTTCAGAAATTCGAACAGGTATTCCAGCGTTGATAATCTACCAGTTCTTTTCTTTCCTTGGTCATTTTTCAGCACTGTGGAAGGAATGATTGGAATGGTTTTATCATCTCTTAAATTGCTGATAAACAATGTAGAATATTCAATATCAGTTGGTTCAAAAAGGGAAGAATTGAGATAAGGTACTTGCTCAAAAATTTGTCTTACATCTTGATTTCTGTCTTCATACTTTCTTGCTAAAACTTGAAAGAATAAACTATTGAGGTCATCATAACTTTTGATTTTATCCTGATTGAGAAATGAATACGTTTTGTCGCCTTTGTGATAAGTAATGAGTTGGGCTTCTAGCAATTTCAAGAACAAAATACGGTTTACCCAAGTGATAGTAAGTTCTAGCCCAACATTGAAAAATCGTTCTTGCTGTGAATTACCAAATTGGCTTGGCCGTTCCATACGACTGATTTTATCTAAACTATCGAGCTGAATAATGGCATCTTCCAAAATGCTCCCTGAATTTCTCTCGCTTTCTTTATTCCGCCCAATTAGTTTTTTGCTTCCTTCCTTGGTTTCTGTCAAACCGATAATATGAAGCAACTCGCTGTAGAATCGCTTATCTAGGCTATTGCTATCATTGGTGAATGGGAGCTTTAGTAAATGCTCTGGCGAAAGCAATTTGAAAAGTGCAATCAGCTTATTATCATCTGCCTTATCATGATTGCGCAATGGCTTTTGATAATCCTGAATATTGAAATAGGCAAACTCTACTTCTGTTGTGATCTCTGCAATAAATGGTTCGGCAATTTGTTTGTAGAAAAAATCTGTTTTGGTACCAGCTAACCTCCCGCCTTCAAAGTCGCTAAATTGCTTAACAAGGTTTTTATTTTGGGCAAAAAGGCTGTCAAATATAGTAGCATCGAACACAAACCATTCATTGATATTGGTGATTACTAAGTGCTTTACCTCAAGATTCTTATGCGTAATTCTTTCTCGCAGGTAATAAAGCACCAATTCTTGAAAAGCCTTTGTGTTCAGCTTTTCGGTCGTTACCATTTCAGCTTTATTGGTCGGCTTTTTCGCTTCTATAATTACACCAACTGTGCTTTTGGCTTTGTCTCCATTATGGATTACTAGGTCGGTTTTGTCCTTAGTATTGATAAAGTGATTTGGTTCGTAGTAAGTATTCTTCAAAAAATCGATTAGCAGATTTTTATGGAATTCCTCAGAGCTAGTGTCATTAGTTCGATCAAGTAACTGGATAAGGTTAGCCTTGAAACGCTCAATTTCAACCCTATTTGGTTTTACTTTTAAAAAGGCCTTGTTTAGCGCCTTTCTTGGTTTCAAACTACTTATTTTCATTTACTAGCTCGCTTATATTTTCAATCGGTTAATTTACATTTTTCTGTCGATAATTTGCCTGTGAAGTGGAAAAAAAAGTGAATTTGGTGGTTTGAGCCTTATCTTGTATTTCAGCAAAACAAGGAGGCGCCTACACCCGAAATTTATTTGTTAGATTTTAAATTAGAAAAAAACAGTTGAACTCTATTACACTTTACCATCCTTGAAATGACTTGCAACTATTTAAAGATAACTAAAACCAAATCTTCCTTAAATTTGATTTCTAAACTTCACTAAATGAAACTTCATATCAAAAACATGGTTTGCAGCAGGTGCAAAATGGCCATTGCAGCTGTGCTTGAGTCATTGGCGATCCTCCCGCTTTCTGTTGAATTGGGTGAAGTACATCTTCCGAATGAATTGAGTGAAGAAAAATTGCATCAGTTTCGAAAAGAAATTAGTCTATTAGGTTTTGAATTACTCGATGATGGTAGAGCTAAGCTTATAGAAAAAACTAAAAATACCATCATTAAATTAGTTCATAATGAAAATACCAATCTCAAGTCTAATTTATCAGAATATCTGTCCGAAAAATTAGCTTGTGACTACCACTCTCTTAGCCACCTATTTTCTGAACTTGAAGGAACTACCATCGAGAAGTATTTTATCCTCCACAGGATTGAAAAAGTAAAAGAACTTATTGTCTACAATGAATTCTCAATCAAAGAAATAGCCTTTTTACTAAATTATTCTAGCCTATCCCATCTCAGCACGCAATTCAAAAGTGTTACTGGATTTTCTCCTCGTCACTTTAAGGAGGTA
>JBDNFI010000018.1:0-37938 GCA_041689935.1 Cyclobacteriaceae bacterium
GCAAACAATTCCCTCCCGCTTCAGTCCAATCATTTTAGCAAAATTCGATTCAGGTGGTTTGACAGCAGTCTATTAGGAATGCTTGCTAAAGTAAATAGCTCAGGAGATGAATTTTTCTTTAATCTTTTCGCTAAAAATAACACCACTGATGTTTTTTCATTTTTAGAAGAAAAAACTCGTGTATCAACAGAACTGAAAATCATGTCCAGCACTCCAATTATAAAAATGTCGATAAATGGAATGTCTGCTTTGAGCCGACTAATTAGAAAATAGATATATAAACTGCTTATAAATAACTAGTTAAATTATCAAACACAAGGTCTACTTAGAAAATATCCCCATTCAGAAAACTTCAAAAAAAATTACACGAGCATTGATATTCAAATAAATTTGTAAAATTAGCGTATATTTGAAATATTAGTAGGAAAGAAAATTATTCGGCTTAACAGCATGACAAATCCTGATATTTTAATAATAGATGACGACCCGATCAATAACTTGATTTGCGAGAAAATGCTTCAGATAAAAGGAATTTGTTCTAATAGTTTTAGTTTTACCAATGCCTCGAAAGCATTAGACTTTTTAGCTGAAATCAAGGGCAATACTCCATTAGCTATATTACTTGACCTCAATTTACCAGAACTCGATGGTTGGCAATTTTTAGAAAGATATAAATTACTTAATATTAATTCCCCTGTATTTATTTTAACCTCATCCATCGACCCGAGAGATAAATCCAGATCGGAATCTTACAAAGAAGTGAAAGGTTTTTTCACCAAACCATTGATTGGTGGTAGTTTGGAAATAATCAGAGACACCCTAAGCAAGTAAAATAGTACCCCATCCTAATTTTAGAAAAATCCCCATATCATTAGATATGTGGCCTTATTTACCGACATTAGAGGCACACAACTACGATGGATATTTCTAAAGAAAGTAGCACAGAAAATATTTTATTTGAACTAAATCCATTACCCATGTGGATTTACGATCAAAATAGTCACAAAATCATAGCGACGAACAAAGCATTTAAGCAAAGTTATTCACAGCTATCTGATCTTAAAGTTATTGAAGGGAGGCAATACAAAACTAAATTTTGTGCCTACCATAATTCCTTAAGTCCGTCTCATCATCTGCCTACAAGTAGTTACCTCAAAGAAGATGATATTTTAGAAAGTGCTATTACGTGGCAAGGATCACATGCAATGTTACTTTTTACACATTCACAAAAACCTTTAAGTGAGCCAGAAGTACTACTTATTGAGTCCTTAAAGAAAAATCAGGATTTTGTAACGATCCTTGAATGTAGCGAAAGTGGGAAGTATAAGGTAGTAGGCGCAAGTTTTGGTGAAAATGAAAAAAATTATTGGTCTGAAAATCAATTAATCGGAAATAATATCGATCAATTATTCAATGTAAGCACTTTCGTATTTCTGAATAAAAAGTTCCAAAAGTGTATCTCTAGCAAAGAATCTATTGAATTTAATTTTCATGGTAATTTCTCGAAATTGGGCAGGAAAATATTCCAAATCACTGTTGAACCAAAGATTGATCAAAATGGTGCTATTAGATATTTGGCGTGTATTGGAAGAGATGTCACTGAAAGACACACCGCAATTGAAGGACAGAGTTTCCGATCCAAAATTATTGATAGTATTGGCCTAGGCATCATTAGCAGCGATTTAAAAGGTACTATTACTTTTGTGAATCAGCATACGTGCCAAGTACTTGGGTATAAGCGGGAAGAATTAATTGGCACGAACATTCTAAATGTTTTTGAGCAATCTGCAGAGTTAAACGCATTTTTCTTTGATCTTGACAGGCGGCTTTCAAATACCGAATCCCTGAGTATTGAAACAAAAACGCGAAAAAAGAATGGCCAGCTTCTTAGCTATTTGGTAACTACATCGGCTATTTTCAGCAAAAATAATAAGCTTAAAGGCTTTGTAGGTATAGGTGCAGACTTAAGTGAAATAAAGGAAAAAGAAGCTGAACTTAAAAGCAAAACCGAACAGTTAAAATATGCATTGGAATCGGCTGATATGGTAAGTTGGGTATACCAACTTGACAGTCAAATAATTCAACGTACGGGTCCGATAGCCAAATTATTAAACATTTCAAACCAAGATAATTTCCTTTCTTCTCCCGAGTTTATCGAAACGGTAATCCACCCGCAAGACCGTAAGCGAGTAGGTAAATCAATGAAGGATGCAAAAAAAGGGAAGCCCTTTTTCGAAACTTATAGAATTATTACACCAAATGGAGAAACCAAATGGGTGGAAGACTCTGGTAAAATGCAATTTGATGAGAAAGGCAAACCCATCCGGCTTGGTGGTATAATGCAAGATGTTACCGAAGTGAAAATTAAAGAACAGATAATAAGAGACTCTGAATTTACACTAAACTCCTTGCTAAATAATACCTCACAAGCATTCTGTCTAATGGACAGAAATCATACTATTCTCAAACTAAATCTTGAAGGAAAAAAATTACTTAGCCAGCAAGGATTACAAGTTGAGGAAGGTCAAAAATTTTCTTCGGTCATTCCTCCCGATGAATTTGATGCCTTTATACTGCATTTTAATAAAGCCTTAAGTGGCATCTCCACTGAAACCCAAATAAGCTTAAATTTTGAATCGGAAAATAGATATTACACTATAAATTATAACCCTGCCTTTAGCAATTCGAATCAAATTACAGGAGTCGTTTTTAGTGTTACCGATATTACCGAAAATAAAAAATATCAGAACGAACTTGAGAAATTATCACTCGTAGCCTCAAAAATGACAAATGGTGTAGTGATAATGGATCCAAATGAGGAAATAGAATGGATAAACGATGGTTTTACGAGAATCACCAAATACACTTTACAAGATGTGATTGGGAGATACAGAAACTCACTTTTATTTGGCATGCAAACCGAGCCAGAAACCGTGAATCAATATTTTAAAAATCTGGAAAGTAAAAAATCCTTTTCCATGGAGATTTTCACTCAGGACAAATACGCAAATCATCTCTGGTTAAATATCAACATTACACCTATTTTGGATAAGGCTGGAGAAGTGAGAAAACTTATCGCAATTGAATCTGACATCACCGATAAGAAATTGCGGGGGGATGAGCGCATCAAGTTAATAGATGAGCTTACCAAGCAAAACACCAATTTGAAGCAATTTTCCTATATAGTGTCGCATAATGTTCGCAAGCCTGTGGCCAATATCCTAGGTCTATATTCCTTGATAGAAATGGGAAATGTGGTTGGAGAAGAGCGAGATGAGCTTATCCAATATATTGGCAATTCGATTGAAGAACTAGATTACGTGATAAGAGACCTAAATAATATCTTAGATATCCGCGATAATTTTGATCAAACTAAATCATTTGTCCGATTCGAGGATCTTGTGCAAAAAGTGATTAGCATTCTAAAAGAAGAAATCAAAAAGAATAAGACCAAAATAGTGTTTGATCATTTAGAAATAGATGGGATACAGACAATATCAGGGTACTTTCATAGCATCTTGTACAATTTGATTAGCAATTCCATTAAATACAGACAGCTAGATGTAGAACCCGAAATTGAAATAAAAGTGCTTGACAAAGGTGAGTTTGTAGAAATAATAGTGAGCGATAATGGTCTGGGAATGAACCTTCCAGAAATACAATCGTCCTTATTTGGGCTTTACAAACGATTCCATCATCATATCGAAGGCAAAGGAATAGGATTGTATATGATCAAAACCCAAACGGAGGCGATGGGTGGAAGAATAGAAGTTAGCAGTAAGGAGAATGAAGGAACTTCATTTAGCGTTTTTTTGAAAAAATAATTTGAGTTAAATAAATTGAATGGCCATGAAAACTAGTGTATTGTTTAGTTTAATTTTCTGCATCCAAGCATTTGCTTATGCGCAAAATGAAGAAACCGTAAGTATCGACTATGATAACGCCACGCTATATGGCACCTTATTGCAGGCTACAGGAGAAAATTCCATTGCCGTGCTCATCATCCCAGGCTCAGGCCCAACCGATCGCGATGGCAATTCACCGTTATTTCAAGGCAACAATAATTCCCTCAAATACCTCGCAGAATATATGGCGGAACTAGGAATTTCTAGCCTACGAATCGACAAAAGAGGAATTGCAGAAAGCAAAGTAGATGTGAAAGAAGAAGACCTAAGCTTCGAGCAAAATATAAATGATGCAACTGAATGGGTTAAATTTTTGAAAACAGAAAAGAATTTCGAAAAAGTACTCATTGCAGGACATAGTGAAGGCTCACTTGTGGGCATGGTGGCTGTGCAACGTGTGGATGCTGATGGATTTATTTCTTTGGCTGGAGGTGGTTTTCCAATCGATGAGGTAATTACCAAACAGCTCGAAGCGCAGCCACCAATGGTAAAAGACCCTTCAATGGCTATTATCGCTAAACTTAAAGCAGGTGAAACTGTGGGTGAAGTGCCACAATTTCTTTTTAGCCTTTTCAGACCAAGCGTGCAGCCCTATCTGATCACCTTATTCAAATACGATCCTGCTATGGAAATCGCTAAACTAGACGTACCAGTGCTAATCGTGCAAGGTGGTATGGATGTGCAAGTAGATGACCCAAATGGAGAAGTGCTAAAACAAGCTTTGCCGATTGCAGACTACCTGTATGCGCCCAATATGAATCATGTATTGAAAACGGTGAAAGAGAAAGATATGGCTAAGCAAATGCCCGTATATGGCGACCCCACTTTTCCGCTTGACGCAGATTTAAAAACTGGCTTAAAAGCATTTTTAGAGAAAATGAAATAAGCCTAAAAGCCTATTCCATTTCAGCCAATTCCTGCTTTAGCTTTCTAGTGAGTTTGGCAGCAATCAATTCGTAGGAATGGTCTATCAATTTGCAAATCAACGTATTGGATAAAGAACCATCCATCAATATGGTGTTCCAATGAGCCTTGTGCATGTGATAGCCAGGAAGCACCGATGGGTATGTCTCGCGCAATTCCACCGCTCGTTCAGGATCACATTTCAAATTGATGCTTGTAAATAAATCCACATCGGTAAGCGCAAACATTTTGCCCATTACCTTAAAAACCAGCGTTTTTTGATCGAAGGGAAATTCTTCCGTAACTCCTGCTTTTTGTATGCAATATTGACGGTAGGCTTCAATATTCATTGAATTGATTTTCAGCGAGTGACGCAGCGAGTTAACATCACAATAAGTGCAAATAAAAACATCAGGATGGAAATCTTATTAATTCCATGCATCATTCTTAGGTTAAAATTAGTCGGTTTATTTGGGTCTGATTTTTTAAAAATCCTTGTGAAATAAGAAAATACATCACCCAATTGAAAATATTCCTTCCACGATCCGTTACTCTTTTGCTCTTCCATATTTCAATTTAATTTTCAGGTTCAATCCAACGACCATCTTCCTTAATAATTCCGATAAGCTCATCCACGGCATTTTCAGAAGGGACAAATTTTTTCACTACTTCCTTGCCTTTATAGAGCGTTATTTTCCCTTTACCCGATCCCACATAGCCAAAATCAGCATCTGCCATTTCGCCTGGACCATTCACAATACAGCCCATTATGCCTATTTTCAGTCCTTTCAAATGCTCCGTTCTTTTGCGAATCATCGCAGTAGTTTCCTGTAAATCGAATAGCGTGCGACCGCAAGAAGGACAAGAGATATATTCTGTTTTGGAAATTCTAGTCCTCGATGCCTGCAATATCCCAAAAGATAATTGGTTTAGGCTTTTGATTTTGGAGAGATAAGCTTCCTTTTCTAAATCGGCAAAATGAGCGGATGAAATTTGAATGCCGTTTCCATAGCCATCAATGAACAAGCCTCCCATATCTGTAGATGCATATAAAACCATCGCCTCTTCATCGGCTACAGTGGCATAAGAGCGGGAGGTAATTACTGGAAGACGAATACCTAAGTTTTGCAGTTCAAAGAAAAATCTTCGCATCTCAGGCATTGCATGTTCATTGGTGCTTTCTAGCAGCAATACTACATTATTGCTGCTTTTTAGCGATAGCAAATCGGTAAAATCCGAAGCATCCCAACGAAGGAAATTCAACTGGCTATGGAGGTGCTTATCCTCCCGCTTCCATTCCACTTTACTAAAAAGCGGAAAGGCATTTTTCTGATCCGCCACCCGCTCCCAAACAGCGTAGTCGATGATCTCTTTTAGGCCATTTGGCAACATGAAGCCCAATGACTTTTTTCCTGAATACACATAATCTACCCCTTGATCATTCATTTTCCATTTATCCAATTCTGGCAAATAGAAATGACCTATGGCTTTTAAATCTTTGTATTCAGGATTGGAAATAGTGCTTAAATCGGCAATCACCCGCGGCACATTTCCGCCACCAATATTGACTACTTCATGCGTATCCCTTAGCTCATATCCAAAAGGATTGAAGGGCGCATTTTCTATCGCATGGATGGGTTTATGACCAGTTCTATTTTGATATCGTTCAACTAATTTCCGACCAACTGGCATTTCAAATTCGGGATCCTCGGTGAGGGACACTCGCACAGTATCGCCCAAGCCATCCTCCAGCAAAGTACCAATGCCTATAGCCGATTTGATACGACCATCCTCACCATCGCCAGCTTCTGTTACGCCCAAATGCAGCGGATACGGCTTCAAGCCTTCCTCTTCCAACTTCTTCACAAGCAATCGGTAGGCTTGCACCATTACTTGCGGGTTGCTGCTCTTCATGCTCAACACGATATTATAGAATTGGAGATCTTCGCAAATGCGCAAAAATTCTAGAGCAGATTCCACCATTCCAATAGGGGAATCGCCATAGCGACTCATAATTCTATCCGAGAGGGAGCCGTGATTCGTACCAATGCGCATGGCCGTGCCGTATTCCTTGCAAATATTCACAAGTGGAGTGAATTTGGTGCGGATACGAGCCAGCTCAGCATTATAGCTTTCGTCCGTATATTCTATTTCTTCAAATCTCTTTTTATCCGCATAGTTGCCGGGATTTATCCTTACTTTCTCTACAATACGAGCCGCTAGTTCTGCTGCATTTGGTGTAAAGTGAATATCAGCTACTAAAGGAACATCGCAACCTTGTTTACGCAATTCCGCTTTGATTTTGCGAAGGTTCTCAGCCTCCTTCATGCTTGGGGCGGTTACTCGCACCAATTCACACCCGGCCGCCACCATCCGGAGCGATTGGGCGACTGTTCCGGCAGTATCAAGCGTATCTACCGTTGTCATAGACTGAACGGCAATAGGATTGTTTCCTCCTATTTTGAGATTTCCTATATGCACTTCTACGGCCGGTCTTCTACTAAAAGCGACTAAACTGTTGCAGTAATTATGTAGTGCTAAAATGCTCGTTGTGGAAATAGACATGAATTCAAAATGAATGTTAGAAGCCATTGCAAAAATAACCTTTAAATACGGGAATTGTTAAGAATGAAGCGAATAGAATAGCTAAAAAATAATTTCCTACCCCTAAATATCTCCCAATTGTGGGCGCATGATAAGTTCCTCCACCACTGCTCTATCTGAAATAGTAAACGCATTGAAGACCACCTCTGCCACATCTTCGGATTTCATAAATCGGCCTTCGGGCATGCCAGAGCTTTCCCAGCTCGACGTGAACGTGGCACCGGGCATCACCGAGGTAACGCGGATTCCATACTCCTTCATCTCTTCTCGTATCACTTTTGCAAAACCATGCATAGCAAATTTGGACACGCAATAAGACCCTCCATTTGGATAGGCCATGATGCTCGCCGTACTTGCCATAAAGAAAATATGGCCACTTTTGCGTTCTTTCATATCCTCAATCAATCCTCTAGTGAGGTGATAGGCACTCATCAGGTTGGCATTGAGCAAAAACTCTAAATTACCCTCCTGCTCATTGTGAATGGTGCCTGGCAAAAATAATCCCGCATTGTTTACCAACACATCAACGGGTCGATTGAGTTTATTTACGAATTCCACGAAAGCAAAAGCCTCCTCTTTCACACCCAAATCTGCCTGCAAAGTATGAACTAGTACTTTTGGATATTTACTTAATACATCGTCTTTTAACTTGGATAGATTATCCAAATCTCTCGAACAAGTCACCAAATCGAAGCCTGCAGAGGCGAATTACATTAGTATTGCTTTGCCAATGCCCTTGGTGCCGCCACTTACTACGATTAATTTGTTATCTGGATTTCGCATGATTTGTCGTTAATTGTTGTAATTGTATTTGAGAGAACATTATTAACAAGCAAAATAATGTAATTTCGTTCAACTGATGCCAAATTAATCAATATGTCTTCATTAGGTAAGTATTTCATCTTCATATTTCACCTATTCAAAAACAGGGAAACTTTTAGAACGTATTTGAAACTCACACTCAACGAAGCGGTGAACATTGGCTGGAACTCCCTAGTCCTTATTGCCATCGTCGCCACTTTTATGGGTGCAGTATCTACTTTGCAGACAGCCTATAATCTGGTGAGTCCGCTGATATCCAATGAGATAGTGAGTTTGGTGGTGCGCGATTTGACTATTATGGAGCTAGCACCAACGATTATAGGGATAGTATATGCAGGCAAAGTGGGTTCGAATATCGCCAGTGAATTGGGTACGATGCGGATTACGGAGCAAATAGATGCCTTGGAAGTAATGGGAATAAATGCAGGATCGTATTTGGTATTGCCCAAGATTGTGGCCTCTATTCTTATGTTTCCAGTTTTGGTAGTCATTGCCGCCTTCTTGGCAATAGCGGGAGGATATTTGGCTGCTACCATCACCGGCGTAGTATCTGGTTCGGACTATGTATACGGCATTCGCTCACAATTCAATGAATTCATGGTCACCTTTATGCTAATCAAAGCGTTTATTTTTGCTTTTCTGGTAGCTTCCATTGCTGCTTATAAAGGCTTTTATACCAGAGGAGGCGCTTTGGAAGTGGGCCAAGCCAGTACGCAAGCTGTTACTAGTAGCTGTATAGCCATTCTTTTGGCCGATTATCTTTTAGCCCAGTTGCTATTATGATTGAGATAAAAGGCATTAAAAAGAGTTTCGGAAAACTATTGGTGTTGGATGGGATTGACGGGCAGTTCCATAAAGGCAAAACCAATTTGATAATAGGCGCAAGTGGGTCCGGTAAGAGTGTATTGCTCAAGTGCATTGTAGGTTTGATTCCGCCTGACGAAGGCGAAGTATTATTCGATGGCCGCAATCTCATTACCGCAGGCAGAGATTTGAAAACTGATATACGCAGAGAAATAGGAATGCTCTTTCAGAGTAGTGCGCTATTTGACTCGAAAACAGTAGAAGAGAATGTGCGCTTTCCGTTAGATGTATTGACTAAAATGCCCATGGATGAAAAAATGGATAGAGTGAATTTCTGTTTGAAACGGGTTGGGCTTGAAAACACCAATACCAAAATGCCCTCAGAAATAAGCGGGGGTATGAAAAAGCGGGTGGGTATCGCTCGTGCAATCGTCAACAGCAGTAAATATCTCTTTTGCGACGAGCCAAATTCCGGTCTTGACCCAGCTACTTCTCTCACCATTGATTATCTGATACGGGAAATTACACAAGAGTATGACATCACCACTATTGTGGTAACCCACGATATGAACTCCGTAATCGAGCTTGGCGATCAGATACTCTACCTAACCAATGCTAAGAAAGCATGGGAAGGCAACCGAGATTCAATTATGGAATCTGACCTTGAAGTTTTAAATGATTTCTTCTTTGCGAATACACTGATGCAGACTTACAGGGAAGGAAAGCGCTAAAATTGATTTATTTCATTTGCTCATCTTTTATCTCTTCCAGAACGAAAACATCAAAACTTAACTGATCTTCATTTTGAGCATATTTTTCATTGTTGAAAATACATAAGCCAGCTGGAGAAATAAATAAACCAGTTAGATCATACTTTTCATGATCGATGATGGTCTCGCCAATTTTCTTTAAATCACGATTGAGGGTAATGATTGAATAATGTTGGACGGCTTTCTTTTCAGTTAGATACTGGTCTAGCGTTGGTGGTGTAATAGCTATCCTATAAAATACATCTCGAAACTTATCATAATAAATTGCTGAAAACCTTGGCGAAGTTGCCGTTTCTCTATTTGCAATATCCCAATTAAGTCCTTCGGGCGGATTGGCAGAATAAAATGGAATGCTATCAAAAAAATTGCTGCCTGCATAATGAAATTCTGATTTTCCTCCCCGCACCAATTCCAAATAATTAGAAACAATAGGACTCAATACCAATTCATTATTTCTTTCAGCCAAATGTACTGCGGTGAAGTCATGCACTACATAATAAACATCTGCATAGGGTTTAGGTCGCGGTAAAATTTCATTTATTTCTGAAGTTGCCAAATCAATCTCAAACAATTGATTCGCTCCTTCTAAATTTGCTCCTTGGATAGTCAAGCCTGGCAAATACACTTTACTGCCAATTTTATGAATACTTAACGGAGTACCAGTAATGTAAGGCACCAATACACTATTCTCAGTTCTTTTATACGTATTGAGTTGGAATTGATTCAGCTTATCTCCCTTACCATTAAATAAGTGAAGGGTACTACTTTCAATACTCGCTACTAAAAGACTGTCCTCAGAAATAAAATGAAATGCCGTAGGTGCAGAAGCTAATCGGTTGGGTCCGTCAAGTGCAAATGTGATAGAACGAATTAAACTATCATTTTGCAAATCATAAATCTCTAGTTTGTTCCTACGGGTTTGCAGCACTGCAACTTGATCATCTTCAAATGACAAGTATTCAAATTGAACATTTCCAGCTCGATAAGAAAAGAAATTAGTGGTTGATAATAGAATTTCAGAACTATTCTGCAAGTTAAATTTAATCTGATCTTTTGATGAATTATCAGAGCTACAAGAAAAAAAGATTGACAGGGTTAAAAAAAATACTAACCCTATCAATCCTAAGTAGCCAAATAGTTTATTCAACTTCACAATCATTAAAAGTGGTGAAGTCACAATCTTCTTCTTGACCATACATTACAGGCCAGCTTACGCAATACCCAGACCTATCAAGCCCTTCAACAGGAGCACTAGGGTGACACCAACGATCTCCGTTAGGGTTATTATCGCATGTTGGGCAATCAACAGTTGACCCAAATGCAACTCCAGAAAAGCCAATTAAAATAAGAAAAAAAGTTGTTGAAATAAATTTTTTCACACGAGTATAATTTATTTATGGACTTAATTTAATTATTTTTTGTATAAAAGTAAAATTATTATCAAAAAAAATTATTCTTTAGCAAATACATTAAGAATCGTTTGCCTTTTGCCAATTTCGCAAAACATTCTTAAGAATAAGAGCGCAAAGAAGAAACACCTTTGTCGAGCTTTGCTTAAATCTTCATCTTCTGCAGGCATTTTTTTCTCCCGCAGATTACGCTGATATACAAAGAAAAATATAGGGCTTAATAAGTCGCATAAAGCTAATCTAAAAAATACCCTCAGCGAACTTTGCGTAAAACTCTGGGCTCTTGGCGGTTAAAAAAAACAAACGCAAAGAACGCAAAGGGAAGACGCAGAGAGCGCAGAGAAGAATTAAAACAACGCACTCACCTGCATTCTTCCTGTGTGGATGATGGTTTGGTTGGGTGATTTTCGACCTTCGTAGTTTAAGCCTATTTGAAGTCCGTTTAGCAAGCGTTGAGTCAAGGCAAGAGACCAAGTGAAGTTATTTCCAGGCCGCAAGGCTTGTAGTAATTCATAGCCTGCGGGACTATTTTCTATCCCTTCGAAGTCGATATTGAGATAGCGAACATTACTGGAGAGGGTGGTTTTATTTACTTTCATAAATCGAAAATCAACCATCCATTCATTGATCTTCGTAAATTCCTCTAGCCCTTCGCTGAACACATTTTCTCGGTAGGTATTGGTATAGCTTGCCGAAAGGCGCATCTGTAAACTTGGCTGCCAGCTCACTTCTGGCTTTATTCCTCTGCTATCTATCGTGAAATTACGTACACTCAAAAAGTCGGAAACCGTGGATTTTTGTCCATTGAATACCCCGAAAAGGAAATTCACTTCACTGTCGATGCTATAGCGCATATTGAGGCGATATTCACTATTTCGGAATTCCTCGAAGCCTTGGGTAAGGAGTTGCCTTCTTTCACTTTGCTGAATGTTGAAATCTGCACCATATTTTGCTATAGCTCTATTATAGAAAAAACTGCTTCGGATTAGTTTTCGATAAGAGAGAATATCCTCCTGATCGGAAATGCCTACAGATGGGAGCAAACGTGCGGCGATTTCATCGTCGGCAATTTTCTTGTCCAGCGAGTAGCTGCTTATGGTAGAAAAGCGGGAGGCAAAGGCTTTCCATCCTCCCGCTTCTTGCCATGCTTGAGGCAGTCCGATATTTAGTCGATAATTAAAATTTTGCGAAAAAGCTCGTGTATATTCATCCGTTGGCACAAATACTTTAATATAATTTTTTTCATCAGGATTTATTGCTTCATAAAATTCATTCAAATCTTGAATTCCATCTCCGTTTTCATCTCGCCAAGTATGTGTTCCTTCCCCGGTTGGCACTTGCAGAAAGATAAATTCACGAAGCAACTCCCGCCCGTCGCCCACTTGGTAGGAGAGCTCCGAACGAATATTATTATCCCAAAAATTCCCCAGCCAATCTACCCTACCAAGCAAGGTTTGCTCCCATCGCTCATCAGCCATGGGCAGCAGATTCTCCAATTGCCGATAGGTAAGCACCAAGTTGATATCCTGCGACTTGCCTCTCGATTGCAAATTGACTTGTGTATTTTGGGCTCGACTTTCAGGAGTGAGCTCGCCAAAAAGTGGCAACTTATCCTCCCGCCAACTTTGCGAAATACGAAACTGTACTTTGGCCGTATCTTGACTTTCCAGATAAAACATTTGCTCCTGAAAATTCATCGCAGTATTAATGACCGAATCGCTATTTATGGCTCTTACAGCGTTCCTATCTATTTCATACCGATACCCTGGCGACAAAATGGAATTACGATACGATACATCAATTTTAGTTCTATTCCATTCTGCATCTCGCGAGGCTTGGCTATTGCGCATAAAAAAGCCATCAGATCGTACCCGTATAGGGCCAAATTGCTCATTTATCTGCATTACATGCTGTATGCCACTGACCACTTCTCCCCTTTCACGGGCTGCAAATTGATAGAGGATATTTCTACCTTCCGCTGCCGAGAGATTGGCTTGGGTTGTAAATATCTGTTCAGTAGCGGGTGCTAGCGGCACTCTTGGATCCAAGCTCCAATCACGGTCAAATTCGATGGATCGCAAACGGTCGATAAACTGAAAATCCTTGCTATTGAACTCGGCATTTGTACTTGCCGATAGTGAATATTCACGCCATAATGTAATCGGGCGGCGGGAGGTTTGGTAGCCAAGTTTCACAGCTTGTCCATTATTATTTCCATTATCAATTTCCGAATACAGATTTTGATCTCTTGTCGAAAAGGCCGTCTCTATAAATAATTGATCTCTTTCAGACACATTCCACTTGGAACCAAAGCTTGCCATTTCAAGCTTGTTCGGAATTGGCAACGTACTTATCGGAGCATAGTTTCCTGTAGAAATTCCATTTTGAGGAGCTACCCATTCGAACACGCGGCCATTTTCGGTAGTGCGTCGGATGCGGTAATCTCCTCCACCCTGCCCTACCTCGGTAAAAGAAACGGCAAATACTTGCTCCATTGCTGATGTAGCGCGAGCGAAAATTTCGAACTGCTGACCACCATCTGTAAGGATAGTATCCTTCTCGATGTATTGAATTTGATTAGGGTTATAGACTTGTAGAGTTATACTTTCTCTAAAAGCCAAGGCTATATCATCGCCAATCCCGCTAAGCAACTCTTGGTCGGCGAGTGAAAGCTCCGTAAGCAGAGGGCGATTTCGGTTGTCCTGTTCGCGATAAAAATTGCCATATAGCTCTATTTTACCTAATTGCTGCAAATGCCCAGCTGTGATAATACTACGACTGAAATTTTGATCAGCAAATTCGAAATCGACTCTGATTCGTGTGTATCGAGTGATGAGCACTTTGGGCATAAAGGTGATTTCGGCCAAATTATAGTCAATTACATAATCGTAATCGAAGCCGCGTTGCAATTGTCGGCCATCAACAAAAACTTTCTCGGAATTGGCCATGATCACAACGAATCGCTGTGCTTCCGGCCCTCGCAAACGATACGGGCCTGAGACTCCTTCGAGAGCTTCGACTACCGTGGAGGCAAATTTTCCTTTGGCGAGGGATGCTCCCACATAGGTATTGGCTTCTGATGTTTCGCCTACTGTATATTTACTTCGAAAAAGCCCTCCTTGCACATTTTTGTAATAGCGAAGAAAGTTAGATTCTGGATTTTGGAATACGACATCGCCTGCTCTTAGGGAGAGATTATCATTATACACTTCTAAAAACACTCTATCAAACTCTTGAATTTGCAGCGTATTTCCTTCAGGTTGGAAAGGAACTCGCTGATCGGTAATAGCGGCTCTCAAAAATAAATTATCGCTAAGTGCTCCTTCCATTTGGAGATTGAGTACAGAATTGACAAACACGTTTTGCGTATTCCCAAAGGTAATTCCCCGACTGAGAACTCCTGTTTTTTCAATATCGCCTGTTGAGAACAATTCCTCCCGCGTTGTGACCCTAGAGCCTGACATCTTGGGAACTTGGACTGCAATCTCCGTGCTATCACTTTGCAAAGCATACCGCGATTCGAAATTATCTGGCAGTCCCAAAATTCTAAAGCAAAGTAAAATCGGCTCATTATCGGGCGATTTTACTAATTCTAGGGTTCTTAATTCGATGTTGAAACGATGTGCCAAGGTATCGCCATACCTATCAGTAATAATGAGTGAACTTGGCTCAATCAATACACTATCGATCACCATTTGCTGCTGACTATGGCGGAATTGTACGCAACGCCTATTGTCATCCTGAGCATATAGGGAATAAGTATGCATCAGCACAATAAGAAAGCTAAAAATCAGCTTCTTACTCAATTTCGCGCTATTGGTAACTCTATATGAAATACGGTTCCCCATTCTGAATTAGAATCAAACCAAATCGATCCTTTTGCACTCTCCACTCCGTGTTTGGCCATGGCCAAGCCTAAACCTGAACCATTCGCTTTGGTACTGAAACTTGGGAGGAAAATTTTGTCTTGAATTTCCTCTGGAATTCCTTTGCCATTGTCTTTTACACTTACGATTACTTTGTGATTTTGAAGCTTTTTGAGCAAAACAATCACCTCAGCTTTTTCATCCTCTTTGGCTGCTTGAATGGCATTGATAATAAGATTCGAGAAAATTCGGCTGAATAACTTTCTATCCGCAATTACCCAAATACTTTTTTCGCGAATATCCTGTTGCAAATTGAATTTAGGATCATTTTGGAATAAGCGGGAGGTTTCTCTGAGCAAAATTACAATATCAAAAAGCTCAGCTTTTGGTGCAGGCATTTGAGCAAATGCGGAGAAAGATGAAGCAATTTCGCTCAAATTATCAATTTGGGTTAGTAACGTTTTCACTTGCTTATCCAAATTTCCTACCCGGTCTTGTTCTTTGAGGGCAATTACTCTTTGCATTTGCTGTAAAGTCAGCTTCATCGGTGTGAGCGGATTCTTAATTTCATGTGCTACTTGCTGCGCCATTTCGCGCCAGGCCGATTCCTTTTCTGTTTTGGCAAGTGCTGCTTTATTCCGCTCCAGGTTGATAAGCATTCGATTATATTCTGCCACCAGCAAGCCTATTTCGTCATCACTTTTCCACTCCAAAGGTTCATTTAATGATGATAACGAGGTCTTTTTGATTTTAGCGGCAATGTAGCGGAATGGATGCGTGAGTACGTTAGAAACCAAGTAGGCAATCACTAAAAAGAAGATGAAAATAGCGGTGAACGTAATTAGAATATTAGATAGCACGGATGTCTGCTGACTCTCCAAATCGGTAGCCGACTCGAAAAAAGGCATACTCAGTAGTCCAATAATATCTCCCGTTTCGAATGATCTAATAGGTCGATAAACAGTTCTGAAATTAAGTGTCCCAATAGATTCCTCCAGAATAATACGGTTTCGACCTTCAGATACAAGCGCATTTTTGGCAAGTGGATTTATGAATTTAGAAAGCAAATAATTATCATAAATGGATGGCTGACTAGTGGTGATCAACTGACCAACTACACTAAAAAGATTAATGTCTGACTCTAAAATTCTAGAAAGGTTAAATACATTTTCTGTAAGGGCATCTTGAGTAATATTCCCAGCTTCATAAGCGTCTATAGCTCTCGCCAAATTATTAGTAGCTAATTCAGCCTTTTTGTAATAATTTTCAGTGATATCCTCTCGCGAAACGGAATTGATTCTACTCAATGTGGTGATACTTACCACAATTAATGGGATAAAGAATGCCAAATTCAGATACAATTGAATTCTTGAAACATAACTTACCGAGGTAGTTTTGCTTACAACTTTCAGGTTATTTATGGCTATTATCACAAAAATGATAAATACTAACGATAGGAATTGAAATGAAAAGTTGGCTAACCAGTTTTGAAATGGCAATACTGGCGTAGAAATTACTGCAATCTTCTCATCAGCATCAAATAGAAAATGCCTGTATTGGTCGGCTATTAGACCCTTATCGTTGGTAATTACATTTTCAAACGGCGTGTCAAATAAATATCTTGAATAGGAATAAGTACCTCCAGACTGAGCAAGCAAACCGCTTTTGTAAATTCCAAAGTCGTATTTACGCTCAAGGTTCTGATCGTACATAGTCATATCGACCAATAGTTCAGGATATACCGTATTGGCAAAAAATCGCTTGCGGGAAAGCTCTACAATCACGTATCCTAAGTTGAAGTTATCCCCGCTCTGCAAATTGATAAAGGAAATATACTTTCTTGAAAAGGACAGACCTTGATCGGGCACAAGGTAGATATTCATATAGTCCGTTTTGAACTGATCCAAAGAGAAAGTTCTCAGCCACTGGGGGAAAGTTAGATCTACTGAGTTGGCAATCAATGGGTATCCTCGACTATCGAACAGATGAATCGTGACCTCATATTTATCAAAATTATTGAGGATATACGTTCTACGTATTTTTTGCTCAATTACATCATTACTCAAATAGGGATTGAGTAGTCTGTTGCGGATAAAAATGTCCTCCTCAATTTTAAAGCTCAGTTCGTTGAGCATATACTCCGCAAGTGGGTCATTCTCCATCAGTAGCTGCTCTCCTAATTGCTGCATCTCACTAGATTGCTGAATGTGTCGAAAATTAAAATCTCCAGAACTCCCAGTGGAAGCAACAACCAGGCACGCAATTAAGATATACGAGAAGGAAAAATAGCCTCGTTTCCCTAGCAGTTCAGGTATTTTGGAAAATAAAAGGATGATTAAATAAAGACCATGAATTAAACTTACCGGCCATGAAGAAGGCAAAATAAGCAAAGCCAAAAAAGCTGGAATTAAACCAGCCACCAAAAAAGATTGAAAAATGGAGAAGGATTCGCTTGATTTGATTTGGCAGGCTCTATAGAAAAGGTGTGTGAGAACAAAGTACAGTCCACCCAAAAGAAATAAAATCAAGAAACTGATGACCCTGAGATAGGAGATATTTAGGCTTGAAGTAATGTCTAAACTCCAGCTGGAATGAGCAGAAATATTTTTAGCGTAAAGGAAAACACCTAACAAACTGACAAAAGAAAATACCCCCAAAAATAGAATGAAAATTATAGACCAAATGGTTGCTTTTCTTTTGAAAAAACGAAGAAAGCTAGGCTTAAAAAAGATCTTCATTAAGTACAGAACCAGCCAAGACAAAGCTGCTACATTCAAAAGCAAGTCCCCCAAGGAAGGGTTGAGCCAAGAAGAGGCGTAATTCCGAGGATTGAATAAACCAATCTGGGAAGCAGAGAAAGGGAAATTTCCATATAGCATTGCTACCCTTATCCCTATTAAGGCAATTAGCAGAAAGAAAAACCCAGTCCAATAGTTTTGCTTTGAGTTTAAGTAATGCAAAACTTTAAGCAAGAAAACAACTAAAAAAAGGAGACAAAATAAACTAAGAATTAATGCTAAAATATTGAAGGCTGGATTTGCTCCTCGGAAACCAGCAGGAAATGAGATGGAAAACAAATACGTGTCGTTATAAAAGATATTCCGTTCATTAAAAATAGAAGGGTCTTCTAAAATCGTGAAAAAGTTGCTGCGAATAAGAGATGGGTTAAAGCTGGCTCTCAAATACTGATTTTCGATACCTGGGCTCCAAAATACTGGTAATAAGAAAAACAGCTCGGTACCTCTATAGTCATCTGCGGGAGGATTGAATCGCTTTACAATGTAATACCCGTTTCGAGCTCGAATGAGACCAACGTCTAAAATATTTTCTAGTTCATAGTAATTCGGTACATAATTATACGCAGACCAAAATGCTAAGGAGCCACTTTGAAAAATGTAGTAAGGGTAATTGGTATTGATAGGCTTCATCTCCCGCACCATACTTTGTTGACTCATTTTATCCAACACTTGCTTGGCATCAGCATCCAGTTTGGAGAGCTCTTTTTCGATATCAAATTGGAGATTGCTAGCTATAGTAGTTTCGTTGAAAGCAAGATCAATGATAATAAATCGAAAAAGCGCAGCAAGAAGCAAGCATAGTAGGGCTAAGCTCAAAAATTTTATACCTGGAATCTGTTTGAAGTTAAGTTTCCCCATGATGTCGCACAATTAGGGAAATTATTAAAAAATAAATTAAATTTCGTATTTCGCTTGATATTTAACTCCTCCAAATAAGTGGAGATACAAAATTCGTGAATAGCGAAACATTAATGGAAATAAAAGTAAGTTGAACCCAATCACAACACCTACATAAGCATATAGCGGTGGTCTCTCGAATAATATATTCATTCCTACAAAAACGGTCACAAACAAGGCTACAGAGAAGGTGTAAGAAAGGTACATCGCGCCTCCATAAAAAAAACCTGGTTCTAATTCGTACCTGAGATTGCACTGAGGACAGGTCTTATGCATTTCTTTAAAATGCCGATAATCCAAATTGGAATACACAAACATATCCCCTTGGCGACAACGAGGACATTTTCCCTTAACGATAGCGTATGGTTTTGATTTTCTTTGCATTTTCACGACTTTTTTTGTACCAAAAGTAGGCAACTACAGCGATTACAACATATGGGGTTGCCAACAAATAGAATATGCCGGTATTTAATCCAGCAGCAATAGTTACGTCACCATCCACCATACTTGATTCTACTGTGGCTCTACACATGGCACATTGAGCAAATGCGCTAAAGCTAGAAGTCAATAATGCGACTATGGATAAAAAAATTGTCTTACTTACAAATTTCATAACTATTTCTTTACAATCAATAAACAGCCTTGGATACCTTTGAGTTCTCTCTTAGAAAGAATAATAGGGACTAATCATCAAATATACTACAACGCCAGTAATGGACACGTAGAGCCAGATTGGGAAAGTATATTTAACTACTTTCTTATGCCTCACAAAATCGCGCTTAAGGGCGTAGTAGAAGGCAAAAAGCACAAACGGAACTACAATAGCCGCAAGTAAAATGTGGGTAATGAGTATAAAATAATAAACTGATTTTATCCAGCCCTCTCCACCAAATGAGGTAGATTCTGCACTAGCGTGATAGATAATGTAGGCGACTAAAAAAATGGAACCTAAAATGAAGGCCGAAGTCATTGCTGCACGGTGATATTCTATTTTGCCCATTTTAATAAAAATAAAACCTGCAATAAGAATTAACGAAGTTGCAGAGTTAATTACCCCATTCAAATGCGGAAGGAAATAAACAAAATCACTACCCAAATCGAGCCTAAAAGGCATAAAGATTAGTATAGCTACAGCTACTGGGATCAACACGGACAGGATGGTAATTAGCCTAACCGATTTCTTTTCATTTTGCAAAAGTTCCATATCAATAACGTTTATTCGTATTCAGTCATCAACACCTGCGCTTCAATTATTAAGCGATCTATATCCTTACGAGAAGTACCATCATAATAGCCCCTGATTCTTTTTTGATGATCCACCAATATGAATTTCTCACTATGGATAAACTCAAATGGATCATTTCCTCCATGCTCTATAGGAAGAATAAAACCGCAACGAGCAAGCATGTAGATATCATCCCTAGGGCCTGTAACCATACTCCATGCAAGATGATCTACTCCTAACCTTTCGCCGTATTGCCTCAAGACAGATGGTGTATCGTATTCTGGATCTACAGAAAAAGACACCATTTGTATACCTTCATTTCCTTCGAAAGTCTCTTGAACCCTAAGCATCTCTGAGTTCATGGTAGGACATATCGTTGGGCAGCTGGTAAAGAAAAAACTTACTACAGTGATTTTACCTTCTAATTTGGACTGAGATATAGCTAAACTATCCTGATTTATTAAATCAAAATTTGGTATATAATGTTGCTGTCCGTCCTCAAAATTACAAAAGGTGTTGGTGGACATAACGCCATCGGGATAATAGATATCTAGTACATATTCATTCTCACCAAAGGATTTTAAGAAAATCGCGATTGAAACGGGTAAGATAAGCAGAACCACTAGAACAATAATTTTCAATTCCTTTCGCATAGGAAGCTTTATTCGGGTATCGTTATTAACAAAAAAAAATAGGCTAAGGTTGACCCATAGCCCAATAATATTAGACGTTAATTTCCTTTTAGGAAAAATCCATCAGTTCCCTGACTTGGAAAATCTCATTCCCTTCGTAGAGAAGAGCGATAATCAACCAAATAACGAAAATGACAGGCAATGCAATTGACCAAATTAAAAACTTAACTTCATGCTTTAAATGCATAAATTCTGCAATGATATAAAATGCCTTTACAAAGGTAAGTCCAATGAAAATGGAATAAAGAAGTAGCCCTCTTGGCATGGTGAATGCGAATACGAATTCAATCGCTGTAACGACACCAAGGATTAAAGCGACCATCCAAATTTTCTTAATTTTAGCTGGGTCAACTGGTTGTACAACTATATTACTTGTGTTTTCTGGGCTCATGATTTCAAGTTTATAAGGTGATCAAATAAGGTAGAAGAATGTAAAAACGAATACCCATACCAAATCCACAAAGTGCCAGTACAGACCAACTTTTTCTACCATTTCATAATGACCTCTTTGGTCATACGTGCCAACTGCCGAATTGTAGAAAATAATAATATTTAAAATAACTCCACTCAATACGTGTGTACCATGGAATCCTGTAATAAAAAAGAACAATGCAGCAAAAGCAGGAGGTCCATATTCATTGTAAGAAAGGTTAGCGCCATGCACAAGTGCTTCCTTCCATTCGCCATCTACGAAAAATCTACCGAAAGTACCAGCTTCAGTACCATGTATAAAGTGAGACCATTCCCAGGCCTGACAGGCCAAGAAAACAATTCCACCAATAACGGTCCAAAGCATCCATTTCACCACACCTTTACGATCCATTCTATGGCCTGCTTCTACAGCCAATACCATCGTAACAGAACTCAAAATCAAGATGAAGGTCATCAAACCCACAAATGCTAATGGAGCGTGAACTCCGTGCAAGAGTGGGAAGGCTTCATAAATCATTTCAGGAATTGGCCAATATTCAGGAGAAGCTATAAAATCAGCTGCTTCTCCTTGATAACCTGGATAAGTGAAGCGAATTACACCGTATGTAATCAATAAGGCAGAGAAAGAAAAAGTATCTGAAAGCAAGAAAAACCACATCATCAGTTTTCCATAGCTAGCTTTAAAAGGAGATGTTCCTCCATCCCAAATACTTCTTTTAAATTTAATTTCGGTGGATGTTGCCATTACAATTAGTTCAATTGATTAGGTTCAATGGTTGAGTAATAAAAACAAAAATAAGTAGATCCAAAGTCCTCCTAGAAAATGCCAAAACGTGGCTCCCATTTCCATTAGATTAAGGTTTTTGGAATGCACCTTATCTCTGAAGGACGAAATTAACATAATAATCAAAAATATCACACCAAAAATTAAATGGAAGGCATGTAATCCTGTCAGAACATACAAAAAAGATCCAGCAGGATTGCCTACAAAATAAACATCCATCGCAACTAGCTCTTTCCAAGCCTCAAATTGAGTCGCTAAAAAGACCAGACCCAATAGGGTGCTTAATATAATTCCGATTTTCAGATTTACCAATTTATCTTTCTTTGCAGCGAGATAAGACCAATGCAACGTAGCGCTGCTAAGTAAAATAACGATTGAGCTAGCGTAAAGCATGGGTGGCATTTCAAATTGTAGCCAATTGCCCTCAGCCTGTCTCACAATATACGCGCTAGTTAGCGCAGCAAAAATCATTACAATAGAAACAATAAAAAGCCACAAAATAAACTTTTTGGGGTTCATTGAGTACGTTGGCTCGGCTTCTTCAGCTAATTTATAATCACTTGTCATACTATAACATGTCTAAAAGGTAAGCAATCTGTACAACTGGCAAGTAAATAAAGGAACTAAACATGGTCCACAATGCAGATTTTCTTGAGTGATTACGCATCAGATTAAAGGTTGTTGCCAGAAATAGTACACCACATAATGTCACTACAACTGCTGAGTTGATTCCTGTCAAACCAAAGTAAGAAGGAAGCAGTCCTAAAGGCAATAAGAATAACGTATAAATCATTATTTGGATGACAGTATTGAAATCCTTTCCCCCACCTGATGGTAATAATTTAAAACCTGCTTTCTTGTAGTCTTCATCTGCGACCCAAGCGATAGCCCAAAAATGGGGGAATTGCCAAATAAATTGGATACCAAAAATAATGAGTGCTTCGTGGCCAATCACTCCTGTGGCAGCAGCCCAACCCAACAAGGGCGGCATAGCTCCAGGGATTGCTCCGACGAATACGGCTATTGGACCAACCCTTTTAAGTGGAGTATACACAAAACTATAAAGAACAAGGGAAATAAAGGCCAAAAAAGTAGTAAGTGGATTAGTATAGACACTAAGAAGAGCTAATCCAGATAAGGAAGTAATTGCAGCAAAAGCAATTGCCCCTTGCTTCCCAATTCTACCCATAGGAATCGGGCGATTCAGCGTACGCTTCATTAATGCGTCAAGATCTGATTCCAATATTTGGTTGATCGCTCCAGCACCACCAGACACCAGAAATCCACCAATAAACAATGCAATTAGCGTTTGCCAATCAATCGCTCCTCCTGTACCTAATATATATCCGAAGGCAGAAGAAAAAGAAACCACGAAGGATAATCTGGCTTTTAGTAATACAGGATAAGCCTTGACCTTATCAAGAAGAATATCTGTAAAAGTAAGCTCTTCGGTTAGTGACCTCATTTATGAATTAATTAAAGAATTTTTAAAATTTACAGGTTGATATAATTTATTCAACTCTAGTAAAATAAAAAACTGCATTCCAATTGCAACTGTGCCAAATAATAAATGAATTGGCTGCATAGCGGGAGGTATAGAGAAATAAGCCATTATTACCCCACTTGATACTTCTAGCAAAACAACTATTCCAAGTAGAATGAAAGTCGAATTAAGAACCTTCGTTTTTCTTGTAATTTCGAAAAGATACTTAAACATAAAAAAATGAACAATCAAAATCAAAATAGAAAAAGAGCGATGAATTTCAAAATTAAATCCTAGTGAATCAACCCATAAATTTCGATTAGCCTCTCCCAAAAGATTAGAAACCTGATCAACCATTTCTCTTACTTGTGTTCCTAAAACTACTTGAACGGTAGTGAGGACAATACAAGCTATTGCAAAAAACCTAGCTTTTCCTAAGAAAGTTGTCTCAGTTAGTGCTTTTTCAGTATCATCTTTAGATTTTTGGTAGATGTAGATCAGTAGTAGAACTATGGCTATCGCCAACAGCATATGAATGGTTATCATCCATTCTAGCAAATTTGTAGATACTACTATTGAACCTATCCAACCCTGAAAACCAACCAACAAGACCGCGAAAAACGAAAGGTATGTTAGCCTAGGTCGAGACTTGATACTCTTTATAGAAGACAAAAATGTTAATAGTATAAAAACACCGATTAAGGCACCAATCAACCTATTTACATATTCCGTCCAAGTCTTAGCTACATTAAAGTCATCTTCAATTAAGATAGACTCATCGGTTCTAATAAGTTTCGCATGCTCTACAAATCCGAACGTATCAAGATAGTTGGCAAAACGCTCATTTTTATCGGCTCTTAGACTAGCGTAATGTTCCTTGTAATCAGGAGGAAGCTGGGATGCCTCGGTAGGAGGCACCCACTTACCAAAACATTTAGGCCAATCAGGACATCCCATTCCTGAGCCAGTACTTCTAACTATACCTCCGACTGCAATTAGAAAATAGACAGCTAGTACAGTAAGAAAACTTATTTTCTTAAGACTCGGTAATTTAATGAGCTGGCTCATCTACGACAATCTCATCCCATTCTTTCTCAGTAGGAATCAATTCAGTTTCGTGAGGGAAATTACTTTCCTTCGTATCAGAAAAAGGAATATTTTGTGGAATAAAATCTTCAGTAGCACCAGGCTTGCTATAGTCGTAAGGCCAACGATAAACGGTTGGAATTTCGCCTACCCAGTTACCATGTCCAGGATTTATAGGTGTAGTCCATTCCAAGGTATTTGATCTCCACGGATTAGCAGTGGCAATTTTCCCTCTAAAAATACTGTAGAAGAAGTTGAAGGCAAAAATCAGTTGAGCAGTAAAGGTAAGAATTGCTGCAACACTGATAAAGGCATTCAGATCAGTAAATGAACTAAAGGCATCAAAAGAGGTAAAGGAATAATACCTTCTAGGAAAGCCTGCTATACCAATATAGTGCATAGGGAAGAATACCAAGTAGACACCAATAAACGTAGACCAAAAATGTATATAACCCAAAGTAGGATCCATCATTCGACCAAACATCTTTGGGAACCAATGGTAAACACCAGCCATCATCCCGAAGAATGATGCACTACCCATTACAAGGTGGAAGTGAGCTACTACAAAATATGTATCATGTAGCTGAATATCAATGGCGGCATTTCCAAGGAAAATACCCGTAAGACCGCCAGAGATGAAGAAAGAAACTAAGCCGATTGAGAACAACATTCCAGTGGTGAACACTAAATTACCACGCCACAGGGTTGTTAGATAATTAAACACCTTTATTGCGGAAGGTATGGCAATAATTAATGTCAAGAACATAAAAATTGTCCCTAGGAAAGGGTTCATACCTGTAACAAACATGTGGTGAGCCCATACAACGAAGGATAGAACAGCAATTCCCAACATAGATCCAATCATAGCTCTATATCCGAAGATTGGCTTACGAGAATTTGTAGAAATAATTTCTGAGGTGATTCCCAACGCAGGCAATAATACGATATATACTTCAGGGTGTCCTAAGAACCAAAAAAGGTGTTGATATAAAATTGGACTACCACCTGTATTTGATAGCGCTTCACCATTGATATAGATATCAGAAAGATAAAAACTGGTACCAAAACTTCTGTCGAATACTAATAATAAAGACGCTGCAAGAAGTACAGGAAAGGACAATAAACCAATTATAGCCGTCAAGAAGAATGCCCATATAGTGAGAGGTAATCTTGTAAAAGACATTCCCTTTGTTCTCATATTAATTACCGTAGCGATATAGTTGATACCACCCAATAATGTAGAAACAATAAAGAAGGTCATAGCTATTAACCATAAGGTCATACCCATTTGGCTACCTTGGATGGCTTGTGGTAATGCACTTAGTGGTGGATAAACTACCCATCCTCCCGCTGCTGGACCAGTTTCTAGGAATAAAGAAATAAACATTATTACACTAGAAATGAAAAAGAACCAATAGGAAAGCATATTCATAAATCCGGATGCCATATCTCTAGCACCAATTTGTAATGGTATTAAGAAATTGCTAAATGTACCACTCAAACCAGCTGTCAATACAAAGAATACCATGATAGTACCATGCATTGTAACAAGTGCTAAATAAAATTCAGGATCTAATTGACCATCCGTAGAAATCCACTTTCCTAAAAACGTACGAAGGAAACCAAGATCCATGTCAGGAAACCCTAGCTGCAATCTAAAAATTACAGATAAAGCACCACCAAGAAAAGCCCAAAGCAAACCTGTGATAAGGAATTGCTTTGCGATCATTTTGTGGTCAGTACTAAAAATATATTTTGTCCAGAAATTATCACTATGCTCATGATCGTGATCATGTTCAGTTGAGTGACTTTGCGCCACTGCGTTTGATGTTGCCATTATTAAATCTCCTTTAAATTATTCTTCAACATTATTTAAACCCGAAGTAATTGTTGCCAATTCCTTCAAATTATCTGGCACTTTTGCCAAATAGTCAGGCTTGTTAGCCAACCACGGCGTCTGCTCGGCTTTCCACTTCTCAAATTCCTCAGGTTCTAATACTACTACTTGGAGCCTCATAGAAAAATGACCTCTTCCACAAATTTCAGTACAAGCAATTTCATAAACGAAATCAGGGTTACCTGTTTCAATTCTCATTTCTTCGGTGGTCTTGGTGGGAACAAACCAAAACTGCGTTGGCATACCCGGTACAGCATCCATTTTCAAACGAAAATGCGGAGCAAATACACTATGCAATACGTCTCTTGCTCTTATTCTTAACAATACTGGCTTACCTTTAGGCAACACCAAATCACGAGGAGTAAAATCATCAAATGATGCCCTATCACTAAAGTCCATTCCAAATTCATTTTCGGCATCAATCAATCTGAAATCATAATTCCCAAGATTACTGTCCATACCTGGATAGCGAACCCTCCAAGCAAACTGATATCCCATAATTTCAATTTCTTCGGCATCGTCAGGGGCTTTACTTGTGATATCAGACCAAGCTTGCCATCCTGTAATCACTAGCACTGTTAATACAAGTGCCGGCACAATTGTCCAGATTACTTCTAGCCTGTCATTGTGTGGAAAAAAGTAAGCTCGTCTGTCTTCTTGAAATTTGTACCTATAAGAAAACCAAAACAGCAGAATGTGAGTGATCAAGAAAACAGTTCCAGTTACTGCCATAGTAACCCAGAATAGTTGATCTGTTACTTCACCATGCTCTGAGGCAATAGGCAGATGATAGTTATCAAACTCCTTAATGGAATACCAGAACATTAAAATAAAACTGCCAACTAAAAACAACAAGAATAACAGTGCATTAGTGTTGTTACCAGATGCTGCCTTAGTTTTCTTCTCAGAACTCTTGGCTACACTTACGAGAGTTTGAATCCTGAAAATGGTCAAAAGTATGGCAATTACCAGAATTACACCTATTACTATTACGAACTCCAACATAGTATTAAATACTTAAAATTTATTAATTAAATATTATGGTGAAGACTTTCCTGTAGCATTGGATGATTCTTTGCTACTAAAGGTGCCTTCGCCAGAGAACCCAGGATTACAAATAGGAAGGCGGAAATGTAAATCATAATAAGACCAATCTCCAAGAACCCAAACCCACCATTCACACCCAACGTTCCTGGAGTGACCATTAAATAAAAGTCAATCCAGTGACCAATCAAAACTACCGTACAAACTACCTTCAAAAAGATATTGTGGCGCTTTGCATCTCTCGTCATCAGAACTAAGAAAGGAAAGAAAAAGTTTAAGAAAAGGTTGATATAAAATACAGGAGAGTACGTTTCGCTTTGCATCCTTTCTACATAATAAACAGCTTCCTCGGGGATATTTGCGTAGTAGATCAAAAGGTATTGAGATAACCACGTGTATGTCCAGAAAATACTAAAAGCAAATACGAATTTTCCTAGATCATGAATATGATTTTGATTCACTACAGCCAGATAACCCTTCTCTTTGAGAATAATAACAAGTAGCGTAATTACCGCTAAACCTGATACAAACCAGCTAGAGAACATGTACCAACCGAAAAGTGTACTGAACCAGTGGGAATCTATTGACATTATCCAATCCCATGAAGACATGGAAGAAGTAACTGCAAAAACAATAAGGAAGATAGCAGATAACTTTCTCAATTTTCTCCATTGACCTTCTCCAATATTATTGTCTTCTAGTAGCGCATTCTTTCTTATAAGTCTATGGAAAATAAACCATAAGCCTAAAAAGATGACCATTCGTACTAGAAAGAACGGTAAATTCAGATAAGATTTTTTACCGTCTAATATCGGATCAAAATCTGGGCTTGTAGGGTCATACAGTTCGGCATGAGTCCAGTGAAACAGATCATAATAAGCCAATAAGAATACAGCAATAATCAATACGCTACCATAAGGCAACCAAGCACCAAATGAAAGCGGTATGCGTTTGATACCGGCAGACCATCCAGCTTGTGCTGCATATTGTATTGCTACGAAAAACACTCCAATGATACTTATCCCAATGAAAAACATATTATTGATCCAAAGGCCAGCATAAAGTCTCTGCGTCCAATGAAAAGCATGGCCAGAAGCTTCATGCTCATCATGTCCACCGACATTAAGCATTACAATTCCTAAGGCTAACAAGATAACACCAATCACCCCTAATATCGTGAGGTTCTTTTTAGCTCCGGCGGTGAATAAAAAATTTTCTTCTTGCATGATATAGGTTTTTACCTTTTGAACTATTGTTTTTGTAGTGTTTGAACAAAAGAGACGATCTTCCAACGATCTTCGGGTTGTATTTGAGAGCCATGAGCACCCATACGACCACGACCTAGAGTAATGGTATGATAAATATTCCCTTCTGTAATTTCAGCCACACGACCTACATTATACGCAGGCACACCTAAGAACACTTCGCCTACCTTACCAGCAGCTTGACCATTTTCGCCGTGACATTGCTGACAAAATTTAGTATATAAAATTTTTCCTTCAGCAATAAACTCATCTGTTACTTCAAAGGGATTTATCACTTCTACACCTGCTCTATCGTATTCATCTACTGGCATTCTGTAAGGAAGCATGCCAGTTGAGGTTCTCTTCACGGTATTGGCGGGAGGGACTCTCATATTGATACTATCGGGATTGTTAGGATTTGAATTATAAAATTCACCTTTCCCGTCTTCTCTATTACTCAACCACCCTCCCGCTTCCTCATCTTGAATTTGAGTGAGCGGAGCATAGGCAACTGAATGATACATTTGAGGAGCGTATTCAACCCCAGGATTATCTCCGGAAGCAGAACAACCTGCCATACCAAATGCGGCAAAACCTAAGGCTGGTAAAATGTATTTTTTTATTAGCATCATCTTAAGATTATTCTTCGTCAAAAATTTTCTCATTCACTTCGCTAGCTCCAGCACCATCTAAAATATCTCTCAAATCAAACTCAGAAAAAGCATTTTTAGATAGATTTATAGCCATCACATGCTTATCATCAGTACTTCTTAGGTCAAATGTACGTGGTGTACCGTATGGCTTCAGATTACTTGAGATAAAAAATGTAGCAACCATTCCGAGGGCAGCAAGCAAAACAGTTAGCTCGAAGGTTACAGGTATGAAAGTGACGAGCGGAGTGAAATTCTTACCTCCGATAATCATCGGCCAATCTACGCCCATCATATAGTACTGCATGGTAAGAGCAAGGGCAGTACCCAATACGCCAAACATAAATGCTGCTATTGGTAATCTACTCCTTTTATAACCCAGAGCTTCATCCAAACCATGCACAGGGAAAGGAGAGTACACTTCTTCAATCTTAACACCCTTGCCTCTTATGCCCGCAACGGCTTTTAGCAGGACATCTTCATTATCGAAAATACCTACGAGGTATTTATTTGAATTATCCATTTACGTCCTTTTTAATTTTTTCTGAATCTGAGCCTACAATACTCTTTACTTCTGCCATATTGACTACAGGGAAGAATTTGGCAAAAAGTAAGAAAAGAGTGAAAAACAAACCAAATGTGAATAAGTATACGCCTACATCATATCTGGTCGGATAGAACATCACCCAACTAGATGGAAGATAGTCCCTATGTAGTGAAGTTACAATAATTACGAATCGCTCGAACCACATTCCAATATTGACAATAATGGAAATGATAAATGTGGCTGCGATATTTCTTCTGATTTTTTTGAACCAGAATAGCTGAGGAGAAATAACATTGCAAGTCATCATAGACCAATAAGCCCACCAATAAGGACCTGTAGCTCTATTGATGAAGGCATATTGTTCGGCTTCTACACCCGAATACCAGGCTATAAAGAACTCAGTGATATAAGCAATACCTACAATTGAACCAGTGATGATGATTACAATATTCATCATCTCAATGTGGTAAATAGTAATGTAATCTTCAAGCTTGAAAACCTTACGGGTAATAATCATCAGGGTAAGCACCATGGCAAAACCTGAGAAAATTGCTCCTGCAACAAAGTAGGGCGGGAAAATTGTCGTGTGCCAACCTGGTATTACAGAGGTTGCAAAGTCAAAGGATACGATCGTGTGAACTGAAAGTACAAGTGGTGTTGCCAAACCAGCCAAAATCAAGGCTACTGATTCATATCTTGACCAAGTTCTTGCAGCCCCATCCCAACCAAAACTTAGCGCACCATAAATAGCTCTACGCAATCCTGTTGCTCTGTCTCTAATGGTTGCAAAATCTGGAATAAGACCAATGTACCAGAATACTAAAGAAACAATGAAATAAGTTGAAATTGCAAATACGTCCCAAAGAAGAGGCGAGTTAAAATTAACCCATAGCGAACCATACGTATTTGGAAGCGGTAACGCCCAGTAAGCACCTAACCACGGACGGCCCATGTGAAGTACTGGGAACATTGCTGCACATATTACGGCAAAAATTGTCATGGCTTCAGCAGCACGGTTGATTGACATCCTCCACTTTTGGCGAAATAGCATAAGGATTGCTGAAATTAGGGTTCCAGCGTGACCAATACCCACCCACCAAACGAAATTTGTGATATCCCAAGCCCAGCCTACAGTTTTATTTAAGCCCCACATACCGATTCCTTCCCACAGGGTCATGGCAACGGCATAAAGACCTACTAATAAAGCTCCAGAGGCTAAAGTGAATGCTAATAACCAAAGCTTGGTTGGTGCGCCCTCTACCTGACGGCACACATCATGCGTAACGTCATGAACGGTTTTGCCGCCGGTAACTAATGGATCGCGTAAAGTTGATATTACTTGCATTTCCTTAATTCGATTATGATTAAGCGTTAACTTTTTCTTTATTTCTGATTTTGGTGAAATACCAAACGTTAGGATCTACATTGATTTCCTCCAACATGTGATAAGCTCTTTCTTCACCTACAACTTTTGAATCTTCCGTTTCACTTATTTTCAGTGTTTTAGAAACCATGCTTTCAGCATTATTCATATCACCAAAAGTAATTGCATCTGCTGGACATGCAGACTGACATGCTGTAACGATTTCACCATCTATCGGACGACGGCCATTTTGCTTAGCCTTCAGTTTGCCAGCTTGGATTCTTTGCACGCAGAATGTACATTTCTCCATCACACCTCTTGCTCGTACCGTAACGTCTGGGTTCAATACCATTTTACCCAAATCATTATTCATCGCAAGGTTCTTATCAAACTGTGTATTGTCGTGATACTTGAACCAGTTGAATCGACGCACTTTATACGGACAGTTGTTCGCACAATAACGCGTGCCGATACATCTGTTGTAAGTCATCTGGTTAAGTCCTTCTGAGCTGTGAGTTGTCGCAGCTACTGGACATACCGTTTCGCAAGGAGCATTATTACATTGCTGACAAAGCATTGGTTGGAATATAACTTCAGGATTATCAGAAGCTTGCTCCATTGCTTTATTATCTCCCACCTCGGCATCACTACTATAATAGCGATCAATTCTTATCCAATGCATTTCTCTTCTATTAACCACCTCTTGGCGACCAACAACTGGGATATTATTTTCAGCTTGACAAGCAATAGAACATGCACTACATCCAGTACAAGAATTCATATCGATGGTCATGCCCCAATGGTGATTAGAATATTTGTGGCCTTTCCATAATGAAATAGATGATGGCTTCACAAATTCACCTTCTTTATAAATTCTAGGCTGATATCTACCAGCAAAAGCATTTTCCTTATATTCAGGAAGAGTAGATTCTTGTACTACAAAATCACGACCCATGTAGGTTTGGTGAGTTTGAGTTTGCGCTATTTGATATTTCTCTCCTGTACGTTCTATAGATACTCCGTCCGTGATGGTAAATGAAACAGCACCATCTTTAATAGAGGCCAACTGGAAGGCATTTGCTCCGATACCGTCTGCTACTCGACCAGCATTACTACGTCCGTATCCAACTGCTAGGCCGATAGTACCGTAAGCTTGGCCTGGTTGCACAACTACCGGAAGGTTGAGTGTGACACCATTTACAGTTAGGTTTGCCTTTTCTGTAAAGCCTTCCTTCATTTCAATTCCAAGCTCCGCGGCTTGTTTCTGCGAAATGGTAATGTAGTTGTCCCAAGTTGCCTTAGAAATTGGGTCAGGCATTTCTTGTAGCCAAGGGTTATTAGCCTGCCTTCCTGATCCAATGGCATTTTTGCTATTCAAAACTAGTTCAAGACTAGTATTATCTGCTTTGTACGTTCTGGAAATTGCAGCACCTGCGGATGTAACGTCGCCAGCAAACACATTCGCTTCTGTGAGAAGCTCAACGTCCATTTCTAAAACGCCATCATGTAAAGCTTTATCCCAGAATAGATCAAAATCGCTCAGTACAGCTTGTGATGAGAAGAATCCTGTTCTCCAGTTTTCGCGTAAATATGTATAGTAATCAGACGCATTACCTGCCCAAGTTAATAGGCTATCTTGCCCCTGACGGGTATTAAAAATATTCGTAATGGTAGGTTGTGCCAAGCTGTATTGACCTCTTCTTGGCTCTGCATCATTCCAAGATTCTAAGAAATGATTATCTGCAGCAACAAAATCAACCAAATTAGTTGTTTCATCCGGCCTATCTGTGATGGCAACTTTTAAAGTAGCTTTAGAAATAGATTCAATGATTTCATTAGCCATCGGGTGATCATACCCAGGATTACAATCATAGAAAATCACTCCTTTTATTCTACCCGCTTTAAGGTCAGCTATGAAAGAAACCATTTGTTCGTCGTTTCCTTGCCTGTTGTGCATTGGAGCAGCCAAATTGATTGTTGAGCCATAATTGCCTAACATTTCATTTATCGCATTCACCAAGATTTGAACGTTCGCATCATTTGATCCAGCCACTACGATCCCCTCGCCACGATTTGCCCAAAGGCTTTGTGCGGCTTCTGGAATATTTTTAAAATCACCATTTGCAGATACGGCTGTTCTGCCGGCTCTTTTCGCAATTTCATTGTATAGTGCTGCTACAGCTAGGCCTTCTTGAGAAGCCCTTATGGCAGTTCGATAATCTGCATTTGCTCCAGTAAGTGATAAGGTAGATTCAATCTGAAAATGCCTTGACATTTCGCGTTTCTCGCTATTGATCTTACGCGTTTTGCTGTATTGTTTTGTAAACTCAATTGGGGACAACCATGTACTTAAGAAATCAGCACCAAAGCTTACAATAGATTTTGCTTTGCTGAAATCATAAGAAGGGATGATGGCTTGTCCAAATGATAGCTCATTGGCTTTAGAGATGCCATAAGATGAAATCGCGTCATAAGTGATATGCTGTGTTCCTGGAAAGGCAGCCATAAAATCGCCAATAACTGCTTTTGTACTTGGGCTTAGAATTGAATTTGTGACAATTCTGATTTGACCACCTTGTGCAGATATATTTTGCAGCTGGGTGCTGATAGATTTATCTAATTCCTCCCAAGTTGTATTACTACCTCCCGCCATTGGGTCGGTAAATCTATGCTTATCGTACAAGGATAGTACGGATGCTTCTACTTGAGCGTTGGTTCCTCCTTGTGTAATTTTTGAGAGTTTGTTTCCTTCAATCTTGATTGGGCGACCTTCTCTTGTCTTTACTACTACTGAGCAATAGTCCCCGCCTAGTGAATACGTGGATGCGTAGTAATTTGGAACGCCTGGATCCACATCAATAGGCTTGTTCAAGAAAGGTATGGCTTTTCTAACAGGAGCCTCGCAAGCTGCTAGTGAAACAGCGGCTATACCAAATCCCATCATTTTAAGAAAATCCCTACGAGAATTTCCATCTGAATCAGCTCCGTTTCGTTCAGAAATAGGCAAATAATCAGGAAATTCTTTATCCGCATTCTTAACGAAAGCAGGGTCATTTGTAAGCTCTTCGATACCTTTCCAGTATCTTTTATTAGATTTTTCCATCTCTATATATAAGGAGTCGAAAGTTCAATTAATTAATAATGACATTTGGCACATTCCAAACCACCAATGTCTTGTACTCTTAGAGCTGTTTTCTGAGCTCCTTCATGTAAAGCAGTTAATTTGTCATAATAACCATTATCTACATTAATTTCAGTATTTCTGTGGCAATCAATACACCAACCCATGGTTAGGGAAGAGTATTGATAAACTACATCCATTTCTTCGATTGGGCCATGACAAGTTTGACACTCAACTTCACCCACTTTCACGTGCTGGGAGTGATTGAAATAGGCTAAATCCGGAAGGTTGTGAATTCTAACCCATTCAATAGGTTTATTCTCTTCCATTGCTGTATACAATTTCTGTATTTCAGGAGACATTCCTGGTTCGCCACCTACATTTTGAATGGCACTGTGGCAATTCATACAAATATTCACAGAAGGAATATTTGCGCTTGCAGATATTTCCACGCCCGTATGGCAATATTGACAGTCTATTTCATATTGACCCGCATGAAGTTGGTGAGAGAAGGCAATTGGCTGAGTAGGCTGATACCCTTGCTGTATACCGACTGTATAAAGGCCATCAATCACTACTTTACCCATTACAGCTACGAATATCATGGTAACCAAGCCAACTACGGCAGGACTTTTCAGAAAGCCACCAACATCAAACTTTTGATTTACTAATTCTTTATCCTCTTGGGAAAGATCCGTTTTTTGTTTCAAAAATCTGTTCATTACTGAAATCAATAAGAACAAAACCACAAGGATCAATACTAAGATTACCACTAAGGCAACAAGGATTACGGTAAGATACTCAGACGGCATTCCTGCACCTCCACCACCCGAAACCGCAGCTCCTCCAGCATCAGCAGTGACGACTTCTGCAGGTTTATCACCTTCAGCTTGGATCCAAGCCAACATTGCGATGACCTCATCGTCCTTCAAATACTCATGAGAAGGCATGAGGGTCTTGTTGTACTCATTGTACAATGCCACTGCGTAATCATCTCCACTTTGGATGACCTTTGATGAGTTTTTAATAAAGCTTATTAGCCAAGGCACTTCTTGGCGATCATTTATCCCTTTGAGCGCAGGTCCAACCAATTTTCTTTCAACTGCATGACAAGTATTACACTGATTCTCAACGAATAAGGTGCCACCTTTTGCGATAATTGCCTCATCCGTAGGAATTTCTTGCGCTTGAGCTGTAAGACCCGCAAACATCAAAACGCCACATAAAAGCATAAGGCTTAAAGTGATGCGCGTTTTTAAGAACTTTTTGAGCATGTTTTTACAATTTATATTACTCTTGACCCCATTTACCTAAGGTTGCACAAAGGTAGTATCGGACTGATTTTATTGCAAAGAAAGTAGTAATGTTTGAGCATAGTCGAAGGTGCCTATTTTTAGCACTAATTCGAGGTACTTCATGCTTTTACCGCAAATACCACCCTTTCAGGCATAATTTAGAATGATTATAAATAAAATAGCCTCGCAAATGAAGTCCATTATTTATTCAAAATCATGATCAAATCTACCACTTAAAATAATCTGAAAATAGCTGAAATTCGAAAATTATATACGCGGCAAACCATATCACGAATTCTTTCGTACAAGTGAATAATGAAAAGAATATACTGGACTTCCTTACTTATTTGCTTGCCTTGGTTTGCCATTTCGCAAACTACTATTGAAGGCACTATTCTCGATGCTGAAACAGATGAGCCCATTCCCTTTGCTAGTGTGTATGTAAATGGCAGCACCATTGGTAAAATAGCCGATGATATGGGCAAGTTTTCCATAAATCTGCCAGCTGGAAATTTTGAATTAGTAGCCTCCTTTGTTGGCTATCAATCCTTAGTTTATGCCATTGCTTCCGAAAATCCGCCATCAAAACTAACCTTCAAATTAGTCCCACTCGCGATGGATCTCGACGAAATAGTTGTCGATGCGAAAAGAGATAAAGTATGGTATGAAAATTTGAATATATTCAAGACCTATTTTTTGGGGGAAACTTCTTTTTCGAAGGATTGCAAAATACTAAATGAGGATAAACTAATTATTGATTTTGATCCGAACACACAGATTCTTAAGGTTTCCAGCAAGGAGCCACTTAAAATTGAAAATAAGGCCTTAGGATATAACGTTGATTATTTATTGGCTGATTTTACCTACGATGGGAGAGAAGGGAAAGTGAGTTTTATTGGGTACCCATTCTTTAGAGAAATAGAGGGAAGCAATAAAAAAATAAGAAGATGGGATCGGAATAGAAAAAAAGCGTATTTGGGTTCATTTACTCATTTTTTAAAAACCTTAATCGATAATAAAAATCTAGGTGAAGAAGGATTCGTTGCTAGAAAAATAATCAGAAAAGAAGTAGAACCAACAAAAACAGCGGGAGGTTTGAGAGTTGTCAGCTTTGAAAATGAGTCTGCCGGCGCACCCGTAACTCCCAGAACTAGAACTCAAGATCAACTCATTCCTGACATCCTGAATTCGACTGACTTTTTCACAACGGAAAATGATGAGTTTGCATTGATGTATCAAGACATATTGCAAGTTCAATACAACTTGCAATATGAAGAATATGAGTATTTGAATTCCATTCGCGAATTAAACAGAAAGCCTGCTCCACGCACCACTCTATTGATTCTACAAGGTGCTGCGGCTAAAATCGATTCTAACGGAATGCCACTAAATCCACTTGATATCTTTTTCGAAGGCTATTGGGGTTGGGAAAAGACTGGCAACTTATTACCATTAGATTATTCAATTGAAAATTAGCTTACCATATTGTCAAGTTTTTCAGCTGCTCTAATAATTTATAGAATATCAACCCACTTTAAATTATACCTACCCAGCTATGAGCTTTTAGGAATAGCTTCACTATATGAGTGATATGAATTCCATCCGGATGATTTCAATAATGATATCACCCTTACGCTAAACCCCCAAATCATGGTTCTCGTCGCTTTAAGCGCCTGAAGAATAATGGCTAAATTATCCTTATGGTAAAAATGGTAGTCATGGCCATACTCAGCTAGATTACCAATGATCAAACCATCACCAAATTGGATTTGCTGCAAGGTATCCTTTTCGTAGAAAAACCAGATATGAATAAGATGTTACGATAGCCACAATTTATATTATTACTGGAGTCAAAATATATGTTTAGGTTTTAAGCGATATGAAGTGACTAGAATATTGACCTTGCATTTCTAGTATTCATAAATTTAGGGACGGCATTCAACAATTCCTGAGATCTTCTATCAGTTAAAGAAGTACAATGGTAAATAGCATCAATTTCTTAAAAATCTGAATATGAAGGCTCCTCAAATCTTGATCCGTTTTATTTAAGAATTCAGTCGCCATTTTTGCCACTTGTTCATTATCGAACTAAAGGTTATCTGTTATACCAATAATTACTAAATCCTGATGTTTTCAGAGATTAAAATATTCTTTTATTAGGGTTACTCATTTAGGTCGCGAGCCCAATGATTGATTTTTTGGTAATTGGGACAGTTTTCATACATCGTTCGATGAGTTTCATGAGAATCGTTTCTCTGTGATTTCTTCTGTTAAAGCGAAAGAAATATTCGTTTATA
>JBDNFI010000019.1:0-24173 GCA_041689935.1 Cyclobacteriaceae bacterium
ACAGAAGTATATAAACGAATATTTCTTTCGCTTTAACAGAAGAAATCACAGAGAAACAATTCTCATGAAACTCATCGAACGATGTATGAAAACTGTCCCAATTACCAAAAAATCAATCATTGGTCTTGCGACCTAAATGAGTAACCCTAATTTCACATTATGGTTATTTTTCTCTCTTTGGGAGTAAGTTTATCAACATCTAGCCAATCAGTAGGTAGTTGTTCTTCTTGTGACACAGATTTAATATTTGGGCAACTTTACTGTTGGCGCTTTGAAGGTTTTGGTAACACGTTCTGTATGCCAGAAAAACAATATTCATTTCAAATCAAAAGTTGTGCTGGTACTCAAATTTATGATTGTGTTGTTGAATAAATACCTGAAAAAGCTTAATTTGAAATGAGATATTAATTATTCTAACAAGTTTAAGAAATATGTATTTCATAATATAATTTAAAATGCTAAAAATTAAAAAAAATGAAACATATTATTTTAATAATATTATTTTGTATATTTTATTCAACACCAAAATTAAGCTACAGTCAGACATACGAATTACAAAAATCTGGAAGTAAAAAAATTGAATTAACTCAAAGTACAGCTTATAACCAATTTTACACTTATATAGAAGCCATTGATTGGAATGGTATTCCTTCCATAGCACTACTTAACCACAAGATTAAATCTATCGAAGTTTATAATTTTAATAATAGGAAAATCGTAGAACTAATTCCTCTCTATAGAGACGGCCCAAATAGAGTTGGAAACTCTATTACAGCATTTCATATTCACACACCTGACTCAATTTTTGTTTTAGATATGGAGCTAAAGTTATCTTTGATTAATAGAAAAGGAGAGAAGTTAAATTCCTACCGAGATTCTGATGCTGAAATTTTAGGAAATCCTATCCTATTTGTCCCTTATAAACCTTTAGGTATTCAATCTTCGAATGGAAAACTGTATGTAACTGGCCTTAGGCTAAATAGGTCATTCTATGACGATAAAGGCAAATTACTTATAAGTGTAGATATGAAAACAGGTAAGCTAGAATATTTATTTAGAAGACCACAATTCTATGAAAAGGTATTTTACGCCAGTATAGAATCAACTTTACCTAATTTTACAATTAATGGAGACTCCTTTGTCATCAGTACGGCTTCATCAAACTACATTCAAGTATTTGATAAGGACAAACCTGCAAAGTATTACTTAGCCAAAAGTGCTGAAATAGATACAATTAAGCCTCATTCAACAAAGATGCCTACCTATATTGACCCAAATAGAATAGCTGAAGAAACCGTGCTTAATCCAAGCTATCATTCTATAATTTATGATTCTTACAGAAATTTCTATTACCGAATAGCGCGGATCCCTCCTACAAGAGATCAATGGATCTCAACAAAAAGACGGATTGGCAAAATCACGGTGATAATCCTAGATGAAAACTTTCAAAAAGTGGGCGAGACAGAAATTGATTATAAGAAGTATGATGTAAATGGATTCTTTATGAGTAGAGAAGGACTCAACTTCGTAAATATGGAGAAGTACGGGCAAAACGAAGATGAATTGGTATTTGATGCTTTTATTCCTGTAAGGAAATAAAAAAAAGCCCTTCAGTTACGAAGGACTATTATAAACAAACTTAATCCCATTTCAGCTCTGAGTTTAAATCATCAGGCTCACTTTCCACTTTTTCTGTTGGGGTATCTTCCACCTCATTATATTGACTGAAATCAACTTCTGGCATCAAGTCAGTTTTCACATGATCCACGCAACTATTAAGTGCCTCTATAAATTTATCGAAATCTTCCTTGTAAAGGAAAACCTTATGCTTTTCGAAATAAAAACCATCGTCTTTACTTTTTCTTTTGCTTTCTGTGATCGTTAAGTAGTAGTCATTCCCACGCGTAGCTTTCACATCAAAAAAATAAGTTCGCTTTCCTGCCCTTACTCTCTGAGAAAATATTTCGGGCTTATCATTATCGTTATGCTCTTCCACTTATCCGTAAATTTTTTAATCCTGTTTTTGACACTTAACTTAGGCCATTGTTGGCCGTTCAATTGTCAAATTAAAGAAGGATTTCCCTTTTAACAAAAATAAAAAACAAAAAGACCCTAAAAGAGTTACTTGCAAAATTGCAATTGCTTGGTAAATAGCCACAACAAAATTCAGAAATAAAACACGAAGTATTGGGAAATAAAATTACAATCCAAGACATAAAGGAAATTGGTAATCTTGAAATGCTTGCTCGACAAATGGTGGAAGGCTTTATTACTGGTTTACATAAATCGCCCTATCACGGCTTCTCGGTGGAATTCCTAGAGCATCGACTCTACAACCCAGGTGAAAGCACCCGAAATATAGATTGGAAAGTATATGCCAAAAACGATCGCTTGTTTGTGAAGCGATTCGAAGAGGAAACCAATCTCCGATGTATGATATTACTAGATAATTCTAGCTCGATGTATTATCCAAAGGATGAAAATCAGAAAATTCATTTTTCTATTTTAGCATCCGCCGCCTTATCTTATTTACTGCAAAGACAAAGAGACGCGTTTGGTGTTAAAATTTTCTCTGATAAAATTGACTGGCAAAGTCCTATAAAATCGACTAAAGTACATCTTAATAAAATATTCATTCAGCTTGACCAATTATTGAAGGAATCGGTGCAAGAAAAAGCTCCACGCCATACTAGAGCAAGCGAGGTGCTTCATATGATGGCCGAGTCCATCCACAAAAGATCTTTGGTCATCCTATTTTCTGATATGCTTTTGAGTGAGGAAGATCCAAAAGAATTTTTCTCTGCCTTGCAACATCTCAAACATGCCAAGCATGAAGTTATTCTTTTTCATACCCTGCACTACCCTACTGAAAAGGAATTTAATTTTGACGAAAGACCTCATGTGTTTGTAGATTCAGAAACTGGCGAAGAAGTGAAGATAAAACCGGATACCATAAAGGGTGAATATAAAGCAGGAATGCTAAACTATATGGAAGAAATCAAGCTTTGGTGCCAAAAGGCAAAAATCGATTTGGTTGAGGTAGATGTTACCCAATCGGTAGACTCGGTGCTACTAGCCTACTTGATAAAGAGAGGTAAGATGAAATAAAAAATGCCGATTGAATCGGCATTTTTTACTTTTTTGATTTCAAATATTACTAAACGTGCATCCAATCTTTTTTGGCTATTAGTTCATCGGCAGATTCCACATAATCAGGATCTTCTACACAACAATCTACTGGGCACACAGCCGCACATTGTGGTTCTTCGTGGAATCCAGTACACTCTGTACACTTTCCTGATACGATATAATAAAATTCATCAGAAACAGGCTCTTGCGGTGCTTTTGAATTCACCACAGTACCATCTTCCAATTCAACTTCTGTCAAGTCTGTACCTCCCGCCCAAGTCCATTCTACGCCACCTTCATAGATGGCAGTGTTTGGGCATTCTGGCTCGCATGCACCGCAATTGATGCATTCGTCGGTTATCATTATTGCCATGTTATCAAATTAAAATTTTAAAACTCTTAACTTACTATTCATCAACAAAAATAGATGTCTTATGTTTGTAACCCAAGCCAAATGAAAAATTATAATCTAAAGTAAATGGGTATAGAACAAAGAATAGAGGCATTTCACTTTCTTGGCGAATATTTCAGGAATTTGAACCAAGACACGCTCTCAAAGTTATTTTCAGATGCTCGAAATACTAACCCGTGGTTTACAGAAGATTACACCAGACTGGCATTCAATGGATTAAAAGAATGGTTACGGGAGGATATTCTTCGGAACTGGATTGCACCCTATTTACCACTTAAGGATAACCCTAAAACAGTTGGTTTGGTTTTGGCAGGAAATATCCCATTTGTGGGTATTCATGATATATTGAGTGTCCTAGTTGCTGGGCATAGAGCCAAGCTCAAGGTTTCCAGTCAGGATATTGTCCTCATTCGTTTTTTTATCCAAGGTCTTCAAGAAGTAGAGCCTCAGTTGGCTAGTAGGCTTGAGGAGGTTTTTATGCTCAAAGATATTGATGCAGTAATTGCCACTGGCAGCAATAATACCTCCCGCTATTTCGAAACCTACTTTGGCAAATACCCAAATATTATCCGCAAAAATAGAACGTCTATCGCCATTCTTGATGGCACAGAAAGTCAAGCCGATTTAGATAATCTACACGATGACTTGTTCCTTTATTTCAGTTTGGGCTGTAGAAATGTGAGCAAAATTTATATTCCTAAAGATTTCGACTTGATAAGGCTGATCGAAGCATCCAGCCGATTTTCAAAGCATTTTGATCATCATAAATATTTGAATAATTACGATTACAATAAGGCTGTATATTTAGTGAATAGAGTTCCACATTTAGACAGTGGCTATTTTATGCTCAAAGAAGATGAAGCTTTGGTTTCGCCGCTATCTGTGATTTTTTATGAGTATTACCAAGATGTAGGTTCATTGAAGGCAAACATAGAAAACAAGAAAGATACTATTCAATGTATTGTTGGTAATTCCTCCATTATTTCAACAGCCGTTCCATTTGGGCAAGCTCAATTTCCTGCATTGACTGATTATGCAGATAATATTGACACCATTGAGTTTTTGAAAAACTTGTAAGTGCCATGAAAACAAGTGCTAAGCGATTCGAAATTCCTTCACCATTTGCTTTAGCTATTGGGCTTACTGGTATCACTTTTGTGCTCACATTCCTTTTTACAGAAGGAGGAGAAAGCGAATCACCAAGACTGTACGTATTGGCCAGTTATTGGAGCATGGGATTTTGGGAGCTGTTGGAGTTTTCCATGCAAATGTCCCTTATTTTGATTCTTGGCTATGCATTGGCCATTACGCCGCTCGCCCATAAATTGACCTCCCGCCTTATTTCAAGGTGTAATGACACATCGTCGTCAGTGGTGACAGTGGCATTGGGAGCATTGCTTTGTGCTTGGCTCAATTGGGGACTTGGACTTATTGTAGGTGCTGTATTGGCAAGAAAAGTTGCCGAAAAAGCCAAAAAAGAGAACTTTCCAATCAATTACCCATTAGTAGGTGCCGCTGGATATAGCGGACTAATGATTTGGCATGGAGGATTTTCCGGAAGCTCTACCCTCTCAATAGCCGAAGGAAATCATTTCTTGGTAGATAAAATCGGCGTGATTGATATTGGCGAAACCATCTTTTCTAACATGAATTTATGGCTAAGCTTGTGCCTATTGGTTTGTATTCCAATTTTCTTTTACTGGCAATCAAAATTCCAGAGTGGAAAAGAGCGCGTTCCTACTCTTGGCAATTCCACTTTTGAGGAAATTCAAATGTCAGATGAAAGTAAATGGGATCGCAACAAATGGTTTGGTTCTATCTTCGGAGTAATAATCCTAGCAGTGGGAATAAGCCAATTGTTTTATTCACAAACTATGGCCATTTCGCAATTCAACATCAATTTTGTCAACTTCCTATTCTTTGGACTTGGGCTGCTATTTCATGGGAGTTTGGCAGGTTTTGTCAAGGCAATCGAACGAGCAATAGGCGCTTCTGCGGGCATTATCATTCAATTCCCATTATATGCTGGGATAATGGGTTTGATGAAATATTCAGGCTTTGCAGCTGATTTCGCTTTGCAATTATCAAGTATCTCTACAGAAGCTACTTTCCCTATTCTGGCATTTCTTTCTGCTGCCATCACCAATATATTTGTGCCGAGTGGAGGAGGCCAATGGGCGGTGCAAGGCCCCGTGTTGATGGATGCGGCCAAAGAGTTAGCGGTACCCGTTTGGAAAACAGTAATGGCATTTGCCTACGGAGATCAACTTACAAATATGCTTCAGCCTTTTTGGGCATTGCCGCTTTTGGGCATCACCCAATTGAAAGCGAAAGAAATCCTCCCTTACACCATAAAGCTATTGCTTGTAGGCTTAGTAATTTTTATCCTCTTTTTGTTGTTGTTCTAAATAAGCATTGCATTATAATTTGAATTTTAACTCATTACTTTATTTTGTATTTTCGCATCCGGGTTTGATTCCGCATTTAAGTGAAGTAAAATTTAATCCCCTATGAATATGACTTTTGATTTAGACATGATTAAGGCTGTTTACAAGCGAATTCCAGAAAGAGTGGAAGCAGCTCGTAAAGTAGTCGGCAAACCTCTTACACTCACAGAGAAAATATTATACAGTCATTTATTTGATGGAAGTACAGATAAGCCATTCGGAAGAGGCAAAACCTATGTAGATTTTTCTCCAGACAGAGTGGCTATGCAAGATGCAACTGCACAAATGGCTTTATTGCAATTCATGCAGGCAGGCAAAAAGCAAGCTGCTGTTCCCTCCACTGTCCATTGCGATCACCTTATCCAAGCCGAAGTTGGTGCGGTAGCGGATTTACAAAGAGCGGTAGATGGCAATAAAGAGGTTTTTGATTTCTTGTCTTCAGTTTCAAATAAGTATGGTATAGGATTCTGGAAACCTGGTGCGGGTATTATACACCAAGTAGTGCTTGAAAATTACGCCTTTCCCGGTGGAATGATGATTGGTACCGATTCTCACACGCCAAATGCGGGAGGGTTAGGTATGGTAGCAATTGGTGTGGGTGGTGCTGATGCAGTTGATGTAATGGCAGGAATGCCATGGGAGCTTAAATTCCCTAAATTAATAGGGGTACACCTTACTGGAAAAATGAGCGGATGGACATCGGCCAAGGATGTGATACTTAAAGTAGCAGGCATCCTTACCGTAAAAGGTGGTACAGGTGCCATAGTAGAATACTTTGGCGATGGAGCAGATGGAATAAGCTGTACAGGAAAAGGCACTATTTGTAATATGGGTGCTGAAATTGGAGCGACTACCTCTATTTTCGCCTATGGCGACAAAATGAAGGAATACCTAATTGCTACCGAAAGAGATGAAGTGGCTGAATTAGCTGATGGCATTAGAGAGCATTTGAGAGGGGACGAGGAGGTTTATGCAAATCCAACGGCCTACTATGATCAAGTAATTGAAATCAATCTTGATGAACTTGAGCCACATGTAAACGGCCCATTTACTCCGGATTTGGCTTGGCCTATTTCAAAATTAGCCGCAGCATTTGAAGAAAATGGCTGGCCTAAAAAACTTGAAGTTGGTTTGATCGGCTCATGTACCAATTCAAGTTATGAGGATTTAACAAGAGCAGCTTCGATAGCGAAGCAAGCCGTAGATAAAAACCTTACGGTACATTCTGAATTTACGATCACCCCAGGCTCAGAAGTGGTTCGATTTACTGCCGAAAGAGACGGTTTATTAGATACTTTTGACAAAATGGGTGGCATAGTATTGGCCAATGCTTGTGGCCCTTGTATCGGTCAGTGGGCGAGACACTCGAATGACCCTAATAGGAAAAATACGATACTAACATCTTTCAATAGAAACTTTGCCAAAAGAAATGATGGCAACCCAAATACACATGCCTTCGTAGCCTCTCCTGAATTGGTGACAGCCATGGCAATTGCAGGTGACATGACGTTCAATCCTTTGACAGATAGCCTTAAAAACAAGAATGGTCAGATGGTGAAACTGGATGAGCCTAAAGGAATTGAATTGCCACCATTAGGTTTTGATGCGGAGGATCCAGGATACCAAGCTCCAGCAGCTGATGGATCATCTGTTTCAGTAGTCGTAAATGAAGGAAGCGAAAGATTGCAGTTACTTCCAGGGTTTGCCCCTTGGAGTGGGAAAAATATTACTGATGCGCTTCTTTTGATCAAAGCAAAGGGAAAGTGTACAACAGATCATATCTCTATGGCAGGACCATGGTTGCGCTACAGAGGTCACTTAGATAATATTTCAAATAATACACTTACTGGTGCTACCAATGCATTCAACGATGCGGTGGATTCGGTAAAAAACCAGTTGGAAGGTGGATATGGCAAAGTACCAGACGTAGCTAGAGTATATAAGGCCGCAGGTATTCCAAGTGTGGTGGTAGGTGATCATAATTATGGTGAAGGTTCCTCAAGAGAGCATGCAGCTATGCAGCCAAGGTTCTTGGGTGTAATTGCCGTTATCGTGAAGTCTTTCGCTCGTATTCACGAAACTAACCTCAAAAAGCAGGGTATGCTTGGGCTTACCTTTGCCAATGAAGCTGATTACGACCTTATCCGTGAAAATGACAAAATTGACTTCATCGATTTGGAGCAATTTGCAGAAGGCAAGCCATTGACCATATCAGCTAAGCATGATGATGGCACAAGCGATACAATAAGCTTAAATCACACGTACAACGACTCCCAAATTGCTTGGTTCAAAGCCGGATCAGCACTGAATTTGATTAAGTTGATGGAGAAAGAGTAAGAACTTTCAAAATATTAAATCAATGAAAAAAGACGGATTTAGCAATCCGTCTTTTTTCATTTTAAAAATATGATAAAAAGAAATAAATTCACGTCGAAGAACAAATAAGGAGTGTAATCTGTTTTTTATCGTGTAACGAGAATAAAATATGCGAAGCAATAGAAATTGGAAGATAATGTTCGGTAGCCTTATGCTGATGAGCTACCTGATGGTGGGTTGTAGAGAAAAGGAAGACGAGGAGCAATCTTATGAAGATGCCGTTGCCAATCAAGTAAAAGAGAAAATTGCTGAGACAATGGATGACTTTTATTTTTGGAGAGAAAATATTCCCCCTGGAATTAACCCTAGATCATTTAGCGATTTCAGCACTTTAGTAGATGCAATGCTCTATAAACCAATAGATAAATGGTCTTACACTACAAGCAAAGCTGAATTTGATGCTCTTATACGAGCTGGACAATTTGCAGGGCATGGTTTTGTACAAAGCATTGATGTAGAAGGTAATTTGAGAATTGGTGCTGTGTTTAAAAACTCTCCTGCTGAGCAAGCAGGTTTCAGAAGATCCACCAAAATTTTGGCGATCAATGGGAAAAGTACAGAAGAAATCATCGCAACTAACACATTGTCTGAAGTAATTGGTGCCAGAGAAGTTGGTATAGTGAATAATTTCCGTCTTCAAGATCCAGATGGCACCATACGCGATGTACAAGTAAGCAAGGCAATTGTGACTCAAAATACGGTGATGCACCACCAAATCGAAACGATTGGAAATAAGAAAATTGGCTATTTGGTGTTTATGGCTTTCAGAGAATCTTCTATCGCTGAGTTGAATATAGCCTTCGCCGATTTCAAATCTGCAGGGGTTACTGACCTTATTATTGATTTTAGGTATAATGGTGGTGGACTTATAAGCGTGGCAGAATTTCTTTCTAATATGATCGCTCCAACTTCTGCTATTGGCCAAGTATTGGCTAAATACACCTTTAATAGCCGCCAATCATCGCGGGAGGAAAATCTCAGAATAGGTACGAATTCTCTAAATCTTAATTTGCAAAGAATGGTTGCCATTACATCTCCGAGTACAGCCTCCGCGAGTGAATTAATTATCAACGGTCTTGATCCTTTTATGGATGTGAAACTAGTAGGCGAGCAAACAGGCGGGAAACCAGTAGGTGCCTATGTAATTCAGATTGCTGACCAAGTCCTTGTTCCTATTACTTTCAAAGTAGTGAATGCCAATGGCGTAGGTGATTACTATGATGGCTTAGTGGTAGATAAAGAAGTAATTGATGGCTTAGATAAAGACTGGGGTAATGCTGAGGAAGCTCGCTACAAAGAAGCGGTACATTATATTGTGAATGGATCGTTTACCAGCTCCGTATCCTCCCGCCAATTGAGCAATTTCCACAGAAACAGCATTATCAATATGATGAAAGGATTTCAAGGAGAAATTGGTGCTTATTAAGCCACTTTCACGCCTATCCTTCTATTAATCTCTTCCAATCGCTCGGTAAGCTCTGGAAAACTAGGATATATCTTTTTCAAATTTTCTAATGCTTCACGGGCGAGTGAATATTGTCTGCTTTGGATGTAAATGTTTGCTTGACCAGATAAGGCTCCAAAATGCCTTTTCTCAAGGGTTAAAGTTTTGGTGATATCTGATAGCGATTTTTCATATTCACCCATTGCGTAAAAAACAGTTGCCCGCTTATTCCATACTTCTGGGTAATCAGGCATTACTTTTATCACTTCTTCAAAAGCTTTCAGCGCAATCCCATATTCTTCACTCTCCAAAGCATCAGTGCCTATTTTCATCACCGTATTCACCTGCATGATCCCACTTTGGTTCCACAAATAATTAATCCGATTGCGCGCTTGACGGATCTCTCTCCTCTCCAAATCTTGCTCTGCCAATCTATTGAATAAACTATCGACTTCATTCTTTACATCAATCTTAAAGGTTTGAAACTCTTTATACTGTTTTTCAGACAGGTCTTTTAAGATTGGCGACCTGCTATCGTGACATGAAGCAATCAAAAATAAAATACTAAGTATAGCGATAAGATTTCTGAACATAGTACTTGAATAAATTGTCTGGACACCCTAATTGTTTAAACTAGAATGAATGTATTTACCGAACGGATATTTAAAGAATTAATCTCGTCAATTTTCTTGTTTTATAAAATTTATAACCCCAAATAGTTCCACCTATGGAATATAATTCAAGAAAGGTAATATCTCCGTCAATAACTCATATTTTTAGTCTTTATAAAAAGATCAGTAAATAGAAAAACATTCCTCCTGCATATAATGTGATCGGGAATGGTGAAAATGACAACTACACCAAACATCTACAAGAATGAAGCGTCTTATAAAATCCTTTTTCTCATGTATCATCTGTTTGGGCATTTTGCAGACAGGCCAAGGGCAAATTGCCCTACCGAAGGCTGGAAATATTCCCACATACAATCCAGCTGATAAAATAGTGTGGCCGGAGGCTTTAATGACCACTGCTGAGAAGTCAGCCTATTTGAATACTTCTACCTACAATGATGTAAGAGGTTTTTTAGAATATGTACATGCCAATAGTCCACTAACACATTTGGAGTACTTTGGAAAGAGTGAAAGTGGGAGGGAAATTCCACTGATCATTCTGTCAGATCCTAAGGTAAGTACCCCCGAAGAGGCACGTGATAGTGGGAAATCTACTTTTTATATACAAGCCAACATTCATGGTGGGGAGGTTGAGGGCAAAGAAGCAGTGATGATTCTGATGCGCGAAATATTATTTGGGGATAAAAAGCACCTACTCGATAATCAAATAATCATGATCGCACCTGTTTATAATATTGATGGCAACGACAATATGGGCGACAATACAAGACCGTCGCAAGAAGGCAGCCCCATGACAGCCGGTACGAGAGCGAATGGAGCTGGCCTAGACCTGAATCGTGACGGAATGAAGTTGGAAGGCACAGAAACTAAAGCATTACTAGAAAATGTGATTTTGAAATGGGATCCACAGCTATTGGTAGATTTACATACTACTAATGGCACTTGGCATGGCTATTCGCTTACATGGGCTCCAAGCTACCATTCGGCAGGCCAATATGAGCCCTATGACTATACTTGGAGCAATATGCTACCTGAAATATCTCAAACAATCTATGAAAAATATGATCTGCTGACAGGTCCATTTGGTGATTACTACGGTTTGAGGAAATGGCCTGTCGCAAGATTTTCTACCTATAATCATCAGCCACGATATTTAGTAAATCAGATGGGCTTAAGAAATAGACTTGGTATCCTAAGTGAGAATTTCGCACATGAGCGGTTTTATCAGAGAATATATGCTGCGCACGCATTTGTGAATGAAATTTTGGAGTTCACCAACCGGAATGCTACCGAAATCACCCAAATGAATAAAAAAGCCGAACAAGATGCCATAGATCAAATAATTGAAGGAGCTGGTGTCGCTAAAAAGGGTGTGAGATTTCAAATGGTGGCTATGGATGAATTACTGAACCTGAGAACCTATAATTACGGTGCTTACCTCGATCAGAAGGGCGATTCAGTTATATTCCGAACTGGTGAGATTGTCAATTTAGAAGGAGTCGAATATTTCGCCAAATTTGATCCTACGGTTGAGGCGACTATCCCTCGTGGGTACGTATTTTCCCAAGACCTTTCGCATATCGCCGACATACTCAAATCTCACGGGGTGAGAATAACTCAACTAGAAAAAAATCAAAATTACTCAGGCGAAGAATTTCATATTTCCAAAGTAAATAGAGCAAACAGACCTTTCGAAGGTCACAATATGATTACACTAGAAGGAGAATTTAAAGCTGGCAATAAGAGATTTAGCAAAGGAGATTATGTGGTAGATGCTGCACAGCCTTTGGCCAATTTGATTTTTTATCTTCTTGAACCACAGTCAGATGATGGACTCACTACTTGGAATTTCTTCGATGAACAAATCGGAGTAGGAAATAAAATATATCCTGTATTTAAGTATTTTAAATAAAAGTGAAAGGGCAGTTAAAAATAACTGCCCGCTCAACCAATCAACCTTAAACTAACTCTATGAAGAAATTTTTATCGCAAAAAGCAATACCATTCTAGTGGAATGGAGAATTTTTTGGTTCTAAAGCGAAAAATTAAACCTAATTCTTACGAAAGGTAAAATACACTTAATTGTTCGCAGCTATTAAAATAATAAAGGCTAAAAATAGTGCGACAATAGCTGAAACATTTTTTTTGGAAAACAAACTAATTGATTTCATAAAGTATTGAAAATGTATTGTTTACACTGAGATTTAAAGAACATTACGTTAAGCGATTCTTTAATCAGGGTGCAAAGGTAATGGATATTGAACGTAAAAAAAATAGATTCGTTTAAAATCAAATTATGGAATCTTCCAGGAAAAATTTTTATATCGTATAAATCATAATAATCTCATTTATATTCTATCGTCTTCGAAAAAGAAGAAATTAAATTAGAATTAACCATTCGGCAGTTATATTAAATTTTTCCAACCTATTTTTGTCTATAAGGACAAAAAAAATTTTACCACTTCATTTTGATAACTTAGGGTCATCAAAAGCTAAATTCTTATCATTCATATTGAAAATATCTGGCCACGTTGCTAAAGGGTTTCTATGTCTATCAATATTGTTGATTTGCTGTGATAGACAGTTGTCTTATGCAGATCAGGCAAATCAAGAAAGGACTAATGGCGGCATTTTGAAAACACTTATTATCTCAAAAAACAGTCCTGATAGTGTTAAAGTAAAAGCCCTAAACGATTACGGTTGGAAACTAAGGAATAGCCAAACTGATTCGGCTTTACTATATTTAAGTCAAGCTTTAGAACTTTCTCAACAGATTGGCCAACAGAATGAGGAGGTAAATATTCTCAATCGTATAGGTGCTATTTACCGTAGTACAGGAAATAAAATTAAGTCATTTGAATCTTTTTCAATTGCCCTCAGTAAATCTGAGGAAATTGGTAATGAGCGGGAGGTAGGGTATAGCTATATGAATTTGGCGCATGCCTACTTAGACGACGAAGCACCATTTCTAGCTATTACAAACGCCACAAAAGGGAAAGAGATTTTTCAAAAATCGGCAAATGTACTAGGAGAAGCTTATGCTAATGGGATAATTGGTGAGGCATACTTAAAACTCAATAATTTTAGGAACGCCATTAACTTTTTAACAATCGCATACAATGCTAGAAAGGAAGAAGGAATGAAAGAAAGTCAAGCTATCTCAGGGGCATTTCTGGCTACTGCACATTCAAATCTTGGGGACAATCTTATTGCCATGAACTATTTGAATGAGGCCATTGAAATATTTGATACAAACAATAACCTCTATGGCTCAACTATTGCCTTTCTGGCAAAAGCTAGTGTTGAAAAAAAATCAAATCAATTAGAAAAAGCAGAAGCATCGTTACATTTGGCATTAAAAAACGCAAATGAATTTGGAGGAGAACTACATAAACTACAGGTTTACGGAGAATTAGCGAAATTGAAATCAAAAAAAGCTAGTTTCGATTCAGCCTATTATTATCAAGTGTTGCTTGACTCCATACTTACTGAAAGGCATAGAAGAGAAAATATAGCACAATATGACCAACTGAAATTAGAGATTTCCCAAACGCAGAGTACTAGAGAAAATAGATTATTACTACAAGACCAACTGAGAAGTCAAGAAAATCTTAGGAAGAAAAATTTACAAGTTTACATATTATTTTTCTTAGTCAGTTTACTGCTATTCCTGATAGCCTTATTTATTAAGAATCAACGAAAAATCAAAAAACAGAATACGTTGCTCACGGAAATTAATGTCTCTATGGAGCTGCAGCAGCATGAAATAATTGAACAAAAAGAAAAGCTTTCAAAGCAAAGTGAAGAAATCTTCTTGAAAAATATAGCTCTTCAAAATATTAATGAGGAGAAAGATAATCTGATGGGGATTGTCGCTCATGATTTGAGAACTCCGCTAGCCAATATAGACGGCCTTGGTCACTTGATAGGCGAAGCTGGCGAACTTAATGCTGAGCAGAAAGAATATCTAAGAATAGCCCAAAAAGTGTCCAGAGAAAGTATTAAGCTTATTAATGACTTGTTGGTGTTAAATAGAATAGAATCGGGAACCTATGAGAAAACGAAAGAGACATTTTCAGTTGGTGAATTAGTACAGGCAATTATGCAAGCTAACATGCCTCTGGCTCAAGCAAAACAAATTAAATTAGAATTATTTGAGGAATATAAGAAAGATGGGATTTTAAAAACTGATAGTCCTGCTCTACGAAGAATCCTTGAAAATTTACTTAGCAATGCTATCAAATTTTCATACCCAAACAGTGTGGTGAAATTAACCGTCATTGATGAGCCATTTTACTTTGAATTTAAAATAAAAGATGAAGGTCCAGGGATAAATGAAGAGGATCAGAAAAAATTGTTTAATAAGTTCACTAAGTTATCGAATAAGCCAACCTCGGGAGAGTCTTCGAGTGGACTAGGCTTGTCGATCGTAAAAGGACTTACTGAACAGCTAAAGGGAGAAATCAGGGTCGATACTGAGTTGGGTGTCGGCAGTACGTTTCATCTGATCATACCAAAATAATGTGATATGGCTGAAAAGATGATTGGAGGATATCCCTATATTGAATATCCCAAAGAGGAATTGAATGAAGAAGAATTGAGTACAAGGGTACAGCAGTTCTATGAAAAGATGAAAACTCGTAGATCGGTACGGCATTTTTCCTCCCGCCCTATTCCAAGATCAATTATTGAGACCATCATTAAAACGGCAGCCTCTGCACCATCTGGAGCAAATAAGCAACCTTGGACTTTCGTAGCAATTTCAAACGCTGATCTTAAAAGTAAAATTAGAGAAGCTGCTGAAAAGGAAGAGCATGAAAATTATAATGGGAGAATGTCCGAAACCTGGCTGAAAGATTTGGCTCATTTAGGCACAGATTGGCGTAAAGAATTTTTGGAAATTGCCCCTTGGCTTATCGTGGTATTCAAAAAAATTTATGATATTGATTCAGACGGAAGCAAACACAATAATTACTATGTTTCGGAATCAGTAGGGATAGCGAGTGGTTTTTTAATATCAGCAATCCATCAGGCGGGTTTAGTCACATTTACACATACACCTAGTCCGATGAATTTTTTGACGCAAATACTCAATAGACCTGAAAACGAAAGACCCTTCTTATTAATACCTGTAGGCCATGCTGCAAACGATGCTTTGGTGCCAAAGATTGGACGAAAAAAAGTAGATCAAATAAGTGAATTCAAATTATAATCTCGTGAAAAAAAGACTCATTTTTTTAATTGCTTTTATTTTTAGCAATAGCCTATTTGCTATCTGCCAAGTCAAAATCGAAAATAGCTTACTTTGGAAAATTGAAGGGCCTGGAATAAGTGAACCTTCATATATTTTTGGTACTATACACGCCATTTGTCCAGAGGACTTTAAAGTAGGCCCAGACCTTAGAACCATAATGGAAAATGTGGAACAATTAGCATTGGAGATCAAAATGGATGACCCAAGCTTGATAAGTAAAATGCAAGCGGGTATGCTATTTCCAAACGAAAGGGCCATCAAAGACCTGGTAGATACAGAAAATTATGAATTAATTGCACGTTTCCTCCAAGACTCCATTGGGATCAATATCAATCTAGTAAGCCGAATTCAACCTATCTACTTGAGCTCTCTTATACTGCCAAAAATGCTTGGCTGCACTCCTGCATCGGTGGAGGGAAAATTAATGGAGGTAGCTGCAAAAAATGAATTAGGTATTATTGGATTAGAATCTGTCGAAGATCAAATCGCTATTCTCAATTCCATTGATTTGGAAACGCAATCATCTTTCTTGATCGAATCGGTGAAAGAATTTGATGCTGGGCGTAAAGAAATTCGAAATATGATAGATCTCTATACTCGCGAGCAGGTGAATGAATTGTATGAGCTCATCAGTGCTAGTGAATTTCAGGTGTATGAAAATGCTATCTTGACCACTCGAAATCGAAATTGGATACCACTAATTCTCAAAGAAGCTTCCCTAAAACCAACTCTTTTTGCGTTTGGATCAGGTCATTTAGCTGGGTCTGAGGGGGTAGTTACGCTACTGAGAAAAGCTGGATATACCCTTACGCCAATGGAAAGTATGCAGCCGATTTTGCCCTAATTAAAAATACCACAAACCATACAGCGTACACTTCCTCCACCATATTTTTCGATAGTGGGGATATCAAAGACCAATATTTTCGCTTTGGTTTCAAGTTGAATTTTTTGATTGGGCTTAAAACTATGCCATGCAGTACTACTCATTAGTAGAAAATTTTCCTCCCGCTTGTTTTGGACTTCAATGATGTTGCCTGCAAAATTGCATGCTTGCTGAAAATTTATAGAGATAATTTCTTTCTTCAAAGAATTCAATTTAGCCATTATCAATATGCGCTCTTCCGAAGGGATCAACTCATCGGCTATGATCACATATTTTTCACCAATACTTAATATCACATTGGTATGGTAAATTTCTCCACCATTGGGCGATTTAGCATCAAACCAAACTGGCTCAACATCTAAAAGCATGCAAAGCTCGAAAAATAACTCCTTATTAGTGCGGGAGGATGCGCAGGCAAAAGCAATATTGTTATCATAATCGAACACTATACTCCCTGTGCCCTCCAAAAAAGTATTGGAGGTTTCATGTTTACTCAAATCAATTAGCTCAGAGATTGGATGAAGCAACGCTTCTAGCTTTTGCAAAATATCTACCCTACGCTCGAGTCGGCGATTAGTCGAAAGCATAGGGTAAAACACTACTTTACCGTCCGAATGAGTTGAAATCCAATTATTTGGAAATATAGCATCTGTTTTCGCTGGATCCGGAGTGTCCTCAATTTGAATTAAATCTATGCCATTTTCAATGATCGTTTGGGCCATTGCATCGAATTCTGCTTGTGCCATTTTGATGATTTTTTCGGGACGCTCAGTTGCTTTGGCCTGAAAAATATTACTGTCTTCCGTTTCTGGATTAGGACCAAAAGAGGCTGGTCTTACCATCATGATGCAATTCGGTGCTTGCAGACTCATTTCTTATGTCTTTTTGCTAATATGGCTACGATATCTTCTAAGCTCAATCCCATGCCCTCAATTAATACCAAGTAATGAAACAATAGATCGGAGGCTTCTTCCTTAAATAGCTCCTGATTATTGCGCATGGCTTCTATCACTGTTTCTACGGCTTCCTCTCCTACTTTCTGCGCTATTTTTGCTATTCCACTGTCAAACAAACTCTTGGTGTAAGACTTGCCACTAGTATCTGATTTTCTAACCTTTATGATATCTGCTAATTGCTGAATAAAAGCCACATTAGAAGGTATATTTGCCTCATTGAAACAGGTATCGTCGCCCGTGTGACATACTGGCCCTACGGGATTCACCTTAATGAGAATTGTATCTTGATCACAGTCGAGTAAAATTTGCTGACTAAACAAAAAGTTACCGCTCGTTTCGCCCTTTGTCCAAAGTCTACTTTTGCTTCTGCTAGAGAAGGTAACTTTCCCTTCCTCCATCGTTTTTCTCAGCGATTCTTCATTCATATAGCCCAGCATGAGCACTTTATCGGTATTCGCATCTTGAATAATAGCTGGAACTAGTCCATCAGATTTGGCGAAATTTACATCGGAAATTGTGGTCAATATTCTCATAGTTACAACCTAATGGGTATGTTATTATCTCTCAGAAATTGTTTTAGCACTGGAATTCTAATTTCATTGAAATGGAATATACTTGCAGCCAATGCTGCATCCGCTTTTCCATTTGTAAAAACATCTACGAAATCACCCTCTTTACCTGCGCCGCCCGAGGCAATTATAGGGATGTTCAACAAGCTAGAAATGCGGGAGGTAAGTTCACAAGCAAAACCCGCTTTGGTCCCATCATGATCCATCGAAGTGAGCATGATTTCACCAGCTCCACGTTCTTGCACCTGTTTTGCCCATCCAATCGTTTCAATTTCCGTGGCTTGTCTACCTCCGTGCGTATGCACCAAATGTTGATTTCCCACCCATCTCGTATCTATGGCAACCACAATACATTGGCTACCAAACTCCAAAGCCAGCCTATCAATTAAGGATGGATCCTGAACTGCGGAGGAGTTGATGGTGATTTTATCTGCACCTGAGGCCAGCAAAGCCGAGACATCTTCGATAGAAGAAATACCGCCACCTACCGTGAAAGGAATATTGATTTGGGCAGCAACTCTTTTCACCAACTCTACTAAGGTTTTGCGTTTTTCTATGGTTGCCGAAATATCCAAAAACACCAATTCGTCGGCACCCTCCCGCGCATAAATGGATGCTTGCTCCACAGGGTCGCCAGCATCGCGCAGTTCGACAAAGTTTACACCTTTTACCGTCCGTCCATCTTTAATATCGAGGCAAGGAATGATTCTTTTTGTAAGCATATTAGTCTAGGGCCAAAATTTCTTCTAAATCCAAGGTTCCTTCATAGATCGCCTTTCCGATAATCGCTCCAAAAGCACCAATCTCCTTCATCTTTCTTACATCATCTATGGTAGTAACTCCGCCGCTTGCAATCAATTGCAGCTCAGGAAACGACAAAATAAGCTTTTTGTATAATTCCGTTGAAGGCCCTTGAAGCAAACCATCCTTGCTGATATCTGTACATATTACCCTACGAAATCCCATCTCCAAATAGCGATGCAAAAACGGGATAATCTCCACATTGGTATTTTCTTCCCAGCCACTTACAGCAATCATTTCATTTTTGACATCTGCACCTAATATGAGCCTTTCTGCGCCGTATTTATGAATCCACTTCTCTGCCAAGTCTGGATTTTTCACAGCTACCGAACCGCAAGTTACCTGCATAGCTCCGGCGTCAAATACTTTTTCTAAGTCTTCGTCCGACCGTACTCCACCACCAAAGTCAATGATCAGCTTGGTATGAGCGACGATTCGCTGTAATACAGATAGATTTATCACCTTTTTGGCTTTTGCCCCGTCCAAATCAACCAGATGCAACCTACGCACTCCCTTTTCTTCGAAGCTTTTCGCCACTTCCAAGGGATCAGAATGATACTCCTTTTTACTGCTGTAATCGCCTTGTGTGAGTCTTACACATTTCCCATCAATAAGGTCGATAGCGGGTATAATATCCATACTAGAGGTTTAGAAAGTTTTGAAGAATGATGGCTCCCGATTCACTGCTTTTTTCTGGATGCGCTTGTAGAGCATAGAAATTATCTTTGTGCAAAGCTGCTGAAAATGGTAAGATATATTCTGATCGGGCTACAGTGAAATCACTTAATTCGGCGTAGTAACTATGCACGTAATATAGAAATGGATTAGTCATCAGCCCTTTGAATAATGGCCCTTCAAAGCTTACAAGATTGTTCCAGCCCATATGCGGCACCTTATCGGCGGGAGGAAATCTCTTTACCTTAACAGGAAAAATTCCTAAGCAATCCGTATTGTTCTCTTCCGAATGCTCACAAAGCAGCTGCAATCCTAGGCAAACTCCAAATACGGGTTGCTTCAAAGCAGGAATCACTTGGTCAAGCCCAGTTTTTCGTAGGTAATTCATAGCCGTACTGGCCTCTCCCACTCCAGGGAAAATCACCTTATCCGCCTTTTGTATTTCTTCTGGATTGTCGGTAACAAGGGGCTCTATTCCAAGTCTTTGTAAAGCAAAAGTGACAGATTGCGTATTGCCCGCATTATATTTTATGATTACTACTTCCATTCTACCTGTTTAAGAAAAGAGAAAGCCCTCTTAGAGGGCCATCTGCAAATTTAACTCTTCTACTAGAATATCATCTAGATTTTTGAGTGATTCGTATAGCTCTTCATAGCTTTCTACTACAAAATATTGAGTTTGAAAATCGTGCTTATAATAAGTTGCTCTCAAAACCTCCCGCAAATTGTAAGCTGAGCGTTTGGGCTTGTCGGAAAGGCTAAAATCAGTTTCGCCAGAAGAAGAAAGAATTCCAGCACCATAGATTCTCAGATTGCCATTTTCACGGATCAACCCAAATTCCACCGTATACCAATAAACCCTAGATAATAAATAAATTGCTTTAGCATCACCAGCATGATTGGCTGCCACAATAGCCAATTTTTGCAAGAAATCTACAAATGGCTGGTTTGATAAGAGCGGTACATGGGCATACACATCGTGAAACATATCAGGCTCTTCCAAGTAATCCAACTGCTCCATTTTACGAAGCCAAGTAGTTGCTGGGAATTTTTTCTGAGACAATAGCTGAAAGAAGATTTCATCATCGATCAATCCCGGTACGGCTACTATTTCCCACCCTGTGCTTTTGGCCAATAGCTCATTGGTTTCGCCAAAATGAGGAATATGTTCAGGAGTGAATTTAACATCATCTAGCCCTTGGATAAAGGTCTCACTGGCCACATTTTGCAGTTTGGCCAATTGGCGGTTGAACAAGGTCTTCCAAACTTGCTGGTCTTCCTTTGTGTAATTTTCGTAAATCTGCTGTAACATATTAATTAATAGTTGAAATGACGTAAAATAAAAAAGCCTGATTCCGGTATCGGAATCAGGCTGATTATATGTTTTTGATAATTTCTCGCTTATTGTTCAACACACACTACCTTATTTCCGAAACCCTGTGGCTGCAGATAATAATAATGGTTGTGATAAGTATGTGTTGCGTCCATTTGTTGCAAAGATAATTGCGAAATTTAATTTGGCAACTATTTTTTGAAAAAAGATGAAAAAGGAATTGCAAAGAATTAGCGTTTTAGGGAAACTAAAACAATTCTAAATTCGAAACATTGACTTTAAAGGGTTTTATGTCTAATGAGTAATATTTTGGAGACACAATCGAAACCTCACCGCTGACGCATACGAGTTGCGGGAGACTTCTTTTTTATGATTATTCCCTTTTCAACCAAATCAATCGTTTGTTGGCAAGCAGCACTTTACTGACACTGTCCGCTTCAATTACCGTAGCCCTTACTATGATAATTCTTAAAAACACAAAATGCTTATGTCTTTGGATAGCATTTAGGCTATACTAGCTTTCTTTATCCTACTGAATTTTTGATTTGTTGTAAACAAGCCTAATTCAATTGCGGCAGTATATTTTTTCTTTACAAATCCAAAATCACAACTAAAATCCCTTCTTCTGCTTTGATGTGAGGAATATTTAATTCCCTATCATTGATTTTGAGAGAATGGCTTTTTTGGCTTCCATCTATATACATATCTACACCCACAAGAAATGGAAAATTAGCAAATGGCCCAATGGACTTTAGAGAAGTATTTTTATCGCCATCATCATACAGCACCATAGAAATGGTGGTGATGGCTGGGCCTGCCAACTCTGGCGTAGATAAGACATGCTCATCGAATATGAGCTCGTCCCGACCGTAGGTGAACGCTCGATTAGCTCCGAAAAGTATAGCTGCCATTTGATCGCCTTGTTTGGGTAAGCCGCCAAACATGAGTGCTGCCATCGTACCCGGCTTGGGCAAGGTGCGGAAATACAGCAAATTGGTATTTGCAATCATCCCTTCTACGAAATAAAATACCGTACGTCCGTTTTCAGGGATAACTTTAAATAAATATGGTTTAGATGGAATTTCTACACTAAAATACCCCATTGCATCGGTCACCAACTGTACCCCTTCATTGGCATTATAAGAACCATCTTCCTCCACTTGATAGGCAATTATTTTCGCACCAGCTTCAGCAATATTTTCACCTAAGCTGAGTGCTCTACCAGTGACACTTACAACTGGTCTCATTTCCATCACCTCTCCTGATGGATCGACATTATTCAAGAATTTAAACATTTGCTCATAGCTGCCTCTGGAGGTTGCTACTTCATAATGATCCTGATTCTCCATCTCAGCATTGGTGGCACCTTCAATATCACCACCGGCCACAACCTTGTCACCGGCTGACCAAAGGTTGAGCGTAGGCACAGAACCACTTGGCCCAGCTGGACCTGCAGCTTTGCTGCTCCCTATATGGATGTAATGGGCTATCTTGGCTGCTCTTGTGGAATCAGAAAGATATTGATACCCAAGTCCACCTCCCGCAGAGTGCCCTGCTAAGTCTACCTGTTCGAAGCCCGTAGTTTCCATAATGTGATCAATGAGTCTATCCAAACTATCAATCGTTTGTGGACTACGGCCTATGGTATTCCAATCAAATACCCAAATGCGGTCTTCGCAGTAGCCATCTCTTTTAAATCGAATTTCTTGATGATGAAATGTATCTCCAGAAGCGAGAAATCCATGCACAAAAAGTAAGGGACGAAATTCTTGATTGCAATCTTGAGATTGAATGGAAGTGGATAACAGGAGTAAGAAAAAGCCTAAAAGGGTTCTTTTCATAAATCAGACTAATTATTTAGCTAAAGTAACTTAATGGAAGAATATAGCAATAGGTTTAGGTAAATAATAAGCGGGAGGAGCAACTAAAAATATTATTAAAAAGTATTCCCACTGGCGCGCTTTTATAAAGTGTGCCCATCTATTTTCATATCTATGTAATCAATGCAATTAGCCACCTAATACTTTTATCGTTTCACTCTGCTCTCGGATTACAAATCCTAAAATTAAAACAGCACGCTTTACAAAAGCGCGCTAGTGGAATCATCGAGAAGTTCCTTCAATACCTTATTATTGAAAATGCTGATCAAAAAACTTGATGTCAATGGATGAATACACTCGTTCACTCTAGATTCTTTTTTTTGAATAATATTGTGTGACAATAACAGACTATATAGATGAGCCACATTTTTTAAGATTTCTTCATTCGATGGCTTTGCAGTTTTATCATAATGGCTTTCATAGGAAATAAACTCTATTGAATGATTGAGAAAGTCTATTTCCATACTTTTTAAGAATGGAATTAAATATTCCTCAAGCAAATACAGCCAATCCTTATCTAAATATACGAAGACATTATCATCTCCATATGGCTTATTCAAACGGAAATCAAACCACTTTAGATAAAATATAACTCCATTATCAAATGTAGTCTTAGAAAAGATACGCTGTCCCCATTTTTGATTTACCAATTCCTTAAAATACAATGATTGAAATAAATCAGAGTCAGACATCCTATATGAAAAATAACTATAAGATAGAAATCCACAAAGATTTTGGTGAATCTCTAATAGGTTAATTTTAGCAGAATCAAAATCTTGAGGCAATATCATAGCATTTTCTTCTTTAGTAATTATTGATAGAGTTTTTGGTAATACATCATTAGAATCGACTTAATTACGTTTTAGAGAATTTCCCAAATTGAAAAAACACTTGTTGATCTAATTTTAAATAAAAGGGAAAAAAATCTACTTTTTCTCAAGCCTTTGGAACAAAAAACTTACCCTTTCAAGTATAAGCTCATTGCTAGGAAACTCTCTCTCCTTGACTTCCAAGGATTCAACATCAGTAAATCCCGCTGCAATCAAATCAACATTGATGGATTCAAGAAAATCTTTTAATTCATTGTCAAGAATGGAAATGAACTCTTTATCCAAGTAAGCAAAAGCTCTGTCTTTACTATAAATTTTAGTAGTAATAAAATGGTTAAACTTATTTTGAAAGACATTCATACGTTCGGTTGTCTTTGAGTTAACAAAATCGAGTGTCTTGAACCCAGATAGCGGTACCATCCCTAAAAGTGTGTAAATGGTAGAAAAAGTTATTCTGGAATTTTTCGGCCAACAAAAGGCCGAGAAAAATTACGGAAATAACTTTTTCGGGATATATTCACACACTTACTATTATGAAAAAAGAAGATGTAT
>JBDNFI010000020.1:0-44621 GCA_041689935.1 Cyclobacteriaceae bacterium
ATAGGATCGACCTGAAAGGAGAATCATTAAGAAAAGGAATTTTAAAAAATGAATAAATGTGAATTTTAACTATAATTGTGAAATCTTTCAAAGTGGCACTGTTTGACCGAAACAGCTGGCACCATCACTCCGAAATAGCCAATTACCCATTACCTCTCGCCCAAGCGTTGGCTGAGGTCAGCATTCCCACCTTGATTTTGCGGGGCAAACAGGACAAATGGATTCTCTAAACAGATACATTTGAATTCGAAAGACTTTTACAAAATTCATAGGTTATTATATACGAAAATGCAGGTCATGTCTCCATGTAACAAATCCCGATAGAATCTGTATTGGATGTCAATAATTTTCTAAATTACTAGTCTATAGACTCCTACAATCCAATTCTAGAAAATCATATTACGATGAATTCCACCCATATTTTAAAATACACACTACTACTTCTCCTTTTGTGGGAGGGCCTTTTCTTTCATATTCTCAACAACAATCCTTAGATGAACGGGTAGTTTACATACGAGAAAACCTAACTGCCAAATGGCAAGAGTTGGAAAATGATATGTACCAATTGCGGGATTTGGCCGAAAAAGAAGGGACAGAGCAACAAAAAGCGGATTCATATAACTTTTTGGGGAGTCTGCATTTCCGGAAATCGGCTATTGACAGTGCGATATTTTATTACCAAAAAGCTGCCGACATAAATAAGAAACTAAACAATGAATCTGCGCTGGCCAAAAATTTGCTCAATATTGGAATGGCCTATCGAAACCTTGGCGAATATGAAAAGACAATCGAACTTTCATTGGAGGCTGCCCGAGTTTTCGATCAAATAAAGGATTATAAAGGAATGGCGATCGTACAAAATATGATTGGTTCAGTTTACTTTTATCAGGATAGGATTGAAGAGGCGATTCCTGCCATGGAAAAATATGTGGAGTATAGCAGACTTTCTGGCGACACTATGGAATTAGCAAGTGCCCATCAAAATCTTGGGTCAATACTGACTGCTGCAGGTGAATATGAACAGGCGACGGCAAACTTAAATTTAGCGTATGATATTTTTGAGAAAAAGGGAAATATTCTTGGAATGGCAAATAATGCCATCAATGTTGGCACAATCTATTTGGAACAAGAAGATTTTGTGAGCGCGGAATCCTACTTTATGAAAGCTTACAACATTAGCGGAAGTATGGATAACCCTCGGCTGGCATTAGAGGTAAATACTAATTTGGCTATCACGTACCTGAATGCAGACCTAAACCAGCAAACTTTTCCTTATTCGCAAAAAGTGCTTGAAATCAGTAAGCAAGTGTCAGACAAATACTTCGAAATGCGCGCATTAAACAACCAATCTCAAGCTCATTATAATTTGGCCAATTACAAGCTCGCATTTGACCTGAAGAGTGAGTCGAATTTGTTGAGTCAAGAACTCATCAATGAAGAGAATCTTCAAAAAATAGCTGAGCTAGAGGCTGATTATGAAAACGAGAAAAAGGAAAATCAAATAGCAGCTTTGGAGGCAGATCGTGAATTGAAAGAACTTGTCATTCAAAAGAATAGAGTTCTACAAGCAGGCTTAGGGATAAGTTTGGTATTATTAGTAGTATTTGGAACGCTTTGGCAAAGTCGCCGGAATGCAAAACAGCGGGAAGAATTGGAAAAGGTAAAAGTTCGATTGAAGGAAGAGCAGCTGGAGGCGGTTATCTCATCGCAAGAAATAGAGCGAAAGCGATTTGCGGAGGATCTGCACGATGGATTTGGGCAATTAATTTCAGCTCTCAAGTTGAACATTGCCCGGTTGGATGCCAATAATCCAAAGCCTATTACCAGTGAAGATCGACAAGTAATGTTTGATAATTCAATCAATATTTTAACCGAAATGTATGGGGAAGTTCGCAATATTGCCTTTAACCTTATGCCAACTGTATTGGTCAAAAAAGGTATCGTTTCAGCAGTCGAACATCTTGCGGAGCACTTCAATAGCAGCGGAAAGGTTTTTTTTCAAGTACATGCGTATGAGGTAGATGAGAAGTTGAGCGATTTAAAGGAAATCTCCCTGTACCGTATAGTCCAAGAGATACTCAATAACATTGTGAAATATGCAGATGCTAGCCAAGTAGATGTGCAGTTGGTGAGGCACGACGGCCAGTTGGTGGTCACTATCGAAGACAATGGCCAAGGCTTCGATCTTCAGAAAATAGCCCAAAATGATGGGAATGGATGGAAGAATATCCACTCAAGATTAAATCTGATTAAAGCAGAGATTGAAATAGATTCCTATCCAAATTCTAAAGGAAGTACGTATACCATTAATGTTCCATTATTGCCGCAGGCCGAGCAGGTAATTGTTGCTTAAATACCCACTGACCCTTACTAAATTACCTTTATCAAGAGATGCCTTGAGAGATATATGAGCCCTATTTTTAGGCTGTTTATTTACCCAAAGCAAATTAAGGCAAAAAATGCAGGCTCATAATCTTGTTCCTATAAATATTCTACGTTGTTTTAAGAAAATATTTCGTATAAGGACTATGGAGCCATTGAAACTACTACTGGCAGATGATCACCCAATCATGCAAGAAGGGGTAAAAGCCCTACTAAAAGGGGAAGCCCAATTTCATGTAAAAGCAGTAGCCTCCAGAGCAGCAGAAGCACTCGTTTATTTAAGTCGAGCAACCTTCGATATTATGGTTTCCGATCTCAATCTGCCTGATATGTCAGGCCTTCAACTAATCAAAGAGGTGAAAAGTAGATATCCAGATCTCAAAATTGTCGTTTTAAGCATGCATGACGAACCTCATTTGGTGAAAGATGTACTCAAAGAAGGTGTGGAAGGGTATGTCCTAAAAGGATCCACCAATGAGGATTTAATAAAAGCCTTAAATAAAGTGAGAGATGGAAAGCGATATGTGAGTGAAGATATAGCATGCTTGTTAATGCAAGATCTATCCAAACTAGATGGCTCCAAATTATTGACAAATCGGGAGCGAGAAATCCTTGGCCTCATTGCACAGGAATGTCCGAATAAGGTAATTGCAGACAGACTTTTTATTTCGGAACGCACTGTAGAAACTCACCGAAAGAATATATTTCGCAAAACGAAGACAAACTCAATTGTAGGTTTGATCAAGTTTGCCTATGCCAATCAATTACTTTCTTAGCCTAATATCAATCATTTATCAAATATGATTGATTCTTCATTATTTTTCCTCAATTTCAAACCTTCATTTATTTGTTCGTCAGGCAAAATGATTTGTAAAGTATACAAAATCAGTTTTCCCGAATAGATCCTTAAAAATAGACAGAAGTATGAATCTTAAAATATTCTTTACACCGGTTGATGAAAGCCTGTATCAGGAAATTGACGATTTTCATTCATTTTATGAAAATATCCACGTGCATGGCTTTGAGTTTCCAGACATAGAGGATATGGACATTGCGATAATAGGAATCACCGAAAATCGAGGTACAATAAATAATGAGGGGGTGTGTAGGGCGGCAGATGAAATAAGAAAGAAGCTTTACCGACTGAAAAAGGGTCATGGAAAATATAGAATTATTGATTTGGGAAACCTTGTATCCGGGCGAAATGCTGAGGACACAGGCTTCCGAGTAAAAGAGATTTGCAGAGTCCTGCTAAGTGAAAATGTATTGCCAATATTGATTGGCGGTACGCATGATATAGATGTAGCCCAATTTCAAGCCTATGAGGAGATTGGCAAACTCGTGACTATGGTAAATGTCGATGCCTTTCTCGATCTAGAATTTGATGAAAGTCAAGGGGCTTCCAAAGGCCATATCAATAAAATATTACTTCACAATCCGAATTTCCTTCTTCATTACACTCAAATTGGCCACCAGAGCTATCTTACCTCATGCGAGTCTTTGGAGGTGATGGAAAAGTTGTATTTTGATATGATGCGCCTCGGTCAAGTTCGATCCAACGTGCGCGAGACTGAACCACTAATCAGGGATGCTGATTTGATCAGTTTTGATATTTCGGCAGTGAGAATGGGTGATGCTCCTGGCAATGCAAATGCGCAACCTTTCGGACTTTCAGGTGAGGAAGCTTGCCAGATTTGTTGGTACGCTGGCCTCAATAATAAACTCAGCTCTGCGGGATTTTATGAATACAATCCTGATCTAGATAACGCACATAAGCAAACTGCCTCTATTGTTGCTACTATGGTTTGGTATTTTGTGGAGGGATTTTACCATCGCCGCAACGAAAGCGATTTCAAAGGAAGCGACTATGTGAAGTTCACCGTAGAAATGCCAAGAGAAAAGGATGGCCTGGTGTTCTACAAAAGCAAATTTACCGAAAAGTGGTGGATGGAAGTATCCAACGATTTGCAGCGTCCCTTTCCAAATAAGAGCATAATTCCCTGTAGTTATGCAGATTACGAACAAGCTACTAGTGGCGAGTTTCCAGAACGGTACCTTAATTCTTCAGCAAAATATTTTTGATACCCTCCCGCTTTTCTAGAGATAGCCGAGTTATTATTTAGAAATCTACATTTTAGGTCATATGATTCTTCTTTCAGTTTGAATTGCAGCTAAATTCTATCAATTTTGTGCAGTGCAATTTGAGGCACCTCATTTATTTAACCCTTTTTTAATGAAATTAGCAATCGTTGGTGCCACAGGATTAGTAGGCCAGGCTATTTTGACAGTCTTGGCAGAGCAAAATTTCCATTTTGATGAGTTGATGCTTGTAGCATCTGAACGTTCGGTAGGTAAAAAAATTAACTTCGAAGGGAAAGACTATGAGATCATTTCTATGGAAGAAGCTATTTCCCGAAAACCCAATATTGCTATATTCTCTGCTGGAAGAGGTGTTTCATTACAATTTGCACCCTTATTCGAAGCGGCTGGATCCATCGTTGTAGATAATTCTTCCGCTTGGCGGATGAGTCCTCGGCATAAACTGATTGTGCCTGAGATTAATGCGTCTATATTGCGTATTGACGATCGGATTATTGCAAATCCAAACTGTTCTACTATACAAATGGTGTTAGCGTTGAATCCGCTGCATAAGAAGTATGGAATTAAAAGAGTGGTAGTAAGCACGTACCAATCCGTAACAGGTACTGGTAAGGAGGCGGTGAATCAGCTAATGGATGAGCGAGCTGGTAGAGATGGACATAAAGTATATCCTCACCCTATCGATTTGAATGTGATTCCTCATATAGACGTTTTTTTGGAAAATGGGTACACCAAAGAAGAAATGAAAATGGTGCATGAAACCAAGAAGATTATGGGAGATGATTTCATCGCCGTAACATCTACCGCAGTGCGTATTCCAGTGATTGGTGGCCATGCCGAGTCGGTAAATGTGGAGTTTCACAATGACTATGATTTGGATGAGGTAAGGACACTATTGAGTAAAACAAGTGGAATTACCGTTGTGGATAATCCAGCAAACAATGAGTATCCTATGCCAAATATGGCTCATGGCAAGGACGATGTTTTTGTGGGCAGATTGCGGCGCGACGAGTCCCAAGAAAATACCTTGAACATGTGGATAGTTGCAGATAATTTAAGAAAGGGTGCAGCAACAAATGCAGTACAAATTGCCCAATACCTGGTAGACCATTCATTAGCATTTTGATAGAACTACTACAAAGAGAAGATGTAAGGGATTTTATAGAAAAAAATGAAAAGGAAAATCCTGCCCAGCTGATGCTTAGTGCATCGGTAGGGCAGGATTTTCCTTTAAAGGAGGCGGTGGCACAAATCGCTTCTCGACAAAAGGCCAAGCAAAAGCTTCCAGAATGGTACGCTACTCAGGGATTAATTTTTCCTCCCGCCATTTCTATGGAGCAATGCTCATCCGAGTTGACGGCGACTTTCAAGGCGCAATTATTTTCGAGAAAAACCTTAGTAGATTTAACAGGCGGGACGGGTGTGGATAGCTATTATTTCAGCAAACATTTCGAAAAAGTACTTTTTATCGAACGGCAAGCGCACTTATGTGATATAGCCAAACATAATTTTAACGCATTGTTAGCTAGTAATATAGACGTGCATTCTAACGATGGATTAGATTTTATTGCCGAAAATCAATTAGATATTGATCTTATTTATTTAGATCCGGCTAGAAGAGATGATGAAAAAAATAAGGTGTATAGGTTAATGGATTGCCAACCCGATATCACCTTAATTCAGAATGTCTTATTCAAAAAGTGTGATCAAATATTGCTAAAAGCGGCTCCAATGATGGATGTAAATGCAGCTGTCATGAAGCTGCATGGAGTGAAAAAGATATGGGTCGTAGCAGTAGAAAATGAGTGCAAGGAACTGCTAATCTTGATGGAAAAAGGGTGTTTGGAAGAGCCTGTCATTGAAGCAGTAAACATAAAAAGCAAAGCGGAAATAGCTTATTTTTCTTTCACCAAAACAGAAGAAGCGTCTTCTGCCATTGGGCTCTCTATGCCTAGTAAGTTTATTTATGAACCAAATGCCGCCATATTAAAAGCAGGAGCTTTTCGATCTATTGCCGTACGTTTCAATTTGAAAAAGCTTCATCCCAATAGCCATTTATATACTTCTGACTTCCTCGTTGAGAATTTTCCGGGTCGTAATTTTGAATTTATTTCGTATGAGCAGCCGTATCGTCGGCAGCTAATGGATTTGTTGCCAGAGGGTAAGGCAAATATCACCTCTAGAAATTTCCCTGAGACGGTAGCAGCAATCCGAAGAAGAACTAAAATAAAAGAAGGAGGCGATATCTATATTTTTGCTACCACGCTAGTAAATAGAAAGCCCGTGTTCCTATTCTGTAAAAAAACTTAAGCTAAGCCAAATAAACCAACCAACAGTGGCAATACTTCCGTAGAGTTTAATCACTTTTAGGCGGTTTATTGTATCCATAAACCACAATACCCACCAAGGACGAACCAAGCCCATTGCCAACAGGAATGTACTTAGGTAATTGAATATAAGCAGGAATTGAAGTAGTGCTGTTATCATCTGGCTATAAAACAAAATTAGATTGATCAAAGAGCCAATCTACTTTTTGTGAAATATTTGACGAATACTTATTTAAGCTTTCTTTTAGTTTCCTTCATTGTGAAGCCTTCAATGGAATCGCCTTCCTGTAAGTCGATGAAATTCTTGATACTCATACCACATTCGTACCCTTGTTTCACTTCATTCACATCATCTTTGAAGCGCTTCAAGGCACCCAAATCGCCAGTATAAATCACAATACCATCTCTGATAAGGCGAATTTTGTTCTTACGATTGATGAATCCTTCTTGAACCATACAACCTGCAACTGTGCCCACTTTAGAGATTTTGAATACTTCTCTAATTTCGGCAGTGCCAGTAATGATCTCCTCCACATCTGGTGAAAGCATCCCTTCAATAGCATCCTTGATTACGTTAATCGCATCGTAGATAATAGAGAACATTCTGATCTCGATTTCTTCTTGCTCTGCCAACTTCCTAGCTGCGGCCGAAGGACGAACTTGGAAAGCCATTATGATGGCATCTGATGCAGAAGCAAGCAGTACGTCTGATTCTGAAATCTGACCCACTCCTTTATGAATGATGTTTACTTTTACCTCCTCATTGGAAAGTTTTAGCAATGAATCGGATAGTGCTTCGATGGATCCATCCACATCACCTTTTACGATTAAGTTAAGTTCTTTAAATGAGCCAATGGCTAAACGACGACCGATTTCATCCAAGGTGATATGCTTCTTAGTACGCATACTTTGCTCACGTTGTATTTGCTCACGTTTGTTCGCAATTTCTCGGGCTTCTCTTTCGCTGCCCATTATGTTGAATTTATCCCCAGCTTGAGGAGCACCACCCAAGCCAAGTACCAATACTGGAGTAGCTGGACCTGCCTTAGCTAATTTGTCTCCCTTATGGTTAAACATCGCTTTGATTTTACCATAATGCGAGCCGGCAAGGATTACATCCCCTACCGACATGGAGCCATTTTGTACCATCACGGTAGATACATACCCTTTACCTTTGTCAAGAGAAGCTTCCACAACTGTACCTGAGGCGAGTTTATCTGGATTAGCTTGTAATTCTAATAATTCGGCTTCAAGAAGTACTTTCTCCAATAAATCATCTATGCCTTCACCAGTTTTGGCTGAAATATGCTGACATTGATACTTGCCACCCCAATCTTCTACAAGAATATTAATAGCAGAAAGCTGCTCCTTAATTTTTTCAGGGTTTGCATTTGGTCTATCAATCTTATTGATAGCAAAAACAATCGGTACACCCGCAACTTGTGCGTGGTTAATTGCTTCTTTTGTTTGTGGCATCACAGCGTCGTCTGCTGCAACTACAATAATTGCCACATCTGTAATTTTAGCTCCCCGAGCACGCATTGCCGTAAAGGCTTCGTGACCAGGTGTATCAAGGAAGGCAATTCGGCGACCATCATCGGTCGTTACATCATACGCTCCAATGTGCTGAGTAATACCTCCCGCTTCTCCGGCTGTTACGCGTGAAGAGCGGATATAATCCAAAAGTGAAGTTTTACCATGATCTACGTGACCCATTATGGTCACAATAGGTGCTCTAGATTCTAAATCTTGTGGCGCATCATTTTCCACTGCAATTAATTCTTCATCTTCCGTAGAAATAAATTCAATGGCATAGCCAAATTCATCTGCTAGGAATGTGATACTTTCTGCATCAAGTCTCTGGTTAATGGAGATAAATATTCCAAGACCTAGTCCTTTTGCTATGATGTCGTTGACATTCACATCCATTAAGGATGCGAGGTCATTCGCTGATATAAACTCTGTCACTCTTAAAGTCTGCAAGTTATCCTGTTCAGATCTTGCTCTCTCCTCCTCTGCATCGGCTGCAGCAGAGCGTTTATCTCTTCTGTATTTCGATCTTGAAGGAGAGCCTCCTTTTGTGTTGCCACTAAGTCGGGCAAGAGTTGCCTTGATTTTTTCTTGAATTTCTTTATCTGAAGGCTCCTCTTTTTGTGGCCTTCTCGCCGTTTGCGGAGCAGCTTTGCCTCTTCTTGGTCTTGTATCTGCTGGAACTCCAGCTCCCGTACCACGTGCTCCACCACCGTGGACTCTTGGTGCTGCTGTAGCATCTTTTTTAACATCTACTTCTTTACTTACAACCTTGCGTTTTCTACGTTTTTTACCACGTCTTTCGGCACCTGCAGCATCGCTGGATGTTACTTTTTTCTTTTTATTTTTATCAGGAAGTTCAATTTTGCCAAGCACGTTTAGGCCTCTAAGTTTTTCAGCCTCAGCTCTAATTACAGGCCCTGACTCTCCATCTGTCGCATCTTTGACTTCTGGCTTTAAATCAATTTTCCGTGGAGCTTCTTTCTTTGCTTCTGGTTTAGGCTCATCCCTTTTAGGTTTTACTTCTTCCTTTGCTTCCTCTTTTTTAGCTATACTTTTAGGTTCTGGTACTTTTTCTATTTTTGGCTCTTCTTTTTTAGCCGCAATTTCCACTTTAGGAGTTTCTTTTATTTCTACTTTTGGTGTTTCAGCTACCTTTTCTTCTGGTACTTCAGCCACTGGTTTTTCAATCGGTGTTTCAATAGGAGTTTCCTCTTTCTTGGATTCAACCTTCGGTGCTTCGGCTGGCTTTTCTATCTCAGCCGGAGGGATTTTAGCTTTTGGCTTATCTAGGTCAATTTTGCCTATTACCTTTGTGCCTGGCAGTTTTGGAGATTCAATTTTGTTAGATGGCTTATCTTCCTTCTCACCGTCTTCAGTTTTCTTTCCCTCGGAGCTCGGGGCAAGGGTATTTGCCGGTTTCACTTCGGGAACTGCAGTAGACTGACCTACGCTTTTTATGAAGATTTCTTCATCATCTTCTTTTCTTTTCTCTATTTCCTCTTCCGCGGTATCAATTATAACATTTTCGTTGTGCTTTTTACCAATGGTAAGATGCGAAGCTTCTTCCTTCTCCATAGCGGAATCGGCGTACTCTTTGGAAAGCAGATTGAACTGCTCCATAGTCACCTTCGCATTTGGATTGGATTCGATCTCAAAACCTTTTTTACTTAGAAATTCAACACAGGTCTGCCATCCTACATTGAGCTCCCTTGCAGCTTTGTTTAATCGAATCGTTTTTTCTTCTGACATAAATAATTACCCCCTAAAAATTCAAAAATTATTTTTCTATTACTTATTCAAATTCTTCTCTCAGAACTTGAAGTACACTTTCAATAGTATCTTCCTCTAAATCTGTAAGTTTAAGCAAATCTTCTTTGGTTCTAGCCAAAACGCTCTTAGCCGAATCCAATCCTATTTTCTTTAACTCATCGATTACCCAGTTTTCAATCTCATCAGAGAATTCCTCAAGATCCACATCCTCCTCCTCGAATTCAGATATTTCTCTAAACACATCTATCTCAAATCCAACCAGTCTACTGGCAAGTTTGATATTCAAACCACCCTTACCTATGGCTAATGAAACTTGGTCGGGCTTTAAGTAAACGGCTACTCTTCCATCGTCTTTGTTTACTTTAATCGATGATACCTTCGCAGGGCTCAACGATCTTTGGATATAAAGCTCCAAATTATCGGTGTAATTAATTACATCAATATTCTCGTTTTGTAATTCACGAACAATTGCGTGAATTCTCGACCCCTTCATTCCCACACATGCACCCACAGGGTCTATTCTGTCATCGTAAGATTCTACAGCTACTTTTGCTCTTTCGCCTGGTTCGCGAACTACTTTTTTGATGGTGATTAAGCCATCGTATACTTCGGGCACTTCGTTTTCGAACAACCACTCGAGAAATACGGGAGAAGTTCTAGAAAGAATTATTTTAGGATTTCCATTGAGCATTTCAACTCTGTGAACAATTGCTCTTGCACTTTCTCCTTTGCGATAGCGGTCTTTTCCAATCTGTTGATCCTTTGGTATAGACAGTTCGTTGCCATCCGAATCCATCAGCAATACTTCACGGCTTAGGATTTGATAAACTTCTGCCACGATGATTTCACCAACAATTTCTTTATATTTTTGGAATAGAATATCTTTCTCAAGGTCTTTGATTTTCTGAATCAACGTTTGGCGAGCCGTCATTACCGCTCTACGGCCAAAGTGCTCAATGTTCACCTCTTCTGCTACTTCCTCACCCACTTCAAAGTCAGGTTCAATTTTACGAGCATCAGTAAGACATATTTTATCATGATCCCAAATATCTTCCGAATTGTCATCAACAATTTCGCGTGACCTCCAGATTTCTAAATCGCCTTTATCGGCATTGATAATAATATCAAAATTATCATCAGTCTCATATTTTTTGCGAATCATAGTACGAAACACATCTTCTAAGATGCGAATCATTGTTGGCCGATCGACATTTTTTTGTCGAGCAAATTCTGCAAACGATTCTATTAAATTGCCACTATCCATAGCTTTATTTAAATGATACTAAAACGGTACATTTTTTTATTTCTACAAAAGGGATGAATACTTCCTGTTTTACAGTTTTTTTCTTGCCTTCTTGTTTTACTTCCTCTTCTATTCGAATGCCATCTTCTGTGACATCCTTAAGCAAACCTTTGCGTGTAATATCTGTCGGATCAGTAAATTTTACCATCCGACCAATGTTTTTGGTATACTGTCTTTGACTTTGCAAAGACCTATCTATCCCAGGTGATGACACCTCAAGTTGATAGGAACTCTCAATTAGCTCTTCTTCTTCAATCCAACGACCTAAACCTCTACTCACCTTCGCACAACTTTGAATGCTGATTCCTTCGTCACCATCGAGTAGTATTAGCAATTTGGTGCCTATACGATGGCTACTGAGGCTCACATCTACCAAAAAGTGTGATTCATCCTCAAGAAGTTCATTTACCTTTTCTGCAATTTTTTGTTCGAGTTCCATATCAGTTGGGAAAAACGAAAAAGGGGACTTGAGTCCCCTTCTACATCTTAAAATCACCACAAAGATAATGAGTTGATTTTGATAAAACAATTATCAAACACTATTAAGACATAGCCAGACGATCTCTAGCCTTCAGAAAATAAGGAATATAGGGTTCTTCAATAGCTTATGCCTCTTTATGTGGTTTAATGAACCTTTTTGCAATTAAGTATTTTGAATGTTATTCATCAATTCTCCTATTCGTTTCTTCGCACCTAAAAATGAATTGGCATCAATCTCTATTCCAATGAACTTTCGATGCAATTGTAGACTCACCAAGCCTGTGGTGCCACCACCCATAAAGGGATCTACAATGATATCGCCGACAGAACTCACTTTGCTGATGAGATTTCCCATTCCTGACTCTGACTGACCCCAGAAGTGAAATCTTTTATCGTTGTCGTTTACGGCACTTTTCACCACGTCGCCTACCCATCGTTGGTTTTTTCCTTTGGTGTACCAGAGCACGGGTTTCCAAAATGCATTCACTTTTCGTTGCCAAAGCTGAGGAGCTTGGCCACCAGGCGTTAAGTAGCTGATTGTCCAATTGTATTGCAGGCCATCCACTTTCATCAAATCAAAAATTTCTGGTAGGTAAGATTGGCCTGCCATGGCTACCAAAGAGCCACCAGGTTTTAACACTCTTGCAGCAAATTCGGCTAAATCTTTGTAGAGAGGCAAAAATTCTTTTGGGTATGGAGGATCCGTCACAATCAAATCAATGGAATTATCTTCGATATCGGCTTCTCTAAAATCACTATGAAGTAATAAGGGGTGATAGGCATTGAGATGAGCAAAATGAGCGAGCATTTTTTCAAAAGGCTCGCATTGGTCTTTCAAATACCAATCTAAGTATTTGCCATTTTCAAGTTCAAACAAGGCACTTTCCAAATAGGTAGGATCTATGGAGGCAGTTAGCGTTTTGGATAAAGTAGCTTTTAAATCCTCCCGCTGGATTTCAGTATTCAGCTTTTTTATATATTTAGGAAGTTTTTCTGCACCGTATTTGTTTGCATATCTCTCTATGCGTTTGAGATATTTCTCACGGATTGGATCCGACAGCAATTCAGCGAGCAATTGTTCCATGGTCAAAGATGAATCATTTTGAGCCAATCCGAAATAGGGATTACGCTTTTTGGAGAAATTTCCATGTTGAAATCTCTTGGGAGTACCACACCGATTATTTCAAAGCCTTGCTTAAAATCAATTTGATTCCAGCTTTTGAAGCCTAATGCTTTGCATAAAATGTGACAATCTACGTTGGAACTTGGTTTTTGCTGATATGAACCAAATGAGCCATTTTTTCGTGGTCCGGCTACATCCACGCGGTAAATGCGGGAGGATATCTTCAATTTAAAATCGTGCGCACATGGGTGGGTCCATTGTTGGTAATTGTCAGCTTCTAAATATTGGAAAGGATAGTATCTTCGAAACCACCACGCCACATGCTGTTCGATGACCAATCCTCGCAATTGCCCAGCTTTTCGAGCGGCAGTGTCCGCTACCTTTGTGAGCATAAAGGGTGCTCGATTATTTTGCTCTTCAAGCGCGTTTACATAGCATTCTTCGGCGTAAAGGATTTTCATAGCTTTTATATAAAAATCAGAATTGTTGTGGACGACAAGCTAAATTAATGAAATTTGTATTCTGTTCCATGAAATTGAACAGGTCAAGCTCATAATTAGCTATTTTTGTAAGATGCAAAGCCAACTAAGTGTTTATAATACACTCACACGTCAAAAAGAAGAATTTCAACCATTAAATCCTCCTTTTGTAGGCATGTATGTTTGCGGGCCTACCGTATATGGAGATGCCCATTTGGGACACGCTCGCCCTGCCATCATATTCGATGTGCTCTTTCGATACCTAAATCATTTGGGATACAAGGTTCGCTATGTACGCAACATCACGGATGTGGGTCATTTGGAACATGATGCTGATTCTGGAGAAGATAAGATTGCCAAAAAGGCACGAATTGAGCAGTTGGAGCCTATGGAAGTGGCGCAGCAACACAGCAATTCTTACCATCGTGATATGGCATTGCTGAATACCCTTCCGCCAAGTATAGAACCCTTGGCCTCCGGTCATATTCCTGACCAAATAGAAATGATACAGCAAATCATAGAAAAGGGATTGGCCTATGAGTCGGGAGGATCTATCTATTTTGATGTGATGAAATATGCGGAAAGTGAGCATTACGGGAAACTATCTGGACGAGTGATTGAAGACCTAATGGCAGGAACAAGGGAACTAGATGGCCAATCAGAAAAGCGGAATCCTTTGGATTTTGCTTTGTGGAAAAAAGCCTCTCCAGATCATATAATGCGATGGAAGTCGCCTTGGAGCGATGGTTTTCCCGGCTGGCATGTGGAGTGCTCTGCCATGAGTGCCAAATACCTCGGGGAGCAATTTGATATTCATGGTGGCGGAATGGATTTATTATTTCCACACCACGAATGTGAAATCGCTCAATCGAAAGCCAGTCATGGACGCGACCCAGCAAAATATTGGATGCATAACAATATGATTACGATCAATGGCCAGAAAATGGGGAAGTCATTGGGCAACTTTATCAATTTGCAGGAGCTTTTCACTGGTTCGCATTCCTTGCTTGATCGTGCGTATAGTCCTATGACGGTCCGATTTTTTATTCTTCAAGCGCATTACCGAAGTACGCTAGATTTTTCGAATGAAGCACTCCTTGCGGCGGCCAAAGGATACAAAAAACTAATGAATGGATTGCGTGTGTTGAATGAGTTGGAATTTGTAGCAGAATCGGAAGTAGAGATCGATGAAAAGCAAATAGAACAAATTACTCAGCTAGCAGAGAATTGTTACCGTGCTATGAATGATGATCTGAACACGGCAAAAGTTGTCGCGCAATTATTCAATATTTTAAAAAAAATAAATAGCATGCAGACAGGCCTATTGAAGCCATCTTCAATAGGAAAAGAAGCGTTTGATTCATTGACAAAGACCTACCGAACCTTTGTGTGTGATATTTTGGGATTGCGGGAGGAAAAAGTCACTGAGGTGGAAAAAGTCATAAATTCTCTGTTGACCATTTACGCTCAAGCCAAATCGGATAAGAACTATGACTTAGTGGATCAGATAAGAATGAGTTTAAAAGAAGTGGGTGTTGCAGTAAAAGACATGAAAGTGGGAATTTCATGGGCATATGAGGAATAACTAGCAAAGGAGGATACCAATGGCAAAAAATGATAAAATAGAATCTTCAAAAGCTCCAGAACCGGTTGGGCTATATCCTCATGCTAGGCGGGTGGGTAACCTCTTGTTTTTGTCTGGTGTAGGGCCAAGGGAGCGAGGCACCAAAGTAATTCCGGGGGTTGAACTTGACGAGGCGGGTAATATTTTAAATTACGATATCGAGGCACAATGCCATTCGGTATTCAAAAATGTAAAAACTATCCTTGAGGATGCGGGCGCTACTTGGAATGATTTGGTAGATGTTACTGTATTCCTCACCAACATGAAAGGTGATTTCAAAACCTATAATAGAATCTACGCGGACTACTTCAAGGATAATCAGCCTTGTAGAACTACGGTGGAAGTAAGCTCTTTGCCTACTCCCATTGCTATTGAGTTGAAATGCGTGGCTTGGTTCAAAGAATAATTGTTAATCTCTAATTGGCCTCACATTCCAAGCTCTAGATTTGTTAAAGGATTCACCACCTTTTAAGATCAGTTTACTTTTTTAGGAGTATTATTAAAATTCTCCAACTCCACCACCAATATTTTTGGGTCGAAAACATTGCTTATAAATAACCTCCCGCCATGGTACGCTGCGGTACTACTACCTGATAAATTTTCGCCATTATCGGTAAGGATTTCTTTTAATTCGGTGAAACCTTCTGTTACATTATAAGTGAGGTGTAAAACGTGTGAAGGACTGTTCTTTTTGACATCCTTAGCATGCCGCATAAAGGCAAGCATATTAGGGTGTGCAGCTAATAGGATGCTTCCATCTTCATTGATTTCGATATTATCTGCCCCTGTACTTAAATCAAGACTATGCAATACTTCCAGCGAACCATTTGTATAGCTACGCTGATAAGCGGAGATTTTTTTGCCTGTGGTTTCTGATACAAATACAATATCTCCGTTTTGTGTGGTGTTGATGCCGTTGGCATAATTGAGATTTTCAGCCACAATACGATAGGATTTGCCGTCGAAATAGCCCACCGATGCGGTGCCCTGTTTGAGTAAGTCTGCTAGTAGCTTTTTGAAACCTTGCTCTACCCCATGGTCATTGGTGAAATAAAATGCTCGAATGCCTACTGCGACTAAGTCATTTGGACTTTTTAGTTCAGGACCAGTTAAACTTTCTAAATGGCGTAAAGTACCATTTCTGAAATCAAATATCTCGATAAAATGGCCCGTGCTGCGATGATTGATTACAAATAGTCTAGTGATTCCTAGCGCTCCTTTATAAAGAGAGATACCATGAGGATTGAATTCAAAATCTAGTGCCGGACTTATTTTCTTTGGCGAAAGTGTTTTATCCTTCAGATCAATCGTATAAATACCTCCTTTCACATCTTTGCCTCTCATACGAGACCGGCGATCATCAGAAGAAATAAATAACAAACTCCGATCGTAATCAATCGTGATATCCTCAGGGCCTTTTATACCTTCTATCAATTGGCTGCTTGTGTAGCTATTATCAAACTTTCTAAATGCTCCAAAATCATACAAGACTTTCACAGTCAATAAAAAGAGAATTCCAAATACAATCCCAATGATCAGCAGCAGCCTTTTTTTCATATTCTACAAATGTTTCGTCAATATAGCAGAAAGGTCTCTCTTTGTCATCATGCCTGATTGCTGCCATTTGATTTTTCCACCTTTGAATAAGATTAAGGTAGGGACACCTCGTACATGGAATTGCTGACTTACTGCAGGGTTTTTGTCCACATCAATTTTGATGATTTTCACTTTGTCGCCAAACTCCTTTGCAATATCACTTATCACAGGTGCTAATGCTTGGCAAGGGCCACACCAAGTGGCATGAAAATCAACCAATACAGGTAAATCAGGGTTGGCTATTAAGTCGTCGAAAGATTTTTTTGGTTCCATATATGAGTGTTTTTAGTTTCGGTACCAATGATGATACATACAACTGAAACGATTAAGGTATCTTTAAAATTCTAATGGCAGCAACCTTTAACTAAAAGATAGCAGAAAGACCTTAACTTTTATCGGATAAATATCTTATCCAGGTGCTCCAGTTTGGGCTTAAGAAGCAATGACCAAATAGCCAATTTTTTGAAAAGCGGGAGGATAGAATGCGTCTTTTATAGATGTGGTAGAAAAGAATATAAGCACCCTTTTTTAAGGCGATTTCAAACGAAAAAGTAATTGATACCTTCCCGCTTCGATAAGCTATTATTGCTTCATGTGCATATCTCTTTGTGGGAATGGGATTTCTATGCTAGCCGCATCTAACGCTTCCTTAATATTTTCTAATCCTTCGAAGGTCATATCCCAGAAGTCTTCTGCCTTTACCCAAACTCTCACACTTAAGTTGAGCGAACTATCAGCGAGCTCAGTTAGCACTACTTGTACGCCTTCTTCTTTTAGTACCCTCGAATCTTTGGAAAGGGTATCTACGATTACTTTTCTGGCTAATTTGATGTCAGAGTCATAAGAAATTCCCACCGCTAAAGCTACTCTACGCGTTGGATTAGCCGTAATATTGATGATATTAGAATTTGCTAATGCACCATTAGGCATGATGACTTCCCTATTGTCGGCAGTAAATAATCTTGTATGCAGGATGTCAATTTTCTGGACGGTTCCTATTTCATTTTGAGCTTCAATTACGTCTCCAATTCTAAAAGGCTTGAAGGCTAAGATTAATACCCCGCCAGCAAAATTACTCAAACTCCCTTGCAATGCTAAGCCAATAGCCAAACCTGCTGCACCAAGGATGGTTAAAGCGGAGCCCATTGGGACCCCGACTGTATTTAAAACTGTGATGAATAACATTATAAACAAAGCAAACCTAGTTAGGCTAGTCAAAAATGACTTCAGGGATGGATCAAACGAACCCTTATTCAGTGCTTTTTTTATTAGGTTACTGGCAACCGTAATTAAGTAGGATCCAATAATAAATATCAGAATTGCACCCAATAGCTTTGGGCCGAAGACAACGATAAACTCTAATAGTATGTCATTGAATTTTTGAGGGTCAAAAGGTCCAAAATTCATAATTAACAGTTTAATTTATAATTTGATACAAATATTTTTCTCCTCCGTAAAAAATTTGAAGGCTTCTACTCCTCCTTCTCGTCCCACGCCAGATTGTTTCATTCCACCGAATGGGGTTCGCAAATCTCTTAATAGCCAAGTGTTTACCCACACTATGCCGCTATCAAGTTTATGAGCCATATTATGCGCTCTTTTAAGGTTTTGAGTCCAAATAGTGGCAGATAATCCATAATCGCTTTTGTTTGCATAGCCAAGTACTTCTTCATCTGTTTCGAAAGATTGAATAGTCACCACAGGGCCAAATATTTCCTCTTGGTTGGTTCGGCAGTCTATGTCCAATCCCTCTATCAACGTGGGAGCTACAAAATAACCACCTTTAAGTTTTCCATCCAAAATTACTCTTTCGCCGCCACAGAGTATCCTCCCGCCTTCTTCTCTAGCCAATTGGACATATGCGAGCACTTTTAGCATGTGTGCCTCCGACACCAAAGCACCTACTCTAGTTTTATCATCCATCGGATCGCCTATTTTCATCCTAGATACTTTTGCTACCAAGGCATCTCTAAATTTCTCATAAATACTTGAATGAACATACACACGGGAGCCACACAGACAAATCTGACCTTGGTTGCTAAATCCCGCCTTCAAAGTACCCATAACGGCTTCGTCAAAATCGGCATCTGCAAATATGATGTTTGGGTTTTTGCCTCCCAGTTCGAGGGATAATTTTTTGAATTCCGGTGCAGCAATAGCTGCTATCCGCTTGCCAGTTTGTGTGCCTCCTGTAAATGAAATGGCTTTGACATCGGGATGGGAAATCATAGGCTCGCCGGCTCTCGAGCCGGCGCCATGGATGATATTCAATACGCCTGCTGGCAAGCCTGCCTCGATGCATATTTTGCTTAGCAAGTACGCTGTCATAGGGGTAAGTTCCGAGGGCTTGGCTACCACCGTATTTCCTGCGGCCAATGCTGGAGCTATTTTCCAGGTGAATAAATACAGCGGGAGGTTCCAAGGGCTGATACAAGCAACAACACCCAGAGGGACTCTTTGTGTATAATTGATTGCAGTATGATCTGTAAAATGTGCTTCGCTATTAAAATGCAATATACCCGTAGCGTAATATTCAAAATTGCTTACTGCCCTTGGGATATCCACCGACTTGGCTAGCCAAAGAGCCTTGCCATTGTCGATGCTTTCGGCCATAGCAAGTTCATCTAGGTTCTGCCCAATAAGTGCGGCTATGCGCATCAAGATATCAGTGCGCTTTTGCACAGGCATGGCAGACCATAAAGGAAAGGCAATTTTTGCAGCTTGCACCGCTTCCTGCACATCATCTGTATCACTGTCAGGAATTAGGCTATACACTTCGCCTGTAGCAGGTTGAATATTGTTTAGATACTGTTCATTTTTGGGAGCCTTTAGCTCACCATTAATATAGTTTTCAATTTTTTGCATAGGAATGCTCTAATTCTCAAAAAGGAATGGGGGATATTAAATCCATATTTTATCAATAAAAGAAAAAACGTTCTGATAAGCCAATTTTTCTAATTGCTTCTTTTCCATACCTCTTTCAGAAAGCTCCAATAAAACGCCTTGATATTTGGAAGCATCTTCATGCGCTTGATGGTAAAAAGGAATTCTTGTAGGGTCGGGATGATCTGCGGTATAGAAGAAATCTGCTCCAAAAGTTAATTGATTCTCTCCACCCAATGTCAGTCCATATTCTATATGATCGAGAAGTGTATCCGCATGCTTATTGTCCACAAATGCACGCACAAAATTGATCCCAATAATACCGCCCATAGCATAAATTTCTTTGGCAGTTTCATCTCGGAGATTCCTCGGATGATCCCATACTTTGCGAAAATTGGAATGGCTCGCAATCGGAATAATGTTGAGCTTATGCTGATGGATATATTCAAGTATATCATCTGCAAGCGCATCGCTTGTGTGTGACAAATCGATGCAAATGTTTTTGCCATCGATATAGTCAAGTAGCTTTTTGCCGTCATCCTTAAGTCCAGCTGTTGCGTAATTACCTCCACCAAATCTATTTTCTCCATGATGGGTCAAGCTGATATAGAGGAGTCTCTTGGTCGCCAATAATATTTTATACAGGTTTTGGAAGGCTTGGGCTATGGGCAAATCTTCGGTGGCAATTCCCGCAGCATTTTCAATGGCCGCGATAATTGCCGTACGGTATAATGGGAGTTCTTTTTGTATCTCGGAGATGTTATTTGGCAAATAAAAAAAATCAGGATGCCGGATAGACAAATCCCTAAAAATTTCGGCTTGTTTTAAGCCCATCTTGGCAGATTCGGCATATACATTATTATAAATAGCCATCACCTGAAATCGCACTTTGCCACGGCGCAAATTGGGAATACTACAGCCCAGTTCAGGTGTAAAGGCATCCGGATCGGGGCGGTGTGCCAGGTAGCTGAGCAAATCGCAGTGTAAGTCGAAAATGGGTAGTTGGCTATTTTCCATATTACATTGAGCCTGTGCGCCCTCCATCTACGGGTATATTTACCCCATTTACATAACTGGCTGCGGGAGAAGCCAAAAATGCGGCCACGTTGGCCACTTCTTCAGCACTTCCAAATCGCCCAGCAGGAATACTACTTTTCATATTTTCTTCTATATCTTCAATAGGTGCAGATTGCTTTTTCGATTTTCCTTCGATGAGGGAATCCAAGCGGGAGGTTTTCGTAAAGCCTGGGAGTATATTATTTACCGTAATACCAAATCCGCCTAGTTCATTGGCCATTGTTTTGGCCCAACTGGCCACTGCGCCACGTATTGTATTGGATACGCCCAAGCCTTGAATTGGGATTTTTACTGAGGTGGATATTATATTAACGATTCTGCCAAATTGGGCTTTTTTCATACTCGGCAATACGGCTTGAGTCAAAATTTGATTGCAAATTATATGCGCATCAAATGCTTGCCTAAATTCTTCTAATGTGGCATCTATCGCTTGACCAGCTTTCGGTCCACCCGTATTATTGATGAGGATGTGTATTTCGTTACCTGAATTTATATACCCATTTACCACAGTTTTCACCTGTTCGGGCTGAAAGAAATCGGCAACTAAATAGTCATGCTGTTGCCCAGATTGGTGGTGGAGTTCTGCTAATACTAATTTTAAGGAATCCTCATTTCTGGCAATAAGGGTTATCTCAGCGCCAAGGTTTGATAGGGCTATTGCTATGGCTTTGCCGATCCCTTGGCTCGATCCACCCACTAATGCTCGTTTTCCTTTTAAGTCTAGATCCATTTTACGTTCAATTTTAAGATCAACAAGATAGGTTACTTATTCTTAATGCGCCTCAAGCCAATTATTACCGGTACCTACTTCCACCAAGACAGGGATACCTAGTTTAATGGCATCCGACATCAATCTTGGGATATGCGTTTTGAGTAGTTCCACTTCATCTTTACGCGCATCGAAAATCAATTCATCATGCACTTGTAGGATCATTTTGCTTTTCAGCTTTTCCTTTTTCATCCATTCATGGATATTAATCATGGCGATTTTAATCAGGTCAGCAGCACTTCCTTGCAATGGCGCATTGATGGCGTTTCGTTCTGCAAACCCACGCATGGTCATGTTGCGGGAGTTTATGTCTCGCAAATACCTGCGACGACCAAGGATAGTTTCCACATATTCAACCTCCCGGGCTTTTTCTATGCATTCTTCCATGTATTTTTTTACTCCGGGAAACTCACGGAAATACGCTTCAATAATTTCTGCGGCTTCTTTTCTAGGGATAGCCAATCGCTGGGAAAGTCCAAAGGCTGAAATGCCGTATATGATTCCGAAATTAGCGGTTTTGGCTTTTCTTCTCATCGAGCTATCTACTTCTTCCAAAGGCACTTTGAAAATTTTTGCAGCGGTGGCAGCATGGATATCTTTCCCTTCGTTGAAAGCGAGCACCATTGTTTCGTCTTTGGAGAATGCCGCCATCAATCGCAATTCAATTTGTGAATAATCAGCAGCTAAGAGTACGTGATTTTCATCTCTGGCAACGAACGCTTTGCGAATAAGACGGCCTCTATCTGTGCGGATCGGGATGTTTTGCAAATTTGGATTGGTAGAACTCAACCGACCAGTAGCTGCTACAGCTTGGTTGAAAGATGTATGCACTCTTCCATCGGTTGGACTGATCAACTTAGGTAGAGCATCAACGTAGGTCGATTTCAACTTTTGAAGCTCACGAATATCTAATATTTTGGAAGGAAGCGGGTGGATAATGGCCAGTCTGCTCAAAATCTCCTCTCCTGTGGCATATTGACCCGTTTTGGTCTTTTTAGGCTTCTCCTCTATTTTCAGTTTATCGAATAGAATTTCGCCTAGCTGTTTTGGACTTGAAATATTGAAGTGCTCGCCAGCTAAATCATAAATTTCTTTTTCGAGTTCTCCAATCTCAATTTCGAGCTCTTTTGAGAATTCAGCTAAATTTTCTTTATCTACTCGAATGCCTTCAAACTCCATAGCAGCCAATACTTCTACCAATGGAAATTCCACTTCGTTGAGCAGCTTTTCTTGATTATCTTTTTTCACCAAAGGAGCAAGTATTTTTTGCAATTGTAGGGTGATATCCGCATCCTCCGCAGCATATTCAGTGATTTCCTTTAGCGCAACATCTCTCATACTTCCCTGATTTTTGCCTTTTTTGCCAATGAGTTCAGTGATGGACACTGGCGTATAGTTCAAGTACCTTTCGGCCAGATAATCCATGCCATGGCGTGTCTCTGGGTCGATCAGATAATGGGCTAGCATGGTGTCGTAGATTGGGCCGCTTACGTCAATATCGTACTTGCGGAGAACCAACATATCGTACTTCAGATTCTGTCCGATTTTTATAATATTCGGATTTTCGAGTACTTCTTTAAATTGGCTTATAAGCTTTTGAGCATCCTCCCGCTTTTCGGGTACTGGCACATAATACGCCTCATGGGGAATGTATGAGAAGGAAAGACCCACCAATTGGGCTTCGATAGCATCGAGATCGGTGGTTTCTGTGTCAAAGCAAAAGGCTTTTTGGAGAGATAAATACTGGATTAAGCTTTTGATAAGCTCAGGTGAATTTATCAAAATATAATCATGAGGAATATTGGCAATGCTTCCTTTATCTGATGGAATGATTGCCTCGGGTTCTTCTTCTTTTGCAGCGGTGGCAAACATATCCAATTGCTCGCCTGATAGCTCCACGGTAGGGCTGGCGGTTTCGGTACCAAACATCCTTTTGGCGAGGGTGCGAAATTCCATCTCGTCGAATATGGCTTTTACTTCGTCTACATTTGGCCCGTGGAATACCAAGGACTCTTCATCAAAAGCTACTGGAGAATCAATATCTATGGTGGCTAGTTTTTTGGATAAAAGTGCCAATTCAGCGTTTTCGATTACTTTTTCCTTCAACTTGCCTTTAAGCTCATGAGTATGCTTTAGCAGATTTTCGATGGATCCATATTCCTTTAGAAACTTCACAGCTGTTTTTTCGCCAACACCGGGGATGCCAGGAATATTATCTACAGCGTCGCCCATTAGGCCGAGCATATCTACTACTTGGTCTATACGTTCGATATCCCACTTTTTGAGAACTTCAGGGATGCCCATGATATCTACTCCATTGCCCATAAATGCGGGCTTGTATAGAAATACCTTTTCCTCGACTAGCTGACCATAATCTTTGTCGGGAGTCATCATATAAACCGTAAAATTCTCTCTGGCAGCTTTTTTTGCAATGGTTCCAATAATGTCATCTGCTTCCCAACCATCTTTTTCCAAGCATGGAATATCGAAGGCTTTCACCAGTTTTTTCACCCAAGGGATAGCCATTTGGATATCTTCTGGCTGCTCTTGGCGGTTCGCTTTATATGGTTCAAATTGCTTGTGGCGGAAAGTAGGAGCGGAGGTATCAAAAGCAACGGCAATGTGGCTTGGCTTTTCCTTACTTAATATTTCTACGAGTGTATTGGTAAAACCTAATACAGCTCCAGTACTCATTCCTTTTGAATTGATTCTCGGGTTCTTACTAAATGCAAAATGGGCTCTATAAATCAAGGCCATGGCATCTAGCAGAAAGAGTTTTTTTTCGGATTTACTCATGCTTTAAAGATAATGGAGATTAGGCAATAAAGCCGTTCATTTTAGAGAATTGGCAATTGTTTCTATTAGATAATTCCTTCAAAAAGGATTTAAGGCAGCTCAATGAAGGTTTCTAAAAAGGTGATTCCGCTGTTGGATGATAGTTGGTATTCTCCCAATATGGAGGGAATGAGTAAAACTTCACCTGCTTTGGTGGCAAGTTTGCCTCCCGCATATTCCAAATGGCCACTGCCGGCGACCACTGTTATGATGCGGAAATCACCGACTGTCCGTAAAGCAATCTGCTCATTATTGCTGTAGCGATGATAATTGGTTGTGAAATATTCGCACCGAACAACTTCTTGTTTGCCAATAGCGTCTTTGTCAATTGGCGATTTGTAATGATCGTAATAGTTGAAATCTATGGCATCGACCGCTTGCTCAGTATGTAGCTCGCGGGTGTTCCCATTGGCATCTACTCTATCGAAGTCGTAAATACGATACGTGATATCGGAGGTTTGCTGAATTTCGGCTATTAATAGTCCCGCTCCAATGGTATGAACTCGCCCCGCAGGAATGAAAAACACATCCCCTTCGAATACTTTTTCACGATTTAGCGTCGTTTCTAATGTTCCATTTTTGAAATGTTGCAGATAGTGATCCTTATTCATTCCTTGGTTGAAGCCGCTAATTAATGTGGCGTTAATGTCAGCTTGTAATACGTACCACATTTCGGTTTTCCCTTGTCCATTGTGGCGAGCTTTTGCCAGTTCATCATTGGGATGTACTTGCATGCTTAGATCCATTTTGGCATCCAGAAATTTAACAAGCAGGGGGAAGTTTATGCCGAATTTCTTGTAGGCTTTGCTTCCAAGAATATCTACACCATTTGATTGGAGTAAATCAGAAAGTAATTTTCCTTGCAATGAGCCATTGGCCACTCTTGATATGTTGCCTTCCACACCTGATAATTCCCAGCTTTCGCCGCAGTTTTGTAAAGGTGAAAAATCCTTGCCCAATTGTGTGCGGAGTTTATCGCCTCCCCATAGCTTTTCTTTATAAATGGGGGTAAATTTTAGCGGGTAGTTTGGTGTCATTTATCGAAAATGCTTAAATGCGTTAATTAAGCCATTGGTGGAGCTGTCATGGCTAGTCACTTTATTATCATCTTCTAGTTGGGGCAATATTTTCCCTGCCAGTTGCTTGCCCAATTCTACTCCGTATTGGTCGAAGCTATAAACGTTCCAGATAAGACCTTGTGCAAATATTTTATGTTCGTACATGGCAACTAGGCTTCCCAATGTATATGGAGTGAGTTTCTTGAATAGGATACTATTGCTAGGGATGTTGCCATCAAAACATTTGAATGGAGCAAGTTTATTAATTTCATTTTCATCTGCACCTTGTTTCTTTAGTTCGGATTCTACCTCATTTCGTGTTTTCCCATTCATTAGGGCTTCGGTCTGTGCAAAGAAATTGGCCATTAATTGATTATGCTGATCGCCTAAATTGTGATGACTTTTGGCAGCGGCCAAGAAGTCGCAAGGGATTAGTTTGGTGCCTTGGTGGATTAATTGAAAAAAGGCGTGTTGCCCATTAGTGCCAGGCTCTCCCCAGATTATAGGGCCACTTTGGTAGTCTAATTTATTGCCTTTTCTATCTACAGATTTTCCATTGCTTTCCATATCGGCCTGTTGAAGATAAGCAGGAAAGCGATGCAAGTATTGGTTGTAGGGCAATATTGCTTGGGTTTCTGCTCCAAAGAAGTTGTTGTTCCAAATGCCCAAGACGGCAAGAATCACTGGAATATTTGATTCAGGTTTTTCATCTCTGAAATGGAGGTCCATGGCTCTGGCGCCTTCTAGTAATTCGTAGAAAACATCGAATCCAAGGGAGCATGCGATGGATAAACCTATAGAAGACCAAAGGGAATAGCGACCGCCTACCCAATCCCAAAAGGTAAAAATATTGTCCGGATCTACCCCAAAGGCTGTTGCAGCTTCTTCATTGGTAGAAATAGCGACGAAATGTTTGGCAATATCTGCTTCTCTCCCGCCATTCTCCAGAAACCATTTACGAGCTGCATGGGCATTGGTCATGGTTTCTTGGGTTGTAAATGTTTTCGAAGCAATCATAAAAAGAGTGCTTTCTACGTCAACTTTTTTTAATGTTTCCGCTAGGTTACTTCCGTCTACATTCGATACAAAGTAGGGTTCTATATGCTTCACCTTGTATGGCTTCAATGCTTCGGTCACCATTACTGGGCCTAAATCTGAACCACCAATGCCGATATTTACAATGCTTTTAATGGGTTTGCCGCTAAATCCCTTCCAGTGACCTTCAATGATCTGCTCCGAAAAATCCTTCATCTGATCGAGCACAGCGATGATATCGGGCATTACATTTTGCCTATTTACCATCATTGGTTCGCCGTCTAAATTTCGCAGAGCTACATGTAGCACCGCACGATTTTCTGTTTCATTGATTGCTTTTCCAGCAAACATAGCGTTAATCCCTTTTTGCAAACCAGCTTGTTGGGCTAATTGAAAAAGAAGCGTTAGCGTTTCGTCTGTGATGCGGTTTTTGGAGTAATCAAGAAGAATATCCTCAAACTGAAGGGAGAAGTTTTGGAATCTTTGTGGATCATCACTGAATAAATCTCTCATATGGAGGTTTTTAATTTCTTTGTGATGCCTTTTGAGTTTTTTCCAAACGGCAGTTCTGGTCGAATTCTTTTTTGGTAGCATAATGATCAGCAAATTACAAAAAAAGGAACCTTAACAGGCGATTTTTTCGAATAATCGGGTGTACTTCTCGAATAATTACGTATTTAAAAAGGCTTTATTTTGAGTGATTGGTGGTGGAAGAAATATCAGTGAGGCAAGCATTTTTTAAGCACATTACTATCTTGTATCTTACCATAATAATATGAGCAGCAACATCCCTAGTAACAAGATGGACTATCCGCCTTACGTGAAGGCTGTATTTATTGGTCTGCTAACCATTATGGTGGTTATCATTATGATTTATGGCCGCAGTTTGTTAGTGCCGATGCTATTTGCGGCTTATACTTCTATGCTTTTGGTGCCACTCAACAACAGACTAGAAAGGTGGAAATTCCCTCGAAGCGTAGCCACCTTGACATCTTTGAGTGTAGCGATTTTGGCTATTCTGGGCGTATTTACCTTTTTCTTTATTCAGCTCACGAGGTTTGTAGATGACTTGTCGAATATCCAACAGCGTATCGACGATTTGATCAATGGCCTGAACTCCTCTATCGAAAATATAGCTGGTGTGCCGTCAGATATTTCGGTGATTTTGCAAAAGGAAGAGATTGTAGAGTTAATCCAAAATAATAGTAAAAATATCACCACAGCAGTGTTGTCAACGGTTGGCAGCTTGGGAGGTGTGATTCTCATTCCCGTTTTTATGTTTCTGTTTTTGTATTACCGAAACCATTTCAGGCTATTCCTGATCAAAGTTTTCGATACGCACGATCCACAGAAAGTAAATCAAACGCTTGGCTCTATTCGGATTATTATTCAGCAATATTTGGTCGGGATTGGGAAGGTAATGGTCATTTTAGCGATTTTGTGTACGGGAGCATTGCTTGGTTTGGGAATAGATCACGCGGTATTCTTTGGCGTATTTGCCGCATTGATGAACGTAGTTCCTTATGTTGGCCCTTTATTAGCAGCGGTTCTTCCATTTATATTTGCACTTATTACCAAAGACAGTTTATGGTATCCCTTTGGAGTGGTCATCGCGTTCACCCTTATCCAATCCTTAGAGGGCAATTTTCTTACGCCAAAGATCGTAGGCTCCAATGTAAGTCTCAATCCTTTTATTACCTTTTTTGCTTTATTGGTGGGAGCGGCTATTTGGGGCGTTATCGGGATGATATTGATCATTCCAACCATTGCGATTATGAAAAAATTATTTGAACTCTCATCTTCTACAGAACCCTATGCGTATTTGATGGGAGCAGAAGAAGAGAAAAAATCAGGATGGGTAAAGATCACAAGGAAATAGGGAAGCTTGGTGAGCAATTAGCGTTGGAATATTTGCGAAAACAAGGCTATGCATTGGTGGCTCAGAATTATCGGCATCGTCGAGGTGAAATTGACTTGATAGTAAAGCGGGAGGATGTGCTCGTATTTGTAGAAGTGAAACTCCGAAGCGGATCACATTTTGGTTTTCCTGAGCAAATGGTAAGTGAAAACCAATGGAACTTATTAATGGAAACCGCCAACGCATTCCAAGAAGAGTATGCGTATAATGGACCGATTCGTTTCGATATAGTGGCAATACTAGGTGATAAAATCAGGCATTTTGAGGATGCCATTTTTTGAGGAACATTCAAGTTTAGCATCAAAAGACCATGTAATCTACTTCATTTACCTCCCGCTACATTTGCACTCGATTGCGCTTATTATGTTTGCTATTATGGCAATATGGATGCAATTTTAAATTCTTAACAATATTATAACTTATGAGATATACAGCAATAGACAGGTCCCTTTATCAAACGAATAGAAGCAATTTCAAAAATCAATTACCATCCAACGCCATTGCTGTTTTCAATAGCAATGATATCATGCCTACGAATGCGGATGGTACAATGGCCTTTCGCCAAAATAATGATATGCTCTACCTCACCGGAATCGACCAAGAGGAAAGCATTTTAGTGATTTTTCCTGACCATCCGGATGAAAAGCAGCGCGAAATGCTGTTCTTGAAAGAAACCAATGAGCATATTGCGATTTGGGAAGGGCATAAATACACAAAAGAAGAAGCAGAGGCTTCTTCGGGGATTCAAAATATATATTGGGCACATCAGTTTGAGAGTATTTTTAACACGCTTATGCCATTTGCCAAAAAGGTGTTTCTGAATACCAACGAACACCTAAGAGCGGTGGTAGAAGTGGAAACTCGGGATGCTCGTTTTGTAAAATGGTGTAAGTCCAAATACCCTTTACACCAATATAATAGGTCTGCTCCAATTATGCAGAGCCTACGTGTGCTCAAATCTCCCCTTGAGATTGAGGCTTTGCAGGAGGCCTGTCGAATCACCGAGAAGGGATTTCGTCGGGTACTCAATTTCGTGAAGCCCGGTGTCCATGAGTATGAAATAGAAGCAGAATATGCCCATGAGTTTTTGATAAACAGATCAAAAGGCTTTGCATATCAGCCTATAATAGCTTCTGGCGCGAATGCATGTGTACTGCACTACATAGATAATAGCTTGCCATGCGATGATGGCGATTTGCTACTGATGGATGTAGGAGCGGAATACGGCAATTATAATGGAGATATGACCCGAACTATACCTGTGAATGGACGCTACACAAAAAGACAGCGGGAGGTTTATGATGCAGTATTAAGTGTGAAAAATTATGCAAAAAGCATATTGATACCGGGAACAACTATTCCTCAATATCACAAAGAGGTAGGAAGTTTCATGGAAGGAAAACTCATAGAGCTTGGCTTATTAGATACTACCGATGTAAAAAATCAACATCCTGATCAGCCATTATACAAAAAGTACTTTATGCACGGCACTTACCATCATATTGGATTGGATGTGCATGATGTAGGCAATATTTATCGCAAAATCGAACCAGGAATGGTGTTTACAATAGAGCCAGGTATTTATATCCGAGAAGAGAATATTGGAATTAGGCTCGAAAACGACCTTTTGATTCAAGAAAATGGACACCTTGATTTGATGAAGAATATTCCAATAGAAGCCGAAGAGATAGAAGAATTGATGAATAGTAAATAAAGGAAATGAATAAAACTAAACGTAAAATAGTATGAGTGCAGCAGTAGCCGCCACGGCCGCAATTAGCCAGGCAATTAAAGCAAGTGGTAGTTTGATACGTATCGATCCGGAAGAGTTTGGCAGGATGATAAACAAGATGGACGATGGAGTGGTGGTAGAAACTACGATTAAATTCTTCTCCACCACCTATAAATACTTGACCAGCTACAAAGGGTTGATATTTTTCACCAAATCTACAAGTCAGCTAAGTATTCCTAGCAGGTTGGAAAAGATTACGGCAACGAGCATGTATATGCCTTCTTAAACATCGGAACTACGTAAAAAAAACGCCGGATGCATAATCACATCCGGCGTTTATATTTAAGTTCAGTATTGTATTAGTTTGCCGAAGCAGTAGGTCTTGGCTTTCTAGGCATTCTCTCGTCTCTCATAGCTGTATGGTACACCACGGAAGCTACAATTACGGCCATTTGCTTCAAATCAGCTTCTTGCAGTCTTTCATACACATCCATATTGGTATGGTGCGTTCTTGTGCCATAGTCGATAGGATCTTGGATAAACTGAAACCCTGGTAAGCCTACACCATCGAAAGCTTGGTGGTCAGTTCCTCCTGTGTTTCTGATCGTAATCGTTTCGGCCCCCATATCATGGAAAGGCTTAAACCATTCTTCAAAGATAGGCTTTACAGCATCATTTCCTTGGGCATAAATACCACGAATTTTGCCTGTGCCATTATCTATATTATAGTAAGCGGATAGATTTGCATGCATTGCATTAGGCACATTTTGACCATCTTGTGTGAAGTTCTTGCGCACATAATTTCTAGATCCATACAAGCCTTGTTCCTCGGATCCCCAAAGTGCAACTCGGATAGTTCTTCTTGGCTGTATATCCAGCGTTTTCAATATGCGCATTGCTTCCATCATCACAGCAGAACCAGCCGCATTATCAGTAGCACCTGTACCAGCAAACCAGCTGTCAAGGTGAGCTCCTAGCATTACGATTTCTTCTTTCAATTTAGGGTCAGTACCAGCAATTTCTGCCAAAACATTATATCCATCCAAATCGTCATCAAGGAATTTCGTTTTAGTATCCATTTCTATTTTCACTGGAACGCCTTTTTCAAGTAATCTTACCAACCTGTTGTAGTGTTCTACGGCGATTTCCATCTCTGGCAATACCTCAGGAGCATCTACAGCATAGGAAGCACCATTAGTCGTAAAAAACGTGCCTTGGCCACCACCTCTATTCGTATGAATAATGGCTATAGCACCCTCATCAATAAAAAACTGCTGAGCTTTACGTCTCAATTCTTGCGCTTTGCGGAATTCGGACATTCTATCTGCACTAAACTGTTGGCCACCACCAACACCCACAGGCATTACTTTCATCGCTTCCAGACCCTCATCTGTATGACGCTGCGCGTCAGCTTGGAAGGTAGTACGAGCTTCAATAGTTACAGGTGTAAGCACAAACTTGCCTTTGATTTGACCTTTGAATTTTTCAAAATCGCGGTCGTCTGTGATATTCACGTAGATCGCCTCTGCTTCTACAAGCTTATTCGTGCCATTTGTCCAAGCCTTGGGAATTCCAATAATTGCTTGGTAATACGGCTCCTTCATGGCAATATATGCTTTCTCAACTTCCCAACCTCGGCCAAATTCACCCCATGGATCTACCTTTACGTTGGTTAAACCCCATTCTCTAAATGTACTGCTTGTCCAATCATAGGCATTCTTTAGTCCAGTTGAACCCGATAAACGTGGCCCAATCCTGTCCGTAAGGTTCCAAGCAATATCCATAATTTGAGAGTTTTCTAAGCCCTCCTTTTTGATCAGGTGGATCATCTCATAATCCACCGGCTCGGTGATTTCATGCAATGCTGCTGGGAATATAAATAGCCCAAAGAGCAACAAAGCAAAAAGATTAATTTTCTTCATTTCTTTAAGTGGTTTAATGTTAAAATTTGCGGGTTCAAGTTTAGAAAGCTAATAATTTCAGCTTGCAAATAAAAATGAATATACCTGATTTTGGCTTTATTATGGTATGAGCGGACGTGAGGAGAATTCAACGTGCTTTAACATGAAAAAATCGATAATATTTTTCTACTTTGGCAGATAAAATAATCGTAGAAGAGCAATTAGAATATTAATATGAAACAGGTCTTATGGGTATGTTTATTTTTATTGGTTTCCTGCACTGTTGAGGAAAACCTAGAAGGTCAAAGAGATATTCTAAAATACGTTAATCCCTTTATTGGCACAGGCGATCAAGGGCATACTTTCCCTGGCGCTACTGTTCCATTCGGAATGGTTCAGCTCAGTCCAGATACGGGTATTGGTGGGTGGGAAAGATGCTCTGGCTATCACTATTCTGACAGCACCATTTTTGGGTTTTCTCATAAGCATTTAAGCGGAACAGGAATAGGTGACTTATACGATATTCTGCTTATGCCAACTGTTGGTCATCTTCAGCTGCAACGTGGAAGTGCTGAAAATACTTCTACTGGCTATGTTTCCTCTTTTTCGCATCAAAATGAATCTGCGTCGCCTGGCTATTATCAAGTATTACTGGAAGAGTATAATATAAATGTAGAACTCACGGCAACTGAAAGAGTAGGTTTTCACAAATACCAATTTCCAGATAGCGCAATGGAACGTCATGTGATATTGGATCTTATCCACGGAATGAATTGGGATTCACCAACGGAAACACAAGTAGAATTTATTGACAATCGAAAAGCCATCGGGTACCGATATTCCAAAGGCTGGGCAAGCGATCAGCGAGTATATTTCGCTTTGGAATTCAATCAAGATTTTGAAGAGGTAGAAAAGGAAGAAAGCAGCATCAATAATGAAAATGGAATAGGAGTAAAGGCAGCATTCACTTTTGCGCCATCCAAAGAAGCATTACTCGTGAAAGTGGCTATTTCTCCAGTAAGTACGGCCAATGCCTTGGAAAATATGCAAATAGAAGTGCCCCATTGGGATTTTGAACAAGTAAAATCAGAAGCTGAAGCAAAATGGCACGCAGAGCTTAGCAAAATTGCGGTGAAAGGGAATAACCCTGATAAATTAAGCATTTTCTATACAGCACTTTATCATAGTGTCATTTCTCCTACTATCTTTCAAGACCAAAACGGAGAATTTACTGGCCCAAATCGTGAAATTAATACCGCTAAGGATTTCGAATTTTATACGCTTTTTTCACTTTGGGATACCTTCCGAGCATTACATCCGCTCTACACAATTACCCAAAGAGAGCGATTGCCTGATATGATACAGTCTATGCTCTTGCATGCCGATCAATATGGAGTCTTGCCTGTTTGGGTACTTGAAGGCCAAGAAACAAATACAATGATAGGCTATCACGCTGTGCCTGTAATAGTGGAAGCTTGGAAGAAGGGCATTAGAGGATTTGATGGTGATAAAGCATTGGAGGCAATGATCGCTAGTGCCACCCAAGAAAAATTCGGGATTGGGTATTTGCAGGAATATGGTTTTGTACCTGCCGACTTAGAAAACGAATCAGTAAGTAAAACCTTGGAGTACGCATTTGATGATTGGTGCATAGCTGAAATGGCCAAGATGTTAGGAAAAGACTCTATTGCCGCACATTTCGAAAACAGAGCCTTGGCCTATACCCATCATTTCGATTCCACTTCCCAGTTTATGAGAGGCAAAAATGCAAATGGCCAATGGGTAGAAAATTTCAACCCGATTTACTCAAACCATAGAAACGATGAATATACGGAAGGTACAGCTTGGCAGTATACCTGGTTTGTACCGCATGACATAGATGGACTCATCGAGTTGTTTTCCGGTCGGGAAGCATTTTTGCAAAAACTGGATTCCCTTTGGGTGCAACCACAAGTAGAAGGAAATCAGGCATCGCCCGACATTTCGGGCTTGATAGGTCAATATGCGCATGGAAATGAACCAAGCCACCATATAGCCTATCTGTATGCTATGGCGGGTGAAGCAGAAAAGACACAAGCCCGAGTGTATGAAATAATGAATACCCAATACCAAAATACTCCCGAAGGCCTAAGCGGTAATGAGGACTGCGGCCAAATGTCTGCTTGGTATATTTGGAGTGCTATGGGGATGTATCCGGTAAATCCAGCCTCGGGGAAGTATATTTTAGGAACACCTGCATTTGACGAAATAACCATCCCACTTGCCAATAACAATCGTTTCCAAATAGTAAGCCATCAATGGGATGAAACAAAATATTTGGTTGAAAAGGTAGTCTTGAATGGAGTAGAACTCGACAGGAATTATCTTGAGCACGAGGAAATAATGGCGGGAGGTAAATTAGAATTTTGGATGAAATGATTTTACCTCCCACTTATTTTGCTTTTAATATGATTGTTTTCAAATTATGCTCAAATATTAATACTAAACACAATGAGATTTTTTGTTAAAGTAAATAATTCACTAAGAATTTTTCGTTACACGCAAAGATTATGCAGAATTATCTAACTTGAACCTTCAATGGTGGGTCTAATTGATATTTTATTTTTCATCATAATCATTTCAGCGGGCTTTGTTCTCAACCGTATCATGAAATGGCAATTCCCTGCTATCCAAGTAATTGTATTAGACTTGCTGTTTGTTTTCCATTTATTTTTTTCCCTTGGCTACTATTTATATGCCATAAACAGCAGTTCGGATAGCCACGCTTATTTCAACAAGGTAATATTGCAAGTAAGAGGGGAATCGTGGATTGACTATTTCGCTTCGGGTACCCCATTTATCGAGTTTGTGGCTTGGCCCTTTATTCAGGTTTTCAATTTGCAGTACGAAAGTCTCATGCTGTTATTTGCATTTTTTGGTTATGTAGGTCTAGCTTTTTTTTACATTTTCTTTAAAGAGAATATCCGATTTAAGCATTACTGGCTGGGAGTAGCACTTATGCCGTTAGTGTTTTTTCTTCCTAATTTGCACTTTTGGTCTGGTTCACTTGGTAAAGGCTCATTAATATTAATGGGCATTGGGATGTTCTTCTTTTCCTTATCCAAACCGGCAAGCAGGTGGTGGTTGGCAGTAATATCATTGCCGATTATTTATTATGTACGTCCACACATGGCATTTATATTCTTAGCGTCCATCGGGATTGCCTTGCTGCTGGGCAACAAAGATTTGAAGGCCAAGCATAAGGTGGCTCTTTTTCTTGTTTCTACCATCACAATGGGCTTTTTGTATCAATCTGTATTTCAGTATATAGGCATCGAAGGCGATGGAGGTCTGATAGACGAAGGGTTTGAAATGACATCTACTTTGGCCACTAAATTAAGCACAGCTGAATCTGGTGTCGACATAAACAACTTCAATCTATTCCAGAAAATATTCGTGTTCCTTTACTTCCCAATTTTCTTTAATGCCAGCGGGATACTAGGGCTTTTTGTGTCCTTCGAAAATTTATTCTATCTATTAATCTCCCTGCAGCTTATCAGGTTTGGCTTTATAAAATTCTTTTTCAACACTGATTTCGTCACCAAAACCTGCTTTATTGCCTTCTTTGGCTCGGCTGTGGCATTGGCGCAAATCTCTGGGAATTTCGGCATTGCCATCCGGATGAAAAGCATGGTGATGTTATTGTTCCTATTTGTGGTTCTTCGCTACATGGATCAAAGGCAATGGAAAGTGAAAATGAGTAGGTGGAGACGATATACTAGGCAATCGAAGCTGGTCAAAAAGAAAAAAGAGCCGTTGACTGCTTAGGGTATGGAGACACGTCAACTTACTACTTCCAACAAAGGGGCTTTTGTTATCTCCTTAGACTTCGAACTATACTGGGGTGTTTTAGATAAATACGAACTGAATGCCAGAAAGCCCTATTTCCTCAATACAAGAGAAAAGGCAATCCCATCAATGCTTTCTTTATTCCAAACCTACGGCATTGAGGTCACTTGGGCGACGGTAGGCATGCTTTTCTGTGATGGAAAGGATGAGTTGGAAGCTAGTTTACCAACCAGCAAACCCAATTATCAAGCGAAAAATCTAAGCGCATATCAATACTTGCAAAATCACAATGTAGGGAAATCTGAGGAGGATGATCCCTTCCATTTTGCACCTTCTATTATCAAAGCGATTGCTCAAGTACCCGGCCAAGAAATAGCTACACATACCTTTTCACATTATTATTGCTTGGAATCAGGGCAGCAACCGGCCGATTTTTATGAAGATCTGATGGCAGCAAAAAAAGCCGGAGGCAGATTAGGGTTCGAATTAAAATCTCTCGTTTTCCCCCGCAACCAATATAATGAAAGCTACATGCGGATTTGTGAGCAAGCAGGTATAGAGGTGGTACGCGGGAACGAAAACGCATGGATTTGGAAACCAGATAGCCGATCGAGTGAGGGCAAGCGTAAGAGAATTGTTCGCTTAGCAGATAGCTATTTCAATTTGTACGGACATAATGCCTACACTCAAATGGAATTGCAAAATGGAGCGGTACTCAATGCCCAAGCAAGCCGATTTTTAAGACCTTACCAAGCGAGCTTCAAAAGCCTAGAGTCTCAGAAAATTGATCGCATCCTCAAGGATATTGAATATGCAGCCAGGCACCATGCCTGCTATCATCTTTGGTGGCATCCGCATAATTTTGGCTATCATACCGAACGAAATTTGGACAATCTTAAGCGAATACTTGATTGCTTTGCCATACAAAGGGAAGCTACTGGCATGCAAAGTTTGAATATGGCTCATCTGAAAGGGTGGATATACAAATCCCAAAAGAATGATTAGCCTTATAGATATTGGATTGCTCATGGCAATTAGTGCGGTTTTCTTGATACTCCTTCAAAAATATTGGGCAGGGTTTAGCAAATTGCCGATTTCTTTACCGGTTGCTTTATGGCTTTGGCATATATTATTCACCGTGTTCTATTTCTGGTACACTTTTCATAATTCTTCTGATGCTTGGGAATACTATCACGACCCAACTTTTCGGGGCAATGCAGATAGCTGGATGGGGCTCTATGGGAGCGGAATTAGCTTTATTTTCTTTTTAATTTATCCACTATCTCAATTTTTTGAACTGAGTTATATAGTTGTTTTTTATATTTTTTCGCTTGTAGGCCTTTGGGGGATTTATTATTTCATGGCCATTTGTGAAGAGCTATTTCAACTTAAAATTGAGAGAAGTATCGGCTTCCTTTTATTCTTGATTTTTCTTTTTTGGCCTTCCTTGCATTTCTGGACAGCTGCCATTGGGAAAGACGGCCCAGCAGTATTTGCCATCATGTTGTTTTTCTATTCAGCATTGTATCCAAAAAAGAGGATTCTTGGGCTAATCTTCTCTATGGTATTTCTACTTCATGTAAGGGCACACATGGGCGCATTGTGCTTAGGGGCATTTGCGGGAGGATATTTTTTGGAACGTTTTATCCAAGGAAATATCAATGCAAAAGAATGGGGACTACTCATCGGAATAATCATTATTGGCATAGTTTCCTTGCCTTTGCTGCTCCCAAAAGTAGATGTATTTGAAGTCTCATTTTCTGCGATTGCCGAGAGTCTTAGCCAAATGCAGCATCGCTTTGCTGATACCAACCATGGCCTAGACTTGCGGGAAATGAGCATTACCTCCCGCTATTTTACCTTTATGTTTAGGCCCATGCCTGGCGATTCGCAGAATATACTTGGCTATGGATTGATGGCTCAAAACATTGCTATTCTTCTATTGCTCATATTTAGTCTATACCGTTGGATTAGGTCGACACAGTTTCCTAGAAAATCTTGGCCCATTATGTCCCTACTCTATTTTTCGGTAGGCACCTTTATTTTTAGCCAAGCCCTTTCGAACCTAGGCCTGATCGATCGGGAAAAGGCGATGTTTATGCCGATTTTGTTTGTAGGAATCCTTGCAGTTTGGCTTAAACAAAAGAAGGCAATCAGATGATTGCCTTCTCTTTTAAGATTTTTTATACGTCCAAGAATTAGTCTTCTACCGAAATCACCTTAAATTCTGTACGCCTGTTCAATTGGCGGCCTTCAGGATTGTCTGTTCCATCGGGATTATCGTTTGGCGCGATAGGTTGGGCGGCGCCGTAGCCTTTGGCAGTAAGACGGCTTCTGTCGATTCCTTGCGAAATGATATAGTCCACAGCGGCTTGTGCTCTTTCTTGGGAAAGTCTTTCGTTATACGCGTCTGTACCACGATTATCAGTATGCGCACTCAGCTCAATTTTGATCTGTGGGTTTTCTATTAAAATATCTACCAATTTATTCAACTCAACTGCGGCATCATCTCTAATTTCCGCCTTATCAAAGTCGTAATAGATGTTTTCCAATACGATCGCTTTGTCGATAACGATTGGGGATAAAACGAGATTTATGTCAAAAGCCACATTGCTTTGAAGCTCTTCTATGGTGCTTGGATCTACTGACTTGCCTTTCAATGAGTAAACTTGCCTTTTGGCAAAGTAGCTTGGTTTTTCGGCCAATAAGATGTATTCACGTTCTGGCTCCACCAAAAAACTAAATGCACCCTCACGATCAGATACAGTTTCTTGAAGCACATTCCCAATAGAGTCTAGCAGTTTCACCTGCGCGGAGGCTAGCGAGATTTGATTTTCTTCTTCGTCCAATTGGAAGGTTTTTCCAGCGATGATGTAATTGATTATTTTCACTTCATCTGTTTTGTCGCTGAAGAAGTATACATCATCGTCTCCCATGCCGCCTGGACGGTTGGAGACGAAAACGCCTTCGTATGGAAAGTTTAAGAAATGCAGGCCAAAATCATCATAATTACTGTTGTATGGGCTGCCCATACTTTTTATAATGATTTCCTCCTCGGTTCTTTCAGCTACGAACATATCCAATCCGCCATAGCCTGGATGTCCGTCCGAAGAGAAGTAAAGTTTTTCGTCAGGACCTACATTTGGAAACATTTCGTTGCCAGGTGTATTAATGGTGCTGCCCATATTACGAACGGCTGTCCAATTTCCTCTCGAATCTAATTGCGCAGAATATAGGTCGATGCCACCAATGCCTCCCGCTCTATTTGACGCAAAATATATGGTATTGCCATCTGCAGAAAATGCAGGAGTAGAATCCCAAGATTCTGGGTCGCTTATGTTGAATATTTCTGGCGTTGTCCAATTACCTTCTCTCAGGTAGGTTACATACAAACTCACGTCTTTTGCACCTTTTCTTTTTCCAGTATTCCCTCTAGCAAAAACCATCATATCGCCACTTGGATGGATGGCGAGCGCACCTTCATTCATTTCAGGCGTATTGGCAATGCCATCAAGTACTTCAAAATTTGCACTGTCTAGTGGAAAGCCATTGAATTTAGCTTTGTAAATGCTGCTGAATGGAAGACCAGTAGTTTTGTATTCGGAGCCTCCATCACGTGTGGAGCTTAAGTAAACTTCGTCTTCGAAAAAGAGAATACCATAATCGGGATTCGGGCTATTAATTTCTGCCAGATTTGTAAGCTGTATAGCTTCGTCTTTTTGGGGGATTTCTGGTATAAGGACGAGATTTCTGCTTTCTGTGCGGGCGAGTGCTAGTAAGGTTCTGTCTTCGCCATTGGCAAGGTATTGTCTAAACTGACTCAAGGCTGGGTCGTATTGTTCATTGGCTTTGAGAGACTGCCCAAGGTAAAACGGCAATGTTTCATCTTCAAATTCAAGTATTACAGCCTCTTGGTAAAATGGGAGCGAGTTATGAATTCTATTGGAAAGGCGGTAGCTTTCTGCCACACGAAAATTCACTTTCCCTGTATTTTTACCCTTGTCTAACGCTCTTTGATAATCTTGTATAGCGGAGTTGTATTCACCCAATTCGAAATGCTTATCTGCTTGGGCTACTGGACCCATCAGCACATTGCAAGAGGATATACCTGCGAATGCGAAGAATAGAAAAAAGTATATTGGGCGTATGTTCATGAATGTATTCTGTCGGTAAATTAAGCTCAATTTAAGCGAAGTACCTATTCATCCAACTGTCCTCAGCATTTACGAGCCATTTTACATCTAGCTCGCTTTTGTTCTGAACAGCATTATTAAACGTAGGGGTATCTTTTTTGATTTGACCTTGCGCTATTTTTTCTTTCAATTCTTTCGTGGGCATCAGCTCCAAGCCATTATTTACCAAAAAAGGTACTTTACTTCTATCAAAGAAATTGAGTCCAAACTCATTTTCCAACTCTTTCATGATATGAACAGAACTATCGATAGAGCAGCCAGAAGCAGCATGCTGAGATTCATCCACTGCCAAAATTACGAATTGATTGTGAGCAATTTTTATAGATGCTCTTAAGTCTTTTTGATGTGCTGCCCAGCGATGAGTAAAGGCAATAAGTTTATCTTCTATTTGCTTTTTTTCAAGTTCGCCAAAAGGCCTATTCGACTGGTAAATCCAAACTCTGGAGCTAGGGGCAAGTTCGCTGAAAGGTACGTACATATTATTTTTCCTGTTTGACTAAATATAGCAACATGAATTGAAAATAGCTCTAGGCTACATAAAATTCATATTTGTCTCGGCTTATAAACCTTCATTAAGGGCAATAAGTTCTGCTAGATCAAGCACTTTCACTTTATCTTCTTTCTCTTTGTTTTTCACTCCATCGCTCATCATGGTCATGCAAAATGGACAGGCCGCAGCGATGATTTCCGCTCCAGTTTCTAGGGCTTCTTCGGTGCGTTCGATGTTTACTTCCTTATTGCCAGGCTCAGCATCTTTGAACATTTGGGCACCTCCCGCTCCACAACATAGTCCTTTGGTGCGGCAGCGCTTCATTTCTATCAGCTCCGCATCCAATGCTTGCAGCACTTCTCTAGGAGCTTCATATATATTATTGGCTCTGCCTAAATAGCATGAATCGTGATAAGTAATTTTTTTTCCTTTAAATTCTCCACCGCCTTTCAAACCTATTTTACCTTCATTGATCAATTGCTGCAAAAACGTAGCATGATGCACCACTTCATAATGACCACCCAATTCGGGATATTCATTTTTGATGGTATTGAAGCAATGTGGGCAGGCGGTCACAATTTTTTTCACTTGGTAGGCATCCAATATCTGAATATTAGCTACTGCTTGCATTTGATAAAGAAATTCGTTGCCAGCTCTCCGAGCAGGGTCTCCCGTACAGGCTTCTTCCTCGCCCAATACAGCGAAACTGATTCCCACTTTGTTGAGAATTTTAACAAATGCTCTTGTCACGTTGCTGTAGCGTTCGTCGAAAGAGCCCGCGCAGCCTACCCAGAAAAGTATTTCTGGGGCTTCACCTTTTGCGGCCATCTCGGCCATGGTTGGTACAGGATTATGTTCGTTGCTCATTGAAATTAAGGTTTTTTATTTTTAAGTTCATCTGCCCATTTGAATCGGTCGGTTGGAGGAAATTTCCAAGGAGCAAATGAGGTTTCCATATTTTGGAACATCACGTTCCACGATGCCGGCGAGCCAGATTCCTCCATTGCCACATATCGGCGCATTTGCAATATAATGGAAAGCGGATCAATATTTATCGGACAAGCTTCCACACAAGCATTGCAAGTGGTACAGGCATTTATTTCTTCTTTAGTGATGTAGTCTCCCAGTAGAGTTTTTCCATCTTCCAGTCCTTTTCCACCTTTGGCTATACTTTTTCCAACCTCTTCAGCTCTATCTCGCACGTCCATCATAATTTTTCGAGGAGAAAGTTTTTTACCCGTCATATTGGCTGGACATTCTGCTGTACAACGGCCACATTCGGTACAGGAATAAGCATTCAGGATGTTGATCCACGATAGGTCATTCACGTCCTTCGCTCCAAAGCGAGCAATTTCGGCGGGAGGTTCATTGGAGCCTTCAGTGGGCATGCCAAGCATCAATTTTACCTCCGTGGTTACTTCAGGCATGTTTTTGATTTCGCCTTTTGAGTTTAAGTTGGAATACCAAGTATTTGGGAACGCTAGGAAAATATGCAGGTGCTTGGAATAAGTAACATACACTGCGAAGCCCAAAATACCTATAATGTGAAACCACCAGGCAAATCGCTCCACAAAAACCAGGGTAGAAGTACTCAATCCTTCAAATAGCGGCATAAGCAAACTGCTGAAGAATAAACTGCCTAATTGCATGTACTTTTCTTCACCTCTTGCAGCCAATAATTGATCAGTCGCATTCATCGTGAGGATTGCAAGCATCAAAACGATCTCAATTACAAGGATAAGGTTTGCATCCAAGGTTGGCCAAGACTTCATTTCTGGGCCGGAGAATCTATTTACTTTGGCCACATTGCGACGCAAAAGAAAAGCCACGCAGGAGAATAGCACCAAGAATGCTAAAAACTCAAACATATTGATGGCGACTGTATAGGCGCTACCCAATGCTGGCGCAAATAAACGGTGAGTTCCCAAAATTCCATCCAATACGAACTCGAGTACTTCTAAGTTGATTACCAAAAAGCCTATATAGATAAAGAGGTGCATAAAGGCTGGAAAAAATCGCTTGAACATCTTCTGCTGCCCAAATGCTACCATAAGCACCGTGCGCCAGCGAGCGTTTTTTTGATCGTTCCTTTCCTCAGGTCGGCCTAGCAGTATATTTTTTCGTATTTGGCTTATGCGTCTGGTAAGAAAGCCTGCTGTTATGGCTACGACCAACAGAAAAACTATTTGAGCTATATATGGCATACTAGGTTAATTTTCTTGTGAAGGGTAATTGTTTTCTGAGTCAAACGAATATGATTTACAGATTTAAACAAAATAATGGAATTACTGTGAAGGAAAGGGCAAAACGGACTAGCTTTTTTTGACCAAGAGCTAAATAATTGCTTTTTCTCTAAAAACTTTTGTGCCATTTGGTTTTTTGTATACATTTGCACTCTTATTTCGGTGATGTAGCTCAGTTGGTAGAGCATCGGACTGAAAATCCGTGAGTCGGTGGTTCGAATCCACTCATCACCACAGAAGCCTGACCTTACGGTCGGGCTTCTTTTTTTGCCCTAAAATGTATTCTTTTTGCCTTAGATCTGTTTTCATTCAAAGCAAATATACAAAATAGTATGCATGCAGAGTAATAAAATTAAACGGAGAGTTTAGAATTTTTGTGAGCCAGAAAAAAAGCCCTCCATTGCTGAAGGGCTTATGTTTCGTTTTGGGAGACCCAAACATTGAAAATATTCGGTCAGATTTTAATCATTTTTAAATTAACCTCTGCTATTTATCGATTTACAAAAATTATTATTCTTGTCATTATAGGTTTCTGTTAGTCAACTGGCATTAGCGTATAAATATAGAGTCGATAATAATCGCGCTCTTTTTCATTGTCTTGAATAAAAGCCCATTGATTATCACCCCAGTAAATGATCTGATATTCATTCATATATTCGAATCCATTTTTAGGAATTTCAATTCCAGATGAAATTAACTTCCCATCCTTAATAAATCCTCCAAGGAGTTTTGACTCTTTATAATATGGCCCTAAGACCTCCTCCGTTGCATATATATCGGGTATTCCCGTGGAGTAAAGTATAAACACTTCATCATTCTCTGTTACATATATTTTTCTGATCCCACTGTTTAGACCTGCATTCTTAGAGAAATTAGAGCTGGGCCCATCTGATTGATTTATTTCCTCTTCTTTTAGACCTCTCGGCGACTTAAATTCATTAAGTTTAAAATCAAGTCTGTTTTTTAATTCAAGTTGATTATTCCTTAATATATATTCATACAATCTTTCTTCATTAGGATAGGCAAGCAGTATAGTATTTTTTGCAGAAAGCTCAATTAGTGGTTTAAAAGCCGGGTAAATTAAGCCTTGTTTGTAGATAGACTCCTTTTCAAAACGAATGGCCAAAAGGGAATCATAGATTTGCCCATTATTCACATTTATAATTTCTACTGTCTTGATGGTATCGATAGTAGCCATTTTATTAGGGTTGAATATAACAACTCCTGTAAACCCAAGTGGAAAGATAATCAAACTATCCCGCAGAAACTTAAGCCCATTTTGGATGTTTCCTCCACTAGTATAATAGTGCGTAGGTTGGTAAGATTGATCTTTGACAAATTGCCCTTCCAGATTATAGGTATAAATGTTCTTTAGATCTTGGATAATCAATTGATCACTATGTAATCCCGCTTGATACACTGACCTGTTATAATAACCAGGACCATCTCCAATTCGATTATGGGCTAAGAGGACTTTTCCTTGCTTATCTATTACATAAAATGTGGAGTTGATTCTTGAGTATAGCAGAATTTTATCATTAGTAGGTTTTTGTTCCACAAAGTGCGGTTCGATGGGAATATTTATTTGAACGGAGTCAATCAGTACAAACTCATATTTTAATGAGTTTTCTGATTGCTGTTTATCACTAGTACAAGCTAGTGAGGAAATTAAGACGCTAAATAGGCCTAGAATAATTGAACATTTCACATTTTAGAATTTATGGCCTCTGAAAGGATGAATGTTTTAGGATTAGTCAACGCAGAATATTTGTATTCTTCTTTCATCAAATCATTTAGCTATTGACTTGTCCTGAAATAGGTTTACACTAAAGAGTGTAAAAATGAGAGAAGAAAGTAAAGTCATTTTAGGACAATGGCGCAACAACCGATTGTATTTATCAGATCATGAGAAAAGGTTAATTCTAAAAGATTATTTATCTGG
>JBDNFI010000021.1:0-4498 GCA_041689935.1 Cyclobacteriaceae bacterium
ATAGGATCGACCTGAAAGGAGAATCATTAAGAAAAGGAATTTTAAAAAATGAATAAATGTGAATTTTAACTATAATTGTGAAATCTTTCAAAGTGGCACTGTTTGACCGAAACAGCTGGCACCATCACTCCGAAATAGCCACTTTTGACCAGTATAAAAAATAAACGCAGAGAACACAGAAGGAAGACGCAAGAATTTGCAGAGAAAAATTCATCATTCCTAACCCATAATTCATTTTCAACTTCCCTCCTCACAGGAATTGTCTGAATTAAGATTTATAGGATTTGAAGATTTTAGGATTGAAGCAGATTTTTATGCAAGTACCCTCCTCTATAAATACCATGCTTGCTTCAGGCATTTTACTTATTCAAAAATTATCGATCAACAGTATTTAGGGATGGACATCCATCTACCGTCCTCCGTCAACTGTCAACCCTTCATTCAACTGTCAACCTAAAAATCGCCAACCTTACCCTACCCCATCTTCATAATCTTAGCCACTTGCTGAGCCTTCACTCCTATGACAATCAGAAAAAAGGCGGTAAGCACATAGTTACTAATTAGATGAAAATATAATTGCTTGGTGGGATAGCCAGCAAAAGCACCCGTATAAAGGAACGCTGCGATGGTGAGAATAGATAAAACACAGAAGACAATCAGCACTCGATAGCGCATTGGATAGGCTGCTACCAAGAACAGAATCGAACCTGTAAGCATCAATATGAGACCAATTTCAGGAAGGAAATCTGCAGTGAATTCCTTATCTCTAGTAATCCACGCACTAAAAGCTCCTGAAAACTGTCTGATAAAAAATCCCCAAGCAAGATGCCAAGCTCCAATGATCCCTAAAAAGCCTCTGTACGAAAATGGGAACAGAGGCTCTTGTATTTCATTAGAATCCTTCATTTGAGAGAATGTGTTTGGGTAAAGGAGAAAACACTTAACCTCCTCCTCTTTTAAGGAATTTGAAAAAATCACTGTCTGTAGACAAAATTAGAGACGTGTTTTCATCAAGTGCTTTTTCGAAACTTTCCATGCTACGCAAGAATTCATAAAGATCACGCGTTTGAGCATTCCTATTATATGCCGCGGCATAAATGGCCGTTGCCTCTGCATCGGCTCTACCACGAATTTCTTCGGATTCTCTGATGGCTTCTGATTGAATTTGCGCCAGATCTCGCTCCTTATCACCCGCAATTCGAAGCGCTTCACCTTGTCCTTCGGACCTAAACTGATCTGCAATACGCTTTCGCTCACTGATCATTCTCTGGTAAATACTCTCACGTACCTCATCTACATAATTGATCCGCTTAAATCTGAAGTCCAAGATTTGAATTCCTAAATCAGCGGTTCTAAGATTCGATTTCTCTAAGATCGATTTCTCTATTGCCTCTCGACCAACAGATATATCTTCCAGTTTGTCTAGCCCTTCCAATACCTCGTCTCCTGTTTCAGGATCACGATTGCTTGATCGAACGATATCCAACAAATCATTGCTGGCAACCGCATTTCTAGTTTCCCCATCGAGAATATCATCTAGTCGAGTTTGGCCTGATCGCTCATCTCTCAATCGAATAAAAAACTGCAATGGATCGGTAATTACCCAACGTGCATACGCATCCACAAAGATGAACTTCTTATCCTTGGTAGGTACTTGATTGGAATCCCCATCCCACTCTAGGTAGCGTTTATCAAAGAATTGTACCTTTTGGAGTATAGGTAATTTAAAATTTACACCTGGTTCGGTGCGGGGCTCGCCTACTGGTTTACCGAATTGAGTAACGATGGCTTGCTGGGTTTCATCAAGGATAAAAAAGCTATTGATGCCGATGATAAATATGAAGAAGCCCGCTATTACATATATGATAGTTGATGTTTTCATAATTAGTTACCTCCCGTTTTTTCTTTACTTTGATTGATATTCAAAAGAGGCAATACATTTTGACCACTTTCATCTACTATGATTTTATTCCCTAGCTTGGGTAGCACTTTCTCCATAGTTTCTAAATAGAGTCTTTTTCGAGTAACCTGAGGAGCTTTAACGTACTCTTCAAATACACTTGTAAATCTATTTGCTTCACCCTTTGCAATATTTACTCTATTGAAAAAATAGGCTTCTGCTAATTGGATAGTTTCCAGTGCTTCACCTCTTGCTCTAGGTATTACACGATTGTATTCAGCCTCGGCTTGGTTTAGCAAAGTCTCTCGCATTTGCTGGGCCTCATTCACTTCGTTGAAGGAAGGTTTTACTGGCTCAGGTGGATTGACATCTTGCAGAACCACTTGATCGATTCGAATGCCATTTTCGTATTCTTCACACATTTCCTGTAGAAGTCGTTCGACGGTGCTGGCAACTTCTTGCCTGCCTACTGTCAGCACTTCGTTTACCGTACGGTTGCCGACTACTTTTCGCATGACTGCCTCTGTCATATCCCGAAGTGTTTGATCTGCATTACGCACCCTAAAAAGGTAATTATAAGAGTTGCTAATTCTGTATTGTACCACCCATTCCACATCCGAAAGATTTAAATCTCCCGTTAGCATTAAGGATTCATCTCTGTATGGTCCTTTTGAGTATTCCGATTCGCGTCCAGCACTCACCGTTCTAAATCCAAACTCTTGCTTAAGCTGTCGCTGCACAGGAATCTTCATCATTTTTTCAATGCCAAGAGGCGCAATAAAATTAAGTCCAGGATATACTGTACGATTATATTTTCCAAAAAATAGTACAATACCTTCTTCTTCAGGCCCTACAGTTTTAACAGATGAAAAAACGACTAGCAGAAGGACAAAACCTATGACAACCTTGCCAATATGCTTTTTCCACTTATTCCACTCTGGTGGAACATCAAATAAATTAGTTGATTTTTGATCCATAGTATGATATTTATTAGTAAAAATTCAATTTACAACTTTTTAAGGGAAGCTATACAATACTCAAAGTAGGAACGACCAAAATGAGTAGAGGTTTGCCTAAAGGAACATGATTGTGAAGAATAATCTGTCAAATGAAAAACAGCAGGAGGTTAAGGGTATTGAAAATTGCTTAGATGGAATTCAAAATTGCTCAAAAAAACAAAAGGGAGAATCTCTTCTCCCTTCCTCTATATGCTTAATTAACATTAACCACCAAAATCATCGAAACGTATATTTTCAGGAGGGACACCCATATCATCCAGCATTTTCAATACAGCTGCATTCATCATAGGCGGTCCACACAAATAGTACTCAATTTCGTCCGGGTCATGATGCGATTTCAAGTAATTATCAAATAGCGCTTGGTGTATAAACCCTACGTATCCGTCATGGTCTTTATCTTCAATGGATTTTTTCAGCGTCCAATGATCATCCGGAAGTGGCTCTGATAAGGCAATATGGAAGTTGAAATTAGGAAAGTCTTTCTCTATATCTCTAAAGTGTTCTGTATAGAAAAGTTCTCTCTTCGAGCGACCACCATACCAATATGATACTTTACGCCCAGTCTTCTCAGTATGAAATAAATGGAATATATGAGAACGTAACGGAGCCATACCTGCACCACCGCCAATGTAGATCATTTCTCTCTTGGTAGGGTTGATATGGAATTCACCATAAGGGCCTGAGATCGTTACTTTATCACCTATGTTTCTAGTAAACACGTAAGAAGAACAAATACCTGGATTTACTTCCATCCATTTGTTGTTAGCTCTATCCCAAGGTGGCGTGGCAATTCGGATGTTCAACATCACGATATTCCCTTCCGCAGGGTGGTTGGCCATAGAATAAGCCCTAAAGATTGGCTCGTCATTTTTCATCACGAGATCCCACATCTTAAACTTATCCCAGTCTTCTTTAAATATGTCTTGCTTATGACCCAGTTCAGGATGTGGATCAATATTTATTTCTTTAAATTTAGAAATGATTACAGGCACATCAATTTGAACATAGCCTCCCGATTGGAAATCTAGTATTTCACCGTCAGGCAATCTTACTACAAATTCCTTGATGAAAGTGGATACACTATAGTTAGACACCACTTCGCATTCCCATTTCTTGATACCAAATATTTCTTCAGGAATGCGGATATGCATATCCTGCTTCACTTTCACTTGGCAAGAAAGGCGCACGCCTTCTTTTTGCTCTGCTCTACTCAAGTGACCTACTTCCGTTGGAAGCACATCACCACCACCATCATCTATTATGCATTTGCACATGGCGCACGTTCCACCACCACCACAAGCAGAAGGCAAGAAAATTTTCTGTCCAGAGAGGGTATTCAACAAAGTGGTGCCCGCAGAAACAATTACAGGATTCGATTCGTCTCCGTTAATAATGATTCTTACATCTCCTGACTGCACCAACTTCGATTGCGCAAAAAGCAAAATAAACACCAGTAGCAACATAATTACCGTGAATGCTACTATAGCCGTTAAAATAATTGAAGTCATTTACCCCTTATTTGATTGTTCCGAAATAAAAATATGCCCTTGTTAAGAGCGATACAAATATATTAAATAAA
>JBDNFI010000022.1:0-5913 GCA_041689935.1 Cyclobacteriaceae bacterium
TAGCCCACGGTTTCAACCGTGGGATAATGACGAAACACAAATCATCCTCCCGCCCCTCAATCGTTTGAATCACCCTCGCCTACTGGCAAGCAGGCTCGCGCCAGTGTTGTTCTAGGTATTCGGATTACAAATCCTTTTTATTCTGTGGTTCGACGTTGCAAATGTTTGACAGTTAGCTCGCCAGCGAATGGTAGCGAAAGTCACATTCGTTCAAAAAAAAAAAGCGACTTACATTAAGTCGCTTTTTCAAATTTCGTTGGGTAGATTTTATCTTCCTGGAGCAATCATCGCTGCACGGAAACCAATGGTAGCAGTGCTACTATCTTGTGTCATAAATCTACGTGTACCAGGAGACAACCAATAGGATACATCGGACCAAGAGCCTCCTTTGTACACTCTTATTTCATTGGTAATCAAGGAGTTGTATCCTTCACTATCATAATTGCTCTCTTCATCTTGATAGCCACTTCTACGCACTGGGTTCAGATCGGAGAAATCCTCGAAAGAAAGCGGTCTGTAGACATCGAATACCCATTCGTTCACATTGCCGGCCATATTGTATAATCCAAAGTCGTTTGGTAGGTAAGAGTAGATTTCTGTGGTAATAGTCGCACCATCATTTGGCGCACCTGCAATACCAGCATAGTCACCACGGCCACGTTTGAAGTTGGCAAGGAACATACCCTGAGTATTTTTGCCATACGGATTTCTCAATCCTCTACCATCCCATGGATACAATCGCTGATGCATTTGCATTTCGTCATCGAATTGGGTGCCTATCATGCCTTTGGCAGCATATTCCCATTCGGCTTCGTTAGGAAGTCTGTAGGAAGGGAGCGCAATACCACGAGCTAATAGCTCCATTCTGTCGATATACTCGCCTTCTGCCTCCCGCACAATCATACCTGCTCCTTCGGCCACCAGCCTATTTACGGCTTGGGTTCTCCAGATGCAATAGTCACTGGCTTGTGCCCAGCTTACACCTACTACAGGGTAATATCGAAAGCCAGCATGACGTAGATAATATTCAACATAGGAATCATTAAAGGAAAATTCACTTGCCCACACAAGGGTATCTGGCAAAGCCGCCTCATACACTTCGAAGACTGAATCTCTTTTTAAGTAGAACAAGTATTCGTTCCAGTGAATATTGGCCACTTCCGTTTCGTCCATAAAAAATGAATTTACGGTCACCGTTCGTTCAATATTATCTCTACTGTACATAATATCCTCTTCCAGCGAGCCGAGTACTGTTCGACCACCTTCGATAAACAAAAGGTTAGGGCCAACCGGCATATCGGCGATTTCTGGCACTTCGAAACCTGTGGTATCGTTGTAGGCCATGCCAGTAACTGTGCTGTAGTTACCTGGGTTCTGTGCGTCAGGATTTCTGCCGGCACTTAAAAAACAAGCACTCAAACTTGCCGATGCAGCAAGAATAAGCGCAAAAGAATAAAATCTTTGGATACTTCGCATATGAAAATCCTTATTGAAATAAGCCGAAATATACGGCATTAATTGAACAACCTAAAAAACGACAAATTATTGCAAAACGTTTAAAAAGCCAAAAAATATTAATATGTACTGCTTAAACGGCATTTTGTAACATCTATTATGTTCTACAGAAAAAATAGTATGTCCCAAAAATTTTTTATCAATCCCTAAAATACCCGCTAAACAGCCTGTTTTTCCTCTAATTCAAGTGCATTTGTATATTCAAAAATAGCAAGCAACTTTGTATTTATACTGGTATGACAAAAGAAACACCAAATTTTTCACATTCCAAAGTGTATTGGGCTCTGCAAGGCTTTGGTTGGGGCGTATATTTCATCCTCAATCAAATCATATTCCTTTCCATTCTCAATTTTGAACAAAGTGCTGTCCTCAATATCTTTCTGGTGGTGGTCGGTTTTTCCTTATCTCACCTATTCCGTTCGCTTATTCATCATCAAAACTGGAAATCCTTATCCATCGGGAAGCTGGTATTTAAGGTAATTGCAGCCAGTGTGCTGATCGGCCTTATTTGGGCACTTATTACTATTCCATTCAACTTGTATGTGCTCGGTGGAGATGAAGCTGAGGCTGCTAGCACCACAAATCCCGCAGACTCTGCTACCCTTTTGAGTATTTTATTGATGACGATTAATTACGCTATCACCATTTTTGGCTGGTCGCTAATTTACTTCAGCTATCATTTCTTTAGCCAATATAAGCAAACAGAAGTAGAGAAGTGGAAATTGGAAGCGGCTGTAAAGGATGCTGAGCTAATGGCACTTAAAGCACAAATTAACCCTCATTTTATTTTTAATAGCCTTAATAATATTCGATCGTTGATCATAGAAGATGCCGAAAAAGCACGCGATATGATTACCCATTTGTCGGATTTGCTGCGCTATGCCATTCATTTTAGCAACCAAGAAACGGTTACTTTACGTAGAGAATTAGAAGTGGTGAAAAACTATTTGGACTTGGAGTCTATCCAATTTGAGGAAAGAATGAATTATACCATAGAGGCGGATGAAGACTGTATGGAGGTGAAAATACCACCAATGGTGATACAGCTATTGGTAGAAAATGCCGTAAAGCATAGCCTAGCCTTGCTAAAAGCGGGAGGTGAGATACATATCTCCGCAAACAGGCGGGAGGGTGAAATGGTGGTGGAAGTACACAATACGGGCCAATTGAAAACCAATTTAAATGAAGCAGGAATAGGGTTGAAAAACGCCACCGAACGATTGCAAATATTATTTGGCAAGCGAAGCAACCTGAGTGTAAAAAACTCAAGTAATAATAATGTAACAGCCAAATTTACAGTACCTTTAAATGAATAAAACGCTGGCAATTGCAGCAAAACACTTTACACATGAAAGCATTAATCATTGACGATAGTAGACTAGCCCGAAACGAACTAAGAAGGCTCCTGAAAGATTACGACAAAATTCAAATAGTAGGTGAGGCAGGCGATGCCGAAGAAGCTATAGAAAAGATCGATTCCTTAAAACCTGCATTGCTCTTTCTGGATATACAAATGCCCGGTAAGGATGGGTTTCAATTGCTCGAAAGCCTCGATAAGGTACCGGATGTCATCTTCACTACCGCCTACGACGAGTATGCCCTCAAAGCCTACGATTTCAACGCCTTGGATTATTTGGTAAAGCCCATCGAGAAGCAACGATTAGCCGCTACTATCAGCAAAGTGCTCCAAAGAGAAAAGGAAACTGAAGCGCGCTCCGAAAATCAAGAATTGCTTGGTCTTAGCGATCAGGTTTTTGTAAAAGATGGAGATAAATGCTGGTTTGTGCAGTTGTCTACCGTCCGCCTATTTGAAGTCAATGGAAACTACACCACCATATATTTCGACACCTCCAAACCGATGATTCCGCGCACACTGAACTACCTAGAGTCGAGACTCGATGATAAGGTGTTTTTTAGAGCCAATCGTCAACAAATTATCAATCTGAAATGGGTAGAGCGCATTGAGCCTTGGTTTAGCGGCAGCTTAAAAATCTACCTCAAAGGCGGCCAAGAAGTAGAAGTGTCCCGTAGACAAACGATTAAATTTAAGGAGATAATGAGCCTATAAGGGGTTGACGGTTGACAGAGGACGGTTGATGGAGGGGTTTGGAGGATGGAGGGGTTGACGGTTGACAGAGGACGGTTGATGGAGGGGTTGACGGTTGATGGAGGGGTTGATGGAGGATGGAGAAAGGTTGATGGAGGAGAAGCCCATGGTTTAAACCATTGGTGGCTATGAATATTGCATCTCGATGGGAATTCGATCGGCCCATGGTTTCAACCATGGGCTATGGATTAATTATCCCACCAAACATTCGGTATCCCACGGTTAAAACCGTGGGCTAAAAATATGGCATCCCAATGGGATTCGTTTCCCACGGTTGAAACCGTGGGCTATAAATATGGCACCCCGATGGGATTCGTTTCCCATGGTTGAAACCGTGGGCTATAAATATGGCACCCCGACGGGATTCGTTTCCCACGGTTGAAACCGTGGGCTATAAATATGGCATCCCAACGGGATTCGTCTCCCACGGTTAAAACCGTGGGCTATAAATATGGCATCCCAATGGGATTCGTTTCCCATGGTTGAAACTGCGGGCTATGGATTAATTATCCCGTTGGCATTCGAAATGGTCTCCCTCTTCTCCATCCTCTATCCTCTATCCTCCATCAACTTCCCCATCAACCGTCATCCTCCCGTGAAATCGCCTGAATCACTGATTAGTTTGATTTCACAGATTTTTTATTGCCAATGCCTTTGTAGAGACGTAGCAAGCCGCGTCTCTACGTGAGGATCGTTGTCGTTATTTTATCGCCTCAGTTTTGTAGTGCAGCCTTTTGTTTAAAATGGATTTGTGAACTGATCTTCCTTTCGTGAAAAAATTATCAATTTTTGTTAGACAAAGCTGCTAAAGCGAAATAGGAAATAAAGATGCATACTTTACGCTAGTCCGCCAGTGGTTATCGAGTTTTTGTATTTATTTGTCCTTATATTTTGGTATAAAAAATAAATTAGAGAAGCAGTCAATAGTTCTTTCGCAGAGAATTTTTGGTGAAAAGCTTGCCTAAGTTAACCTATTGCTTAATTTTGCTATGAAAAGAAAAGCTTTTCTACTCAAAATCTCAGATAATGGCAAGAAGGCTTTTTACTTGGATGCCGATAACTCAAAGGAGATTTTAACGTATTTGAATGTTGATTCAGCTAATAAAAAGAAATTCAACACAGCTTTGAATTTAATTTTAAACCATAAAGCAACTAGGGATCTTTATGATAAAGAGAATTTTGAGAAAGGTTGTGAACACATCACAGCTTTAAAATTGTTTAAAGGCAAAAGGAACCCAAGAATTTATTGTCAACAATTTTCTGATAAGCATACAGAGCAGTTTGTAATTATTGGCATTGAGTTTCTAGAAAAGAAGAAATCAAATAAGCTAACCGAGAAGGAAAAGAACATTATTCGGAGAGTTGCCAAATACGAATACGATTTAACCGTAGAGCCATGAAAGAATCATTAAAGAAGGATTTTGAAAATCTATTGTCTTTCCAATCAAAAGAGGAGGAGCTGGATTTCCAGGCCGATTTGCTGGCAATGCAATTTTTAGGCTTGGTAGATCAGAAAATGGAGAGAAATAATATCTCAAAGAAAGCATTAGCGGAAAAAATTGGAACCTCTGCCTCATTTATTACCCAGCTATTCCGTGGAGATAAAAGGCCAAACTGGAGTATGTTAGCCAAAATGGCTCAGACTTTAGATATTCAATTCAAGGTAATGACAGATGAAATGATCCATACGAAAATTGATGAGGCAAACAAGGGTTACGATACAAAATCGGTTTACACTCAGAAGCCTTTGAGATTAAAGAAACAAAAATCAAACCCGAGCTTATTCTTAGCAGAAGAGCCTCCAGGTAAGGATGATTACTAAACCCTTCAATCCGCAATGGATTTTACTTGAGATGCTGGATGGGCTTATTCTGACGCGTTTTGTCTCAACTATGGATGTACTGATTTTGGAATGGTTTACTCTTTGGTATTTTTTTAAGAAGCAATATTTTTCGTCTTTACGTCATGTGATTCTATAAACCTTTCCTTGAAACATCCTCATCTTCCTCCTCCGTCCTCCATCAACTTCTTCTCAATCGTCCTCCAAAGAAACACACCTCTAAATCTCCTCTCAAGAGGAGACTTTTTTTTGGCTGTTATCCATCAACCATCCCCTTTCCTCCATCAACTTCCCCATCAACCGTCCTCCGTCAATCGTCAACTTCTTCTCCACCCTCTTTCCTCCGTCCTCCATCAACTTCCCCATCAACTGTCCTCCGTCAACCGTCAACTTCTTCTCCACCCTCTCTCCTCCGTCCTCCATCAACTTCCCCATCAACCGTCCTCCGTCA
>JBDNFI010000023.1:0-32783 GCA_041689935.1 Cyclobacteriaceae bacterium
AACGGTACAATGACTATAGGAATTTGATAGATTAGAATTATTCCGAAGTGTTCCAATTAGTCCTCCTGCACGCGAACCAGATTTGACCATGCTTCCTGAACTATAGGCATTACTTATAGAACTACTACTAAGAGCCCGCCCAATTAATGCACCAACAGAAGATCGACCTGAAATATTCACATTAGTCAAGCCTACCTTCCGAATGATGCCATTACTAACTTCCCCAAACAGGCCTATTCTATCTTCAGTGGGTCTATTGATAAATAAGCCATTTATCGTAAAGTCTCCACCATCGTAGATGCCTGTAAATGGTAGGGTAATATTCCCAATCGGGCTCCAGCCTGCGCCACAGTTCCAGTTTTGGGTGCCCGAGGCATCGATATTGGCGGTTTGTACAAAATGCGAAGCCCAGCTTGCAGTGTTATCAGAAATCCATTTCAAGTTGGCTAAGGTGGCTATTTGGTATGGAGTGCCTGCTGTACCGTTGCCAACGGTTGGTGCTGCAGCTGCGATGCCTCCAGTAAAGGCCAAATTAGGATAGCCATTGTTCTCACCGGTACATAGCGACCAAATGGACACAAAATCCCATTCATTAGGAGTGATGTCCGTAGTAAAAGTAGCCAAAGTTTTCATCTGCGCCGTTGTCCTAGGGGCACCTCTTCCGTCATCATCACTCTGGCCACTCGTTTCTGAATTGTAAAAGCTATAGGTAACGGTAGCAGCATCAATAAATCCAATAAAACCGCCAATAAAACCGCCAACATCACCGCTTCCACCACTTACAGCACCAGTGCTATAGGAATTTTCGATAACTGAAGAGAGAATAACCACACCCGCGAGACCACCAACGCTATTTCCTGAATCACTTACGGCTCCTGTAGCGAAAGAATTACGAATGGTAGCACCAGTAACCAGACCAACTAGCCCGCCCCAATTTGATCCAACGCCAGCAACGGTACAATGACTATAGGAATTTGATAGATTAGAACTATTCTCAAGTACTCCAATTAATCCTCCTCCAAAGCTACCAGTTATGCCCATGCTTCCCGAACTATAGGCATTGCTTATAGAACTACTATTAAGAGCCCGCCCAATTAATGCACCAACAGAAGATCGACCTGAAATATCCACATTAGTCAAGCCTACCTTCTGAATGGTGCCATTACTAACTTGCCCAAACAGGCCTATATTATCTTGAGTGGGTCTATTGATAAATAAGCCATTTATCGTAAAGCCTCCTCCATCGTAGCTGCCTGTAAATGCAGTGGTACCATTCCCAATCGGGCTCCAGCCTGCGCCCGCAAACCAAGTGGATGTAGATGAAGCATCGATATTGGCTGTTTGGATATAATTTGCCGCCCATCTAGCTACTCTATTTGGGGTGCCGACTTCTGTATCTGTTGCCGCAATCCAATAGAGGTTTTCCAAGGTGGCTATTTGGTAAGGGTCACCTACCGTACCATCACCAGCAGGCAGGGTAGCCGTTTGGGCGGTGGCGGAAAAATTGAATCCAAATAGTAGGAGGAAGGCAATTATAGTTGCAAAATATTTGCGTGAGGAGGTAGATGTATTATTCATGGTTAATCATTGTTATCAAAATGCAAAGCACGAATATAGTAGGGAAAGTTATATTATAAAATATTTTTTAACATTTCGGGGGAATTTTATTACAAAAGCTTTTGAATAAAATGAATTAGTAAGCAGTGTACTATCTACCAATAACACTATGGAAACGTCAATTAATATATTTATATGCTTAATAGTCAATGTTTTATAATTTATTTATAAAGCACCTCAAAACGAATCTCAGCCCTTTTTCAGCGTGCGTTTGCTACTGATAACTTTTAGAAAGAATGCATCATCTCTCAATCTATTTCAACAGAAAAAGTTATACTTATTTGAGGGAAAATGGTTCCTTTTCTAGCGCAATTTTTGCAAAGCGTGTTTATCTATTTTAGGATTTGTAATCGGTTCTTTTAGTTGATGAATTAGTTTGGCTGTATAGCTGTGCTGGACGAACAGAAAAATAAATCGGCACGCTTTACAAAAGCGCGCCAAAGGTTTCAAGCAAAAAAAGTCCTTAGTCATGGGTTGACTAAGGACTTGTAAATTTTATAAGAGTGTTGTTTGAAAACTTAACCTTGCTTAGGCACAAATTTTAATGCTGCCGAATTCAGACAATATCTCAAACCGGTAGGCTTTGGGCCATCTTCAAATACGTGACCTAGGTGGCCAGCACATTTTATACACACTACCTCGGTTCTTAGCATTCCAAAAGATTTATCTAAATGATCTGCTAGTTTGCTTTTGTCAATAGGTTGGTAGAAACTTGGCCAGCCAGTACCCGACTCGAATTTGGTGACAGAACTAAAAAGTGGTTCTCCACAACCTCCGCAAACGTACGTTCCTTCTTCTTTATTATCCCAAAGAGGCCCTGTGAAAGCTCTTTCCGTTCCTTTTTCTCTTAATACGTGATAGGCAATTGGATCCAATTCCTTTTTCCACTCAGCTTCTGTTTTCAAAACTTTATTTTCCATGTTAGCTGTTTTAGCTGTTTGTGTATTTCTTTGATTGCTCTGCCCACAAGCATTTAAACTTAATGTAAGTACTGCGAGCAATAGTATACTTGCTACTGATTTCATGATTTTGATGCGATTTTTGCTATTATGCCTTTGCAATAAATACCTGTTATCTATTAAGCACTTACTATGTAAAACGAAATAGCAGCAAATTGTTTTATAAAACCTTAGATTCAAGCGATCTAAATTTCTTTACCTCCCGCTTAATTCGGTTTTAAGTTTGCTGAGGTTTTCTTGTTTTTTCCACTCCCTATTTTCAAGACAAAATTTTGTATGATAGCGGTGCGATTCCAAGAAAGAAATTTGAATTTTAAGCCACTGTTCATCACTTAAAGAAGGATTAAAACACTTTAATTCTTTATAGAGCTTTCTTCCGCCTAGTTCGAAAAGGTCTGTACCGAGGTATTCCAAATCTGCATCAGCAACGATTTGATCAAGATGACTTTTTGGATTTTGTGGAATTTTTGTGGCGGAAATCATTCCACACACTAATTGGATACTTTCTTCTGAATAATTAAATGCCGTTAGTTCTTGAATGGCTGTCTGACATCCAATTTCTTCATGATTGATTCTGCCGATAAGGTAGCCCGTATCGTGATACAGTGCAGCAGTTTTCACCAGCACCATATCTTGCTTATCAATATTTTCAGCCTCGCCAATTAGAATTGCCTTTTCCAGCACATAGCGGGTATGTGCTGCATCGTGGTAGGTATAGCAGATTGGAAGCTTTTTATCGAGCCTTCCCATTACATCACCATAAATTTTATCAAATGGTACCATATTATATTTTTCCATCCTTTTTCTTTACCAATCCGCCCTTTACTTCTTTGATACTTTGCACGTAGAAAAACGCTTTTGGATCTATTTCCATCACAGCTTCTTTTATACGGTGAATTTCGAGTCTAGTCACTACTGTCATTACAATATCTACATCGGCCTTGATATGAAACTTGCCGGGCAAATAGCCTCTTTCTCCTTTGTACACTGAAATTGCTTTACCAAAATCATTCACTACCAAAGACTTAACTTCCTGATCTTTTGCTGAAATAATAGAAAGTGCAGTATATTCTTCAAAACCATCTACTACATAGTCTGAGGTTTTCATGGCCGTAAAATAGACCAGTATCGAGTACATCGCTGTTTCAATGCCAAATTTGAAGGCTGCTCCCATAATGATAAGGGAGTTAAGGAGCATAATGATTTCTCCAGACGAAAATCCTGATTTTTTTTCGGTGTAGTAAGCAATTACTTCAAGGCCGTCGATGACTCCGCCGCCACGAATAACGAGCCCAATACCTAAGCCAATGAAGAATCCACCAAACACTGCAATCAATACATTATCGCTTGTGAAAGGCGGAATCTGAATAAAATACATTCCAGCTGCTAGTATTAGTATGGCAATTAAGGCCTGAACACCGAATGTGCTGCCAATTTTTTTGTAGCCAATAACCACAAAAGGGAGATTGATCACAATCAATAAAACACTAATGTGGATATCTGCAAAACTGCTGATTAGAATAGAAATTCCCGTAACGCCTCCGTCCAGAAAGTTATTAGGAATCATAAACCCTTGTAGACCTATAATTGCCAAAAATACACCCAATAAAGTATATGTGATGGATCTCAATGCAAAAATAGATTTCCATCTAACGCTTTTCAAAATACTCATTCAATAGCCGGTTTTCGATAAATTAATTTAGAACCTCATAAATGACAATGGGTATCTTTTTATTTTTCATTTTTATTTCACCAATTCTATTGCAAGAGAATGAATCTTTAATGATTTCATAGTTATTTTCTGCAATAAGAATTTGTCCAACTCCCGCAGATGCCTGTAATCTCGCTGCCACATTCACCACATCGCCGATTACTGTAAAATCTAATCTTTTCAAGGTGGAGGAGCCTATATTGCCAGAAACCATTTCACCGCTATTGATTCCAATAGAAACTTTTGGCTTATAATCTGTGCCTGCACTTGATTCAGTAGAAATTAATTCAACCGCATTTCTGATTTTCACGCAGGCTTCAATAGCTCTATCGAGATGATAATCGCCTTTGAAAACTGCCATGACTGCATCACCTAAAAATTTATCAACGATGCCATTATGATCAATTATTTCTTTGACCATTACATCGAAGTAATCATTGAGTAATTCTACCACCTTATTTGCTGGCTGAGTTTCGCTGATAGAAGTAAATCCACAGATATCAATAAAGGCAACGGTACCATTTATAATTTCATTTTCAAGTAGGGAGTTTGCAAATTCTTGCCCACCCATAAAATTCAAAACTGTTTCGTCAACATACATTTTAAGGATGTCATTTTCCTGTATGGCCTTCATGGTATTTTTTAGATGCGCAATATGCACCATTGTTCTTTCAATAGTTATTTCAAGATCTTTGAAATCCACCGGCTTTGTTATAAAGTCAAAGGCACCTCAATTCATAGCCACACGGATGTTTTCCATATCTCCATAGGCCGAAATAATCACTGATTTTAAAAGACTATTTTTTTCGCTGATGTGCGTAAGCAAGGTTAGCCCATCCATTTCGGGCATATTGATGTCGCTCAATATCAAATCTACATCTGGATGATCTTCTAACTTCTCTAAGGCATCTCTTCCATTGCACGCAAACACAAATTCATACAGATTTTCGCGTATTTTCTTTCGGAACCTTTGTTTAATCAAAATTTCTAAATCAGCTTCATCATCCACCACCATTATCTTCGTCATAGTTTACAAAGTTATTTTTGTAGTATTTTCACTATTTCTTTTTTGAGAGAATCAAAGTCAATTGGTTTTGTGAAAAAGCCCTGTGCCCCCGAATTGATAGCTCTATTATAATTATCGCTATCTCCATAAGCTGAAATCATACTTACAGAAATTTGTGGATATTTTTCTTTCACCTTATCTAACAACTCTAGGCCAGTCATACCAGGCATGTTTATGTCAGAGAAAATGTACATGATTTCCGGTGGATTGGTACTTCCAAGTATTGCAAGAGCCTCGTCGCCGGAGAATGCAAAGACCAACTCGAAGTCATATATTTTCACTTCTTTTCTGAATTTTTGTCGAAAAAGCATTTCTACATCTTTCTCGTCATCAACGATGAGAATTTTCATTCTTTAGGGGTTTTATTAAGTGAGGGAATCCGCACTTCAAATCTTGTGAATGTATTTAGTTCACTTGTAATGCCAAGGGATCCTCCATGGGCTTTTATTATATCATTGGTAAGACTTAAGCCCAAACCAGTTCCATTCGTACCTTTTTTAGTGGTAAAAAATGGCAAAAGTATCTTATCTCTAATTTCATCGGGAATGCCAGGTCCATTATCTTCAAATGCGATCAACACACTTTTACCCTCTCGGCGGGAGGTAATTTATAAAGTGGGCAAATAGTCTTTAGTTGATTGGCTATTTACTTTCTCTAGCATTGCATCAAATGCATTTTTACAGAAATTGAGTACCAACCTACTAAAATCCTCTGAATTAATCATCAATTTTTCAATATTATCATCCAAAGCAAGATTAATTTTAACATTAATCGGGGACTTACTTGCTCGCATTCCATGAAATGCCAGGTTTACGTATTCTTTAATTACTTCATTTAGGTTGGTTGGTTCAATTGTGCCGCTTCCACCTCGGCTATGCAAAAGCATGGATTTCACTACTCCATCAGCTCTTGTTCCATGCTGATAAATTTTAGTTAAGTTAGATTTAATATCATTTAGCAATTCTATAATCTCCGTTTTGGCAGCAGATGTCTCGATAGATTCAAACTCTAAAAACACTTCGTCCAGCAACTCGATACTCAAGTCAGAGAAATTATTCACAAAGTTTAATGGGTTTTTTATCTCGTGAGCGATCCCCGCAGTAAGTTGCCCCAGTGAGGCTAGCTTCTCTTGTTGTATAAGCTGCACTTGAGCTGCTCTCAACTCTTGTAATGAGTTATTGAGCTCAGCGGTCTTTTCGGAGACTAAGGTCTCAAGCTCTTTCTTTTTTCTTTTCCATTCTTCTTGGTGCCACGTATCATTTTCTGTATCTACCGCAACAGATCCATGCCAATGAGTGACTTTCCATTGAGAGCCAAAATCTTCTAATACTGTGCTGAGTCGTACATTAAGTTCATTATTACCCTCCTGCAATTTTAATATAATTTTAAGCTCACTTACAATTACCGCTATATTTTCGGTGTTATTGTATCGCCTATGAATCTCTCTGATCTCGTTTACGAATTGAAAATCAACACTTTGATCAATTTGCCTTTGCACAATATCTTGTAAGCCTTCAATACCGTGAATTTTTTCATCTATGGTAGTTCCGTAACCCATTACGTCTTCAACCACAAGTTCTCCAATGCGCTCTTTCGGAAAATTTAGCAAGATGGCATCACAAAAATTCTTGTAGGTTTCATTCAGTAATTCTTCCTTTTTCAAATTCATGGCTTTCAAAATTACGTTTCACAATTTGCTTACAGACCAAAGTACAATCGGCATTACTAACCTAGTTCTTTCAAGATATTGAAAGACCGATTGAAAACAAAAAGAAATAATTTAATTAATTAGAATCAAAGGCGGGTTTTAGATTAACTAATAACTTTATTTTATATATGCAGATGCTAGATAGCGAGAAAGCTGGCTTTTAGAATTTTCCTTTGCCCAAGGAGGAGCCTGCTTTTGGCTAATATCTGCATCCAATGGATCGATAAACTTCATTAATTTGGTCATTTGTAGAACTGTCATTTTTTTAATTCAAGTTCTACATCTCCTTGTATGATCTGAACCGTTTTCAAACCAAATAGTTAAAAAACATGCAAAACGCGCATTTGGTGCAAGAGCGGATGCTGATTTTAATTGTTGATTTAAATCTACGAAATTAAGCTTTCGCTATATATGATAATTATTAATTTGTTAGCATAGTACCGAATATTGCTACTCCCATTATCATAATCAAAATAATATAAATGACAATGCCGATGGCCATCCAAATTAATGCAGCTTTTGCAAAGTTTCGTTTGCTGTGGTTTGTGCTATCCGAAAATGCCCACACCAAATACATAATCACATTGACAATGGGTATAAATGTGATCAGTAATGTAATAACCCAATCGCCAACAGATAGCGGGAGGCTGCGATAATCTTCCAAATAAGCATTTTGATTCAGGTTTTCCATAATTTTTATATCCTTTTATTAGTTTATCTAGCGGTGAATAAATTTATAAAAATATAATTGAAAATCAATTTTTTGCTAAACAATCAGTTGTTTGTAATTTCCTAAAGGTTTACCATTTATGTTTTATTGTTGCTTATTTTGGGAGGGATAATATTTTCAAATAGTTATTTGGTCGGGATAGCAAATCTAAGCCTTAAGTGGAGATGAAAAGCTTCTTGTAATAATAGGCAAAGGTGGCAATCATTTGAACGACCGCGTTACAAAAAAATAGAAATACAACAACTTCCAGCAAGTGTAGAAGCGTATGCCTTATCGAGTATATGTGTATGTTTTAAATGAGTACATGCAGAAATTTTTCGGTCTTGGGCGAACCGAAAAATTTCATAAAGCTATTTTCTGCGAAAAGAAACGCTTTTTGTAGTGTTATCCTTGGTCAAAAAAGATAAAATCTGAACGCAACCAGATTTTAGGTCACTAGATTAGTCTTTCAAAGCATCCATTTTCTTAGCAACTTCCTCCGCTTCTGCCACTTTTTCATCCGCTTTGCGACGATCAGAATGGGATAGCTTATGCGCTTCTTCCATTAGCTTTGCATATTCCTTTTGCAATTTTTCCTTTTCAGTAGTCTTCTTAAATAGTCCGAACATAATCATTGATTTTGGTACATAACCTGCAAATTGAGTATCTGTTCAGCTCAATTATCTAATTCTTCATTAATTCCCAATTGAATACCATCTTTGAACGTGGTAACTTCAATTAAATATCCTCTGCGATCGTAATAAGCCCATTCTCCATCCGGTTGGCCATTTCTAAATAATCCTTTAGATTCCTCTGCGCCGTTGTCATGGTAGAAAGTCCATTGGCCTTCTCTCACTCCATCTACCATACTGCCTTTCCCTGCCGTTCTTCCATTAGAGTAAAAGTAGGTCCATTCGCCATGTGGCATGCCATCTAGGTAAGCGCCTTCGGATTCTTTATTGCCATTTCGGTGGTAACTATACCTAATTCCTTTTCCATTGGCGAAGCTGCCTTTAGGCAGCGAATCTCCAAATATATTCGTGTACGGGCCAAGTCCCATAAGTCTACCCCCCGACCATGTTTCTTCTTGCATCAGTTGACCATTCTCATGGAATAAACCCCAAAGACCATCTTCTTCTCCTAGTAAAAAGGAACCTACCGATTTTAAATTACCCGTTGGATAATAGAAAAACCATTGTCCATCCTCCATTTCGGAGCGGTACCTACCCTCAGCTTCGATAGTGCCTTCTGCTGTAAAATATTTCCACAACGATACTTTCAAATCTTCTCTGTAATTGCCGATGGAGAACATTTTGCCTGTCTCCAAATACATTTCCCACAAACCATCTTTGAATCCGTTGAGGTACTGGCCTTCTACACTTACTCTTCCGTTGTAATGATTTTCCGTATAAGCACCATTGGGCAGGCCATTTTCATACATCACTTCTTTGGCAATTTTCCCGTTATCGTGATAGGCTTTCCAAGTGCCTGTGGCTATGCCATTTTCAAAATAATTTTCACTTTTTATTTGGCGAGTTTCGTAGTACTCTTTCCACGTTCCATTTGGTTCTCCACTCAAGTAAGTCTTCTCAGAAGCCAATATGCCGCTTGGATAATATTCTTTCCAAAGCCCAACTTTTTTTCCATTATCGTAGCGGCCTTCTTCTTTTTTCACGTTCCCAAAATGGTAGGCTACATATTCGCCATTTGCTTCTCCATTTCTGTAGTTTAGCTCGGATACCTGCTGGCCAGACATATCGAAGGTTCTGCTTGGCCCTTCTCTTTCCCCCTCACTGAAATATACCTCGGAGTAAATTTTTCCGTCGGCGTAATAGCCTTTCCACAATCCATTCATTTTGCCGTTAGCCATTTCTCCTATAAGCTGCGGATTTCCATTCGGATGATAGAAAGTCCAAGTTCCTACCATCAAACTATCTTGAAATTGACCCTCGGAACTCAATCGGCCATCTACGCCATATTCCTTATAGCCGCCAAAAGGCTTATTATTTTGATAAGTAATTTCATACTTCAATGTCTTGTTCTCATAAAAGAGCCAAAGTCCTTCTCGCGCGTTATTTTCATAATTGCCAGTTTGCACAAGTTCGTCATTGTCGTCATAAAAGGCCCACTGACCTTGCCGCTGACCATCTTGCATTTTACCCACAGCACGTAGGGTTTCCTCCTTGGCAGGGATGCTATTTTGTGAAAATAGGGTTAATTGAAAAACAAATAAAAGAGGTATGGTAAGGATAATAAATCTATGCATAATGGATTTATATAATATATGGATATGGAAACAATATAAATGAAAAATAAATTAGAATACTCAACGCATCCTAATATAATCGTTTTGTTTGTAAAATTAAGAATTGCCTATCAACTTAATCCATGTTTCGTAACATAATAACGAAAAATTAGGTAACTCGGTCGAGTTTGCTAGCGTGATTTTTTGAGCAATTTTAAGTACTCTCGGAGTATGGCCTATTTGCAATATTGATTTAGCATCATGTAAATAGGAATTCACATCATGATTCCAATCTTCATCTATAGAAAAGCGGGAGGTTGGGTCGAAGCGAATGAATGGTAAATTGGCAAATGCCCTGCTTGCGATGTCTCCTTGCAAATGTAATGTCACACTAAAGTAATGTCCCCACCAAAACATGGTGCGAAACAGCAGCAAATCGTCGCCTTGCTTAAATCTAGGATAGTCCAATATCATATAGGGAAGTCCATTTAATTGCTCCCCTTTCGAGATTTTGCCACCTTGGATAAGACTGCCAGTAGGCAGGAAATGCCGCAATGAATTGACTTTTGGGTCTAGTTGTATTTTAACCTCCCGCAATATCTTTTTCACCTTCTCATAAGCTATTTCACGATATTTTAGGATTTCCACATTCCTTAGCAGGATAAGCTCATTATCATCGAATATCTTCTCCGAATCCATTGTATTTACATTTGTACCAAAGCAGATGCCCAAGTAAATCCACTACCAAAAGCAGCGAGGCACAGTAAATCACCTTTTTTTAATCTACCATTACCATAAGCTTCACTCATGGCAATAGGGATAGAAGCCGCCGTGGTATTTCCATAATGCATGATGTTATTGAAAACCTTTTCATCGGGCAATCCAAGCTTTTCTTGAACGTAATTGCTAATCCGCAAATTGGCTTGATGTGGAATAAATAGATCAATTTCGTCTTTGCTTTTCCCAGTAGCGTCCAAGGCTTCTTTAATCACTTCAAGAAATCGAACTACTGCATGTTTGAAAACCACATTGCCATTCATAACCACCTTGAAAGTGGGTCCATCAATTAAATCGTAAGATAGACGAACCGCCCGGCTGCTTCCTGGATCTTTCACATACAAATCCTCCGCAAATCTGCCGTCGGCATGCAAGTGGGTAGTCAATACACCTTTGCTAGCATCATCCGTTGCTTGCAATATTACGGCACCTGCGCCATCGGCAAAAATCACGCTAGACGAACGACCTTCGTCAGAAATATCCAATGCCGACGATTGTATTTCGGCACCCACCAGCAGAATCGTTTTATAAGTGCCTGTTTTGATAAACTTATCTGCAACAGACAATCCATATATAAAGCCCGAGCAGGCATTTCGTATATCTAAAGCCCCGATTCCATCTAGGCCCAATTCCCTCTGCAACAATACTCCTGAGCCCGGGAAAAAGTAGTCCGGTGTGATATTCGCGAAAACGATAAATTCAATATCCTTCACGTCAATCCCAGCTCTCTCTATGGCCATTCTGGATGCCTTGGTTGCCATACTTGCCACGGTATCTACGTTTGGATCGAACCACCTTCTTTCTTCAATCCCAGTTCGTTCCACGATCCACTCATCGGTGGTATTCAATATTTTTTCTAAATCCTTGTTGGTAACAATCCTTTCAGGTACATAATGGCCAATGCCTGTGATTATACAGTTTTTCATATTTTGGGGGTATATCTAGGTATGCAATTTTAGGCAATAAATTTTAAACCAATGGTTTGATATTCTTCATGTAAATCCATTTGTCTGTGTGGACATATAAACCTACTTTCACTAAAAATGATTTGTCATGCGAAATATTTCTTTACTCTTCCTGCTACTAATCTCCTTAAATGGCCATGCACAAACGCTGGATATTGGCCAAAGCCCGACTTTGCAAAAAGGGCTATTATGGATCGATAATAATAAATCACCTGCTGCGGAAAGTTTGGTGAACATAGGCGGGATTATTAGTCCGTCCGGACAAGAGCAAGAAAGAGCTAAAGCGGTGATGCAGGAAATGCAAAGAATAGGTTTGCAAAATGTACGTATGGATAGTGGCCCAAATGTAATAGGCATAATCCCAGGGCAGCGAAGTGAGCAATTGGTTTTTGTGTCGACACTCGATGATTTGGCTGGAGTAGCCGAGCATCAAAGAGCTACTGATGCTAAACCATATATTTCGGATGGGAAAGTAATTGGGCCTGGTACCAACACATCATCCATCACGGTATCCATGTTGATGGCGGCAGAAGCCATATTAGAAGTAGGGATTAAGCCACAATATACATTGGTATTTGCCTCGGTAGCACAGGAGGAAACGGGTTTGCAGGGGATGAAGCTCGTCTATGACGAATTTAAAAATGACGCAATTGCTTTCGTAGACATCTTGGGTGATGGTCGCTCTTTGAGCTATGGTGCTCTAGGCATTCACTGGTGGAAAATTCAAGTTTCAGGCCCACCCGGTCATTCTCTGAATGGGGGATTGCCCAATGTAAATCAGGGTATATCTAGAGCGATAGATAGAATATTAGGTTTAGATTTTCCTGCCAGATATACATCAGAGAATACAGTTATCAATGTTGGAATGATCGAAAGTGGAAACGTATTTAATCACAAACCTGCGAATGGTTGGTTCTCTTTAGATATCCGCTCATTGGATGGGAAAGTGATTGAGGAAATAGAGTCGGAAGTAGCGGCTATTATTGCCAAGGTAGGAAAAGAAACGGGCGTAGAGCTAAGAATGGAGCCCTTCCAACTTACCCCAGGCGGACAAATTCCGGGTGCATTGGAATCTGAATTAGTCACTTTGGGTGTTTCAATTAGTCAGTTCCTTGGCTATGAGCCAACGTTAAGCAATCGTGGCTCTAGCAATCTGAATGTGGCTATTGCGCAAGGGACGCCTGCCCTCGGCTTGGGTGGTGAGAGAGGCGGGAGGAGGGGCTTTCCCGACGAATGGGCAGATATCGAATCTATGACCAAATCTGCCAAGCACGTATTTCTGCTTGCCACACTACTCGGCACGAAATAAGTAAAACCCATGTTAAGTAATTGCGTACACTACATATCTTGCCTTAATATTGTGCAAAACTTCCCAAAAAATTTATTTTTGAAATGCTAACACACTGCAAAACAGTATCCTTGTTATTTTTAAGTTTTACCGTTTTAGGACTCGCCGCTTGCAAAGAGGAGCTAGATGCTCAAGCAATTGTGAGCAAGAGTATTGAAGTTCATGGAGGTGATTTATACGAAAACAGTAATATCGAATTTTCATTCCGAAATCGGGACTATAAGATTCATCGGGACGGCGGGATTTTCAATTACGAAAGGATTTTCACCGATAGTCTAGGCACATTCCATGATTTCCTCAATAATGATTTTTTCGCTCGTGAAATCGGTGGGCAACATTTTAGATTAACTGATGCTGATTCATTAGCGCAGGCAAATAGTCTCAATTCGGTTATATACTTTGCTATTTTGCCGTACTTACTGAACGATCCAGCGGTTTACAAAACGATGCTCGATGACGTAGAAATTGATGGTGAAACCTATTATAAAATCAAAGTTTCATTTAGTCCTGAAGGCGGAGGAGTAGATTTTGAAGATGAATACGTGTATTGGTTCAATAAAGAAAGCTTTACGTTGGATTTTCTCGCCTATTCGTTTCATGTAAATGGCGGAGGAACTCGATTCAGAAAAGCGATAAACAGACGGGAAATAAATGGGATTACCTTTCAAGATTACGAGAATTATACAGCAGAGACTGAAGTAGAAAATATTGCCAATTTCGACGAATTATTTATGAATCAATCTCTTAAAGAAGTTTCCATTATAGATCTCAAAAATATTGTCGTCACTCGCTAAAAGGCTATTACCCCTCTATACGGACTTGAATTTTGCCAATAGTGTTTCTTACCTTTAAATACATGGTGATTGGATTCTCTGCAGTTGTTGATCTATATTCGTAGATATTTCCCTTTTTGGTCATACCTCCCGCATCTATATTTCCCAAATTCGAAGAAGTAGTCATTTCAATATTTACCGTATTTGGCAGCCAAATTTCAACCGCTCCCACTGTCGTTGTAATTTCTGCTTCAAGGGTTTGTGCCCAATCTCCTCTAAAGTCAGCTTCTACCTTACCGGCAGTGGTATTTATATTCAAACTCTCAAGAGAAGAATTGCCAAGTGATACCTCACATTTGCCTGCTGCAGCATCAATAAATAACCTTTTTACGTTCGAATTTGCAATATTGATTCTACTGAGGCCGGCTTTTAACTCCACGTTAAGTTCATATTCAATGTCTTCATTTATTTTCAGATTCCAAACATTCTCCGATCGGCCACCTTGCCTGTTAAACACCCATTTATTGTCGGAGCTACTGCCAGAAATACGTAACTCACCTGCATCGGTACCTTTTTCCTTATAATCCATCAGGATGGTATAGTCCTCCATATTGTAGGTAAATTCTCCTTCTATCAGCTTGCTCGCACCGGGTTCAATCAGAAGTTCTCCGGCACTCATTTCTATAAATGCCTTTACCTGATCACTCTCTCCAATATTGATGGAGTTATTATTGGTGATGGAGCGCTCTAATAAATTACCTTCCTTGATCTGAATATCACAAGAGATCAATCCAGTAATAAGCAAAACACTAAGCAAGAATAGTGTTAGATTTTTCATATTATTGATGCTTAAAAGCTTATTTCATTTGATTAATATTCCCTGCGAGCTCTATCGCTACTTTTTGATTATTTTCATAAGCAAGCTCCTTATATCGAATAATGTCCACAATGGTACCGATAAAACATAAGCCAGCTGTAAATAAAAACAAAAGGCCCATTCCGATTTCATTTTTCAGAAAGCGTTGAATGCCTGCTATGAGCACTAAACCAAGAATGGCCGCTATCAAAAAAGTTTCCTCCGATTTGCGACGGCTGCGATAAGCGTTCGCAAAAATTTGCGCCTGCACATCTGTCATATTATTGATTATGGATTGTACGAAAGCCATTTCGTTTCCTTGTAATTCGGGTAGTAATTGCAATACACTAGGCATGATTTGTTGTTTTTATGGTGGTAAAATAATGCTGATAATTCAGTTTGATAATTCTGGAAATAAGGATGATAGCAGCCAAAGGGCCAAGCATATGTTCATCCATGGAAGTAGATAAATCACCTCTGAAAAGCCAAGCAATGGAATGTCCTAATCCGCAACCCGGACAGAAATCGAAGCCTAGTTGATGGATTGGACAAAGACTAAAGCCACCCGAACTATTCGCTGGATTGAATACAGCCAAAGCAATTAAACCAAAGGTCCAAAGCAAGCTTTCAATCGGGGGTATCCACTTAGGTGATTTCATTTTATCTAATTTGCTGTTTATTAAATATAAGAAATTAGAAGTAGATAAATGCCAATTGATGATTATCGGATTCTGTGGAACGTTATTGAGGATATTTAATGGTAAAAATTTCCTTTTATAAAAAAAAGCCGGCTAAACCGGCTTCTAAATTATTTCTGATTTTTAAGGATATCCCTAATTTCAGCAAGGAGTTTTTCCTCTTTGCTCGGTTCTATTGGAGCGGGAGGAGCAGGAAGTGCCTCAGCTTTTTTCTTTTTCATATTATTCATGACCTTGATTACCATGAAAATGGCAAAGGCAATGATAATGAAATCTAAAGTAGTTTGGATAAAATTGCCATAATTAATAGTTACCGCTGGCACGACCGCAATTATATCACCCACGGCATTAGTAGTTTCTAAGACACCTTCTTTTAGCACGTATTGTAAATCCTTGAAATCTACGCCACCTACCAAAAGGCCAATGGGAGGCATTATTAAATCATTTACCAATGAACCGACAATTTTGCCAAAAGCTCCGCCAATGATAATACCCACGGCCATGTCCAAGACGTTTCCGCGCATGGCAAATTCTTTAAACTCTTTTACTACACTCATAGTTATTTAAGGCTAGTTAGTGAAGCAAAATAGCAATTCTTTTTCTTTTTTGCGGTTAGTGTAATTTAATTTCTCGGTAAGGGATAACCTAACAACTTCTGGCAGGTTTCTGCCCAACTTGGCCAGAAAGTAAAAGACTTGTCGGATAAGCTAAATTTTCCCTTGACTGATACGAGTCTTATGAAATTTGATGAGAGATGATTGAGAAAAGCCTAAAAAGAAGCCAACAAAAATGCAAGCATAAATAAATTGAAGCCTGACAAACCCATTTTTGTTATAATTTCTTGCAGATACTAAAACGCTTTTCTGCACTATTGCGAATTTTCCGAGTTTTCTCATTCGCATTAGCAGTTCGTATTCCTCCATTATCACGAGCGACTCATTGAATCCTCCCGCTTTTTTAAAAACTGCCGATTTCACGAATAAGGTTTGGCCACCACCACGGAAAATAATGCCCTTAAATCGAGTGAAAAAGGAGTTGGCTCTGAGGAATTTATTTTTGGTTTGAAAGAGTGAACGAAAACAGCCGTAATCAGCTCCTTCGCGTACCTTAGCCACTATATCGCTTGTGAAATGGAATGGAGGAAAACTATCGGCATGGACAAAATACAAAATTTCTCCGGTTGCCTTTTTAGCTCCTGCATTCATTTGGATTGCTCTGCCCTTTTCAGTTCGCAATATCTTGGCACCAAAACTAAGGGCAAATTCAGTCGTCTGATCGTCACTTCCTCCATCCGCAATGATAATTTCCTTTATCAGTGATTCTTTATCCATTTTAGTTAAATGAGGAAGCAATTTTCTCAAATTTCGCTCTTCATTCAAGGTTGGGATAATAATGCTAACTTTTAGAGGCTTCGGATTCATCAGAAAGCAATTTTAAATCAGCTACATTATCGACATCTGAAAGAGTGGGAAGTAGGTAGTACTTTAATAAATTGGAATCGGCTCTAAGTATCGTCTGCTCCAATACTTGGGCATGGCTCCATTCCATATCTGTAAATAGCTGCTTATGGACGTTCTTCATGGCGATCAAATAGTACCCGCCATCCTTTGCCGGCCCAATTACCAAATCATGTTGGTCTAGTGCCTTTATCGCTTCATTTAGGATGGAAATACTTATTTCAGGGCAATCTGACCCGATAAGCATTAGTTTAGAAAACCCTTCTTCAAAATGAAATGCTAAGGCATTAGACATTTTTTCGCCTAGATCAACACCCTTTTGGAGATAAAATTCAAAGGAATCTTTAGGCCAATAATTTACCTGTCCTGCCCAATCTTTATTGCTCCAGATCATTTTGGCTCCGTCAAATTGCAGGGCAATATTTTTGGTGAGTTCCAGCAATTGCCAATACACATTTAAGGCTTTTTCATTGCCAATATCAGCAGCAAGACGCGTTTTTACTTCACCTGCCAAGGGTGTTTTCACAAAGACAATGAGCCCTGCTTTTTCCATTATGCTACCGAACCTCCGCAACTAGACCCACTGCCCGCTGTGCAGCCAAAGCAATGCCTGCCAACAATTATTTCTCTATTATTGAGTGCCGCCAAATCAAATTCACTGATATGCTGTGCATTACTTTCACTTACTTTCAGGTCGAGCATTTGATTGAAATCGCAATCATATAAATAGCCATTCCAGCCAATAGAAAGTGTATTGCGGCACATCACCGAAACTACCGCAGCGGGATTGAAAGCGTCAATTAATTCCTGCATATAGCTTTCATAATTGCCACTATTGATCAAATAGTCTAAAAAACGGCTTATCGGTAAATTGGTGATCGCATATAGTGAATTGAACTCGATATCGAAATCCTTTTTTAAAGCAGTTTTAAATTCCTTTTCCAGAGCGTCTTGGGATGGAGGCAAAAAGGCTCCAGCAGGATTATAAACCAAATTAAGGATCAGTCCGCTCCCTGCTTTTCCATAACCAACTTCATTCAGCAGTTTTAAAGCCTCAATGCTTTTGTTGAATACGCCATCTCCTCTTTGCCGATCAGTTCTTGAACTTGTATAGAAAGGCAGCGAAGATGCTACTTCTATCTTATGCTTTTTGAAAAAATGCGGGAGGTCATGGTATTTTGGATTTACCAAGATGATGGTAAGATTACATCTAACTATTATATGTCTGCCTAGTTTTGAAATCTCTTCTACAAACCATCGGAAATGCGGATTCATCTCTGGTGCGCCACCAGTCAAATCTACGGTAGCTATATCAGTACTTTTGAGTGTATCCAAAATACTTTGCATGGTCTCTTGGGTCATTATTTCCTTTCGGTCTGGCCCTGCATCTACATGGCAATGCTTACATACTTGGTTACACATTTTGCCCATGTTCACCTGCATTATTTCTATGCCAGTGGCTTTTAAAGGGCTCAGGCCAATTGCTTCTAATTTTTCTCTAAAAAAAGGCTGTTGATTTTCACCTTCCTTTTCCAGAATGTCAATTTGCCTTTCTGAGTAAGATAAGTGGTGCCCGAGGGCGTTTAATGATTTCATTACATTCCTATTTCTTTCACTTTATTCATCATTTGTACACCATGTACTAGGCTGGCTCCGCCGCGAATCGCTGCCGCAACATGCACAGCTTCCATCATTTGCCCTTCCGAATATCCTTTTTTGTAGGCATCAGAAGAATACGCATCAATGCAGTAAGGGCATTGTACAGCATGAGCAACGGCCAAAGCAATCAATGATTTTTCTCTTGCGGATAATTCTCCCTCAGCGAAAACCTCTCCGTACCAATCGAAGAATTTATCTCCCATCTTTTGTTGGAAATCAGAGATGTTGCCAAATTTATTGAGGTCGTTAGCATTATAATAATGTTTTTCAGACATACGGATGTTTTTAAGGGTTTAAGGCGATTTTATTGTTAGTCAATCTTTGATTCTACAAACTTCATTTCTGCAAGATACCTATCTCTACACAATGCTAGAAAATTGATTACGATTCACAACAATTGAGCACATACAATGATTGCATTTTTGACCCTTAATTATATGTGAAGGACGAGGATTTTTGAGAAAGAATGATCCAAATGGAATAAACTCAAGATATAGAATTACACTAACCTCCCGCTTTTTTACACAATAAATGTGATGAGTAGAGGATGCTAATTAGAGATATAACTCTTTCAATTGTTTGCTATCCACTACAGCGTCGAAAGTGACCCAATGTTGCCGTTTAATCGCTCTTACTTATTGTGTACCCTCATTTCCCATCTGACTCGAAGCTTTAATATTAGGGCTGTGCCATACTTTTTCTCATTGGTAGAGTAATGAGAAAGCCGAATCAAAGCGTTTTTTACAGACCTTATCTTCAAATTCTATTGCATTGGAGGAGAAATAGCTTCCTCTTGCTGACTATGGGCTCCCAATACTATAATACTATAAGCAGAAACGATAGTACCAATTGGAAAATTGAAAAGGCTGAAAATGGATAATATAATTCCAAATATGTATCCACCTTTACTTTTATTATAAATTAGGTAGGCCGCTATCGAATGTAATATCACAAAGAGCAAAGCGATAAAGCCAATAAAGCTCAATCCAAAATTTAATAAGAATTCAAAAATCCATTGATCTTCTAATCCTTCGTTTTGAATAAGTTGCTTTAAGAAAGGCGCGAAAGCAAAAATAATGATGCCTCCAATAAGTGAAAAAAAGGCTTCTACGCCAAAAATAATTGAAACGATTTTACGATGAATATCTTCTTTTGCCCATTCCATGGTGGTGTATTGTTTGGTTTGTAAACACTAATATAAGTAAGATTGAATTTTTTTCCGTACTTTTTGGAAAAGCTTGAAGGAATGGACGAAAAGACACAAGTAAAGGAATATAAGAATGATGAATTCACCATTTTATGGAAGCCAAGTGCGTGCATTCACTCCGAAAATTGTTGGAGAGGCCTCAATCAGGTGTTTAATCCACAGGGAAGTCCTTGGATTAACGTGAATGGGGCTACTGCCGACAAAATTAGAAATCAGATAGATAAATGCCCATCTGGTGCATTATCCTATCCAAATAGGGAAAATCTAACGGATAAATCCTCTTTGGAAACTTCCATAAAAGCTGAGGTTTTAAAGAATGGGCCATTGATGGTACATGGAGACGTGCTTGTAAAGGCAGCCGATGGGAAAGAAATTTTAAAGAAGAAACGCACTGCTTTTTGTCGATGTGGAGCTTCTGCCAATAAACCATTTTGTGATGGTGCCCATAAAAATATTAACTTTGAAGGCTAATCCCTCTACCTCTGGAACCAAATACAATTGATCAGCTAAGTCTAAATTTCGATGATAGCACTGCATGGATGCTTAATTTTTGCATTGCTTTTATCATGTTTGGTGTAGCCTTGGCACTCAAGCTGGAGGACTTCAAAAGAGTGGCTGAATATCCCAAATCAGTAATGATTGGGATCCTTTGCCAATTTATTCTTTTGCCATTTTTTACTTTCGTGTTGGTCTACATTTGGCAGCCGATGCCTTCTCTAGCTCTTGGGATGATTTTGGTAGCAGCCTGCCCCGGTGGCAATGTGTCCAATTTTTTCAGTTTGCAATCGGGTGGAAATGCCGCACTATCGGTTACACTCACCGCATTTGCTACCATGATGGCGGTAGTCGCCACTCCTTTCAATTTGTATTTTTATGGAAGCCTATACGAGCCAACAGCCGCTATTATCAATAATGTAAATCTTGACTTTGCCGATTCCCTGAAGACGGTTTTTGTGATCTTGGGAGTGCCTCTAATTGCAGGCATTGTTATTCGCAAGCAAAACGATGACTGGGCAGAAAAGTATGGAGATTTAATCAGAAAAATTTCTATCGGCATTTTTATCGCATTCATCATTTTGGCGTTTTCCTCCAACTATAGCAATTTCATTCAATACATTTCCTACGCATTTGTTTTAGTGGCCATTCACAATGCAATGGCTTTTTCGATAGGGTATTATACAGCTAAGCTGGCTAGGCTCAGTGTGCCAGACCGACGTAGCATTGCGATGGAAACAGGCATTCAAAATAGTGGATTGGGCTTGCTATTGGTTTTTTCATTTTTCAATGGTTTGGGTGGCATGGCCTTGGTAGTAGCATGGTGGGGAATTTGGCATTTGGTTAGTGGGCTTGCTCTTAGCTATTTTTGGTCTTCACGTAAAATTCCTGCTATTTAAGTTATGCTTTATTTCTTTTTGAAACACTTAACCCGCGTTGGTTTCTTCTTTTATTGTAGAAAGGTAATCGTGGAGGGCTTAGAAAATATCCCAAAAAAGGGTGCAGTTATTTTTACACCCAACCACCAAAGTGCTTTTATGGATGCCATCTTACCAGCGGTGATGCTGCCAAAGGATATTCATTTCTTGGCAAGAGCAGATATTTTCAAAAAGAAATGGGCAGGAAAAATTCTTAGTAAAATTCATGTCAGACCTGTTTACAGGCAAAGAGATGGCCTAAGAGAAACATTAAAGAATTTGGAGGTTTTCCAAGGCTGCAACGAGTTGTTGCGGGAGGGTGGTTGGTTATTGATGTTTCCCGAAGCAAGTCAAATAATGGTAAGGCGAGTACGACCATTATCTAAAGGCTTCACTCGAATTGCCTTTGGAGCTTTAGCGTCGGCTGAGAAGGACGTGAACTTATATATAATTCCGATGGGTATTAATTATGAGCATTATTCTGCTTCTAATGCTGTGATCAGGATGAAAATAGGAAAGCCTATTTTGGTGAATGAATACTTAGAAGAATATAGCGAAAATCCAACAAATGCGGCTCGCGCATTGACGAAAGAGACTAGCCTGGGCATGAAAAAAGTATGCTTGCATATTTCTGAACAAGAAGAGGCAAAATGGTTTGGCAATACGCCTTATAGAGGTGCCGAATTGACAGATCCAGATTTTTTCCATCTGGAAGATCAGCCAACTCTTCGCACTAAGAAATTTGGTTTTTCGTTCTTGGTCAAATTTATGCATTTGCCTGTTTTCTTAATGCTGCGGTGGATTCTTAGGTATAAAGTAAAAGATCCGCACTTTCAGCCTTCTATTAAATTTGCGCTGGGCTTATTTATGGTGCCCATTTATTATTTGTTGTTGCTAGGCGTTGGTCTTTTGTTCGACATGGTTTTTGTCGCCACCATTATTGTCTCCATTGCATTTCTATCCTTTTTTACTCAAGAGTGAAATCACCTTTCCTTCTTTAATTCACGTATCTTTGGAATCTAAATGGTGAATGGCATCCAATGCCTAAAAATTAAGCCCTAAGAGCTGATATTGATTTGAAAATTCTAGCCAATATATTGATTATTCTGCTGGCGGTGATTCTAGCAACCTTACGTCCTATAGATCGAAGTCCAATTGAAGATAAGGCTTTTTCCATCGAAATGATGAAAAGACTTGCTGATTTTGAGCTTGCCGATGTCACTAAATCGGATACTAGCCAGCAATTAGAAATTGGGTGGGCATCCCTGAATATCACACCACAAGAGCCCGAACTGTTGGTAGGCTATAAGCCAAGAGGCCCTTATGTAGAAGTCAACGATTCAATTTTTGTGAGAAGTTTGCTGATCAATAATGGTGAAAAAGAAGTGGCTATTGTATCTGTAGATTTGCTTTTGTTTCCTCCCGCTTTGGTTGAGTACCTAAAGCAAGAATTCCCAAGGATTAATTTTGATTTCAATAATGCCTATTTCACAGCCACCCATACGCATACCTCCATTGGTGGATGGCTCGATTCGTTTGCGGGTCGATTTATTACTGGAAAATTTGATCCACAGCGAGTAGCCTATCTAGGAGATCAAATTATAGCATCTATCCAACAAGCGAGAGCCAACAAGTCTGCCGGGGCAATAGGATTTCAAAAAATGGCAACAAAAGGACTAATGGAGCATCGGCTAGACAGGGAAAGCGAGGCTATTGACGAATCGCTTAGAATGGTGATGGTAGAAAAGAAAAATGGTGAAAAAGGAATTTGGGTAACCTATGCAGCACATCCTAGCCTGATCCATAAAAATACTTTTTTGCTTAGCGGAGACTATCCGAATGTAATGCTCGAAGAATTGAAAGCGGGAGGATTCAATTTTGCTATGTTTAGCGCAGGGATGGTAGGTAGCCATCGCCCTAAGGAATATGGTCTTTTTGATATTGCTTTCGCAGAAGATTATGGTAATAAATTAGCTAATATTATTTTATCAAACTTAGCAATTGAGGCAGTAGATTCTACTGCTAGTATTTCCATGCAAAAGCTTTCTTTATCTCTGGCAAAGAGTCAAATGCGTCTGACCAAAGAATTTGGTGTGCGCGATTGGGTATTTAATATGGCGATGGGTGAGCTTGAAGGGAAAATCAATATTCTGCAAATTGGTGAAATTTTATTGCTAGGCATGCCAGCTGATTTTTCAGGTGAATTATCTGTAAAAGGCCATTTCGATGAATTGGCCTTAGCAAATGGCCATCAATTGATGATTACAAGTTTCAATGGTGATTACATTGGCTATATCACCGATGATATTCGCTATGATACTTCCACAAAAGATGAGGTGCGATCGCTCAATTGGGTGGGGCCTTATATGGGAGCATATCTCACTAAGATAGTAATAGAAATTATTGAATAGGCTAAGAAATATTCTTTTCTACTTATTTATTTGATCAAATTAAAATCTAAAAGGCTCTTATTCACATAGCTAATTCCTATTTCACACGAAGTTTGATAATGTCCTGTATTTCAAATGACTAGCCATTAATCAAAATCACAGCTTGACTATTTTTATTTACGTACCAACCGCTTTTTGCTTGCAAGGGTAAAACTAAAAATAGCCAAAAGGGTAGTCAAAGGAGTGAAAATGTATTTTTCCATCTCATTTAGAGATAAGAGATTCCCAATCGAATTCATCATAAAAATAAAAACCATCAACCATAAGGCTATTTTCACAATGGTTGGATGAACCTTCAGTTTAATGATTTTAGCATGAATGGCTACAATGGCAAGCATTAGGAAATTTAAAAGAATGGAGACTAATTCAAAATTAATCATTTCTTTTTTGCTCTGTAGCCTGCCACCCCATACCATTTGATAAGGAATAATGCTCACAAGCACCATTAGGTGAAATAATATGGCTGCCGAAAGGATGATAAGGATTCCATTTGAGGCGATTTTATGGGAAATTTTGGTATACATCTAGGCCTTTCTATTCAATTGTTTTGACGATGTGAAATTCTTATAATTCATTGATTTTCCAATCGAATGGAACGAATTTATTTCACCCTTTTCGCCCTTCCTTTTTACTATTGGCATGGATTGTTTTTGGGATAAGTCTATCTTTGAACTATGGTTAAAGTATTGTTCGTTTGTCTTGGGAATATTTGTCGCTCTCCTCTTGCTGAGGCTATTTTTTCGCATAAAGTGGGCGATGCTGCCCATATTTCTGTGGATTCTTGTGGTACGTCAGACTTTCATACAGGCGAGCAGCCCGATCCACGAACCATTGAAACCGCCAATTTTTATAATATTCCCATCTCGCATCGAGCAAGGCAATTGATGCCGCAAGATTTACGTAAATTTGATTATGTGATTGCGATGGATAGGCAAAATGCAGCCAATGTCACCAAGATGGCCAAGGACAATAAGGTGGATCCCGAGAAAATTTACTTTATGCGCAATTTTGACGAGCAACAAGATGATATCAATGTGCCTGATCCCTATTTTGGTGGAATGGAAGGCTTTCATCAAGTGTATGAAATTTTAGATCGCTCTTGCGATAAACTTCTCAAGCATATTATTCAAAAGGAATCTGAAAAATGAGTTTCCCTTTTCAACAAAACGATTTTTACGAACAAGCTATTTTTCAAAGTACAGGTCTGGATGCGGAAATCTTAGATGTGAATTTCCAGTCTGGTGGCTGTATCAGTACCGCTGCCAAAATTCTCACCGATAGGGGAGCTTTTTTTCTGAAATGGAATATGTTGGAAGTAGGGCTATTCGAAGCAGAGGCGGGAGGCTTGAAATTTCTCTCATCTAGTGCCGATTTGCGTATTCCTACCGTTTATGGCTATGGTCAAATTGCAGATAAGCAATACATCCTGATGGAGTTCTTAGAATCCAATCCTCCCGCTTCAGATCATTGGGAAATGCTAGGGAAGGACTTGGCAATGCTGCATACTGTAACCCACAGTCATTTCGGTCTCGAAGTAGATGGTTTCATTGGCAGGCTCGTTCAGAAAAATGCATTTTCTAAGGATTGGACCAAGTTTTTTATTTACAATAGATTGGAAATACAGGCTGGTTTGGCATTTTATAATGGGTTGGTAGATGCCGCATGGCTGAGGAATTTCGAAAAACTATATCCTAAATTGGAAGGGTTTTTCCCAAAAGAAAAGCCCGCGCTACTGCATGGTGATCTTTGGAGTGGGAATATCCACAACGGCCCGGACGGCTACAAATGGTTTATAGACCCCGCCGTCTATTTTGGACATAGAGAAATGGAGCTAGCCTTTACTCAGCTTTTTGGAGGCTTCGATCCAGCTTTTTATCAAAGCTACGAAGAGGTTTTTCCGTTGGAGCCAGGCTTTAAAGAGCGGGTGGATATATACAATCTGTATCCGCTATTGGTACATGCTAACTTATTTGGATCATCTTACCTCAGTGCGGTCAATAGAGTTGTGAAGAAGATGCTTTAATCTAGAGAGGCAAAACAGGACTGGCAATTATCTTAAATCAATCACTTCTACGCCAGGGTGTCTTTTCACATCAAATTCAAACTCTTTTTGATCCGTATTTGATTTATTTTGAACAGAGTTTACTGAATAGTTATACCTATTTCCATTTTTATCAAAAATCTCCCAGCTTTTCAAATTCAAGTCATCCTTTCCTATTTCAAGTCTAATTTTAAAGAAGGGGCTGCCAGCATCTTCTGGCACTAGGTCTATAATTTGAGCGGAACTTCCATTCGTATTCACTTCCTCAATAAATTGGTATTTGTATCCATTTTTGTAAGCTGCGTAGATGTTACTCGGACTCATTTCCATTTCTTCTGGATAGTAGTTGTCAATATTTACTTCATTGATCTCTTCTATATAGGTCCAAACGGTGGTGCCATTGCAGTAAATTTCTTGACCTGCCATAAGCAATCGGAACTTATCTCCAACTACTAGCAGACTACCCTCAAATGATTCGCTAATACCTTCTTGTTCATTTTGAAGAGAATAAGTGAAATTGGCTAAGTAAGCACCCATATTTTGGTACTTATTGCTCATGTTATCCAGAATAATCAGTGCGCGTGGATCGTATTGCGCAGAAACAATTTGGTTGAAAAAAAATATTAAAAATATAGAAAGGAAAATTCTACGCATGTTGTTCATTACAGGGTCATTTTGAAGGCATATCACGCAATAATTGTTCCAAGGCGTACTCGTCGCTAATTAAAACTTCTCTGGCTTTACTGCCTTCGAATTGGCCGACAATTCCGGCTGCTTCTAATTGGTCAATTAAACGCCCGGCACGGTTGTATCCGAGTTTTAATTTCCTCTGAATCAGCGATGTACTTCCCTGTTGATGCATCACGATAAGTCGAGCCGCATCTTCGAATAAATCATCCCTATCTGATAAGTCCACATCCAATTTGCTATCACTATTTTCCTCACCTACGTATTCAGGCAAAATATAGGCAGTAGAATAGCCTTTTTGGTTTCCAATAAAGTCGCAAAGATCGTCCACCTCGCTGGTGTCTATAAATGCGCATTGCAGCCGTATCAGTTCGGATCCCATGCTCAGTAGCATATCGCCTTGGCCAATCAACTGATCGGAGCCGCCAGTATCCAATATCACACGTGAATCTACTTTTGACGTAACTCGGAAGGACATCCTTGCGGGAAAGTTCGCTTTGATTATCCCGGTGATCACATTCACAGAAGGTCGCTGAGTAGCTACTACCAGGTGAATACCTATTGCACGAGCCAATTGAGCCAAACGTGCAATCGGTGTTTCTACTTCTTTGCCGGCAGTCATCATCAAGTCGGCTAATTCATCTATTACCAATACTATATATGGTAGAAAGCGATGGCCTCTCTCAGGGTTCAGTTTGCGAGTAACGAATTTCACATTGTACTCTTTCAAATTTCGGCAACCCGCATCTTTCAATAAATTGTATCGGTTTTCCATTTCGATGCAAAGTGAGTTTAAAGTATTTACTACCTTTTTGGTATCGGTAATGATTGCTTCTTCTGCATCTGGCAACATGGCCAAGAAATGGCGTTCTATTTTGTTGTATAGTGTTAGCTCCACCTTTTTGGGATCTACCAATACAAACTTGAGTTGGGAGGGGTGTTTCTTATACAATAGGGAAGTCAGCAGCACATTCAATCCCACAGATTTACCTTGACCAGTGGCACCTGCCATGAGGAGATGGGGCATTTTGGCAAGGTCAGCCATAAATACTTCATTGGAAATGGTTTTGCCAATGACTACAGGAAGTTCCATATCACTTTTGAGGAATTTCTCAGTGGATACAAGGGATTTCATGCTCACAAGCTCCCTATTTTTATTTGGCACTTCAATCCCGATAGTGCCACGCCCTGGAATAGGAGCAATGATTCGTATACCCAAAGCAGCCAAACTCAAGGCTATATCATCTTCGAGATTTCGGATTTTAGAAATTTTTACGCCTGCTTTTGGGATGATTTCGTAGAGGGTCACCGTAGGCCCAATAGTCGCGCGGATGGTTTCAATCCCGATTTGAAAACTGGAAAGCGTTTCTACGATTTTGTTTTTATTCTCTTCTAACTCTTCTCTATCTACCTGCACTTTGGTATTGCCGCCATGGTCCTCCAGCAAATCGAGAGTTGGGTATTTATAATTTGCCAAATCGAGGGTAGGATCGTAGTTCTCGCTATTGAGAACCCTGGCTTTTTCCTCCCGCTTTTGTGCTTCGATGCTCAATGCAATATCCTTTTCCGACGCTGCCTCATCATTTACTATAGCTACCTCAAGGGTTGGGCTTTCGCTAGAGGTTTTACCTTTTGACGGCTTTTCATCTTTGATGCTTACTTTCCAATCTTTGCTCTCATCTTCTTCCTCCTCGTCAAAATCTAAGGAGACTTTTTCACTGATTTTCTCTTCTTTCCATGGAATAATATCCTCATCTTCATCATGTTCTAAATCAACTTGAGATTTTTTATCTTTATCCAAATTCTTTTTGAAAGAAGGAAGACTTTGAACATTGAAAAAATAGACAATGAAAATTAGCAGGCTAATGGCCAATACGATAAGGGTACCAATACCCATAAAGGCTTCTGCCATTCCGCCAATTACATAACCGATGCCTCCAGTGTAAAGCGATAATCCTTTGCCTACCCAATTGTTGACATCCAGATACCCTAGGAAAAGTGTGATCCAAATAAGGAAGAAAAAACTAAAACCAAATACAAGTTGGAAGGCGACTATTCTCCTAACAGAGAGGATATTTACGCCGATCACAAAAATGATTGGGCAGAGGAAAAATGCACCTAAACCAAACCAGCGAAAAATCATATAGTGCGACACAAATGCACCCGCTAGGGAAAGGCTATTTTTAACTTCGCCGATATAATTTCGCCACTCAGTCCAGCTTATGTCTCGTACAAGGCTTTGATCGTAGCGTGCTGTAAATAAGTAGGATACGAACGAAAAAAACATAAACGCCGATAGGGCGATGAGTACGATTCCTATACTGATTTGAAAACGGCGATCTTTCCAAAAAGCTGGGCTTTTTGGTGCTGGTTCTGCTTTTCGAGCATTTCCTTTTCTGAAGTTTTCTGTTTTAGCCATTAATGTGTTTACGCATAAAAAATTGCTGATTGAAGCACTATTTGGCAACTATCAAGCCGATACAATCGGAACTTAGGCACCAAATTACGAAAATCCGAATGGTAACGAATATTTCCTCTAATCATTTGAGTGCTTTGCAAATTTTGCTAGGCAATGCTGGCCCTTCAAATACAAGGCCCGAATATATTTGTACGAGCGATGCTCCGGCATCTAATTTTTCTTTGGCATCGGCTTCATTAAAAATCCCGCCTACACCAATTATTGGAAATGATCCATTACTTTTTGTATGCAAATAGCGAATCACTTCTGTGCTACGATTGCGCACCGCTTTGCCACTTAATCCTCCCGCACCCATACGCTCGATCTCTGATTTGGCTGTTTGCAACCCACTTCGATCTATGGTTGTGTTGGTCGCAATGATTCCCGCCAATTGGGTGGTTTTTACAATTTCAATAATATCGTCTAGTTGATGATTACTTAAGTCTGGAGCGATTTTCAGTAATATCGGTTTAGGTGTTTCTTTGGCGTGGTTCAGCTTTTGCATATGAAGAAGTAGCTTGGTTAGTGGCTCTTTTTCTTGCAATTCGCGAAGACCGGGCGTATTCGGCGAGCTTACATTGATGGCAAAGTAATCTACATAGTTGAAAAGTTTTTCGAAGCAATACTCATAGTCTTTCCAAGCGTCTTCGTTGGGTGTTGCTTTGTTTTTTCCAATATTGCCACCAATAATTACGCCTTTAGGCCGATTTTTCAATCTTTCGACAGCTGCGTCAACTCCGCCATTATTGAAGCCCATTCGGTTGATCAAACTGTTGTCGAGTGGAAGCCGGAAAAGACGCGGGAGGGGGTTGCCTGCTTGTCCTTTGGGAGTGAGTGTGCCTACTTCGATAAAGCCAAAGCCCATAGCGGCAAATACATCCATCATTTTGGCATCTTTATCGAAACCCGCAGCCAACCCTACAGGATTTGGAAATCGTAGTCCAAATAAGTCCACAGCCAATGCAGGGTCATTTACAGGAAAGAATAACTTGAATATAGATTTGAATCCGGGAATTGAAAAACTGAATCGGGCAAGTGAAAAAGTAAGGGTATGCGCTTTTTCTGCTGGAAAAAGGAATAAAAAAGGACGGAGAAGAAGCTTATACACGATTTTTGGATTGATAACACGAAGTTAATACGAATTCTGAAGCTTATTAAATCTATCTTCGTAATTTATAAAAAAAGCGGAGATGCATTTGACTGCATTTCCGCTTTTGTGGAGATAGTTTTTAAAGGATTTGACCGATCAGGGGAAAATCCCCAAGTCTTGGTAGCTAATCGAAATTCTTTGGAGGGCGAGAATAAATGCTGCTGTACGAAGAGATTGAAGTTTCTTTTCATGGCGCATTTCATTCATGCTGTGGTAGGCATTTACCATGGTTTCTTCCAAACCAGAATTCACCAAGTCACGCTCACTAGCTCCTTTGGCTATTATTTCTTTGGACTCATCGCTAAATTGTTCACCAGTAGCTTTCTCTATATTTTCTAAAAGGACGGAGAATTTCTGCATATCGTATCTTTTTTCAATTTTACCAAAGGATACGCGGGAGAGGTTTTTGAGCCATTCGAAATAAGAAACTGTAACACCTCCCGCATTCAAAAACATGTCAGGAATCACTAGGATGTTTTTTTGAAGGAGAATTTGTTCAGCCTCTTGAGTCACTGGGCCATTTGCCGCTTCTCCTACAATTTTGGCTTTGATGTCCTTGGCATTTTCAATGGTAATCTGATTTTCTAAGGCTGCTGGGATAAGTATATCGCAGGCGAGTGTAAGTAGTGTTTTGCTGTCTTCTACAAAAGTGCCTTTATAGTAGCCTTTGAAGCTCTTATTTTTAACTTGATATGCTTTTAAACTTTCAATATCAATGCCATTTTCATCAATGATGCCACCATTCCATTCTGCAATGGCTATAATGATCGCACCAGCGTCTTGTAAATATTTGGCCGAATGAAACCCTACATTTCCCAGTCCTTGCACAATAATTTTTTTACCTATCAGACCAGTAGTCATGCCTATAGCATCCATATCTTCCTTCACACTTACTGCTTCTCGTATCCCAATGTATACACCCATGCCTGTGGCTTCTGTACGGCCTTCGATGCCATGTTGAGAGAGTGGTTTACCAGTAACGCAGCCTTTGCCATTGATCGAATCTGGATTAAATGCCTCGTAAGTATCTACTATCCAAGACATTTCTCTAGCACCTGTACCATAATCTGGCGCTGGCACATCAATAGCGGGTCCAATAAATTTCTTTTTGATAAGCTCAGATGTGTAGCGACGGGTTATACGCTCAAGTTGATTTGCATCGTACTTGAGGGGGTCGATACGTACGCCGCCTTTCGCTCCACCAAACGGAATATTTACTAAGGCACATTTGTATGTCATCAATGCAGATAGTCCTTTTACCTCATCTTCACTCACATGCTCGCTGTAGCGGATACCGCCCTTTACAGGAAGCTTATGGTGGGAGTGCTGGATTCTGTATCCTGTGAGCACTTCGTAGCTGCCATCATCTTTGCGCAATGGAAAGTTGAATTTGTAAATGCTATTGCACTGCTTAATTTGCTCTAGCATTCCAGCTTCGATGTCTAAATATTTGGCGGCTTCATCTACAAAACCACACACATCATCAAATAGGCTGTATTCTTTGTTTACTGACATATATTTTGGTTTTCAAAATTGTTGGTACAGTTGGGGTAATAATGGTTAATCGTTCTAATTGCTCAAAGGTTACCAAAAAATTAGGTTTTAGCCAATCCATTTGAACTTACTGGTTTGAATGGTGTTTCATTTAAGACCAAATAAAATATGGGTTCCGATTGAAAACTGAATTTGCCCTTAATGGATGGAAACGGCCAATCATCTAATTGAATTTTTTTTGAATTAGAGTAATGGTTAAATTTTCTTTTCTTTTTATAACCGATCTATCATATTTGTAAAAAAGAGTTAAATTACAAAGCGCAAAATGAAATTGCCCACAAGTAGATTTAATTTAAGATATGTTTTTTAAATAAATATGAAAGCGAAATTTACGGTCGAAGGTCTCAGGAACATAAGGCAAATAGGAAGCATAGCTTCGAGCAGCGGGTATTTGACGCGGAAAATAATTAAGGGAATTGACTTTGAAAAACGACTAAATGTGCTTGAACTAGGTGCTGGCGATGGGGTGATCACCAAAGAGATTTTGAACAGGATGTCGCCCGACTCTAAATTGTATTCTTATGAAAACCATGCAGGATTGGCCGCCTTGCTGGAGGATATTCGGGATACGCGCTTGACCATAAAGGGCGAATGCGTTTCAAATATCAGCCAATTAGATGATAATTACTTCGATATTGTGATTTCTAGCCTACCGTTAGCTCTTTTCAATACGCCTTTCAAAAACAAGATTTACGAAAATATACAAAGCAAGCTCCGCAATACCGGCATATTTATACAATACCAATATTCCTTAAATGACTACAAAGACATTGAAAAGGTATTTCAAAACTGTAAAATTGATTTTTGCCTTCTTAACCTCCCACCTGCTTTTATTTACAAGGTGAAGATGAATTGATAAATTCGTCCAGCTAATAATCTTCCATGTTTTGAATTTAAAATGGGATTTGATTGCTGCCTTTCCTTTATATAATCTTTTCAAAGTGCCCATTCTTTTTTATTCCGGTATTTCGGAAACGCTACTTTTTCCGAAGTAAGACTTAAAGTCTAAGCAAGGATATTACTTCACATTGATATAATAAAAATCTGTCCTGTTGACATAATTTGCGCATCTTTTTTTTCTTGAAAAAGTTAAAATTTATAGATTTTACAATTTTCTTGTAAATTCTATAAAATCAATAGGGTTACTCATTTAGGTCGCAAGCCCAATGATTGATTTTTTGGTAATTGGGACAGTTTTCATACATCGTTCGATGAGTTTCATGAGAATTGTTTCTCTGTGATTTCTTCTGTTAAAGCGAAAGAAATATTCGTTTAT
>JBDNFI010000024.1:0-5581 GCA_041689935.1 Cyclobacteriaceae bacterium
CTGCATTGGAATAAGGAATTTCTTCAGGTCAAACAGAGATTGAATGTACAAAATAAACGGGTTTTTAGGATATACGTTTGGCCTTTTTGCTTTTATTCTATCCTCATGCCGAATATTCAGTTAATTTTGTGCAAAGAATTGTGAAATGAGTACGTACACGACTGAAATTGCGTCTGACAAAATAGTATCTGACAATCCCATTCATCAGCGATTGCTGAAGGCATATTACGCGGCATTGCCTTATGTGAAAGGCGATTTGCTCGAATTGGGCTGTGGCGAGGGTAGGGGAGTTGAATTACTCGCACCTGCCGCCAAAAGTTATAAGGCGTTGGATAAGATTCAGGAGGTGATTGATAAATTGAGCACTAAATTCCCAAAAATCGAATTTATTCAAGGCAATATTCCACCGCTGCCTGCTGCCATGTCAGAGAGTTTTGATACGGTGGTTAGTTTTCAGGTGATAGAACATATCCGGGACGACAAGGCATTTCTGAAGGAAATATATCGAGTACTTAAGCCAGGTGGTAAGGCTATTATTTCTACTCCCAATATCAATTGGACGCTTTCACGGAATCCTTGGCATGAGCGGGAGTACACACCCAGTGAGCTGAAAGTTCTGTGCGAAAGCATTTTTGATGAAGTGGAAGCCAAAGGAATTGCAGGCAATCAGAAAGTGATGAGGTATTACGAAGAAAATAAGAAATCGGTAAATAAGATTATGCGTTGGGACATTCTGAAACTGCAATACCGCTTGCCAGCTTCCGTTTTGCGTGTGCCTTATGAGCTTCTTAATCGCCTCAATAGAAATAAGTTGCAAGGAAAGAATGATAGTTTGGTGGCGAGCATACGTCATGAAGATTATTATGAAGTGGAAGACCCAAAGCAAGGACTAGACTTATTTTATATTCTGCATAAAAAGAAGGCTTTAAGTAACCACTAGGTTTTCAAACCAATAATTCACTGCTTCAATCTGCCATTGAAATGGCGGGAGGGTGGTGTATCAATTATCCTCCCGCTGATTTCGAAGGCAGTTTTTTATACTTATTGCCTTTTGAGCAAGGTGTAAGCGTTGAAATATTTGTCCTAAATAAAAAAGAGGTAGCCTATTGGATACCTCTTTTTGGTTAAAATTAACAATATGGGTTTATCTCAATATTCTTTCTACGCCGGTTGCACCGTAATGGCGGTTGAGCATATTATCATATTTGATGGCCAATTCTTCTTGGTCATAATTGCGCATAAGTCGTTGAAGATTCATTAGCGTTACCAAGTTAATGCGCAATTCATTGCCTATTTCACGATCTTCCTCAATCATGTACGCCATCATTTCATCCGCACGACGAGCAAGTATCTCAGCAATATCTATTGCCTTATCTACTTCACCCACTTTGAATAGCATATCCACCGTCTGTAATCCAGAGAAATCAAAAGGGATAACCTCATCCGGCATAGCTGAAAGCGATTTTAGAATAACTTCTTTCGCTTTTTCTTCTTCATCCTGCAAGTACAATGCACTAGCAAGTTCATTAAAAGCCGATCTATGGTTCAACACAAAGAATCTGTAATCTTGGCTATTGTAAGTGTTTGGATCATCCAACCCTCTGTAATCGAATTTATTCACAAGCATATCGTACATTTTCTCCGTATCAATTAGGTTGTCTAATGGATAGCCTGCTGGTTTTTTTACGGGCAGTAATCTGTAGACAGTTCCTTCTTGCACCGTATAGTCTTTCAAATCAAATCCGATAGTAGCCAATGATGTATTGTTGAAATATATAGGTCTTTCCCAATTGCCATTGGCGATTAAGTCAAGAATCATCAAGCTGGCCTTATCAATACTATTACCAGTAAGTGACCATTCCATTCTTGAAGTGATAAATGGCTTTAAGTTATCTGGGATTAGGCCAGACGCTTTGATTGCTGCGGTATCTACATCCAAATAGAAATTTTTAGAAGGAATAATGTAAAGCTCTCTCCCAGATTGAGTTGGAAATCTTAGATTCTCACTCTCATTTTTGATCAGGTTGATATAGCTTTTTACATTAATTCCTCTTTTGATATTTTCATTGGAGCTTTCAAGCAATTGCAAATAATCGTTGGTGCCAGTTCTGTAGTTTTTCTTTTCTAGTGTGAATGGAAAAGGTTCTGATTCATACGTTGGTCGAGTCATTTGGTCAATATACCAATCGGTATTGAAATAGCTCAAAACAACCACTCTCACATCCGTTCGGAATCCTTCCACTTCCTGCGCGTACCAAAGCGGGAACGTATCATTATCCCCTCCAGTAAATAAAATACCATTAGTAGCGACACCTGCCAGCATATTTTTAGCAGAATCGGTGGAGAAAAACCTATTGCTTCTATCATGATCGTCCCAGTTTTGAGCAATGAGAATAATAGGAGCCGACATGCAAACCGCTGTGACGAGCATTGCAGCCAGCTTCTTTGATTTGATGGCTTTGCTCACATAATGGTAAATACCCATTACGCCTAAGCCAATCCAAAGTCCAAAAGCATAGAATGACCCCACGTAAATATAATCTCTCTCTCGTGGCTCCACAGGAGGAGAATTGAGGTAGAGAATCAATACGATGCCCATCATTAGGAAAAGCATAAGCGTAAACAAAAAGCTATTGAAATCCTCTTTGTATTGGAAAATGAGCCCAATGATTCCTAGGATAAGGGGAATCATGAAATATTGATTTCTGGCTTTATTATTTGCCAGTAATTCGGGAAGGTTTTTACCTGAGTCTAGCGGTGATAGCCATTCTGCATTTTGAATATCCGAAGATCTACCTGAGAAGTTCCAGAAAAAATAACGCCAATACATGTGGCTCATTTGATGTTGGAACATGAACTTTAGGTTATCCATAAAGCTCGGTGTTCTGCCCTCGGGTAGTCCAAGCATATCCCTATAGATTTCTACGTGGCGTGGATTGGTGCTCCATGCTCTAGGCAGAATAGTGCTTTGATCGGGATCGTAAATATTTTTTAATCTGTAATCGGCAATTTCATAAGAGCCTTCGTCGCGGTAATACACAGGTGAGCCTAATTTTTGATCAATAACGTTGGCCGTGAAATATTGTCCGTGCAATAAAGGACGCTCACCATATTGCTCTCTTTTCAAATAGGAAATAAAACCCATCACACTGCCCGGGTCGTTCTCGTCTATTGGCGTATCATAGCCCGATCTGATAACTACAATCGTGTAGGAAGAATAGCCAATGAGGATAAATGCAAAACAGAGAAGTGCTGTGTTAACTAATGGTCTGCTGTTTTTATAGCTCCATCTGATGCCATATATCAATAGGCCCAATGTGAGCACAATAAAAGTGATCAACCCCGAGCTAAAGGGTAGTCCGAAGGAGTTGACAAATAATACTTCTAATGAGCCAACGACGGAGGGAAAACCTGTAATTACTCCATTATTGATGATGATTAATATTACACCACTAATCATTAATGCAATGATTCCTCCTTTTACAGTTGGGTTATGCTTTTTAAAATAATAGAGTAACCCAAGGGCAGGGATGGTCACTAAGTTGAGCAAATGGACACCAATAGATAAGCCCATCATATATGCAATAAGGATCAGCCATCGTTGTTCTATTTCTTCATCTTCAATTCTATCCCATTTCAGAAATGCCCAAATCACCCAAGCTGTAAAGAAGGACGACATGGCATACACTTCGGCTTCAACAGCAGAGAACCAAAAGGAGTCAGTAAATGCATACGCTAAAGAACCGACCAAACCCGCGCCAATAATCGCATAGATTTGCCCTTCGTTTTGAAAAGTGTCTTTGATTTTCCAAAGTTTTAAGCCCAACATGGTGATCGACCAGAACATGAAAAGGATGGTAGCGCCACTAAATATTGCGCTGGAGAAATTGATCCACCAAGCAATCTGTTCCACATCGCTAAAGGCAAGCATGGAGAACATCCTATTCACCAGTAAGAAAAATGGTGCTCCTGGTGGGTGTGGAACTTGCAGTTTGTAAGATACGGCTATGAATTCGCTAGGATCCCAAAAGCTTGCTGTAGGCTCAATGGTGAGGGTATATACTATCGTAGCAATGATAAAAACTATCCAACCAGTGAGGTTATTGAGCTTTTTGAATAAGGTCATAGATAATTGAATTTGTGAAACAGAGGCGAAAATACTAAATTAAAACGCAACGTATGTTCATTATTCAGACCAAATTCTGTTTCGAGGGTATTTTTATCTTTTTGAGACCTTATTAAAACTAATAGCCTTCTGTCTGCTGCATTTGAAAGGGCCCTTCGTGAAGTCCCTTTTTTGTAAGTGTTTAGTAGTTCGATTCGTTACTCTTTTGCGCCACATCTTGAAGGAGGATTCTTTCATATTGTTCCTCATCAATTTTGTCACCTCAGACTCTTTGATTCCAAATTGGGCTTCTATTGCATCAAAGGTAGTTCGATCTTCCCATGCCATTTCGATTATTCTATCAATGTCGACCTCGGTAAATTCTGTCATTTAATTGAAACATCAAAGAGAAAGGACTGTTCAGCGAAGAAGTGCAATTCATCAAAAACGGCCTTATTGGGCAATTGAATGACACCAAGCTTATCCTCCCGCATGTTTAAGCGAATATTTGCGCAATTTGATTCATACTAGGCATGTTGCAAAAATAGATTTTCTTAAAGCGCTACCATTAAACTAGGTAATAGCAATGCCTTCAACACATCTCGATCAATTTATAAAAAATTAAATCAGTGCTAGCTAAAGAGAAAACGCTCCGTCGAAACAACAAGCAAATGTTCAAAGGAAACCACTAAAGTTGAAGGCAATCTTTTTTGAAAGGATGTTTAAGATTTTGGGCTAAGTTGACTATTTGAATTACCGCATTATTTTCTGTTTATTTATTAATTCGTTGAAGCGCAGGATGTAGTCGTTTTTATTTATCCATTTCGCACCATGAAATCCGAAAAATGATTGAAGATTTATTTTACTGATTCTTAATGGATTAGAGGTTATTTCTCATAAATTTACCTTATGATTTATTTGATTAGTCTTTTTTAAATCTAGCTTTTAATAACTACATTTTAAATTTCTAATCTATTTTTAGAAAAATTATTATTAGCTTCACGAATAATTTTAAAAATAGGTCGTTTGTACCTTAGTCAATATTAATAGCCAACGGACGGTTTTATTTGCCTAAGCAAAATTTATTACGAAATCTGACATGAAATTTAGCTTAATTCTATTTTTATCAATTATTTTTTTAACAAGCTGCACCAAAGAAGAAATAAGTATTTTACCAATTTCTGAAGTTCATGGAGAGTATACAGGTGTCGCTCAAAAATTTATAATCCAACCATTAAACATTTCTGATCCAAACTCAAATACACCAAAAAGGGAGAATTATAGAGTGAGGATTTCTCAATCTTCTACAAACAATACTCCTTTGGCAATTGTACCTATTGGGAGTGATTTTACCAGCAGTTTCAATGCAAATGCTGACATGATTTTTTCAGGCGGATTGATAAACGTCCCCAACCAAACCCAAGGTGTTTCGAATATTTCTTCAACAGATGGCGGCCTATATATTCATAAAACCAA
>JBDNFI010000025.1:0-49693 GCA_041689935.1 Cyclobacteriaceae bacterium
CAGCAGAGCTAATTACCGCTTCAGTTGATAAGATCAAATGTAAAGCTATTTTAGGACTATATTTGAAGTGTCAATCTGGAGCAGGACTATCACTAAATAAACGTTAAATCTGTAAACTTTTTTTAGGACGGGTCAATCCTCCGTCCTCCGTCAACCTTTCTCCCATCCTCCGTCCTCCCTCCACTTCTTCTCAACCGTGATCCCAAAAACACATCGCTAAATCTCTTATCAAGAGGAGCCTTTTTTGCTTTTTTATAAATAAACCCAATCAGTGGATTTCTACATTTTTGCTTACTTTAGACCTTATTATCAAATAGAGATATACGCAAAATGAATCATCGTAGAATATTTATCAAAAAGAGCATTGTAGGGGGTGCCGCTCTAAGCGGTATTGGTTTGATCGGATTGAATGCTTGTCAAACTGAAAAGGAAGCCTCAAAAGAACCTGCTGCCATAAAAGAAGCAAATAAACCTTTGGTTATATCTACTTGGGATGCCGGTTTGGCGGCCAATGCAGAGGCATGGCGCACATTAGAAGCGGGAGGTACTGCACTCGATGCAGTAGAGGCGGGCGTACGAATCACCGAAGCCGATATCAAAAATACCACCGTAGGTATAGGTGGCTCACCCGACCGCGATGGCTTTGTGACGCTCGATGCTTGCATGATGGATCATGCCGGACGGTGTGGTTCAGTAGCTTTTTTGCAAAATATCGCTCATCCAATATCGGTGGCTCGCAAGGTGATGGAAAACACTCCACATATTATGCTCGTGGGCGAGGGAGCACTCAAGTTTGCAAGGGAAATGGGTTTTGAAGAAGTGAATTTATTGACTGAGCAAGGCAAAAAAGCTTGGGAAAAATGGCTCGAAAATCAAGAATATAAGCCCAAGATAAATGTAGAAAATCACGATACCATTGGGATGCTGGCTATTGATGCAAATGGACATTTATCAGGCGCTTGTACCACAAGTGGGGCAGCCTATAAAATGCATGGAAGGGTTGGAGATAGTCCGATTATCGGCGCAGGACTTTTTGTCGATCAAGAGGCTGGGGCTGCTACGGCCACCGGCCTTGGCGAGGAGGTCATTCGTAATGCAGGGAGTGCCATTGTGGTGGAGCTTATGCGCCAAGGAGCCAAACCAATGGAAGCATGCAAAGAAGTAGTAGAGCGGATCATCCGTAAGAATCCTGAATCGCCTGAGCTACAAGTGGGTTTTATTGCGCTCAATCCCAATGGCGAATACGGAGGATATGCCATCCAAAAGGGCTTTTCCTATGCAGTTCATTCTCAAGCTGGCGCTGAATTGCTCAAGGCAACTTCCCATTTTTAATAGACCAAATATCTGACTCCAATGAAAAAGCTAATGGGTATTTTGTGCATTATTTTCCTTTTGCTCCTTGTGTTGGTTTTTATAAGTATTCAACCCGTAGACGATGAGCATTATAGTCAAAAGCCTCACTATCAAGCGACCTTGGATGAATTGGCAACGTTTTCAAATCTATCTTTAGCAGGGGATACTATAGCAGCAGGTTGGGCACAGGTGCCTATACTTCCACCTTTCCAAACGGCTATGGCCGGCTATGGCGATCGGGACGGAGCATTGTTTGAAGGGATAAAAGATACCCTGTGGATAAGAGCGTTTGTTTTCGACAATGGCTACACCAAAGCCGCCATCCTTAGTGCCGATTTATTAATTATCCCACCGGAATTGACCTTAGCATTAGAAACCCATCTGCCTGAAATTCAATGGAACATCCAACAAGTGTATCTGACTGCTACCCATACGCATGGAAGCATTGGTGGATGGGCGCCAGGGTTTACAGGAAATACCTTTGCAGGCGAATACAGGCCCGAAGTGGTAGAATTCCTTAGTGAGCAATTTGCTACAGCCATTCAATTGGCTGAAAGTGATTTGGTAAAAACTAAAATAGCTTATGCCAAAATAGCGGCACCGGAATATGTGGTAAATAGGCTGGTCGGCGATAAGGGCAGTATCGATCCATTTGTGCGCATTATCGAATTGAGGCGGGAGGATGAAAAAAGCGCCGTAATTTATAGCTATTCAGCGCACGCTACTTGTTATGGTGCCGATCAAATGCATTTGCACGGCGATTACCCAACTCCGCTTAGCGCTTATGTCAAAAGCTTTGGGTACGACATGGTAAGCTATATGGCGGGTGCCGTCGGCAGTCATGGGCCCGCAGCAGGAGACTTGCCCAGCGAGGAGCAAACTGGCAAAATGGTATTAGGACTTGGTGGAAAAATACGTGGAGCATTAGCTGCCACGCAGCCACAATACCAAACCGACTTAGGGATTATAAATAGTCCCCTGTATCTGGGAGAACCACAAGCGCGAATCAGCCAAGCTTGGCGATTGCGGCCATGGGTATTTCAGCAGCTATTTGGCGATTACAACACGCGTATTTCAGCTTTGCTCCTTGGCGATTATTTGTTTGTGGGTTTGCCATGCGACTTCTCAGGCGAATTGATGGAGCCCATCGAGCAGCATTGGAGGAAGCACGAACTTGAGGGAATGGTGAGCAGTTTCAATGGTGGATATATTGGCTACATTACCAAGGACGTTCACTACGAACTGAACAGCTACGAAACAAGAACCATGAACTGGTATGGACCAAATAATGGTGCGTATTTCTCAGAGTTGATTCGGGAAGTCAGCAATGTTTATTCATCCTCCCGCTGATTTTCAGGCCTTTGAGGCTTTGGCGAAATTTTCTTTTGCCATTGATTATCCTTTTATCCAAAAATATTTTTTAGCACGCAAAAACAAATACCCATACACGCTGTTAGATTATTGATTTCAAAACCTCAGCATTATTGATTGAATAGTTTACGGGTGATAGTTTGTCTAAACCACAAACTGTTAAGTGATAGTGTAGTTGGTAAATTAACTATTCATGAAATGTTGAGAGCCTTTTGAAATCGCAGGTTTTCATGGTGGGACAGCGACGTCGTGAGATGTCGCTGTTTTTTTATTGCCCAAAAATATACATAACTATTTCTTTATTACACGAATCCTTTTGCCGAAGTATATTTTTAAATATAGCAAATAAGGAAAAGCTATTCTAGGAAACTACTCGTTCGGAAGGCAAATTCCCTTTAAAGTGAGTTCTAATCGAAGGATGTATAAAGTTATTCTGAAAGGAACCACCTGAGCAGCGCAAAATTTCTAAACGTATTTATTTGACAGAAAGTCCAATGACATATTCTTCGGGCAGTATGATGTCTATTTTTTTATCCTTAAAAAATTCCCTTTGGCTGAATATTTTTATAATTAATCATTTTAATTCTCATTTTGACCTGTACATTGCTATTTTTGAAAACGAAACTAAAATACCAAAAAATGAAAAAATTATTTAGAGGAGTCGCCACAGCATTATTACTGGTAGGTGTACTGTCTGTGCAAGCGCAAAGTGTGGATGAAGTATTGGCAAAACATTTCGAGACTATCGGTCAATCGAAATTGAACAATGTGCAAACAATGCAAACCGAAGGCAAGATTTTCGTGCAAGGTTTGGAAATTCCTTTCAATCAGAAAATTAAGAGAACAGGAAAATTTTATATGGAATCTTCTTTTCAAGGAATGAAGATGATCCAAGCATTCAATGGAGAATCAGGCTGGCAAGTAAACCCATTGATGGGAGCAGCTGAGCCACAAGATTTGACAGGCCTTGAGTTGCAAAGCGCGCTGGAAAGTTCTGATATCGATGGTCCTTTGCACAACTATGCTGCAAAAGGAAACAAAGTCGAAATGCTTGAAAATGATACCTTCGAAGGAGCGGAGGTATTCAAATTAAAGCTTACAAAGGCTGATGATACGGAAGCTGTTTACTTTATCGATTCCGATAATTATGTAATCCTCAAGGCGGAAGTGACGATGGTATTAGAAGGAAATACCTTAACCACGAGTACTTCTATGGGCAATTACAAAGAAGTAGACGGCGTAATGTTGGCTCATAGCATCACCACTACCAATATGGGTCAGAATATTAACCTTATATTAGACAAAGTGGAATTTGGTGTCGAAGTTGATGATTCAATTTTTGTTAAGCCAGCTAAATAAAATTTGTACATTATTTTTATATAGCCATCGATGAAAGTCTGATGGCTATTTTTTTGTCTAAAACAGCATACATAATGAAAAGATACCTAATTGCTTTGCTTTTGATCGTTTCAGTTCAAGTAAAAGCGCAAGAAACACCTCTAAGTACAGCCACATTTGGTGCTATGCAGGTGAGGCAGATCGGCCCAGCAACAATGAGCGGGAGGATAAGTACACTTGATGCGCTCCACAGCAATCCAAATATACTTTGGGTGGGTGCAGGAGGTGGCGGCGTTTGGAAAAGTGAAAATGGAGGCACTACTTTCAAGCCTGTATTCGAACAGCATACACAATCAATTGGCAATATCGCCATCGATCAGCAGCATCCCGATACGGTATGGGTGGGTACTGGCGAGCCATGGATTCGCAATTCGGTTTCTATTGGCACAGGCATTTACAAAACGGTAGATGGTGGTGATAACTGGACACAGCTAGGCTTGGAAAGCACTGAGCGAATAGCCAAGGTCATCATTCACCCACAAGATCCTAACGTGGTGTTTGTGGCTGCGATGGGGCCACTATGGGCCGATGGGGAAGATAGAGGAGTTTTCAAAACCAGCGATGGAGGGGAAACGTGGAAAAAAATCCTCTATATCGACAATAAAACCGGTGCCTCTGATTTGGCTATGGATCCCGAAAATCCTGAAATCCTATATGCAGGAATGTATTCTTTTCGCAGAACAGGATATGATTTTGTTTCGGGTGGGGAAGGTTCGGGCTTGTACAAAAGTACTGATGGAGGAGCAAATTGGAGTGAATTGAAGCAAGATTTGCCGCAAGGAATGAAAGGTAGAATTGCCCTTAGTGTAACTCCGGCCAAAGCAGATATAGTATATGCACTGATTGAAAGTGATAGCACAGCCTTGTTTCGATCGTCCAACAAAGGGGAGACTTGGACAGAAATGAATCGTACACGGACTGTTAGCGAGCGGCCTTTTTACTTTTCTTTATTAGTTGCTGACCCAACAGATTCCTCCCGCATTTATAAGCCAGGCCTCAATCTGAATGTAAGCAGCGACGGAGGAAAAGCATTTGCGACTCCTTATACTGTAAATCCGTTGGCAGGAATTCACGTGGACCATCACGCTTTATGGGTTGGTTCCAAAGACAATAACTTACTTTATTTAGGTACCGATGGTGGGCTATATACCTCTCGCGATGCAGGCAGCACTTGGTCTTTCAATCGAAGTTTGCCCATCTCCCAATTCTACCATGTAAGTGTGGATAATCAGCGCCCGTATAATGTGTACGGTGGCCTACAAGATAATGGAAGCTGGATGGCGCCGTCCAGAGGGACTGGAGGAATCCGTATCGCAGATTGGGATAATCTAGGAGGAGGAGATGGGTTCTATGTATATCCTGATCCGGATGATACCAATATTTTGTATTGGCAATCGCAAGGAGGAAATGTGCAGCGGTTTTATTTGAAAACAAGAGAAGCGAAATCTATTAAACCAACTAAAACCGCGGATGAAGACGACCTTAGGTTCAACTGGAATGCTCCCGTGCATATTGGTGCCAAAAGTAACGATATGTATATCGGAGCTCAATACTTGTATCGCTCCAGTGATAAAGGAGATAATTGGACAAGAATTTCTCCTGATCTCACCACCAACGATACAACCAAGCAGCAGCAAGCCTTATCTGGAGGACTGACCAAAGAAAATACAAGCGCGGAAAACCATACGACACTTTTTGCGATTAAAGAATCTCCTTTGAATGATCAACTCATCTGGGTAGGAACGGATGATGGCAATATCCAAATCACTCGAAATGGAGGCAAAAATTGGGAAAATGTCGTTTCAAATGTGCCGAATCTGCCAGCAAATACCTGGGTAAGTTATATAGAGGCGAGTCATCATGTGGAAGGCAGAGCCTATGCCACCTTCGATGGCCACCGTGCAGGAGATATGACAAGCTATGCGTATATGACCGAAGATTATGGCAAGACGTGGAAATCCCTAATTGATGAAAATATAAGCGGATATGCACACGTACTTCGTGAAGATCCAAAAAGTAGAAATCTATTGTTTTTGGGGACGGAGTTCGGCTTGTTCGTCTCTATCGATACAGGGAAGAATTGGGTGCGTTTTGAAGGTAATATGCCTCCGGTAGCGGTATTCGATATGGTAATACACCCGATAGACAATGATTTGGTGATGGCAACACATGGCCGTGGTATTTTTATATTAGATGATATCACCGCCCTGCGCGGACTCAATCCAGAAGTATTGGATATGGACGTGGCAATATTACCAAGCCGCACGTATAGAATCGGGGCTTTTGGTGGCCAACAAATCTTCCCGGGCGACGATGAGTACGTAGGCCCAAACCCAACTGAAGAGGCGACCATTTCTTATTATTTGAAGAAGCGTCACATATTCGGTGATTTGAAAGTAGAAGTACTAGATGAGCAAGGAGCAGTAATTGCAGAATTACAGTCGGGCAAATCGCGAGGGATAAATAAAGTGGCTTGGCCCGCGAGACAAAAGGCGCCTAGAGTGCCAAGCTCGAGAAATTCTATCAGTGCAAATTCAATTTTTGGGCCGAACTATCCGCCAGGCGAGTATAAAGTGCGGGTGGTAAAAGCTGATGAAATACATGAAGGAAGTATACTTCTCGAATACGACGCCGCGTCTCCACATTCAACAGCCGATAGAGAACTGCAGTACAAAGTGGTGATGGATGCTTATAATCTGCTAGAAGACCTTGGTTTTCTAAATGCACGAATCGTCGATACCAAAACCAAATCGGATTCGGTTCTGGTAAAAACTAGCGGGGAATTGAAAGAAACATTAAGTAATTTTTCAAGATTGATGGAGGATTTGCACAAAAATTTAGTGAATACAGATGCAAACCAATTTGGTGGAGAAGATAAACTGCGTGAAAAAATAGCAGAGATCTATGGAGGAGTAAGCCGCTTTCAAGGCAAACCAACCCAAAGCCAAATAGATGGGCTCGAAGTACTCAAAGTGGAAGTAGCCAAGGAAAGAGCTAAAGCAGAACAGGCCTTTGATAGGATACTTGTAAGTATCAATACTTCCCTAAAAGGCGAAAACCTCGAAGAGATAAAGCTGCTGACTAAAGAAGAATACGATCAGCAAGTGCTATAAGTACGACTTGATCCATATAAAAAAGAAAAGCCCAAGTTGATAGCAATTCAACTTGGGCTTTTGATTTCTGAAGCCTTTTTATTTCATCAATTGCTGATATTCTTGTTTATAAAGATCGATGCTTTCTTGTATGATTTTGAGGGCTACACTTTTTGGCAGAAAGCTTTCCACAACTACTTCCTTATTTTCTAGCTTTTTGTAATCTTCGAAAAAGCGAAGGACTTCTTTCTCGATATTTGGCGGTAACTGATGGATATCGTCAATGTAGTTCACCGAAATATCATGTTGAGCCACGGCGATGATTTTATCGTCTTTTTCACCTCCATCGATCATTCGCATTACGCCAATTACTTTGGCACTTACGAGGCATAGCGGCTGAAAATCAATTTGAGAAATGACCAATATATCTAACGGGTCATTGTCGTCGCAATAGGTTTGTGGAATAAAACCATAATTGGCCGGATAGTGAACGGCTGAAAACAATACGCGGTCGAGTTTCAAAAGACCACTTTTCTTGTCTAGCTCGTATTTGGCTTTACTGCCTTTTGATATTTCTATTATGGCATTTACGATTTCAGGTGCTTCGTCTCCAAACTCCACCGAGTGCCATGGATGATATGCTTTCTTCATAGTCTTGAGATGCTGTTTTTAATATTCCCTACAATTCAGGAATCCCCACAAAGATACCCTCCTGCTCTTCTTTTACAGAAAATATTTTTGCGTCACGACACCTATTCATTGCTTCTTTGCCTGTTACCAAATTAAACCTATAAGCATGCCATGGGCAAATCACTTCATTTTCTGCATTTAAGGAGCCTTTCGATAAGGATTCGCCTAGGTGTGGACAGTCATTCTCTATAGCGTAGAAAACCTCCCGCTTGTTCACCATACATATTTTCAAATCACCCAAGCGGATTACTCTTTTGCTATTTTCCGGGATGGCCTGTATAGCTTCTTCTTTACTTTTAAAAACTTTGTGCCATTTCATTATTCAAATCTATTTGAATAAATGTAGAATAGATAAGGCAGGAATCAAAAACTATTTGCCTGCCAAATAATGTAAGCGTACACAATAAAGCGTGCCAACCTAAATAAAGAATAAAGGGCAAATTTTCCTGGAGGATAGCCGACAGAGCCTACCAACATACAAACAGCTGAAAACGGGAGTGGAGTGATGGATGCTACTATGATTAAAAAAGCACCGTACTCTTGGAGGTACAGCTCGTATTTGTGGAAATATCGACGCTTGAGATAGCGATACCACACCGTGTAGCGAAAGCGCTTACCAATAAAATAGGCCAACCAACCAGCTGCATAGGAAATCAGCATGAGGACAATGAGTATATTAATGTAGGTATTTACATCGCCTTGATTCAACCCCCAAATCATAAATAGTTCAGGAGGGAAAATACCAAAAAGAATTTCTGAGAAGATGTATATCAAGAACATAACCTTTGGTCGGCTGTAAAGAGGCTCCAGCCAACTGATGCTTTCCACATCAAGGTTTTTCTTAAAGAAAACAAAACCTAAGACAAGTATTGCCAAAAAGGCAAAGCCCTTGAGCAGGTTGGTAATGAAAAATTGGTTTCTACTTTTATATTTTATCTCCTCAGACATACATCGGAATTACGCTGCAAAATTAGACAAAAGAAAATGAAGCCCTAAGCACATATATATAATTAAGTTACAGAGCTCAGGGTTTATTTTTGATCAAATTTATGTACATTGATTGATCGAATTCAAGCGCTATGAACGTACAAAGCATCAAAAGGTCTATTTTTGTCTTTATTTTATTTTCTAGTAGTCTTTCTTTCGCTCAAACTCCACAAAACCTAGTGGATAAAATTATGAAAGATTCGGATGCCGTAGAGTCACAAGTAATAGAGTGGAGGCGACATTTTCACCAAAATCCAGAACTATCTAATCGGGAGTTTCAAACAGGGAAAACCATCGCTCAATATCTTACAGAAATGGGCTACGAAGTGCAAACAGGCGTAGCGATTACGGGAGTGGTGGCTCTATTAAAAGGAGGCAAGCCTGGGCCAGTAGTCGCATTGCGAGCAGATATCGACGGGCTGCCCGTAATCGAGCGGGTGGATTTGCCATTCAAATCAGTGGTAACCGCCACTTATATGGATCAAGATGTTGGCGTAATGCATGCCTGTGGGCACGATACCCATATTGCCATGCTATTGGGAGCCGCAAAAATTCTTTCTGAAATGAAAGCTGACATCCCAGGGACGATCAAATTTATATTCCAACCTGCGGAAGAAGGCGCACCGAGAGGAGAAGAAGGCGGCGCTAGTTTGATGGTGAAAGAAGGCGTATTGAAAAATCCTGATGTGGATGCCATCTTTGGAATCCACATAAATGCCCAAACTGATGTAGGAACGATAAAATATAAAGCGGGAGGGTTAATGGCCGCTGCGGATATTTTCAGAATCAATATCAAAGGCAAGCAAACCCATGGTTCAACACCTTGGACGGGCATTGATCCCATCATAGTCGCCTCGGATATGATTCAAGGATTCCAAAAAATTGTGAGTCGCCAAATGGATTTGACGGAGAATGCAGTCGTGATCTCTGTGGGAAAAATTGAATCGGGCGTGAGGAACAATATCATTCCAGAATCGGCCTATATGGAAGGGACTATCCGCACATTGGATTATGATATGCAGGACGATGTACATCGCAGAATGAGGCATGTGGCTAAAACGATTGGCGATTTATATGGAGCCGAAGTGGAAATTGAAATTCAAAAGCAAACCCCTGTTACTTTCAATCACTTTGAGCTGACAGCCCAAATGGAACCCACCTTGCAAAAGCTTACTAAAAATGGAGGTATGTTGATTAACTCTAAAGCCATAACAGGAGCGGAGGATTTTGCATTCTATCAATTGGAAGTGCCAGGGATGTTTGTATTTGTAGGAGGGATGACTCCCGGACAAGACCCAAGCACAGCCGCTCCGCATCATACACCAGATTTTAGAATAGATGAAGCCGGAATGAAGCTCGGCGTAAGAACCTATGCTATGTTGGCTTTAGATTATCTATTTGGCCAATAACTGCAGGAGGATAAAATATTAAAAAAATACCTTAAAGGAAATCATGCTATAAGGGCTTTTTATTTAGCTTTTGAGCAAAGAAACTGGGGCTCGACGGGCTTGTTCCAAATGCCTCTTTTCATGCGATATCAAAATTTCAAAAGCTCTTTCAAGTTTATAAACTATATTTTTATTTGCTGGTGAGGATATTATAGCACCTTCCTCAATGAGTGAATGGCAAGAGCTAATCAAATCTGCTAATTGCTCATTGTGAGTAACTAATTTCTCTATAATTTCTGTTGACAAGGGAGTGCTTTTTGGCTTCCAAATTCCAAGTGTCTTCAGCTTTTTGGAATTTTCAGCTTGTACAGATGTATAAATTAAATTGCCAAAGAGCCTTACAAAAAAGGGAATTCGAGCCAATAGAGATTTATCGGCTTTACCCTCCTTCAAATCTTGGATTAGTGGATAATAGCTTTCATTGATTCTGATAATATGATCGATATTTTGCGCAATGCTCCATTGTTCAGTGCTGGGTTTCCAATTTAATTGCTCCTGACTTAACTGCCCAAAAGTTTCCTGAAAATCCGCGCTTATGGACGCAAGCTCTTGATGGTGTAGATAACTCATGTTATTAGGATTCCCATTTTTATTTCAATAACAGGTTAATTGAGGTCGGGCTTTTCTGCTTTCGTAGTTTTTTCAGATCCCCAGCTTATTTTCCGAAAGAAGGCTCCAATTCCCGTCCCGATGTTTCTAGTGCCTTTTTCTACATGTTGATATCCACGTTTCATCGTATTTACGCCTCTGCGACCTAACGCTTTCGCCACACCTTTTACCACTTGACTGGAACCGCGAGTTACCAAATTCCCCAAAAGTAAGGTTGCCTCGGCAAAGGCATTTCTGCGAATAGAGAATCTCGCCGGCAGCTTTGTGGCACTGCAATATTGGCGACAAATAATGCCAACTCTTAGCGTAAGGAAAGCATTAATCGAGCCTTGCAATAGGGAATCCATGATCACGTCGGTAACGCTCCCAAACATTGGAATGCTCTTACCCGCGCTTGTTCCCATCACAGAATTGATAATGGGTTCTACTTGTTCCGAAATATCCATATCCTCTAACTCCGCAGCTAGTAAAGTAGTGATGGCTACATTGCCATACAGCCAAGACATTTCTCTTAACGATGGACGTTGATTATATAAATTTGCTATTTGCCAAACCATTCTAATCTGTGTGGCAAGTACCGTCAAACCATCAAGCTTGCCATTTTGTGAAATGGCTGTCGTTAGAAATACGGCAGAAGCATTGCGTTGAATAATTCGATTTGATTCTTTTTGTAGCAAAAGCCTTGCTTGCCCCAACCCTCCCGCCGCCTCCAAATCCACCTTTTCAGCGAGGAAAATCGGGTGGTTTTTCCATCTGGCTTTAAGCTTTTTCTCGAATACTGGTATGCCAGCCTCATCAATGGGGTAGGCAAGCGGGGCAGGTAATCGAAAATAAATGTAAAAAGGAGCAGATAGTAATACTAAAAGTAATGTGGAACTAAGCACTAAAATAAACTTCCCAAAGGAAGGGTTTATTTCACTAGCTAATTGGTATATTAAGTGTACTTGATTAACAATAAATAGAACTAAAACAAGGATAAAGAACAATCCTATGAATAGTATTAAGCGTTTGATAAGTACGGAATACTGTTTCATTGCGTAAGAATTTAGTATTTAATAGAAAGTTGTTTTTTAAAAAAACGACTTTTTTTTTACTTGAGCCAATGCAAATAATAAAGCCTGAAAGAAAGCGAAAATCAGTTTTTAAGTTTTTTAGGACTAGTGACTTTCCAACTCTATCGGTTGCCTAATAAATCGATAATGGCAGAGGTCATTGTAAGCACACCTGCTTTGATACTTGGCTCAGGCAAAGGAGCAAACTTTGAAGAATGTAAGGATGGAAGTTCCGCTTCACCCTTCTCAAATGCTGCATATAACGTTGGCTCTACTGCTCCCAGCCAATAAATCATGATAGGAATATTATCCTCAGTCCGTCCAAACTTACCGAAATCTTCACCTGCCATTACCGGAGGCACTTGAACGACATTGCTCTCCCCGATACTTTGAGCAAATACTTTTGCCATTCTTTCAGTTAATATGGGATCGTTGTAAACAGATGGTGTAGATTCATTGCGAATGGATATGGTTGGATATTGATCCTCCCGCAATCCGGCGGAAGCAGCTACTCCTTTGGTTATCCGCTCTATTTTGCTGATCATTTGGTCGCGCACATCCTGCGAGTAGGATCGAAGTGTCAATTCCATTTTCACTTCATTCGGAATCACGTTTCCCTTTGTGCCACCATGGATTGATCCTACTGTGAGTACTGCGGGTTCTAATGGGCTGATCTCCCTACTTACAATCGTTTGAAAATCTAAAATAAGGCGAGCTGCCAACACAATAGGATCCTTGGTGGTATGTGGATAGGCACCATGCCCACCTTCGCCCATCACGGTAATATTTACCATATCCACATTTGCAAGCGCATATTCTGGACAATAGCCTACCATACCTGCTGGCAAACTTGCACTTGCATGCAAGGCGAGTGCATAATCAGGTGTAGGAAATTTTTGAAATAAACCTTCGTTCAGCATCGCAATAGCTCCACCGCTACGCTCTTCAGCCGGCTGGGCTATAAATATTAGCGTGCCACTCCACTGATTTTTCAGTTGTACGATCGATTGGGCGGTAGCCACAAATACCGTCATGTGTAAGTCGTGGCCACAAGCATGCATGGTAGCTACTTCATTGCCATCGTCGTCTAATCCCACCGCCTTACTAGCGTATGATAGTCCCGTCTCCTCCACCACTGGCAAGCCATCCATATCGGCACGGATCATAACCGTAGGCCCGTCGCCATTTTTGAAAACGCCTACTACACCAAATCCACCAACCCCCTCGGTTACTTCAAAACCTAGCTTGCGAAGATTTTGAGCCATTTTTTTACTACTTTGCTCCTCTTGAAACGAGAGCTCGGGACTTGCATGAAGCTCTTTGTACATTGCCGTCCACTCGGTCAAGTGTTGATCTACAAAAGTATTAAGCGAAGCTTGGCCGTATAATTGACCAAAGAATATTGAAAATATAAAACTAAGGAGGTAAACTTTGGTTTTCATATTTGTGTAATTTTGCATTGTGTAGATAATTTTGAGTATCCGTAGAAATGAATACGTGGATACAATTTTAACCAACAATATCTGTTTCTATAAAGGTAACACAATTGAAGGTTGCTTGTGGGGCAAATTGGCTAAGATTCATAAAGTTTAAACAAAAAAGAGATGCCCTTACTTATTGGTTTTATATTATTGTTTTCTTCGTGGCAATGGGCTGAACCTCCCGTTGAGAGAGGAATACTCATTACCCGCAATGCTTCGGTATCCATATACTCAAATGGAGTGCTTGAACCTATCAGAGCCACTAATGAGCAAATAGGCGGCGAAATTGACTTGGACAATAAATCTTTCCGTTTTAGAATACAAACTCCTGCTTTTGTTTTTCCCTCTAAGCTGATGGAGCGCCATGTACATGAAGAATATTTGGAAACCCACCTTTTCCCTGAAGCCAATTTCCATGGTAATTTTCCAGAGATAATTGATTTGAATCAAGATGGTGATTATGAAATTACGGCCATTGGTGATTTACAAATACATGGTGTGTCTAAAGCCCGTACCATCAAAGGTACCGTGTCCGTTTTGAATGGCGAACTCAAGCTCAAGAGCCAGTTTATCATTGTTTTTCAAGAACATAACATCAAAATTCCTACCTTATTTTTCACGGATTATGCCACGCAAGTGGAGGTCACTGTAATCGGCGATCTTGCCAAATTCAATGGAGCAGAATCACATAACTCATCAAGCAATAAATTACCTTAGAAAAGCTATTATAGCCAGTTCCACTGGATTTTATTTTCTACTAAGCTTTATTTTTGGAGATTAGCCCAATGAGAAAATTCCCTTTCTTATTTGTTTTATTTTTCCTTTTGGGCACAGCACAACTTGCCGCTCAAGTGAATCTTACCATGCTGGATAAAAGAGATAATTCTGCCATTGGACAAGCACTGATTATTCATAAAGCTTCATCCTCCCGATGGTTTACCAACTCCCAAGGGAAAGCGGAAATCCAAGTTAACTTGCCCACCCAGTTGACTATTCAGGCAACGGGGTATCAAGACTATAGGCTGAATCTATCTATTGACGAAACTAATCCGGTAGTTTATTTAACTCCTGAGGAGATTTTACTCGATGCCGTAATGGTTCGTGCTTTTGAAAGTGACAGGCCAATATTTGAACAAGCAGCAGGTGTTCATTTTTTAGACAAAAAAGCCATCCAACGTTTTCAAGAAAGCAATTTGGTGCCGGTACTCAATATGCTCCCTGGTGTGCGTATGGAAGAGCGCTCGCCTGCAAGCTATCGTGTTGGCATCCGTGGTAGTTCATTGCGCTCACCGTTTGGGGTGCGCAATATCAAAGTGTATTGGAATGAAATACCGCTAACAGAGCCAGGAGGAAATACCCCTCTGAATCTTCTGGAAACGGATAATGTGGATAATATCGAAGTGATAAAGGGGCCCGCTGGGAGTATCTACGGAGCGGGCATAGGTGGTGCAATATTGCTTAGCAAGGAGCAACCAACCGCCGGTTTTCGGGCAAATGGGAGTACTATGGTAGGCTCATTTGGGCTGAGGAAAAATACCTTAAGTGTACAAAATGGAGGAGAAAATGGTGGTTTTGAACTTCAATCTACTTGGCAAAAGGGAGATGGATATCGAGATCATAGTAGTTTTGAACGAAAGACCATCCAACTTAACACCACGGTAAAGGCGGGAGGAAAAGGCGAATTAAATGCTTTTCTGCTACTATCCGATCTCAATTATCAAATACCAGGAGGCCTCACAGCCGCACAGCGCAGCGAAAACCCAACACTCGCTCGTGCAGGAAGTGCCGATCAGCAATCGAGTATACAGCAACAATATGTTCTCAGTGGATTAGGGTATCAATGGCAGATAGCTCCCGATGTACAGCTAAAAGCTACGGGCTATGTAAACGCCTCTTATGTTGAAAATCCATTTATCCTCGATTTTAAACGGGATAACCAATCTGGCGCAGGTGGTCGTATGCGTGCCAATTGGCAAGCTACGCCCGATTTAAAAATAAGTGCTGGTGCTGAGTATCAACAATCTCTAGTGATTGCCCGTAATTTTGGCAATCGCAATGGCAAAGCCGATACGCTTCGATTCGATGATGAACTGCGAAGCAGCCAAAGCGTAATTTTTGCTCAAGCGGAGTATGAATTGCCATCGGATTTTATTTTCACTGTTGGGCTAAGCATCAATTCGCTCTCATTCGATATTTACCGATTGTGGGATGCTGCTTTGCAATCGAGTTATCGGTTCGACAGAAGTTTCAATGGCATTGCCGTGCCTCGCGTAGCATTACTCAAGCGAATTGGTGTTCACCATGCGTTGCACGCTTCGTGGAGTAAGGGTTTCTCACCACCAACTATTCAGGAAGTACGCACCAATGAAGGCTCTTTGAATCTAAATCTCGAACCCGAGCAAGGAACAAATTGGGAGCTCGGGTATCGATTTCGAAGCAGAGATAACAGAGTAATGCTGGAGTTAAATTATTTCCATTTCATACTAGATCAAACCATTGTGACACGAACGAATGACAATGGAGTGGTACTTTTCAATAATGCTGGCAGCACGCTACAAAATGGCCTAGAGTTTATGGGCTCTTGGCAAGCACTGAGCAAGCCCGTAGATAGAATAGGCCTGAGATTGGGGACAGCCTATACCTATCATGATTTTACTTTTACAGAGTATCTGAAAAATCAAAACGATTTCTCTGGCAATAGACTTACAGGTGTGGCACCACATACCTGGGTAAGTACAGCGGATCTCGAATATGGCAATGGATATTACCTCAATCTGACGCATAACTTTTCAGATGCAATCCCTTTGAATGATGGGAACACTGTGTATGCAAATGCCTTTCATTTGGTTCAATTGAAAACGGGTAAGATTATCGATACTAAATATGGAAAATGGGAATTATTTGCAGGAGTAGATAATTTGTTAAATGAAAGCTACAGTTTAGGGAACGACTTGAACGCATTTGGCGGGAGGTTTTTCCAGCCTGCACCAGAAAGGAATTATTTTGGAGGAATTAAAATTATGCTAGAGAGCAGCAAATAATTAAAAGATACAATCACATGAAAATAGAAGAAGTACATCAACTGATAAGGAATCGCCGATCTCTATACCCTGCCCAATATACTGGCGAAAGAGTGGAGGACAGCATCATTCAAGAAATACTGGAAAATGCCAATTGGGCACCCAATCATAGGCACACCGAGCCATGGCGATTTATTGTTTACACCGAGGATGGTTTAGTAAAGCTAGCCGATTATCAATCAGAATTTTATCGAAAGCAAGCCGAAGCGGCGGAAAATTTTAATGAAGAGAAATTCCAAAAGCTAAAAAATAATCCTTTGAAAGCTTCGCATGTAATAGCCGTAATAATGAAGCGAGACCTTAAAGAGAGTGTGCCCGAAGTCGAGGAAATTGAAGCTGTGGCATGTGCCGTTCAGAATATGTATTTGACAGCCTCTGCTTATGGTTTAGGAGCCTATTGGGGAAGTGGTGGCGTTACTTACATGGAAGAAGCGAAGCCCTTTTTCGGCCTTGGCGAAAAAGATAGGTTGTTAGGCTTTTTCTATATCGGGACGGTTCGAGAAGGGTTGGCACCAGTAGGAAAAAGACGACCTATTGAAGAGAAGGTTACTTGGGTGAATACTCTTTGAAAATAAGCCAGGGTATATTTGAGTGGCGTATTCTTAATTTGTGAGACTATTTTGATTCAAAGAGCTTCACACAAAAACGGAATTCTTTACGAGCCAATTCCTTATTAATGCTTTACAACATTTCCATCTAACGAAGGTTGTTAGTCTTGAAAACCCTAAATTGCGGTTTAATTTTTAAAGGAAGCATTTCCACATGGCTGAATCAAAGAACGGGACGAAAGTAGATCCCACTGGTTACGATAGCATTCAAATTTTTGGAGCCAGAGAACATAATTTGAAGGATATAGATCTCGAAATTCCACGCAATCAATTGGTTGTATTTACAGGAATTAGCGGCAGTGGAAAATCCTCTTTAGCATTTGACACCATTTATGCGGAAGGCCAGCGCCGATATATGGAGAGCTTCTCTGCGTATGCACGATCGTTTATCGGTGATATGGAGCGGCCCGATGTGGATAAAATCAACGGATTAAGCCCAGTAATATCCATTGAGCAGAAAACAACCTCCCGCAATCCTCGATCTACCGTGGGCACGGTAACGGAGGTGTATGATTTTATGCGACTGCTCTTTGCCCGAGCAGGGGAGGCTTATTCGTATATCACGGGCGAAAAAATGACCCGCCAAACAGAAGATCAAGTGGTTGAAATTATTATCAGCCAATTTTCAAATCAAAAGTTTATTCTCCTCGCGCCAATCGTCAAAGGTAGAAAAGGGCATTACAGAGAACTGTTTGTTCAAATTCGTAAGCTGGGCTTCACCAAAGTAAGAATTGATGGTGAAATACAAGATATAGTAGCCAAAATGCAGGTAGATCGCTACAAGGTTCACGATATAGAAATTGTGGTAGATCGCCTTTTAGTAGACGAAAATGATCGTTACAGAATTACTCAGTCTGTACGTACAGCTTTTCAACATGGCAAAGGAGTATTGATGGCACTGGATGAAAAAAATGAGCTTCATTATTTCTCCAAAAACCTGATGGACCCAAAGTCGGGATTAGCCTATGACGAGCCCGCTCCCAATACTTTTTCTTTCAATTCTCCGTATGGCGCCTGCCCAACCTGTAATGGCTTAGGTAGAATCGAGGAGGTAAGTGAAGAATTAGTGATTCCAAACAGGAAGTTGAGCTTAAGCCGCGGCGGAATTGCTCCATTGGGCGAATATCGAGATATCTGGATATTCAAGAAGTTGGAAGCCATACTGAAGCGATATAAAGTAAGTTTAACGACACCGATAAAGGATATCCCCGATGAGGTGATGAAAACCATACTGTATGGAGACTCAATTCCTGTGGCGGTAAGTTCTGTGAAATATCCAGGCACCGATTGGAACACAAAGTTTGAAGGAATTATAAAGTTTCTCGAAAAGCAAAAAGAGACAGGGACAGACAAAACGCAAGCGTGGATTGATGATTTTATGCACATTAGGCAATGCCCCGATTGCCAAGGCGCTCGATTGAAAAAGGAGGCGTTGCACTTTAAGATTGATAATAAAAATATTTCGGAGCTTGCCCAACTGCACTTAAATGAAATTGCGGATTGGTTTGAAGGTCTCGAAGAACGGCTTAACGCAAAACAGAAAGCAATTGCTACTGAGGTGTTAAAGGAAATTCGAAAGAGGGTAGGGTTTCTTTTGGGCGTAGGGCTAGAATACCTTACGTTGGATCGGCCATTGAAAACACTCAGTGGAGGCGAGGCGCAAAGAATTCGCTTGGCTACCCAAATTGGAACGCAACTAGTGGGTGTGCTCTATATTTTGGATGAACCGAGTATCGGACTGCACCAGCGAGATAATGAAAAACTGATAAAGGCACTTCAAGACCTGCGTGATTTAGGCAATTCGGTGATTGTGGTAGAGCATGATAAAGACATGATGCTTGCATCGGATTTTATTGTAGATATAGGCCCAGGAGCAGGTAGGCATGGCGGGCAAATAGTAGCTCTAGGAGCACCAAAAGCATTTTTGGAGCAAGGCAGTTCTACTGCGCGTTACTTATCTGGCGATATAGAAATTGCCATTCCGAAGACAAGACGCGAGGGAAATGGAAAGCAATTGCAGCTAAAAGGTGCGGGAGGAAATAACTTGAAAAATGTAACGCTCAACCTCCCGCTTGGGCAGCTTATATGCGTTACAGGTGTTTCGGGTTCGGGCAAATCTTCCCTTATTCACGAAACGCTTTTCCCTATTCTCAATCAGCATTTTTACAGATCGCGAACGGAGCCTTTGGCATACAAAGAAATAATTGGGCTAAAAGAAATTGATAAAGTAATAGAAGTAGATCAATCCCCTATTGGCCGAACTCCTCGCTCTAATCCAGCTACTTACACAGGAGTATTTACAGAAATAAGAAGCCTATTTTCTAATATGCCTGAAGCCAAAATTCGAGGCTATAAGCCTGGTCGCTTTTCATTCAATGTGAAAGGCGGGAGGTGCGAAACTTGCGAAGGAGGAGGCATGAGAGTGATCGAAATGGATTTTCTGCCAGATGTACACGTGCCATGCGAAACATGTAAAGGCAAACGATATAATCGAGAGACATTGGAAGTGCGATTTAAAAGCAAATCTGTATCGGATGTATTGGACATGACCGTGGAGCAAGCGGTGGAGTTTTTTGCGAATCAACCAAAGATTTTAAGAAAAATCCAAACATTATCAGATGTTGGGCTAGGGTATATCACTTTAGGACAGCATGCTACGACGTTATCTGGTGGGGAGGCTCAAAGAGTAAAACTGGCGACGGAGCTCTCCAAGAGAGATACGGGGATGACTTTTTATATTTTGGATGAACCAACCACAGGCCTGCATTTTCAAGATATTCAGCATTTGCTCGATGTGGTCAATAAATTGGTGGACAAAGGCAATACCGTTCTTATCATTGAGCATAATATGGACATCATCAAGGTAGCAGATCATATTGTGGATCTGGGACCTGAAGGTGGTGATAAGGGAGGTTTTATCATCGCTCAAGGTAGGCCCGAAGAAGTAGCCAAAGTGAAGAAAAGCTACACAGCAAGGTTTTTGGCGCAAGAGCTTAAAAGCAATCGGGTGAATAAACCTGTTGAAATCTAGGGCTGAGAAATAAAAAGGTTGAATAATTGCGAAAAAAAAAGAGTGGCAAAATGCCACTCCTTTCCAATTAACCTTAAACTTAACTATGAAAATGATCTTTTAACTAATTGGGAGTTCTTCTTTTTTGTAATCGAACAAGAAGAATTGCGTGTTCTGGTGTTCAATCAGGAAGGAACTTCTGGAAAGTTTATTTTTTAATTCAGCATGCTCTGGCCAATTAATCGAGTCTTCGTAGGTGAGTTTGTCGATAATATTGCCTTCCAAATCCACAATTATGATGCTTGATGCTGGATTATAGATTTCAGCCATCATTTTTTTCTGAATTTCAAGCTCAAGTAACTGATTGTATGCTTCTTGAATCTCCATATTTTCTTCGGCAGTGCTAATTACTAGTTCGTTTTCGTTGGCACAGGCTAAATTGACTATCATTGCAAACGCAGCGATGAATATTCCTGTTTTATTAAAACTTAATGTTTTCATGTTTTTGACCTTTAAAATATTGTTAACCTTTTTTATTCTGTTGTTCTGAGATTCACATATATGACGCAGAATATTATTCTTTAGTTGCACCAATATGTAAAATATTTTTCTGAAAATTTATTGAATTTGAACTCTACCAATATTCCCCGTCAAAGGGTGAATTTTACCGTTCGATACAAATTCTAAGTTGAAGAATTAAAGGTGATTTTAATTTCGCTTTAAAATACCCAACCAAATTATATACTGCTAAAACGTTACAAAAACGAAAAAGATTAACGGAGAGGATAAGTGGGTGATTTTGGACTTTTGCGGTAAAAAGAAATTTTGAATATTTTTAAAATATTCCTGCTTGATTGAAAAACTAATAAAAGAATCTTTCCGATTATGGAAGGTAGCAGCAGATTATAAATAAAGCCTTTCAATTTGCCAATATTAAGCCTTTCTTTAGTATCCGTTTTGTCATAAAACCATTGATAAATTTTAGTCGCAAAAAGATTCTTTATTGGTCGTTCCAAATATTTGGCTGGACGAGCTATGCCTTATTAAATATCTTTTTCGTGGCGCTGATCCGATTGGCGGAAAATGGTGCGTTTGCTTCCCCTTCCGATCAAATTGTGTTTAGCTACTTTTTACAAGCAGCCTTTTTCTTGTTAAGTACTCACTTGTTTAGATACCTGATCCTACGTTGGCGGTGGATCAAAATGCATGTATCAAAAATAATCCCAAGGGTGTCAGTATCAGTATTGGCGCTTAGTATTCTCAATTATCTGTTTCAGGTGCTAACCGCCTTCAATCTAGGAACGATCAATTTCCAAACTGACTTTGAACCTGTAGTAGTACTCACCAATATATTTCTAGTTTATATTTTCTATCTTCTTTGGGCATCTATTTACTTCCTATACAATTACATGGAGAGCTACAATGCTAACTTGAAACAGGAAGCAGCTATCAACGAAATCAGGCTGAATGCCCTAAAGTCGCAGCTCAATCCTCATTTTATATTCAATGCACTCAATAGTGTTCGCGCTTTAGTTGACGAAGATCCCAGAAAGGCCAAAACTGCCATTACACAGCTTTCCAATATTCTCCGCAATAGTTTGGTGATGGATAAAAAAATGGTTATTCCGTTTAACGATGAGATAAAGACAGTAAAAGATTATCTAAACCTCGAATTAATACGTTTTGAAGAAAGACTGCAAACGAAGTTTATTATTCACCCAGAGTCTGGACAGTTTGAAGTGCCTCCACTTATGGTTCAAACGCTTGTAGAGAATGGAATAAAACATGGTATTTCCAATTTAGTGGCGGGAGGTTTGCTGCAAATAGAAACTGAGGTGAAAGACAATACGCTCACTATCAAAATCAAAAATAGTGGGCAATATATCAATGGCGTAATTTCGAAAAAAGGAACGGGCTACGGACTCCAAAACACTGAGCAGCGATTGAAGCTCATATATGGAGACCAAGCGACCTTCCATATATTCAATGAATCTGATAAATTTGTAATGACTGAAGTTAAAATCCCACAAAGAATATGAGAGCACTAATTGTAGATGATGAAAGATTAGCTCGCAAAGAATTGCTGAGCCTTCTCGCAGAGTATAAGGATATTGAAATTGTAGGCGAAGCAGTAAATGTGGACGATGCAATTGAAAAGATAAATCAGTTACAACCTGATTTGCTATTTCTGGACATACAAATGCCGGGCAAAACAGGCTTTGATTTACTGGAAGAGCTTGAAAAAGCACCCAATGTAATTTTTACCACTGCTTATGATGAATACGCCTTAAAAGCATTTCAAGTAAATGCACTAGACTATTTGCTAAAGCCGATCCAGCCAGAGCGACTTAAAGAAGCTGTTACCAAAATGATGAAAATTCAGCAAAAAGAAGATGCCCGAGAAAACAGCACCGAATTTAAAAAATTAGGGATCAACGACCAAGTCTTCGTCAAGGATGGCGAAAGATGCTGGTTTGTAAGATTGAAGGACATTCGCTTGTTTGAATCTGATGGCAATTATATCAAAATCTATTTCGAAAACTTCAAGCCAATGATTCATAAGTCGCTCAATGCACTCGATGAGCGCTTAGATGACCGAGCTTTCTTTAGGGCTAGCCGTAAGCATATTATTAATCTCAACTGGGTAGAAAGTATCGAGAGCTGGTTCAATGGGGGATTGATGGTAATGTTGAAAGGAGGAGAAAAAATAGAAGTAAGTCGCCGACAAGCTGCCAAATTCAAAGAAATGATGAGTTTGTAAGTTTTCTTCATTTAATTCAGCATTTATCCTTCATTTTCACAAACCTTTTTGGCTATTTACGTATGTAATAACCAAGGCTTTATGAAATTATTGGAATAAGTTTAAAGTCAGACAATAGCGAGTTGCCAAATGAAATTATACACAAGACCACTGGTCGAATTGATAGATGAAATAGAGGACAACCTCAAGAACTTGAGTTATAGTCCTTATTTTAAAAATTGGTATGGAGGGATAAGGGAATCGATGGAAGAGCTAAGAGAAGTTGTTTTTGACCAAATGTCTGAAATCAATGTGCAAATAGCAGAACTCGATCATTATCTGCACGATAAGTATTTGAAAGTAAATACTAAAGTAGAGAAATCAGGCCTTAGCTGCATATTGCGACATTGGAATTACAGCCTCAAACAAGCTCCCAAGGATGTTGACTTTATAAAAGAAGATATCCAAGAGCTAAGTGAATGGATTGAAAAGCATGGAATGGTTAAAGTAAAATAGCCAGTTGTTTAACGTCTTACAAACACGAAAGCCCAAGTTTATTGTTTGGGCTTTCGTGCTCGTATGATTGCAAGGTTTAGGAAATAAGTTTCTCAAAAATCCTTTTGAAACTTACTTCATAGCCAATTTTTTGTGGCAAATCTGCTATCGCCACTCTTTCTTGTTCGGTGGTGTCTCTATGCCTTATGGTCACCGTATTATCCTCCAATGTCTGATGGTCCACTGCGATGCAATAAGGCGTGCCGATCAAGTCTTGTCGAGTATAGCGCTTACCAATAGACCCTTGCTCTTCGTAAATCACAGGGAAATCCATTTGTAATAGTTTTACAACCTCCCGCGCTTTTTCGGGTAAGCCATCCTTTTTAGTGAGGGGGAAAATTGCCGCTTTTATAGGAGCTAATGCAGGATGGAGTTTCAAATAAATTCTTTCCTTTTGTTGATCTCCTTCACCTGTCTTCTCTTCAGTATACGCTTCGCATAGTGTAGCTAAGAACAATCTATCCGAGCCAGACGAAGTTTCCACTACATAAGGAATGTAGTTTTTATTTACCTCCGGATCGAAATACTGCATTTTTTTACGGGAAACCTCTTGGTGACTTTTTAGATCAAAATCGGTGCGTGAATGAATGCCTTCAATTTCTTTGAATCCAAAAGGAAACTGATATTCAATATCTACGGCCGCATTGGCATAATGTGCAAGTTTTTCATGGTCATGGAATTTCAATTTGGCGAGAGGAAAACCAATTGCCATATACCAGTTCATTCTTGCTTCCTTCCAGAATGCATACCATTCCATCTCCTCGCCAGGCCGTACAAAGTATTGCATTTCCATTTGCTCAAACTCCCGCATACGGAAGATGAACTGTCGAGCTACGATTTCATTTCGGAACGCCTTGCCAATTTGGGCAATCCCAAACGGCACCTTCATTCGTGCAGATTTCTGTACATTCAGAAAATTGACAAAGATCCCTTGTGCGGTTTCTGGTCTTAAATATATGGTATTAGAATCGTCGGCCACTGAGCCGATTTGGGTAGAAAACATCAAATTAAATTGCCTTACTTCTGTCCAATTGGCAGTGCCGCTTACAGGGCAAGTAATGCGTTCGTTGATTATAAGCTCTTGCAGACTTTTCAAGTCTTCGGCACCAAGCAACTCATTCATTTTCGACACAAGCGATTGAGCAGCTTCGAGGTTTCCTTCCGCCTCAAGTTTAGCGGCAGCATCTTCGATGAGCACATCGGCACGGTAGCGCTTTTTGGAATCCTTATTGTCTACCATCGGATCGTTGAAACTGTCGATATGGCCGGAGGCTTTCCAAGTGAGAGGATGCATAAATATGGCAGAATCTAACCCTACAATATTGGCATGTAGCTGCGTCATACATTGCCACCACACTTTTTTTAGATTATTTTTAAGTTCTACGCCGTGTGGGCCGTAGTCGTACACCGCTTGCAGGCCATCGTATATCTCACTTGAAGGAAATACAAAGCCGTATTCTTTCGCATGAGCGACTACATTTTTAAACAAATTATTTTCTGGAGATGTTGATTCAGTCTTATTCATGGCCACAAAGATAATCAGGTCGGTAAGTCTTTTCTAATTGCTTACCGCCATTTTTAGTGTTATTTGAGCCAAATGAATTATCTTGGATGTTTTGTAACCCAAATAAGCTATGTTCCAAAAAATTGCTCTTGCTATTGCCTTCTCTCCTAGAATGGAAGCACTAATGTGTGAAACCAAACGCTTTGCTCGTTTATTCAATGCAGAAGTTATTTTCATCCATATCGGAGAAAAAAGTGTGGAAGAAGAAACCGAATTGAATAGAATTTTTGAGAAAAATGGATTTGACCTCAGCAAAATAACGGTGATTTGGGAAGATGGCAGTCCAAGTAAAAAAATTATATCAATTTGCAAAAGGGAAAATGTAAACTTGCTGGTAACTGGAGCGCTTAAAAAAGAGACCTTCTTCAAATATCACTTTAGCTCAATTGCTCGAAAGATGATGCGCCGATCTGACATTTCATTGATGGTGTTGATTGATCCAAGTATTCAGCCTGAACCTTTTCGAAATATTGTGATAAGTGGAACTGACGATCCTAAGACCAATAAAATTATCAAAAAGGGAATAGAGCTTGCCACACTTGAAAACGCCAAAAAAGTACATATTCTAAATGAAATACAATTGCTTGGTCTCAGAATGAGCATGGCGGGTGAGGATACCTTGGGAAAGGTAGAAGATACTCGTCGACAACTGATACAGGATGAAATAGAGAAAATAGAGAAAATTTTAAAAAATATAGAGCAAGGGAATATTAAAATTAATATTAAGATTGTAAGTGGCAAGCCAGGCTACGAGATATCCAAATTTGCTGAAAGAGCCAAAGCAGATTTATTGGTAATAAGAGCACCGAATCATAAGCTCAATTTGTTGGATCGGTTTTTCCCACATGATTTGGAGTTTATTTTGAATGACCTTCCTACGAACCTTTTGATTTTACAACCCAATTAATCTGAAGCGGGAGTATGGAAGGATTAACGCATAGTGACATAACTAATATATTTGTTCAAATCAGTTTGATGCTGTTGGCCGCAAGAATCTTTGCAGAATTGGCCAGAAAACTGAAGCAGCCAGCAGTCATTGGGGAAATTATCGTTGGGATTATCTTAGGCCCTTCCTTATTCGGTTTATTATTTCCTGACGCATTTGCGTCAATTTTTCCTAGTTCTGGAGGGGCATCCGTGGTTTTGGACGGATTGGTTCAGATTTCTGTAGTGTTGCTTTTATTTATTGCAGGGCTCGAAGTGGAGCTTAATGTAGTATGGAACCAAGGAAGGAAAGCCCTTATTATTGCCTTCTTTTCAGTATTTGTGCCGCTGCTTTTGGGCTTTGCCGTCGCGATCAGTTTCCCTTCTATTCTTGGGCTTTCTTCTGATTTACCATTTGTGTATGCGTTGTTTTTTGGCTTATCCATCTCGATCACAGGCCTAGCGGTGCTCGCAAGAATATTGATGGACCTTGAGATGTTCAAAACCAACAATGGTTTATTAATGATAGCGGCCGCAATGATTGTTGATGTGCTTGCTTGGATTATTTTTTCGATTATACTTTCTATAAAAGGAGATAGCCCAGAAGGAATGGGTGTGGTATTGACCATTGGTCTTACCTTAGGATTCACCTTTTTGATGCTCACTATTGGCAAAACGATAATCAATAGGATGCTGCCATGGATCAATCAGAAAATGGCTTGGCCTGGAGGATTGCTCTCTATTTCTTTGTCGCTTTGTTTTCTGGCCGGAGCTTTTACGGAATACATTGGTATTCATGCCACATTTGGTGCATTTGTGATCGGTGTGGCGCTCGGAGATTCCGAACACATGACGGAAAAGGCAAAAGAAATCCTGCATCAGTTTATCAACAACATTTTCGCTCCGCTTTTCTTTATTTCTATTGGTATCAAAATAAACTTCATTGCCGACTTCGATACCACCATCGTAGCGGTTGTAGTACTACTCGGATTCACCACCAAAGTAATAGGTAGCTATATAGGAAGTAAGTTATCTGGCATCGATACCAATAATTCCTTGATAATAGGCTTTGGCTTAAATTCCAGAGGAAGTGTAGACATAGTGCTAGCGTTAATTGCCCTAGAAAGCGGTTTGATATCCGAAGAAATTTTCATTGGCCTAGTGATCATGGCATTGCTTTCTAGTATCGCTTCTGGTTCAATTATGAAATTGATTAGTAAGAAAACTCATCCAAAAATAGCTAGTTAGGTTTATGCTCGCTTAGAAGCATGGCAAAGGGTTTGGTGCTTTCAAACTCCTCGGGTATGGCGCGTAAAGCACCAATGAAAGGGATAAAAAGAATCATACCGGAAACGCCCCAAATCATACCTCCCGCCAATAATGCGATGATAACAGCCAATGGATTCGCTTGCACGCTGCCACCAACCACATAGGGAGTGATAAGATTATTTTCAAATATCTGCAAGCCCCATAATAGCCCTAGGGTAAGAAGCGGGAGGAAAAGGGTATCGTTTGTCAAATAGACATATAATACCGTAACCAAACTCGATAAGAATACGCCAACATAAGGGATCAAATTGAATACGGCCAAGAAAACCGCAAAGAAAAGAGCATGTTTTATACCTAAACCAAATAGGACTATGGCAAACAAAATACCCATAATGATGGTAACCAGCACCATTCCGTAAAGGTATTGCTGAATCACTTTCCGTACTTTTTGGATAACTTTTATGGTTTGTTCCTTCGTTTGGTCTTTGGCCATGGACAATAGAAAACGGAAGTACACTTTTCGATAGTAAATCAGGAAGAAGATAAAAAGTGGCATTAACGTGAGATAAGTAATCGCAATTGCTGCCGAGAAAACGTATGCGAAATTCCTTCAAGCCCTCCTTTGGTAAAGTCTTCAATAGATTTAGCAATTTGAGCAGCTTGAAATTCCTTGCTAAGACCAATCTTCTCCGTAAGAAATTCCTGAACCTCGCCCAAGTTTCCTTCAAATCGATTACCTAATTTGGGTAAATCTTTCATTAGAGATATTACCTCTCTTGATAGAAAAAAGACAACCGCGGAAATGGCTAAGGTCAAAAGCAGAATAGAAATAATTGCCGCAAGAAATCCAGGCAGGCCTTTTTTTTCAAACCATTGTACAGGGGAAAGAATGAGGATAGCTAAAAAACTAGACCAAGCTAAGGGTGCCAATAGCTGTTGACCTGCTATTAGCGTGTGTACCATTAGAACTAAAAAAAGTAAAGTATACGTTAGCTTTTGAATATTCATGGATGCAAATTAGGGCGAACTAGTCGTGATTAGACAAACCAATTTAATTGAGAATAAATTGCTGAACAACTACCTATGACTTTTCTAAAAACAATACCTTTGATGAAAGGTTAGCTCTAGATTATGAATACGAAAATAATGACTGGGAAAGTAGGTGTATTACTTGTCAATTTGGGAACACCTGATAGTCCTAAAACTCCCGATGTAAGAAAATATTTACGTGAATTTTTGATGGATGGACGAGTAATTGATATCCCGTCATTTCCTCGCTGGTTATTAGTCAATGGCATTATTGCTCCTTTTCGCTCACCAAAGTCGGCCAAGGAATACCGCAAATTGTGGGACGATCGTGGCTCTCCTCTAAAGTATTATGGCGAAGATGTAAGAGACTTGTTGCAAAATGAGCTTGGAAATGAGTATCATGTGGTGCTTGGCATGCGCTACCAAAGTCCCTCAATCGAAACAGCAATTGATGAACTTAAAAAAGCTAGTGTCGATTCAATTATTTGCATCCCTTTGTTTCCTCAATACGCAAGTGCAACAAATGGCTCTGTAGCCGAAAAAGTGATGAAAATTTGTCGCACATGGCAGATTATTCCCAAAGTCAATTTTGTAAATCGTTTTGTGGAGCATCCACTATTTATAAAAGCTTGGGCAAATATCGGCAAAAAATACCTTGCCGAAGCTGATTATGACCATTTGATATTTAGCTACCACGGCCTTCCAGAGAGGCAAATACTCAAAGGCAGTGTGGGCTCACAATGCCAGTTGGGCGATTGCTGTAATCACTATCATAAAAATAATGCCTATTGCTATCGAGCACAGTGCTTTTTGACCACCCGCTTGATTGCTGCGGAGCTAGGATTGAAGGAAGGGGAATTCTCCACTTGCTTCCAAAGTAGATTAGGCAATGACCCTTGGATAAAGCCTTACACGGAAGTTCACCTAAAGGAATTGGCAAGTAAGGGCATTAAAAAGGCTTTGGTTTTTTGTCCTGCCTTTATTGCAGATTGCTTGGAAACTATCGTGGAGGTGGGCGAAGAATATAAGGAGCAATTCGAAGAAGAGGGAGGAGAAGTATGGCAATTGGTAGAAAGTCTTAATGTCTCACCTGACTGGATCGCTTGTTTAAAAGCACTTGTGTATGAAAACGCTTCATTGCCACAGAATAAAATAACTGTTTGATAACAATATTGGAAACTATTATTTTACTTTTTTTTTAAATAAACTATCTATTTATATCAATTATCAAAAATCAGCATTTTTTCTTTGGCGATAAGGTGGACTTTCTAAATTGACTGCCTACCTTTATACCTTATTTTCTGAAATAAATCACTTGATGGAAAAGCTAAGAACTCGAATAAGTGGAACGGGATCCTATATCCCTACCCGTAAAGTTACGAATCAAGAATTTATCAAGCATCGATTCTTGAATGCGGATGGAAGCAAATTAGCCGATGCTAATGAAGAGATTATTGAGAAGTTTAAAGCCATTACAGGCATAGAAGAAAGAAGGTATGTTACCAATGATCTAAACACTTCGGACATTGCAGCGCTAGCAGCAAAGAAGGCCATTGAGGATGCGGACATTGATCCCGAAACAATAGATCAAATTATATTCGCACATAATTTTGGCGACGTAAGTCATGGGAGTCATCAAACCGATGCCGTCCCTAGTTTAGGCAATAGAGTAAAACATCTGTTAGGCATTAAAAACCCGTATTGCATTGCGTATGACCTGTTTTTTGGCTGTCCGGGTTGGATTCAAGGGTTGATTACCGCCGATGCAGTAATCAAGGCTGGCCAAGCCAAAAGGTGCTTGGTAATAGGTGCCGAAACACTCAGCAGGGTGGTAGATACCCACGATAGAGACTCCATGATTTTTTCGGATGGCGCTGGTGCAGCAATCGTAGAAGGGACAATAAATGATGGTGAAGATGGCTTATTAGCAAGTGCGGCTTTATCTCATTCTTTGAAAGAATTAGACTACCTTTTTTTGGGAACCTCATCCGATCCCGAAAACAAGTCGAACGTGAAATATATCAAAATGCTAGGGCGCAAAATTTACGAATATACCTTGACGTATGTGCCACAAGCTATGCTCGATTGCCTCGCTAAAGCCAATATTCCAATTGAAGAGGTTAAAAAAGTTTTCATCCATCAAGCCAATGAAAAAATGGATGAGGCAATCATCAAACGAATGTACAAGGGCAAAGCAATGCCTAAAGACATTATGCCGATGAGTATACATTGGCTGGGCAATAGTTCAGTAGCAACGGTCATTACGCTGTTCGACTTGGTGAGGAAAGGTAAACTTGATCAGCACCAACTCAATAAAGGAGATATAATATTATTTGCTTCTGTGGGTGCAGGGATGAATATAAATGCCGTAGTGTATCGCTATTAGGCTTTACTTAACTCCGAGTTTGTTGGCACGATTTCTTTTAGCTTTTCTATTACTATATCTACCTCTGCTTTAGTGTTGAACTTGCTAAAAGAGAAGCGAATAGATGCTCGTGATGGATCAGCCCCAATGCCTGAAAGCACGTGGCTTCCTTTCATTGCGCCACTGGAGCAGGCACTTCCACCCGAGGCAGAGATGCCATGCAAGTCCAAATGGAAAAGCATCATATCATTATCTTCATTTGGAGGAAAACAAGCACTCACAACTGTATAAAGGCTATTGTCCATATCATCAGATAGGCCGTTGAAGCTGATTCCTGAGAAATTCTCCTTCAGCTTTTGGATCATGTAGGACTTTACACTTGTGGTTCTTGCTTGATGGTCTTTCATGTCACGATAGGCAATTTCTAAGGCTTTGCCTAAGCCAATGATGCCGTAAACATTCTCTGTTCCGCCACGCATATTTCTCTCCTGCGCTCCTCCATATATAAGCGGGTGGATTTTATTCTTTCGATTGACATACAGAAAACCCACCCCTTTTGGGCCATGAAATTTGTGTGCAGCACCTACAATAAAATTGACAGGTAATTTTTTCAAATCATGCACATAATGTCCCATTGTTTGTACTGTATCCGAATGGAAGTACGCATCATAGCTATGCGCCAAATTGCCGATTCGCTCCAAGTCCGTTAAGTTGCCAATTTCATTATTGGCATGCATAAGTGATACAAGGGTGTTTTTATTGCTTTTTAGAAGTTCTTCAAGGTGGTCCAAACTCACCTCGCCTTTATGGTTTATTTCAACAAGGCTCAATTTTACAGAGCCTTCCTTTTCTAAGCTTTCTGCGGTATGCAGCACTGCATGATGCTCTATTGGGGAGGTGATAATATGCTTAATGGCCAAATTATCTACGCTACATCGTAGTACTGTATTATCAGCCTCAGTTCCTCCTGAGGTAAAAAAGATTTCGGATGGAGTGCAGTTTAGATGATCCGCAATAAGTTTGCGGGTACGCTCTATACCCGTTCGTACCTCCCGCCCATGGGCATGAATGGAAGATGGATTTCCAAAATAATTTTCAAGATAGGGGAGCATTGCCTGTAACACTTCAGGGTCAATAGCTGTAGTAGCGGCATTATCTAAATATATCCTTTCCTCTCTATTCATTGCCATTTACTATTTCTTTGATGTCCTGCATAATCTTATTTGCCAAATAATCCGCCGTTGCACTAGATTCGGATTCAGCATAAATTCTAATGATCGGTTCGGTGTTGGACTTACGCAAATGTACCCATTCGCTGTCAAAATCTATTCGAACTCCATCTACTGTAATCTGAGGCTGCCTTTCGTATTTCTTTTGCATACCAGCAAGCACCTTATCCACATCTATTTCTGGTGTAAGCTCAATCTTATTTTTAGAAATATGGTAATTTGGATAGCTAGCACGCAACATAGAGCAACTTTTACCAAACTTAGCTAATTGTGTCAAAAATAAGGCAATACCTACCAAAGCATCCCGACCATAATGTAATTCTGGATAAATAATCCCTCCATTGCCTTCTCCACCTATGATCGCATTATGTGCTTTCATGGCTTCTACTACATTCACTTCTCCAACAGCAGAAGCTACGTATTGCCCACCTCTTTTGACCGTCACATCTTTCAGTGCGCGGGAGGATGAAAGGTTGGACACCGTATTTCCTGGAGTTTGGGAAAGCACATAATCGGCGACTGTCACCAAGGTATATTCCTCGCCAAATGGAGTTCCATCTTCACAAACCAAAGCTAGCCTGTCCACATCTGGATCTACCACGATGCCTAAATCGAAGCTGCCATTTTTAAGCTCTTTGCAGATGTCTCGAATATTCTCTGGAAGGGGCTCGGGATTATGTGCAAAATGGCCATTTACCTCGCCGTTAATTAGGTGGATTTGATCTACGCCAAGTTTCTCAAGGAGCGCTGGAATAGCAATAGCACCCACGGAATTTACCGGGTCTACTACGATTTTGAATTTTCTGTTACGGATGGCTTCTACATCCACCAAAGGCAAATCCAACACCTGTTGAATATGTTTAGCTAGTTGCGTATGGTCTTGCTTATAGCCTCCGGCCTTATTGCTCACTGCATATTCTACTTGGCCTTGCTCGGCAATTTCTAATATTCGTTGGCCTTCTGCATTGGAGATAAATTCGCCTTTTTCATTAAGGAGCTTTAGGGCATTCCATTGTACAGGATTGTGCGATGCGGTGAGGATGATCCCACCTCCCGCTTTTTCGTTTACCACTGCAAGCTCTACTGTGGGTGTAGTGGCCAAGCCAAGGTCTATTACATTGATCCCTAAGCTTTGTAGGGTGGAAGCCACCAAAGGAGCAATCCACTCGCCCGATGGCCGTGCATCTCTTCCGATAACGACTTTTGCATTTACCTCTTTACCAAGCATCCAAGCTCCGTAAGCAGAAGAGAATTTTACAATATCTATGGGGGTTAAATTATCGCCTTGCTGGCCGCCAATTGTCCCTCTAATTCCTGAAATTGATTTGATTAATGTCAAAGTATCCTAAATTTTGCGCCAAATTACAAAATTGGTTGTAAAGCGTGTGACTAAAAATAAATGTTACTTAAATTTGGCCAAGACCTTATCTACTTCAGAATCGGGATTGCCACAAGAGTCTCCGGGCGTTACCTCTTTTCCGCAGAAACCACACGCCGCGCCATCCTTATTCAAAAAGGGGCTTTGAGAGGCGCATGTGCCTTTAAACTCGCCATTTTTTAAAAAAATGAGTCTTACAGACATAAAAATGAAAAATATACCAATTAGGGCTAGTGTTAAAAGAAGAGTGGCCATCGATTTTTTTATCTTTGTGCAAAATTAATAAACTCATCCCACAAACAATAGCTCCGCAGACTTAGTTTCGCGGCACTCTAATAATGAAAAGTCCTTTATCTGCTCCAGACCCAAATAGAAAAGAAAAACTTCAGGCTTTTGATCGCCTACTTACCATCATGGATGAATTGAGAGATAACTGCCCGTGGGATCGAAAGCAAACATTGGAGAGCCTACGGCATCTTACGATTGAGGAAACCTATGAACTTTCCGATGCCATATTGAGCAATGACCTAGATGAGGTGAAAAAGGAATTGGGGGATTTGATGCTTCACAATGTATTCTATGCTAAAATCGGTGAAGAGCAAAAAGCATTTGATATAGCAGATGTGCTAAATAATATATGTGACAAACTTGTTCACCGCCACCCACATATCTATGGAGATGTAGTGGCTGCTGATGAAGAAGCTGTAAAGCAAAATTGGGAAAAGATAAAGCTAAAAGAAAAAGGGAATAAATCTGTATTAGGTGGAGTGCCCAGTGGCTTGCCTGCATTGGTCAAAGCTATGCGTATTCAAGAAAAAGCTCGCGGAGTTGGGTTCGACTGGGATGAGCCTGCGCAAGTTTGGGAAAAGGTAGAGGAGGAAATAGCTGAGTTTAGGGCTGAATTCCAAGCGGAAGAGCCTGAAAAAATTGATAAAGTAAAGGCCATGGGAGAATTTGGAGATCTTCTTTTCTCTTTGATTAATTATGCCCGATTTATAGACGTAAACCCTGAAGAAGCATTGGAGAGAACAAATCGTAAATTTATTTCTCGCTTTCAGTACCTTGAGCAGAAATCCAAGGAGCTAGGTAAGGAACTTTCCGATATGACCCTCAGCGAAATGGATAAAATTTGGAACGACGCAAAAAAGTTTGATGGATGAACAATAGCGTAAAGAGAAGTTTTGGTGCCAAGCTGAAAGCCTTTTGGAATACCATGCTTATGAGAATTCTCGTTTGGAGACTCAAGCATTTAAGCAATCGCAGTTTTGTGATTTTGCTAGGCGCTCTTATTGGCATCATTACAGGATTGGCCGCTAGCCTACTGAAATTTGCGATTACTCAAATCAGGGATTTTCTTACTGGTGGCTTCGACTTTCAATACGCTAATATTTTATACATCGCTTATCCATTATTAGGCATAGTGCTTACCGTCTTCGTGGCACGGTTTATTCTCAACGAAAAATCTTCTCACGGGGTCACGGATATCATTTATGCTATATCCAAGGGCTCTAGCAAGCTTGCTCCACTCAAAATGATTAGCCGAATGATTACTAGTGCAATCACCACTGGCTTTGGTGGTTCGGTGGGCATTGAGGCACCTATTTCTGTTACAGGCTCAGCCATTGGCTCCAATATGGGCCAAGCGTTTCGTCTCAATTACAAAAGTAGAAGCTTGTTGATCGGTTGTGGATCGGCAAGTGCTATTGCGGCGATGTTCAACGCACCAATTGCTGGAGTAATTTTCACCATTGAGATTATCCTTACCGAGGTCACCATTTCCTCTTTTATTCCATTGCTTATCGCTTCTGTTGCAGGGGCTTTGGTTGCATCTGCATTTTCGGGAGGGGATTCTATCTTTGCTTATAATTTAGACTATGTATTAGAAGTGGCAGAAATTCCATGGTTTGCCGCTTTGGGAGTAATTTCCGGACTTATTTCTTTATATTTTATCAGAGTAAATACTTGGGTCGAAAGCCTTTCAGCAAAAATAGAGAACCCTTTTAGTAAAGCAATTGCGGGAGGATTAGGCTTGGGATTATTGATTTTCGTATTTCCTCCAATTTATGGCGAAGGATATAATAGCATAAGACTGCTACTAGATGGGGAAGTGCCTAAATTATTGAATAGCTCCTTTTTTGCAGGAGATTTTAACAATTCCCTTATCCTGATGCTCTTTTTGGGGTTTATGATTTTAGTGAAGCCTCTAGCAACGGCCATGACCATAAGTGCGGGAGGTGGAGGTGGTGTATTTGCTCCCTCCCTATTCGTAGGTGGAATTACGGGTTTTACTTTTGCCACTGGGTTCAATCTTATTTATCCAGATTCCTTGAGCCCAGCTAGCTTTACATTGGTAGGCATGTGTGGCGTAATGAGCGGTGTATTGCATGCGCCTCTTACGGCTATTTTTCTTATTGCAGAGCTCACCCAAGGGTATTCCCTTTTTATTCCTCTAATGGTGGTGTCCGCCATTAGCTACAGCACCATCTATTATTTTGAAAAGAACTCCATTTACACCAAAAAATTGATCGAGCAAGGGGACTTAATTTTGGATAATAAGGATTTGCAGGTGCTTAGTCTGATGGAATTGGAAAAGCTTATTGAGAAGGATTTGCTTACTATTGGCCCAAATGCCATGCTTCGGGATTTGGTAGGGCTCGTAAAAAGGTCTAAAAGGAACATATTTCCAGTAATTGATGAAGAAGGGGCACTTATAGGAATAGTGACACTCGATGATATAAGAGAAATCATGTTTGATACTAAAGCGCTGGGCGAGGTTTCCGTAAAATCGGTTATGCATAAAGCACCAAGTCAAATCTACGCTGGGGATAACATGCAGGCGGTCATGGGCAAGTTCGAAAATACGGGTGCTTGGAACCTACCTGTTATCAATCAAGGTGTGTACATAGGCCTTATTTCCAAATCAACGATATTCAACGCTTACCGCAAAAAGCTCGTAAGGCAGGATAAGACATAATGCCTCTGTATTCTTAGGTCAAATTAGCCTTTTAAAAGTTGTCCACAAATAGGGAAATAATATTTTGTGTATTAAGTATTTGTTAATCAACTAAATAGACATATTATTAATTTAATTGTGGATAACTATCGAAATTTGTGGAAAACTAATCTTGACTTTTCGCAATCTCTTTTTCGTCTTATTTTCAAAACTCCTCCCGCTATTTTTTAGAGCTGAATTTTGAGCGATTTGGAAAAATTGGCAGACAAAATTTGTTGAAATTCATTAGACAATCTGAGCTTTGATCATTCGAAAAATTCCTATATTATCTCTATATTAATTAAACGATGATTTTACTCTGCTCAACGATGTGATTTGCGAAAAGAAATTATCAGGACATTTGCCTAGGCAAACAAACCTGTCAATATTACGTATATGAGAATTATGCAATTTTTAATTGTGGATAAATTCCAAAAAAGATATTTTTTTAAAAAAAGGTCTTTTTTTTCAAAGATTAATATTTCGTAAAACGTAAATTGGCATAATGAAAATTTTCTCTCTCGTTTTAATTCTCACTCTGTTTGCCGGTAATTCTGATTTTGCCGAAAGAAAGATTGAGGTAATTAAGTTTGATCAATTGGAAGAATTGATTAATCAAGAAAGCGACGGTATTAAGATTATCAATTTCTGGGCTACTTGGTGCAAGCCTTGTATTAAGGAATTGCCTTACTTCGAAGCGCTTGGAAAAGAAATTGATGGAGTACCCATAAAAGTATATCTCATTTCTATGGATTTTCCCGAAGAGGCAGATACTAAAGTAAAAACCTTCCTCGACAAGCGAAATATTAAATCTGAAGTGAAGCTGCTAGACGAAACGGATTTCGATGCCTTTATTGACAGAGTAGATTCAAGATGGTCTGGCGCATTGCCCGCCACGCTTATAATAAATGGCAAAACGAAAGCTCGAGCCTTTTTGGGGAAAGAATTGCATGAAGGAGAACTGGAAGAGCAAATAAAACTGCTGATCAAATAGAGTTTACACACTTTAACGAAACAACTATGAAGAGTCTATCCATTTCGATTTTGAGTATTGTCGCCATAGGATTGATGGCACTAATTCCTTCGAATGACAGTGAAGGGTACCAAGTAGGAGATTTTGCGAGAGACGTCAATTTGAAAAACGTCGACGGTAAGATGGTTTCCTTGGCTGATTATAAAGACGCAAAGGGATTTATTGTGATTTTCACTTGTAATAGCTGCCCATATGCTAAAATGTATGAAGACAGGATTAATGAATTAGATCAAAAATTCAAAGGGCAAGGGTATCCTGTTATAGCCATTCAGCCAAATGATGTGATTGCCTCACCAGACGATTCATTTGAAAATATGCAAGTAAGAGCCAAGGAGAAAGCTTTCTCCTTTCCGTATTTGATAGACGAAACACAGGAGATTACCAAAACCTATGGAGCCACAAAGACTCCTCATGTGTACCTACTGAATAAGGAGCGTGGTAAATTGAAAGTAACCTATATTGGAGCAGTAGACGATAACTACAGAGATGCTTCTGAGGTTGAAGTAAAATATGTGGAAGATGCCATCGCCGAGTTGCAAGCTGATCGCACGGTTTCAAATAATTTCACCAAAGCCATTGGTTGTACGATTAAATGGGCAAACTAATCTTTTCTAGGATGCCTTTTTCGGCAAATTAGAGGATTCCTATTCTAAAAAAGTCAATTAGTTCAAGAAATGCTCTTGAGCTAATTTTTTTCTGACTTGTGGCTAAGCAAAGCGCTCAAATAAATACTTTTTGCGCCTACTACCCATTGGTATAAAACGCTTTAATGTCTGCTTCAAATTTCTCTAAAACAACTCTCCTTTTCAATTTCATTGTGGGCGTCAGTTCCTCTCCTTCGATGCTCCATTCTTGGGCGATTAGTTTAATTTTCTTCACCTGCTCCCAGCGACCAAATTGCTGATTTATTCTTGCTACCTCCCGTTCAAGTTTATTTATAATGGACGGATGCTGCACTACTTGTTCGTTGGTCTTAAATGGCAATTGCTTGAGTTCACAATAGTCTTTCAGGGTTTCAAAATTTGGAACAATTAAGGCGGCAGGAAATTTTTCTCCTTCACCTACCACCATTGCATGCTCTATAAACATGCTTTCCTTAAGCTTATTTTCCAAATAGCCTGGCGCAATGTATTTTCCACCAGAAGTCTTAAAAATCTCCTTTTTGCGATCCGTTATTTTCAAATACTTGCCTTCTGCAATTTGGCCTATATCTCCTGTATGAAACCAGCCATTCTTCAATACCTCTGCTGTTAATTCTGGTTCTTTATGATAGCCTTGCATTACATTCCAGCCTTTCACTAATATTTCTCCGTCCTCAGCTAGTTTCACTTCGATGCCATCCATGATCACTCCGGCATAACCCAATCGGATGTCTTTTTTAGTTGCTATAGAGCAAGAAACCAAAGGAGTGGTTTCTGTAAGTCCATAAGCCTCTACGATGCGAATGCCTGCTGCCCAAAACACTTGGCCTAGCCGAGGCTGCAAAGGAGATGCCCCCACCAATATCAGCTCAATATTTCCACCAAGTGCCTCCCGCCATTTTTTAAAAATCAGTTTATCAGCTATCGCATGTTTGACTTTGTAGATTAATCCTTGCCGCTTATGCGGCACATATTTCAACCCTAAGTTCACAGACCAGAAAAACAGCTGCTTCAATGGAAAGGGCAGATCGTATCCTTTGGCGATGATCTTGTCGTACATTTTTTCTAAAAGCCGAGGCACTGCGAAAAACATATGCGGCTTCACTTCCTGAATATTTTCCTTAATGCTGTCCAAGCTCTCAGCATAATATATTTCGGCACCAATGGCCAAATAGAGGAAGGTTATAGCACGCTCAGCAATATGACAAAGCGGGAGGAAACTTAATGTGCGGACATTCCCGACATGGATATAGTCCGGAAGGCGATGTTCATAAGCGCATAGGATGTTCTGTACGACATTATCATGGCTAATCATCACTCCCTTGGGCTTGCCAGTGGTGCCCGAAGTATATACAATCGTGAGTAAATCGGCTGGCTTTATTTGTTGCTTCCGTTTTTGCAACTCAGCTTCTCTGTCTTCATTGGCCAAAGCCAATACGTCCTCCCAATGACGAAATTCCGCTAGCTGGTCGAAAGTAAATATTTCTTTAATATCCGTTTCAGTTTTTGCCTCCCTCGCTTTATTTGCAATCTCAGCATCTCCTGCAAACACATACTTGGCACTTGAATGCGAAAATATATATTGATAATCGGCCACAGAAATGGTGGGGTACATAGGAATGCTTACCGCACCAATCTGCTGTAACGCCAAATCGACAAAAACCCATTCTGGACGATTTGCTGAAATGATGGCTACTTTATCAGACTTATCCACACCCAATTCTAAAAATCCCATGGATAAGTTATCCACAATTTTGATTACTTCATGCGTTGGATAATTTTTCCATTTCCCATTTATCTTGCTATTCAGTGAGTTAGTCTGTGTATAACTTTTTTCTTGCCATTCAAGCACATCAAACACCCGTGTGATTTGAATTTTAGGTTTATCGCGTAGAGTAGTTTTCATTAAAATTGTTCATTACATGATGGATGGATATTGCTCCAATTTAAAAAATAAATTCAATTCCTTTCAGCTCCATTTTGCAAGTGAGGGCCAAGGTTGTACTTTGCTAAGGAATGGCAAAGGATAAAACGGTATATGTATGCCAGAACTGTGGTGCACAGTCGGCGAAGTGGATTGGCAAATGCACGGCATGTGGGGAGTGGAATAGCTATGTGGAGGAATTTATAACTAAGGAGGCAAAAGGGGCACTTAGTAAAACTCGCTCATCGGCCAACCAACCCATATTGCTATCACATGTGCAATACGAGCAGCTGAGTAGAATCAATACGTATGACGATGAGCTAAACAGAGTGTTAGGCGGAGGGCTAGTGCCTGGCTCCGTAGTGCTGATTGGTGGGGAACCGGGTATTGGAAAATCCACCCTGCTACTACAAGTAGCTCTTGCCATGAAAGGGCAAAAGATATTATACGTAACTGGTGAAGAGAGTCAAAGCCAAGTAAAAATGCGTGCCGACAGACTAGGTAATGCTGCATCAGAGCTATACTTGCTGGCCGAAACGGGACTTTCAGAAATCATCGCTGCTGTAGACAGCATGCAACCTACTTTGGTGATTATTGATTCTATCCAAACACTACAATCTAGGCAGATCGAATCCTCGCCTGGGAGTGTTTCGCAAGTGCGAGAATGTACCAACGAAATTATCAAATCTGCCAAAACCAGTGGAGTTCCTTTTATTCTGATTGGGCACATTACCAAGGAAGGTGCGATCGCAGGGCCTAAAGTACTTGAGCACATGGTAGACACCGTATTGCAGTTTGAAGGCGACAGGCATTTGACGTATCGGATTTTAAGAGCTCAGAAAAATAGATTCGGTTCTGATGCCGAGTTGGGTATATACGAGATGCGTGGAAATGGATTGCGGGAGGTTTCCAATCCTTCCGAAATACTGATATCGCAGCGAGAAGGTGATTTGAGTGGTGTGGCAATCGGTGCCACGATGGAGGGAAATCGGTCGCTGCTGATTGAAGTGCAAGCGCTCGTAACGCCAGCCTCATATGGCACTCCGCAAAGAAGTTCTACGGGCTTTGACGGCAGGAGGCTCAATATGCTATTGGCTGTGTTGGAAAAGAAAATGGGATTAAGATTGAGTTCACAGGATGTATTTTTAAACATAGCGGGTGGAATGCGCATTGAAGATCCTGCCATAGATTTGGCAGTTTGCGCTGCCATTGCATCATCTTTTCACGATATGGCGATCTTACCTAAGTCGTGTTTTGCAGGCGAAATCGGATTAGGAGGCGAAGTACGAGCCGTAAATAAAATTGAAAATAGAATTGCCGAAGCACATAAATTGGGCTTCGAAGAAATCTATTTTTCCAAGTTCTCGGAGAAAGGATTAAACAAGAGTAAATTTCCAATGCGCTGGTTTACATCCTCCCGCCTAGACCAAGTTTTTATAAACTTATTCTAAGGAAAAATTGGTTCAAAAATTGTGGAGAAGCGCTGATATTCGAGCGTCTATTTGCCAATAATTCACCTCATGGAAAACTTCCTAACCAACATTTTTGGGATCAGCAATGATACCTTTCATTTTATCGTATTGCCTTTGCTTATTTTTCTAGCTAGGGTATTGGATGTATCTATAAATACCATCAGAATAATGATGGTAATGGCCGGCAAGCGTAATATTGCACCGTTTTTGGGCTTCTTTGAGGCGTTTATTTGGTTGCTTGCCATTGGGCAAATCATCCAAAACATAGATAGCATCGTTTCTTATTTTGCCTATGCAGGAGGATTTGCTGCGGGCACGTATGTGGGTATGCGTATAGAAGAGCGTTTAGCGATGGGCAATCTGATTTTGCGAGTGATTACCCGCGAGCCTGCACATGCCATGCTGGACAAAATGAAAGCAGATGGACTCCGCTTTACAAGTATTGATGGAGAAGGTAGCCGTGGCCCAGTGAGTTTGATCTTTATGGTGATCAAAAGAGGCGAGCTGAAAAGCAGAATCAAAAAAGTGCGTGAATATTATCCTAACGCATTTTACTCAGTAGAAAGCGTACGACATGTAAGCGATCCATTTATGGAAGGCGAACCAAATCGAGGTATGCTCGCCCGCTATTGGAATTGGAATAGGAAGTGAGTTTGGTTTAAGTTCTTTTAAATTCTAATCCCATAATTGCTGATAATGCTTCTGGTATAATCAAGAGTATTTCCAAACCCAATGTGATTGAATGTAGCAATCAACTCGGCTTGTATTAATCCTCTATAATTACCCGCAGCAGCTTCATTTCGTTTTCGGCGTAGCCCATTTGGAATGGGAACCAAATTTCATTGGGAAAGAAGAAAGGTGTTGGAGAATATTGACTAGGTTGTTCAAATTGACCTACGATATTCATGTTTTCATCAAGTAACTCATAGATACGTGTGAGACGATTGCTTTCTTTCTTAAGACCCATTCTCACCAATCCATTTCGATAAGGATCGTAGTACAAGCCAGAATAGTAAGACAAATTAGAGGTAAACTCCACATATCCGTTTCGGTTCATAAAAGTAGCTTGATCGACCGGTCGTATGTTTAAAAGAAAGTTAGGGTTTGGAATGGAGAAATCAGTTATTTCGCCTGTTTTGGTATCCAAAACATGGATAGTGTCATCAATGCCGAAAGAGTAAGCGATTTTCCCATCAGCCAAAGCGGTAAATGAAGGAATGAAACGCATAGGATAACTTAGACCGTTGCGGTTAAAATTTTCTGGGAAGCGCACAGGAAACCTTTCAAGTATGCCTGTATGCAAATCCAAGGTGCCAAAAAGGTCATAGTCGTAAAAATCATCTCGATAGACTGCATCATAGCTCACATTTGCTAATTCGATATATATGGGAATAGTTTGCTTATTAAGCATTGACAAACTACTGGTGGCAGATGATCTAGGGCGATATTTAAAATTATAATTCCAATTCTTGATTAATCCGCTCCAGGGATAATAATAATTCCAAAGGTTTTTCAGAGTTCCATCATCACCAACTAGCAAAAATTCCTGCCTAATACCACCTGAAAGAAAATATCCATTTTCCATTCTATACACATTCACTGGGACATTCCCGGGGTCTAATGTGTCGGAGAAAGGGTATACTCTATTAATGATTCGTTTTTGATCTAATGAGTATTGGATAATATTTTTTTGGTTTTGATCATACATATGTAATACTCGTGCTCCATTTTCAAAGGAAGAAGACACTGCATACCAGTCATTAGGCATATCATCGGGAATAGGCATTTTTACTTCATCAATACTTAAACTTAGCTGTGGAGCTAAAACAGTTTCCTGCCCACTATGGCAGGAAACTATTATTAGCAACAAGAAAGTGAATACTGTGAATCGTTGGCTCATATTATTCTGGTACCGGATCCCAGGCAAAAGTCGTTGGAGTACCAGTGTCAATGTTTATAAAAGTCCACGTTGTGCCCGAAGCGCTTCCCCCACAACCTCCTGTCCAAAGGTAATGAGCCCAACAAAAGATGTCCTCACCAAAACCGTAAAACGGCCCTCCTCCACTGCAGGCAAAACTTTCAGTCCCTACACAACTTTGAGATGTAGCACTTTGCAGTCCAAATAGGCCAGTGAAGGCCAAAACTGCCACAAATGAAATTAAATACTTTTTCATAAAGTAAAACATTTAAAGGTTAAAAATAACCCTAGTACTAAGGAATCAAGAGCTCGCTTCAAATATATATATATAGGCAATTTTGCAAATGGATGGATGATGTTTTTTTGATTTCAGCACTGTGAGTCTAAAATTAAATCATGGCTTGATATGATAAGGCAAAATGCACTGCTATGCGGGTGGGACACTTAGTCAACTAATCGATCCATTTATGGAAGGCGAACCAAATAGACACATACTCGCCCGAGTCTGGAATAGGAATCGGATTGAGTTTTATCTAATGGTCTGCAAATCTACTCCTACAAACATTATTTTGTCTTCAGAAATATTCTGCCTCATCATAAAATATAATTTGTTATCAATAGGAATCGGAATTGCATAACAATTTTCCGGAACTTGGATTGTCCCAATTGCTTGGAAAGACTCTGATATAATGTTGATGAAATGCCTATTAAAATAAATTGAATTCTCAGCCCCTTTATAAGCGTCATATTTGATTTCAACTCTATAGTAATATTTGTTTTCTTCATCCCAAATCAGCTGACCGAATCGGTTTGTTCCAAATGCTAGCCATGTTCGTAAGTTTTGTGATTCTTCAGGCTTTGGGGTTATTAGGTTGGCGGTATAAACTCCAGGCACAACATGCTCCTTAAACGCCTTCGAATTTAAATCAAACTCAAAAATTGATGAGGAAAATGGATATGAAAAAACAAGCTTATTTTCTTTTATAAGGCCAGTTGCTTTGTTCAGCCCTTTATAAGTCTCAAGTATTTCAAGCCAATTTTCAGGAAGTCTTATTGGCACTCTCTCGGTATTATTTGATTTCAAATCAATGGAGAGAAAATAAGGAGAATTTTCATTTTGATTGGCGTAAACTGGCCATATCAATTTTTCTTTATGCCATAACGGTTTTTGTTGTGGCGTTAGCATTATGTCGCCTCCAGGCACTGCAACGAAATCTGGATTTGTTAAATTCTTAATTCCGACTTCATCTATTAGTTTAAGGCAATTGCTATTTAAATCTATTTTGAATAATTGATGATAATTATAACCTTGAACGACAAGTAAATTTCCAGTAATCTTTATCGCTGGACTATTAGATATAGGACTAAAATCATCACAAGCGGCAAAGCTCATTATTTTGCCACTTGTGAGATTTATTTGATCTAGCGTGTTTCTAGTAGTATTGTAACCATAAAAGAGTTTCTCGTTATTTTTTTTAATCAAATCAAAGCTCATGTAGTATTCAGATAAAAACCTTTCGTCTAAGGATAAGATTAATGTATCTGCTACTGTGCCATCTATAACAGTACTATATTCATTCCTTTTACAAGAAAAAGGAATGATAAGTATAAAAATAAAAAACAAGGTAAGTGGATATTTAAACGACATAGAATATACTACTTAGTGCTAACAAGGGATCACGACGAAGATAACACCAGGAGGTAAATCATCTACACCACATGTACTTTTGATGAGCTCCGTTATGTCATCAATATCTTGGCTATCACAGACATGCCAAACGCCAATCATATCTTCGCAATCAGGATCCATTGCGGTAGCATTTGTTTGCGAAAGCCCTAACCCAAAAATTAATAGGCAAGACGTAATAATTGCTGCAATTTTCTTTTTCATGATTCATTAATTTAAGTGAATAATTTGATTAAAACATGAATTAATGAATTAATGAATTAATGAATTAATGAATTAATGAATTAATGAATTAATGAATTAATATGCAATTTTTTTACGTAAAAATTTATCAATGAGTAATAATTTTTTTATTAGTCATCTAAAAATTCCCTTTTAAATAATGACCTAATTTTGTCACCAAAATTCGTTTTTATACGTTTTGTCATTATTGAAATTAATCATATCTATACCTCACAGTGTAATTCGTTCGCCACGTAAGCGATCCATTTATGGAAGGCGAACCAAACAAGCGCATACTCACCCGAATCTGGAATAGGAATCGGAAATAAGTACATTTGAGTACCTTATTTCCTGTTCCACTTACAATTGCAAAAAGCGTGATTTGCCCTATTCCTCTATTCTTACCCGCAATAGCTTCATTTCATTTTCTGCAAAGCCTTGATCATAAGGAAACCAAATTTCATTAGGAAAGAATAAAGGACTTGAATAATCGATCTTTGGTTGTTCAAACTGCGCCACAATCTTCATATTCTCATCTAATAGTTCATATACTCGACTACTAATTCCGTTTTGATTTTTAATACCAGTTCGAAGCAAGCCTTTTCGATAAGGTCATAGTACAAACCTATATAATAGATTGAGTTAGCATAAAATTCTTCTCTAATTTGCGAATCCATAAAAGATGCCCGATCTATTGGGTTTATATTGACTGGAAAATTAGGGTTTGATACCTTAAATTCCTCTACTTTGCCAGCTTGGGTATCCAACACATAGATAATATCATCGTGACCGAAAAAATACGCCATTTTTGATTCTCCCATCCCTACGAATGCGGGAATAAGATGCCGTGGATATGACAGGTCGTTGGTATTAAATTGCTCAGGGAAGCGGATGGGGAATTGAACCAATTCACCACTATTCATATCTAAGCTAGCGAATATATCATGTGTATAAAAATCATTTAGATAAACACCATCCATAAAGACATTAGCAAGTTCTATATGTATAGGTATTGTCCATTCATCTAACATAGATAAAATTAAGTTTTTAGAACTTCGAAGTCGATATTTTGTATCATAGTTCCAATTTTTTACTCTTCCGGTTCTTGGTATATAGTTGTTCCAAATTCTAATTAATTTACCTTCCTCATCTATTTTCATAAACCCCAAACTAGAGCTAGAGAGGTAATAACCTTTATTCAGCCTATAGAGACCAACTGGTGTATTTCTAGGATCCAAGGTATCCGAGAAGGGCGAAATCCTTTTCAATATTTTTTCTTGATCTAAAGAATACTGTATAATATCTTTTCGATAGATGTCATAAATATGCAATAGCCTCTCTCCATCCTCAAAAGAGCTGGTTATACCAATCCAATCATTCGGCATTTCATCCGAAAGGGGCACTTTCACCTCATCTATACTTAAACTAAGCTGAGGAACAATAATAGTTTCCTGCTGAGGTTGTTGGCAAGAGACTATTGCTACTAGGAATAAACAAATTGATGTAAGTCGTTGGAGCATATTATTCTTCAATTGAAAGTGGGTATGAAGGCAAGATTAGATATCAATTAGATTTTCTAGTAAAGAGGCCTTTTTGGCGCTAATTTTAAAGACAATGAGTTTATTGAAAAAGTTTAAATAAAAATGGTAAAATGACACTCTGTATAAGCATCCATTATTAGAATATTGAATTCTCAAGGTGCTTCTATTCTTCAATCACAACCCGCAATAGCATCATCTCATTTTCTTTATAACCCCTCCGATATGGGAACCACATTTCATTGGGAAAGAAGTATGGAACAGGCGAGTATTGTTGAGGCACCTCAAACTGACCCACAATTTTCATATCCTTATTGATTATTTCTAATACTCTCGAAGTCTCACCATTTACAGTTTTTAAACCCATTCTAAGCAACACTTTACGATAAGGATCATATGATAATTGACTGTAATAAAAAGAATTAGCAAAAACTTCCGATGATTGACTAGCATCCATATAGGTGCTTTGGTCAATCGGCATGATATCCACAGGTGCTTCGTTATTGGGAACAGCAAAATCTGTTACTTCTCCAGTTTGGGTGTCCAATACATGGATGATGTCATTGATCCCAAAATTATAGGCAATTTTTCCTTCGCCCATAGCAGTAAAAGCAGGTATGGAATTACGCGGAAAAGAACGCCCATTAATCAAGAACCCGTCAGGAAATCGAATAGGAAATTTTCGAATAACACCCTCTTTCATGTCTAGGGTAGCAAACAAATCATGAACATAAAAATCCTCACGAAAAACGCCGTTTGCTACATTAGCAAGTTCAACAAATATCGGAACAGTATATTCGTTTAGCATGGACAAGTTTCTAGTTGGCGAAGATCGAAGCCAATATTTAAAATCATAATTCCAGTTCTTTATTTTATCACGGCTTGGAATAAAATTATTCCAAAGTTTAATGAGATTACCCTGATCGTCTATCTTCATAAATCCAAGCTTTTGTTCTTGAGATAAGAAATACCCCTCATTAAGCCTGTACAAGTGTAATGGAACATTTCCCGGATCGAGGGTATCCGAGAAGGGTGATATTCTTTTCAATTCTTTTTCTTGATCTAAAGAATATTGTATGATTTCTTTTCTGTTAATATCATACAAATGCAAAATTCTTTCATTGGCTTCCCATGAACTAGCTCCGAATCCCCAATCATTTGGCACATCATCAGGAATAGGCACCTTCACCTCATCTATACTTAACTTAAGCTGAGGAACAATACTAGTTTCTTGCTTAGGTTGCTGGCAAGAAACTATACTTATAAAAATAATTATTTGAAACAACTTCATGTTTACTCAATTTAAGATAGGCCTATACAAAGAAAGTCAAACCTATTAGAAAGATTAAAGAATGCCCATATAAATCCACAGATACCCAAGCCGCAAATAAATGCTTGTAGCTGGACCTGCCAACTCAAACTTGAAATCTTCAAAATAATCTTGTTATTACTAGTATGCGAATGATACATTTGAAAAATTAAAACATATACTTATCTTTGGCGTTAGTAACGTAAAACGGAAACATGATACTTTCATTTGGCTTGAAAGAAACTGAAATGATTTGGAACGGAATCCGAGTTAAAAAAACGCCCATTGAGATCCAAAACGTTGGACGTAGGAAATTGAGAATGCTAAACAATTCGCAAGATATTATCGACTTGAAAATTCCACCATCCAATCGACTTGAAAAGCTTAGCGGAAAACTCAATGAATTTTATAGCATTCGGATTAATAAACAACGGCGAATTATTTTCATTTGGAAAATGGGAAACGCATGTGAAGTTAAAGTAATTGATTACCATTAATAAGTATAGAATGGAAAAATTAGCAAATGTTCATCCCGGTGAAATCTTGAAATATGAATTTCTTGAACCTCTAGAAATTACGGCATACCGCCTTTCAATAGATTTAAAAATACCTCAAACGCGCATTTCGGAGATCATAAAAGGAAATCGCAGAATTACCGCAGACACTGCTTTGCGCTTGAGTAAGTACTTTGGAAATTCTGCCAAATTTTGGCTCGGACTTCAAGATGATTATGACATTGAAGAAGAGCAGGAATTTAAAAAATCGGAACTGAACGAAATCAAGCATTTTGAGAATAAGAAAGTGGCCTGAACTCAAAATGTCAAATTGGTGCTAAATGCCTACTAAAAAGCTTTGTGCAATTTGATATGTCTAATCTAAATCACACCTAAACCTAAATCTCAAACCACCTTCTTCCCAGCCCAGCCTTGCAGCCCACCGCTGTGGATAATTAGAATTCGAGTATAGGCTGCTAATTTCTTTTCAGTCAAGAGTGTGTCAATCCCAAAAAGCATCTTTGAAGTGTAAATTGGGTCTAAAAGGATATGATGGATTTGATAAAAAGCTCGAACAAATTCCATCAACTCGTCTGTCATCCGAGCATAGCCGTCAAAGTGAAAATCTTGCTGTAGTTGCCAATTGTCTGTGGTTTTGCCAAATGCACTAAGCTGATGATGGGTGATTTCCTTCTCCATAAAATTGCCCTTCAGCACAGAGAAGCCCATAAATGCTTGATTGGGTTTTCCTCCCGCCAACCCAGCCAAACTCCCACCTGTGCCACAGGCATGGCATATTAAGTCGAAACCATCAGGCAATATTTCCGCCCAATCTGCACAAGATTGCACGCCGGCAACGCTACTTCCACCTTCAGCAATGTAATGCGCCTTTTCTGCCAATGGTGCCAGTTCAGGTATGCTTTGCAAACCTCCTTCCCTTATTTGCTTATAAACTGCCCGATCTACATATCGAAGTTTCATCCCTTTCTGCTGAGCAAAAGCAAGTGTGGGATTCAAAGCTGCGTGTTCCTCGCCTCGTATTAGCGCAACGCAAGGCAAATTCAATGCTGCGCAAATTGCCGCAGTCGCGTAAATATGATTAGAATATGCGCCACCCGCTGTTATTATTTGGCTATACCCTCCCGCAATAGCCTTTTCGATATTGCCCTTGAGTTTCCAATATTTATTGCCGCCATATTCTGGATGGCTTAGGTCTTCTCTTAGCATATAG
>JBDNFI010000026.1:0-7435 GCA_041689935.1 Cyclobacteriaceae bacterium
GTGCTTTAAACCCAATTGGCGATAACTCACTTCGCCCAATAAATACTCGGCAATAATTGCCTCTTTTTGTGTTACTGTTTTTTCTGTCTTTTTCATTTTTGTTTACACTTTGAAAGTGTAAACCTATTTTAGGACGAGACAATGTACGACAGTTTTTATTTAACCAATGCGTCACCTCAGACACCTTCTTTTAATAGGGGAATTTGGAAGCAGCTGGAGCAAAAAGTTAGAGATTTTGCCATTGAAAAAGACACCATTTGGGTAATCACAGGGCCCGTTTTAAAGGATAATTTACCGAAAATGGGCGATACAAATATTAGTGTGCCTGAGCTTTTCTACAAAATAATTTATAAACCAAATAAAGCGGGAGGGCAAGGGATTGCCTTTCTCATGAAAAATGAAATGGGATCGGATGGCTTGGATAAGTATGCCGTAAATATTGATAGTGTAGAAAAGCTGACTGGGCTGAATTTTTTCCCGCTTCTCACGTATCAAGAAGAGCAGCAGATTGAGGCCTCATTTGATATAAGCTGGTGGTTTGCGGAGGAATAAAAGCGGGAGGAAAAATACTACTCGTCTATCAAGCTTGTTTTCACTGTCACATTAGCGTGCAAGGTTTTATGCACAGGACACTTATCAGCAATCTCCATTAGCCTTTCCTTTTGGCTTGCATCTAGTTCACCTTCCAATTTGATATAGCATTCGAAATGATCAATTTTACTTTTTGATTGCTCCACATTTTCGCAATCATCACAGTGTCGCTTATTGTGATCTATATGCACCTCGACGTTGCTTAGGTCCCACTTTTTACGGTCAGCTTACATCTGAAGGGTCATGGCTTTGCAAGTGGCAAGCGAGGCAGAGAGCAAATCATAAGGCGTTGGACCTGCATTATTGCCTCCTACAGATTCGGGTTCGTCTGCTAATAGAAAATGAGAACCCATCCTAACCTGAGTAAGAAATTTCTCAGATCCATTACCCAAAACAGCAATGGCTTGATGTTCAGCATTAGGCACATCCTCGGCTCCATAATCCAAGTATCGTCTGGACCAAGAGGCAATTAAACTACCCAAATACTGACTATCCTTTTTATTACCTAACAAATGATCGGCTCCATCTAAACTCACAAAACTTTTGGGATGATGGGCGGCTTCGTATAGGCTAGCTGCATTTTCTATATCTACAATTTTGTCTTGTGGTGAATGAGCAATCAAAATAGATTTTCTTAATTGCTTTAATATTTTCGATAAGCTTTGGTCTTTCAAATCGTCGAGAAATTGTTTCTTCACCATAAAATCCCTTCCGCCTATATTCACTCTTGCTTTTCCGGTTGTTTCTATGTCTTCTTTCTTATCCTTTAGCAGATGTTGAATATGCGCTGGATCGGCAGGCGCACCAATCGTAACTAACGCTTGAATAGAGTCAATTTTGCTAGCCGCAAATATGGCTGCCGCACCTCCTAGAGAATGGCCAATAAGTAAGGTGGCTGCTTGATAGTTTGAGGTTAGAAAATCTGCTGCGGCAATTAAATCATCCACATTGGAAGTGAAATTAGTATCCGCAAAGTCACCCTCGCTTTCGCCCAGACCTGTGAAATCGAAACTGAGCACTCCAAAGCCCTCCTGTGTCAATGCCAAGCTAATGTTTCGAACTGCTTGGAAATTTTTATTGCACGTAAAGCAATGAGCAAAAATTGCAAAATTATGAGGCCTTTTGCCCAAAGGAAATTCTAGGAATGCAACAAGTTTTTCGTCTTTACTATTTTTGAAGATTTTCTTTTCTCTAAGCATAGCATACAGCATTTTATCACCACCAATATAAGCCATAATAAAACACTAATGACCATCCTCTTAGAAAATTACAAACAATTGGTAATCTGGCGAATGATTGACCATCAATCAATGTGCTCCTAAATAATTTTTCATTTTATATGATTACTCATTTGCCCATCATTGGTGGTCTTTAACGAATAATAAGGGACGCTGCCATTAATATATTTATTAGAGAACCTGATTAATTTGAATAGTTAGCTATTTTGACTCATTCGAGTTTTTCCATTCAACAGTTTTATTATCGTGATACTACACTCTCAATGATCCTTCGGAATCAGAATATTCATGCTTTTCAAAAAACTTTCTTACCGTTATAAAGACAATTATTTTCACAGGCCAAGCATGCTAAAATTATTGAGAATTTCCCAAAATGGGCTATTTATTATCTCCGTAACCTCACAAGAGGTGCTTACGCTTGTTTAATGCATTATCAAAGCTGGCAGACTTTTGCCAGTAGGTGGATGGCATAGGTTAGTAGAAAGACACCAAGCCTATACCCTGTTTTTATATAATCGATGGATTCAACTGAAAAGGGCCGTTGCGAAATAATATCAAATGCCTCATAAAATGAATGAAAGCATTTATCTACTTGAGCCTCGCCAAATTTTGCGATGCCAAAAGGATGAATTCGTATTAAGTCTTCCTTAGCTTCATTACTCAATCTGTATTTTACTATCAAGCAATCGCTTAGATTATTCTATGGTATCTTTTTCAGTATCATCAGTAAATCTACTGCTTTCAGAAATATCCAGTTTAGTTCTAATAAAGTCCACTTGAACTGGCTGTTTACTTGCCTGCCTTAGCAAGGCATTGATTAGTTCACTTTTACTGGTGTATTTCTCGCTAATCACCTGTGCTTTTATCCATTCATCATTTGGCTTGGTGAATGTTATATTTTGCCTTACCATAATATCTCGCTTGGATACGAAAAAACACCACACCCGCATCGTTCGCAAGTCTCACTGTTTTGTTGGCAAAGGAGCGTAAAGTAAGCATAATGGCTAAATATCTAATTTGACCAGTTGGCTTTTTATTCGATAAATTGATTGGTTGAGCCAAGGGTATTTTGCCAAAATCTTATAGCCGTGAAGACAAAAAAAAGCAGACTTCTCAGTCTGCTTTTTTGCTATAAAACAACAATCAAATTATCTTAAGAATAGCAATTCTCTATATTTCACTAGCGGCCAATGTTCGTCATCGACCAAAAGCTCTAGCTTATCTACATGATATCTGATTTCTGAAAAGAATTTTTCCTTCACTTCATGGCAATAGGCCATCGCTCTTTCTCTTGAGCCTACTATTTTATTGATTCTTCTTCTTTCGTCTATCATCTTATCTACATCCGCTTTAATGGCATGTATATGCTTAGAGATGGTTTGGATGGACTCTACCACTGCGGAGTTATCTAGTCCCAAACCTTTAAGACCATTAGCATTTTGAATCAATATATTCTGATAGGCAATAGCGGTAGGGATAATGTGATTCAAGGCCAAGTCACCCATCATGCGTGATTCGATCTGCACGTTTTTCACGTAGCTTTCGAACATGATTTCTGTACGAGCGTGTACCTCCCGCTCATTCATCACTCCATTGCGGGTAAATAGGCCCAAGGTTTTCTTTTCACTGAACACATCAAACGCCTCAGGCGTACTTTTTATATTTTTCAAGCCTCTCTTTAGCGCTTCTTTCGCCCATTCATCAGAATAGCCATCTCCTTCAAAACGAACAGCCTTAGAGGATTTTATATAATCACGAAGCACTTTTACGATGGCCAATCGCTTGTCAGTCCCTTTTTCAATTAAGCTATCAACTTCCTTTTTGAATTGCGTCAGTTGCTCCGCTACAATCAGGTTGAGCACCGTCATAGGGCCGGCAACGTTGGCCGATGAGCCTACCGCTCTGAATTCAAACTTATTGCCAGTAAATGCAAATGGCGAAGTCCGGTTGCGATCTGTATTGTCTAATATGATGGAAGGAATCTTATCGATACCCAACTTCATATACATATTGTCGCCCTTTTCTATTTTAATATTGCCCTTATCTTCAAGCTCGTCGAGCACCCCGCTCATGGTGGAGCCAAGAAATACCGACATGATTGCGGGAGGTGCTTCATTTGCACCTAATCTATGGTCATTGCTTTCAGAGGCAATCGACGCTCTCAACAGGTCATTGTATTCGAAAACAGCCTTTACGGTATTCACAAGGAAGGTCAAGAAAAGTAAATTCTCCTTAGCGCTGCTGCTTGGCTGGAAAAGATTGATTCCTGTATCCGTGACTAGCGACCAGTTATTATGCTTTCCGCTTCCATTAAGGCCAGCAAATGGCTTTTCGTGAAACAACACTTTCAATGCATGGCGATCAGCCACTCTGCCCATTACATCAATAAGCAAGCTGTTGTGATCCGACGAAAGATTCAATTCTTCATACAAAGGCGCTACTTCGAACTGCCCTGGTGCCACCTCATTATGCCGAGTACTTACTGGAATACCCAGCTTCAACGATTCGATTTCAAAATCGCGCATAAAATCATACACGCGAGGAGTAATGGATCCAAAATAATGATCTTCCATCTGCTGCCCTCTAGCTGGATTGTGCCCAAAAATGGTGCGGCCACCCATTACTAAATCGGGACGAGCCGAAAATAATGCCTTATCCACCACGAAATATTCTTGCTCGCAGCCAAGCTGTGGAATTGCTTTGGTGACTGTTCTGTCGAAATAATTCACAACATCTACAGCCGCCTTGCTTACCAAATCAATGGCTTTGAGCAGGGGTGCTTTATAATCTAATGCCTCACCAGTATAGGATACAAATATGGTAGGGATACAAAGCGTGCCATCGAAAATAAACATGGGCGAACTTGGGTCCCAAGCAGTGTAACCTCTAGCCTCGAAGGTACTTCTGATCCCACCATGTGGAAATGACGATGCATCTGGCTCCTGCTGCAATAAAGTACTTCCTTTGAATTTCTCAATACCGGAAGACGCATCGAAAAATGAATCATGCTTTTCGGCAGTCAGTCCTGTCAATGGTTGAAACCAGTGCGTGTAGTGGGTTACGTTTTTGGACATGGCCCAAGATTTGGCTGCCGCCGCCACCGCATCGGCAGATTCAGCATCAATCTTTTTGCCATGCTTGATAGCACTTTCTACTTTTTTGAACACATCCGGGGGCAATGTGGATCGCATTTGGTTTGAGCCAAAAACGTTCATTCCAAAATAATCGGAAATTTTACTCGATGGTGGTGTTACCACTACTTTTGACCTCTTTTGGAGCTGAGCAATCGCTTGAAATCGTAGATTTGACATACTAGGTTATAATTTTACCCAAAGTTAGCGTGATTTTTATCAAAAGATATTTTTTAGGGTGTTTTTTAACCATGTTTTTTAATTTTAATTAACTTTTAAAAATATTAAAGTACTTTAAAACATCTATCCTAGTAAATCGATGAAAACCGAATTCATTTGGATTGAAAATCACCCTATAAAATATAAATAGCTTTTTTGTACCTTTGACTTATGCGAAAAGTGGCATTTTATACATTAGGCTGTAAACTCAATTTCTCAGAAACCTCCACGATCTCCAGACAATTTGAAGATCGAGGTTTCCGTAAGGTTGATTTTACCGACACTCCCGATATTTTCATTATCAATACTTGCTCTGTCACAGACAATGCAGACAAAAAATGTAAGAAGATCGTAAGGGAAGCTCAAAAAGTCTCTCCCAACGCCTTTATAGCCATTGTTGGTTGCTATGCACAACTCAAACCACAAGAAATATCAGAAATACCAGGGGTAGACGCTGTATTGGGGGCTGCTGAGAAATTTCAATTACTTGATTTGATTCCAACCTTTGAGAAAAAAGCTGATCCTATTATTCTAGCCTCGGAAATTGCTGAAGCCAACATATTTCATGCTGCTCACTCCATCCAAGACCGCACGCGCACTTTTCTGAAAGTTCAGGATGGGTGTAATTACTCTTGCTCCTTCTGTACCATTCCATTGGCAAGAGGAGAAAGTAGAAGTGAAAAGATTGAAAATATTGTGAAAAGTGCCCAAGCCATTGGCGGAACTGGCGTAAAAGAAATAGTGCTCACTGGAGTGAATATTGGTGACTTTGGCTGGAACGAAGGAAAGCGGGAGGAAAAGTTCATTGATCTTATAAAGCAGTTAGATGAAGTCAATTCAATTGAAAGATTCCGTATTTCATCGATTGAACCCAATCTACTTACTGACTCGATTATTTCATTTGTCGCCAAGTCGAGAAGCTTCGTGCCTCATTTCCATGTCCCTTTACAGTCGGGAAGCGACAAAATATTGAAACTGATGCAGAGGCGCTACAAACGTGAGCTCTATGTAGAAAAGGTGAACAGTATAAAATCATATATGCCGCATGCCTGCATTGGCGTAGATGTAATCGTGGGATTTCCAGGCGAGAAAGAGGAGGATTTTTTAGAAACCTATGAGTTTCTCAATAAACTCAATATCTCCTACCTCCACGTATTTACTTATTCCGAAAGACCCAACACATTGGCAGATACCTTAGCAGGATTTATTCAGCCAAAGGAGCGGGCAAGGCGTTCCAAAATGCTTCGTATACTGTCAGACAAAAAGCGCAGGAAATTCTACGAAGAAAATTTAGGTAGAGAAGCCACCGTACTATTTGAAGAAGATGTGGAAAATGGGAAAATGCAGGGATTTACGGAAAATTATATCCGAGTGATCGCTAATTATGACCCATTAATGGTAAACGAGACTAAAAAAATAACGCTTCGAGAAATCAACCCACAGGGTTTAATGGAGGTAGATGACGTGCAGGAATATGCAAAGCATTGAGCCAGAAAAACTGAAATCATAAATCATATCCTAAGCTTGCTTGCCTTTACCTACCATATAACACTGAGATAGGCTTTATGCAAAATGGTTACCATAGACTTAATGCATATATCCCTCGCTTCTTATCAAATATTAGCGGATCCGGATGTCAATGTGATTCTGATAAATGGTGCTTCTAATTGGAATATCAACCTATAGAAGTTGACATTCTTCCGTGGAATGTTATTTCAAAGAAATCCTCGACAAGAAAATCGGATGCCGCTTACAAGCTAATTAAGAGTAAATTAAATAAAATACTTACTATCTTGACGGCATTCATTCGCTTCTTTAAATTGCAGCCAATATGAGAGCAATAATAAATTTAATTGGAATGACGATCTTAACGTTCTTCATTTCCTCTTGTGGACCTACCTATTATGTCCCCAATTCACAAAATGTCCCTCTATTTACCGAAAAAGGACAAACTCATGCTAGTGTAAGGATGTCTGGAGGGCTTTATCAAACGGGCTTTGAGTTGCAAGGAGCACATGCCATAACCGAGGATAGAGCCATAATGCTGAACGTACATGCCATTAATTTGGAAAATGGCGGCGGTGGCTATTTTGGAGAAGCTGGCTACGGTATTTTCAAGCCTTTGGGCAAAAATTTCGTTTTTGAAACCTACGGGGGTTTAGGGTATGGAAGCCTTAACAACCTATACTATACAGAAGATGGAGAAAGACAAATAAAAGTAAATACAGACTATCTACGCCTATTTGCGCAACCACA
>JBDNFI010000027.1:0-18917 GCA_041689935.1 Cyclobacteriaceae bacterium
GCGTATTGTGAAGTGAAAATTCGATAAGGAGCCTTTGCGTAGCCGTATCTTAAATTAGCGGAAAGATGCATCGGTGTAAAGAGCGGTGCATTATGCTTTACGAACCGCCCAGTACGAGACCCGTACGCTGGGTGGTCATGCCTTCGGCAGATAAATGTGAGACCTCAACCTGAGCCATTTGGCTCAGGTCAGGCTACTCGATTATAAGCCGTTTTTATACTAGTTTCACTATTTCCAGAAGCAAATTTATTGTAACTCTATCTTTGAATTCTTTGATTGTTGGTTTCTCAATTCTGTCGCCTATTCGAATTCGGCATACTTCAAGCTCGTTGTTGTTTATTTCAACATATCCAATTATTTGTTCAGCTGTTAAGACTGTTCTTATATTGATAACAACATGCGCTTTCTTTCCAATTGGATAAGCACGAATTTGATTTTTATTCTCAATATCACCAAAATTGTAAACCCAACCCATATCCTCTGTCCTGAAGCCCGCAGCGTGAGCTTTCAGTATTGAATGAATCTCTGTTTTGATACTTTGATTTAAGTTTACAAGATTAGCTTTCAATTCACTTAGATTGCTACTTTGAATTTTTCTTGCATGAAGTTTTAGTTGTTCTTCAATTTGTGCTTTGTCTGTGTTGTCAACGTTGTCCATTTGATTCAATAAATCTATAATTTCTTTTGCATAGGTCCATCTTTTAGACATGTCTAATTGGAATGCCTTGTCAAAAATTGCATTCCAAATGAATGGCATCTTAATATTAGATATGGATTTAATAGCTTCATCTGTTTGATGAGGAAATTGTCCCTTTTCATTCACTAAGACTCTTGGATATTTCCCTGCAAATAGATATAACGCAACTCCACAAGCTAGCGACAAATCACTTCTTGAATCACGTTTGCTTGTACTACCTGCTGAAAATTCTGGAAGTCTTATGAATCTATTTCCTAATTCTTGTCCAATAGGGGTAATATTTTCTTCATCTTTTTGATTTACGGAAATTCCAAAATCAACCAAGTATAGTTTTCCGTTTTCATCAATTATTATGTTTTCAGGTTTGATGTCTCTGTGAACAATTTCATTGTTGTGTATTTCAACTAGAATGGTTAATAGTTGTCTAAATATATCGACGGCTTTAGTGAATTCAAATGGTCTTGTATTTTTATCAAGGTTTTGACCCGTTATTAATTCTGCACAATAATATAGTTCTTCTTTGGTTAGAAAATCATCAACATTAGTGTCAATGATTTTTGGAATGCCAGATACATTAAGAGATTTAAAAAGTATTGTTTCTCTGAAAAAACGCTGACGTCTTTCAGAAGTATTGACTTTCAGTATTTTTAAAAAATAATGTTTACCTGTTTCGATTTCTATTACTACAAAACAGTCACCTTGTCCACCACCTAGGTTAGAACTATTTATTTGATATTTATCTTCCCATTTCATTGATGTCGTGTCGTTTTAAAATGGCACACAACTAGTTTATATACCCAATACTTGTATATACATCTCGTATAGGCGGGATATGCCCAACAGTTACGTATATATCCCATTTAGCTATTGGTGTCTTTTTATCTATTTTCATTGTTTGCTTATAAACATACCTAATTCAAACTAGATATCCAATTTGTCCAACGGACATATAATTTGATCAAAGCTTTGGTGGTAACATATGTGTAAATCCCTGTGGTCTTGGCGCTAGTGTGTAATAGTATACTTTATATTTAGCGTAAGGCAGTGCTGTTTTCTAGCAAATGTGTAGCAAAACTATGCCTTAGCGTATGGACGGTTGCCCGGTTTTTGATTTTTCGAGTGCTGCTATCAGCATCTGCTGAATCCTGCTTGATACCTAGGGCTTGGATGATCCATTGTTCTTCATTATCTCTTCCCTCCACATGCCGAAATTTTAGCTATTGACTCCATGTAGCACCAGCAAGCTTTTTTTTTTGCAAAGTCTTTGCTGCATCGTATGCAAACGTCATCGTGATTCTTTCTACGCCCCTTATTTTCGTTTTACATACTTCCATAATAATTAAATTACTATTGCGCTTTAGCGGCCAATACCAAGGGAAATACGCATGTGTGCAGAACGATTAAAAGGTTTGGTGTGAAAACAAAAAAAGAGCTCGGGAGAGCTCTTTTAAAAATCTTATCTAACTAGCATGCTACCTTATTTGATAAAACGCATGCGATAGTCCACATCTACTCTGCCTTTGGTGATGTCCATCAGTTTGCCCTTGAGGAGGCGTTTTTGGAGTCCACGTAGGTAGTCTGTAAATAGTATGCCCTCCAAGTGATCGTACTCGTGCTGGAATATGCGTGCGGCAAAGCCATCCAATTCCTCCGTGATTTCCTTCCAGTGTTCATCGTAGTATTTGATACCTACTTTCTCCGGTCTATATATATCGGCACGCACGCCTGGGATGCTTAGGCAGCCTTCTTCCATGCCCCATTCCTCGCCAAACTCGTCCAGCAGCACAGGGTTGATAAATGCCTTTCGGATGGGCGCCTCGTCTTCATCAGCCACCATAGGTGTGCTGTCGATCACAAACAAGCGTATGCCTAGGCCCACTTGTGGTGCAGCCAAGCCTACGCCTTGGGCTCGCTCCATGGTTTCAAACATATTGGCGATGATGGTTTTCAAATCGGCGCTGTCTTGCGGAATATCCTTCGCAAGTTTCTTCAATACTGGATCGCCGTAGGCTACTATCGGTAGTATCATATCTTACTTTTCGCTTCCATATAAGACTGCAATATGATTGCAGCACTTACTTTATCTACATTTCCTTTTATTTTTCTATTGGCTTTGCTCATTCCTCCCGCTATCATCGCTTGCAGGGCCATTTTGCTGGTGTAGCGTTCGTCGTGCCATTCGTAAGCCAAGCTTGGAAACTGTTTTTCAAGTTCTTCCGCAAACTTCATTACTGGGCCGGTACTATGGGTATCCCTTCCCATCAGGTCTATTGCCTTTCCGATCACCAAAGTATCTACCTGCTCGGCAGCAAGGTATTTTTTCAGAAAGAGGAATATCTCTTTGCTTGGCACAGTTCCCAGCGGGCTAGCTATTATTTGTAGCGGATCGGTCACGGCTATACCTACTCTTTTCAGACCATAGTCAATCGCCATCAATCTACCCATCTTAGTTGAGTTTCACGCGGTCATCAAGCATCCGCTGTGCGCGTCGCTCAAGTTCTAGTGCCTTTGGGAAGAGGATCTCATTCTCCACTTTGGCGTGCACTATGAGCATTTCGCCGAAGCGTTGAAGCTCGCTATACAATACACGCAGCTCCAAACTCATGCCCTCCGTTAGCTGGTAGTTATTGGTAATATTTCGGATGCCTTCCATTTCATCGTCATGCACATCGTGTTCGATGGCATAGCGTTGCAAGGAGTGCTTATTGAGATTGAAGAAGAGCTTTCCTGGATTGTAATTGCCCTTAAGTGCCAACTCTAGCTCCATTATGTAATTGAAGAAGGTATCCTCTTCTTTGTAGATATGAAGGATAAAATCTTCGACAAACAGCGGGAATACAAACTTGAGGTCTTCAATTATTTCCTGCATTTGCTTATCCTTATCTTGAATATGCTGGATAAGCTGGGCAATAAACGGAAGTTTTTTCTTTACAAATAGGTGATGGCTGTGTTTCAAATACTCGATCACCAATGGCACCGGATAGGATAGCAAAAAGAGGTCGAATTCCTCTCCCTTTTTGTTCACATTTTCCAGTCCTTGCACCACCTGCTTCAAGGCAAGGCCGTGTACATCACATACCTCCCGCAGGGTTTTGTCTTCGTAATTGTAAAATCCTACGCCAAAATAGTACAGTACAGAAGCATACACATAGTTTTCGCTCACTATGTCATTGATCTTGCGCTGGCCCAATGGGTACGAATTTTTTTCCATGCAGCAAAGATAGCCATTACATCTAAAAAAGAACCTGCATTTCGGGATAGTTTTCTAATTTTTCAAGTCGAATCGCTCAATTTTTCTTATCCTAAAAAAAATTAGGGCGATAGGATTCAGTTCGATTTTTGCTTGAAACCACATAGGGCCAAAATTATCCAGTTAGCATGAATGCGAATGTATTGTGAGAATTAAACAATAGATTTGAAATTAAGGTAATACGTATAAACCGTGGCAGGCCTTTGGCTACACTGGGATAAAACAAAAAGCGGGAGGAAGGCTTTACTAGTACCTGCCTGTTTATTTACGCCAATTATTGATTATACATCTTCACCCTAATCGTTGAATACCAAAGTGAGCGAAACTAAAAATACGAAGACCTCTATCAACCTCCCGCTATTTGTCGGCTTGGCATTAGCTGTGGGGATCATTATAGGAGCACAGTTTAGCCAATCTAAACTGGACTCCACCGACACAGTGATGAGAAACACGCTGAAGCTGCGTGAAGTCCTTTTCTATCTCGACCGAGAGTACGTAGATTCAGTAAATACGGACGATTTGGTCGAAAAAGCGATTGGCGGACTATTGCAAAATCTGGATCCGCACTCTTCATACCTCCCGCCTAGCAATGCTGCGTTGGCAACATCCAATCTGCAAGGCACCTTCGATGGCATTGGCGTGGAGTTCAATATGATTCGCGATACGCTCACCATTATGGGCGTGGTACCCAATGGCCCATCCGAAAAAGCCGGCCTTTTGCTTGGCGACAAAATTATTACCGTAAATGATGACACCATCGCTGGCGTAAAATTCTCCAACCAAAAAGTGGTAGAAACCCTACGTGGCCCAAGAGGATCATCCGTATATGTGGGTCTATTGCGCAAAAATGAACCCGAACTGCTCAGCGTGTCCATCCTGAGAGATAAAATCCCACAGAAATCGGTGGATGTGCATTACATGGTAAACGAAGAAATAGGCTATGTGAAAATAAGCACATTCGGTGCGGCAACTACGGAGGAATTTAGAATAGCCTTGTCCGATTTGAAATCACGAGGCATGACCAAGCTAATGATAGACCTGCAAGGCAACCCAGGTGGCTATGTGAGTGCTGCCGAAGCCATCGCCGACGAACTACTGGGCAACTCCATGCTGATCGTATCGCAAAAAGGAAAGCTTGCGAAATTTGATAATGATACCTATGCCATAAAAGACGGCTTATTCGAAGAAGGCCCGCTGGTGCTTTTGGTAGATGAATTCTCCGCTTCGGCTTCGGAGATTTTGGCCGGTGCTATTCAGGACAACGATCGAGGCTTGATTGTAGGCCGTAGATCATTCGGCAAAGGACTGGTGCAGCGCCCAATCAAACTGGCCGATCAGTCGGAATTGAGGCTGACTATCGCTCGCTACTATACGCCAAGCGGGAGGAGCATCCAGCGTTCGTACGAAAATGGCCGAGCTGCCTACAGCCAAGATATTTCCGACCGCCTGTCCAATGGCGCGTTTTTCGAAAGCGATACGACCCTTTTTGAAGGGCAGCAGCGCTTCGAAACCTTAAAAGGCCGACCTGTGTATGGCGGTGGCGGCATATTGCCCGATCATTTTGTAGCACTCGACACTGCTCAAAACTCCGCCTACCTCAATAGGCTGATTGCCTCGCAAGTGATGCGTGAACTGGCACTCGAAGTGGTGGATGAACGCGGCGCAGCATTGAAAAATATGGAGTTCCGCGCATTCGACCAAAATTTCAAGGTAGATGCATCCCTGATGAACAGGCTTATCCAAATGGCCAATGTTCGAGAGGTGCAATACAGCCAAGCAGACTTCGACAAATCTCGAAACAAAATTGCGGGCTATTTAAAAGCCTTTATCGCTAAAAGCATCTATGGCGATGCGGGATTCTACCCAATTATCAATAACATGGATGAAGTTTATCAGATTGGTCTTACCTTGTTTGAAGAAGCAGGCGTATTGGCCGAAAAATAAAATATAACACCCCATGACCTATTACCACAAACTTGGAAAAATGCCACCAAAGAGGCATACCCAATTCAGACAAGAGGATGGCAGCTTGTATGCAGAAGAACTCGTAAGTTCAAGAGGCTTTTCTGGCATATATTCCAACCTTTACCATATTACGCCACCCACCAAAGTGGCCAAAGTATTGAAGCCCGTAAAGTGGGATTGCGAAATAGACAAGGATTACCCGTTGCTACAGACGCATCTCAATACAAGTGGCGTGACCAATACCGGCAAGGACTATCTCGGTGCCCGCAAAATCCTGATGAAAAATCAAGATGTGGCCATGGGAATATGCATGCCGTCGGAACGCAGCACAGATTATTACTACAAAAATGCCGAAGCCGATGAGTTGATTTACATCCACGACGGCAATGGCAAATTACATTCACAGTTTGGCAGCCTCGATGTGCGCAAAGGCGATTATGTGGTTATTCCACGCACGACCATTTACAAATTTGAGTGGCAGGAAGGCCCACTTCGCTTGCTGATCATAGAATCTGCCTCGCCTATAGAGACCGTGAGTCGCTACCGCAACGGGCTAGGTCAATTGCTGGAACATTCGCCCTATTGCGAGCGAGATATTCGTCCGCCAGCGGAGCTGAAGGCCGAAACAGCCAAAGGCGAATACCTTATGAAAATCAAAAAAGGGGGCTATTTGCATCAGTACGTCTATGAGCATAGCCCATTCGATTTGGTAGGTTGGGATGGCTACTTATATCCTTATGCCCTCTCCATTTACGACTTTGAGCCGATTACTGGCCGTATTCATCAGCCACCTCCCGTGCATCAGACCTTCCAAAGTGGGGGCTATGTCATTTGCTCTTTTGTGCCGCGCTTGTTCGATTACCATCCGCTGGCCATCCCCGCGCCTTACAATCATAGCAATATCGATTCGGATGAGGTGCTATACTATGCCGAAGGCGAATTTATGAGCCGCAAAGGAATCGACCGAGGCTCCTTTACCTTGCATCCTGGCGGGCTCCCTCATGGGCCCCACCCGGGTACGGTCGAAAAAAGCCTCGGTGTCAAAGAAACAAAAGAATATGCGGTGATGTTAGACACCTTTAGACCGCTGTTTATTACCACAGAGGCTAAGGAATATTTGGATCCGAAATACCCAATGAGCTGGAATGAATAGTTTTTTATCGAAAAACAGAACCATTAAAATTGCTTTAATAGGACTTATTTTGTGGCTGCCATTGACATTGGCGGCTCAAGATGAGTCCATTTTTTATAAACTAATACATCCCGAAACCAAGGCAGAATCGTATCTGCTGGGAACTTTTCATACCTATCCGGAAGGCTGGTATGAAGTGCCGCGGGAGGTAAAAGAGGCCTTGGCCAAAACCAACAGCCTGATTACAGAAATTGGCATCCCAGACAATAATAAGTTTGGGCGCAAAGCTTACAAAGCCACCCGCTATCCCGGTCGCAAAACGGTGCTTGATAAGCTTAACCGGAGCACCAGAGAAGATTTTCAGGAATATTTAGACGAATATATTGGTGGGTCGGAAGCCACAAAATTAGCTGCTTTGAAAATGAAGCCTTATTTTCTGCACGGCCGATTGTTCTCCCTGCGATTTTCTGATAGCATTATGAGTATGGAGCGTCAGTTAGAAGCCTTGGCCACTGACATTGATATTCCTGTAGTAGGATTGGAGCCTGACCAAAAGCGTATTATAAAGTATTACCGAAAATATGCCCGCTCAACGAAGCACTACAATTTAGACCTCCAAGCTGAACGGCGAATACGGTCCACTGCCAAGCTATTTGGCGAATATCTGGACGGGGACATGGTGGCCATGGTAAAAACAGCGGGAGGTGGTGCAGGCACTTGGGCAGTAGAGCGCAATATCTACTGGACACCCCAATTGCTAGAATTGCTCAAGCAGCCAGGCTTTGTAGCAGTAGGCACCGGCCACCTTTTTGGTGAGCTAGCGGTACAGGAATTGCTCAAAAAGGAAGGCTTTATTATAGAACCCATCAGATTAACCCAGCCACGCCCGCAAGCACTCGTCGATTTTCTGGCTGAGAAGGAGCTGAATTCGGATAACTAAAATTACTATTCTACAGGTTATTGGTTGGTATTCTTTCTTAGATTAGGATACGGGAAAAAGTGCCTGTATGGATTCTATCTGCACCATTAACGATCATTACGCTGGCAATGTTGGGTTTAAATCTTTAGTTTTATAGGCTTTCGAAGAGGAAGGTTAAAACACACTCTCAGGTAAATGGTCTGATTAGCAAAACTGTAAAGCTTATCCCGCCCAATTAAGGAGAATATACTTGACCGATTGTATGTACAACTATGTTTTGGGCCTTACTAGAAAGACACTTTCGAAATAATCACAGTAAAATCCGTTTTAAAAATGTTTTTTGATTTTAGTCTAAAAAGCTCTTTCCTCCTTGTATTTTTTTTTCATGGATTAGTTTTTTCCGTTTTGCTCTTTTTTAAAGGATTGAAGATGGATGACAAGCCAAGCTTTTGGCTTAGTTTGTTCACAATACTCTGTACCTTCTACATCGCCCCATTTATGTTGGGATACGCGGGTTGGTACTCTACAAACCCATATCGATCTATATTATTTTATGTCCCCTTTCAGCAATTATTATTATTGCCGGTTGTCTTGTATTTCTACTGCAAAACACTATTTGATAAATCATTTAGTTTCCAAAAACGTGACCTGTTACACTTTTTGCCAGCCATACTTTATCTCGTTTATTCTCTGGTCATTTTCTTTACCGATAAGGTTATTTTAGAGCGTGCTTACTTTTATGAAGATGAAAAAGACAAAGACTTCTCATTTTGGTATCAGATAGCTGGGTTTGTTTCATTGCTCTTTTATCTAATTAAGAGTTTGAAGCTGTACAAAAAGTACACTTTTTTTACCTACAATACTGTTAGCTATGCAGATTCTCTGACGTTTAATTGGGCACGCCGATTTCTGATATCATTTCTATTGCTCTTAATTATCAGAGGCGTATTTTTCATTTTAAACCCAGAATGGGCTGAATTTGGCCGAAAGTTTTGGTATTACATCCTATTCTCCCTTCTATTCTATTATATCTCAATCAGCGGATATATTAATTCAATAAGATCGATCACTTCGTTTAATGACTGGATATTTAAATCAAAAACTGAAGATGATCAGAGACTAAAACCGGAGAAAGTATCAATAAAATATATGGAGGAAAAGGAATCAGAAGAAAAAAGTCAAATCCTCGATATGGATAGTTGGAAGGAAAAAATTGAGCAATTAATGCTCAATGACAAGATGTATGAAAACCCAGAATTATCCATATTAGATATTTCTCAACGATTAGAAACTCATTCCAAAAAGATTTCACAGATAATAAATAAAGGGTTCAACATCAATTTTAATGACTTTGTAAATCATTACAGAGTGAATGCAGTAATCAAAAAAATGGAAGAGGGAGAACATTCCGTACAAACATTACTGAGTCTCGCTTTTGAGTGTGGCTTCAACTCTAAGTCTACATTTAATAGGGCATTTAAACGAAACACATCATTGTCGCCCAATACGTATATCCAAAAAAAACTCTCGAAATAGGTGTCAAATCAGGATTTGGAGCGTAACTATCGATTCAGATTCACAGATTTGCTAAAAAATAAAAAATGAAATTACTTCTGCCCATCATTTCATTGGTATTGCTCACAAGCCAATCTATCCTCGCACAAACCCAATCTCCATTTTCTACAACACAACTTAATAGGCTCGACTCCATTGCCATTCAGGATGTCCCTGCCGGAGCGCCTGGAATGGCAACGGCAATAGTCTTAGATGGAAAGATCGTTTTTGAAAAGTACGCAGGATATGCAGACTTCGGAGATAGCTCTTTAATTACCAAAGAAACCCGTTTTAACATAGCTTCAAATGGCAAACAGTTTACGGCCTTAGCAATACTTACCTTACTGGATGACAATAAGCTCGAACTTACAGATGATATAAGGACATTTCTACCATCGCTTTTTCCGAATGTGAAAGCAGACATTACCATTAAAAATTTACTCAGTCACACAAGTGGAATTCGAGATGTGTACGATTTATGGTCTTTACAAGACATCACTTGGTGGAAAAAATCTTTTGATAATGGAGATGTTTTGGAACTGATAGAAAAGCAGCAACAATTGAATTTTGTACCCAACACCAGCTATCTATATAGCAACACAAATTATATTTTGCTGGCCTTAATCATCGAAAAAGTCTCTGGTAAATCATTCATTTCCTTCACCAATGACTTATTTGAACAGCTTAATATGCCAGACACTTCGTTTGAGAATGATTACTCAAAAATTCAAGGACCAATTGCAAGAGCCTATTTTAATTTTGATACTTGGACAACCTATACTTGGATTTGGAATGTTGTTGGCGACGGTAATATTTTTTCAACTTTAACTGACCAAATTCAATGGGAAAAAGTCGTTCAAGGAAAGGGTGTTACTTCTATTAAAAAAGAAATCATTTCAGAAAGCCAGCAATTAATTGAAAATTCAACCATTCCTAATTACGGCTACGGGCTTGAATTTGGAAATTATAAAGGCCTAGAATATAAATTTCACGAAGGTGCAACAGGTGCTTGGAAAGCAACAGTCATTCGATTCCCAAGTGAAAATATTTCATTGATTACTTTGACAAACACAGGCAAATCAATTCCTTCAATGCAGACGCGACAAATGGCTGACGTCGTTTTGAGGGTAAAGGAAAACGCAAAATATCTAGTGACCAAGCCAGAAAAAATAGGTGAATATGTGAGTGAAGATCAAATAGTGGGTACCTTTTTAACAGAAAATGACTTCACTTTTCAATTTGAAATGAAAGATGGCAAACTTTATCTTAAAAGGAATGGGCGAAATGACATAGAATTGGAAAGAGAAGCGGATAATATTTTTCACCAAAAATTTGATCCACTATTCAAACAGGAATTTAAGACAAATTTAAAAGGGGAAATGGAGGTTACTGCATACTACACAACCCACGCACCATATACCTTAACTAGGGCTGACAGTAATTGGGAGGGCTTTAATTTTGAAGCGTTGAGCGGACAATATTTGAATACCGAAACAAACACGTTGATTGAAATAAATTTTGCAGGTGACAAAAATTACGATGTAAAAATTGGCGCAAAAAGTAGTACCAAAGGGCTTATAATTACTTCCACAAAATTGTTGGTGGGCGAATACACAATCAACATAGAAAATAATCCAGAAGGTATTGGCACGTTGTTTTTGAACGGAGACAGAATAAGGCGAGTTAAATTTGAACGAGCAAAATAGCTAGAATAATTTGATAAAGTGAGAAGTAGGGCTCATAGCAATTACCTGCTGAAAGGTTGTAAAACGATAGGGTAAGAAGGTAGATTAGTTTTATAATTATTGTGTCAAGCAGGAGATTTTACACGTACTACACATTCGCTTTCAGCAAGCCTCCTCCCGCAATTTTTAAAACGTACTAATGTATTCTGAGGGTTTGTAAACCGATTTCAAGACTAAAGATATTGAGGCTTGGACAAAAAGTAATATTAATAAACTCCTCTAAATATGGGAAATAGAGGCAGCGCTAATGCTGATTGAATCAACGGTTTTCGGTATCAATTTAATTGTGGCGAATTCGCCACATAAAAAATGCATTTTTAGCAAAGAATAAAAAAATAAAAGGTGCGGAACTCACTATCTACAAAGGCGAAATGGACGATTATAACCACCACTCAAGATACCGCAAGTTATAAGAAAGATTCGGCCAATAGGGACACGATTATTCAGCCGTTTCGCAAAGGGCGGCAACGAATTTGATGGTAACGCGTCTGCAAAGATTTAAACCTTAATGGATTGTCAAAATAGTATATTATTTTACTTATTCAACTTAAGTCCTTTTACCCAAGCGAGCGCTTCGGGTTCAGTTTCAAAGATTTTGTAGGGTACGGGTTGCTTCTGGAAAGAAAAGATCATTTTAAGAATCCCTCGAATCGCTGCGTTTGGGATAACGTAGGCAGTTCCAGCACAAAAGTTTCGCATCAGTTCTTCATTTTCCTTCAACCAATTCGCTTGCATCTTTTGATGGGAAAGCTTGGGAATCGTTGCGTTGGAAGCATCAAAGATAAGGGTCAATTTTTTTTCATGTCGATAGCAAGCTTTGGTTTGATTCAGGTAAGATTGAAAGTTTTGATCGGTGCTTTTACTTCCGGTAAAACCAATTCTTACGATTGGAAATAAGGATTCGTCAATGATTGCGTAAGGTTCCATGGATGTGAAACTGGATTTGGATCAAAGAGTTTTTCGCCAGATTGTGTCGTTTTATAAACTGCATAGGGAAGAAAGGATTCGAGAGGGGTTGCGTACTGATTCACCACCTATTAATCAAAATTCTTTTGTTGTATATTCAATAAAAAGTCAGTAGTTACTTTGATAAGACCGGATAAGAATTTCGATTTTACGCTAATTCTCTACCGTTACCCAACATAAGAGCATCTATATGAGACAAATTCTGGCAAGTTTTATTATTGCACTATTGGTAATTTCATGCTCCACGACGAAAGACACCGATGAATTATATGTTGTGCGACAACCTGCAGAGTTCACCATTCAGCTAAAAGATAAGAAAGAACTAAATGACCTTTCTACTGAGGCATACATGAAAACGTTGAGGGAAGAATTAAAAGTAAGCTTCTCAAGTATCAATTATTCAATGGCCGCGTTGGGTCTTATTCCACGGACTGCGCCTATCGAAATTACGCTAAGTGGAAGCAATCTTGATGAGGTGATGAAAAGCGGGAGGGATTTAAAAACCATTATCGAAAAAATTTCAGGAGCCGATAATGTGAGGCTCTCTGTGGAAGAAGGCAGTCCCGAATATAAAGTAATCCCTGATAAAGATAGAATGCAACGCTTAGGATTAACGGCCGCCTATGTTGGCTTGAATTTAAGAACGGCGTTTACAGGAAACGATGATGCTACATTGACACAAAATGGAACTGAATATCCTGTAAGAATTTGGCTCAATGACTTTGATAGACAAAACTATGAAGATGTGAAAAATCTGACCCTAATCAACCCAATGGGCATGGCAGTTGATGTTTCGCAATTTGCAATAATAGAACAAGACAATTCACCATCACTATTAGAAAGAAAAGATCGCCAGCCTGCCGTCACACTTACTGCCGATGCCCTCGGCAGACCCCTCTGGAACCTTAGCCGATGAGGTGGTCTCCTATCTAAATATGAACCCGCTACCTAGTGATATAGCGATGACTTGGAGGAGCGATATCAAAAGGCAGAACGATAGCTTTGGCGCATTAGGATCTGTTTTACTTATCTCATTCTTATTAATTTACTTGATAATGGTCGCCCTGTACGACAGCTTTATTTATCCATTTGTAGCCCTTTTTTCTATACCCGTGGCAGCCATTGGCGCATTTTTAGCGCTCAACCTTTCTTTGAGCAATTTGAGTTTATTCGCCTTACTTGGCCTAATTATGTTAATGGGTTTGGTGGTTAAAAATGCCATCCTGATTGTCGATTTCACCAATCAATTGAAAGCAGAAGGCAAGCATTTCAAAGAAGCACTGATCATTGCTGGAAAAGGACGATTAAGACCAATCCTGATGACTACTTTATCAATGGTAATCGGGATGTTGCCCATTGCGTTGGCTTCTGGTACAGCGGCTGAATGGAAAAATGGCCTGGCTTGGGTGATTATTGGCGGATTACTATGTTCCCTAATCTTAACAGTCTTTTTGGTGCCGATGATGTACTACTTGGCCGACACAATGAAGGAAAGATTCAAAATATCATAACCTTATACAGAAGGGAAAAGGCCGATTCCTTTCTTATTAAAAGCTTCGTTCCCTGTATTTTGCACACTGTCTATATTCTCAACCCTGTCTAAAAACAGCTAATTAAGCATTTGAGACAATCTGAACCTAAAAATAATTTGTAAGGCCAAAAGGGATCAACATTCAAAAATCATCAAATTTATAGGCACTCAACGTAAAAATTGAAAATTGTTGGTTCAGAGAAATTAGATCTGGACGAAACAATTTCTCTTACTTCTATTAAATCTTTTCGTTAATTGATCTAGGAATTAAAAAACAGAACAAATGAAAAAAATCGTTTACGTAGATATGGACAATGTTCTAGTCAACTTTCAATCTGGAATTGATCAGTTGGATGAGGATACATTGCAAAAGTATGATGGAAGACTAGATGAAGTTCCGGGCATATTTGGTCTGATGGAGCCAATGGCCAAGGCGATCGAATCTTATATTGAATTGGCTCAGCATTACGATGTGTATATATTGTCAACCTCACCTTGGGAAAATGAGTCAGCGCTAATCGATAAGCTAAGATGGGTAAAAAAACACCTTGGAGAAGCGGCGTACAAAAGGCTGATTTTATCTCATCATAAAAATCTAAATAAGGGAGACTATTTGATTGATGATAGAACAAAGAATGGAGCAGATAGATTTGAAGGTGAGCATATCCACTTTGGAACAGAGAAATTCCCAATATGGGAGGATGTGATCAGCTACCTAATAAATCATCAAGTACGCCATTAATACTAGGGTATTGGGCGGGAGGTAGGTAAGGGATGAACACCTAACCAAGCTCAATCGCGTTAACCTTTTTCAGCCTCTCATCTATTGGCAACTTATTACATTCTACGATCTCTACCTTCCCAAAATCTATGTCATTGGGTTAAGTATTATATATAAATCACATATAATCAATTGTTTATGAGTATTCAAGCTTCCTACCTTTATCGGATTTGTATTGGGAAAAGGAAATTTTCTGAGCCTAAGTGCGGCGAAAAAATACTTTTGACGCACCTAGTATATTTCTTTTATCAACCAAAGAAAATCGCCTTTTTTAGCAATCAAATAATTTAAGCAAATCCTCTCACACAAATTGAGAGATTAAGAAACAGTTTGGTTTATACCAATGTTATACGAGATCACAAAAGCATAATTATGAATAGAATTGAACATATAGAAAAAGAAATTTCTGAATTAAGAAATCAATTACGGAATCATAAGCTTTATCAAAATCTGAATAATGTGGATGACATAAAAATATTTATGGAAAACCATGTATTCGCAGTTTGGGATTTTATGTCACTTTTAAAAAGTCTTCAAATAAATCTCACTAAGGTGGAGATACCTTGGACACCGCGAAAAAACCCAATGTTATCGAGGTTTATCAATGAAATCGTTCACGGAGAAGAAAGTGATATTAATGAAGTAGGAGAACCTAAAAGTCACTTTGAAATGTACTTGGAGGCAATGTCGCAGATAAAGGCGGATACGAATGAAATAAATAATTTTGTAAAACTGCTCGAATCAGGAGTTACGATCGAACATGCGTTAAATGAGATCAATATCGATAGAAGAGTAGCTGATTTTGTTAAATTTTCATTTTCAATAATTGGCACAAATAAGCCACATTTAGTTGCCTCTGCTTTTACGTTTGGGCGCGAAGATGTAATTCCTGATATGTTTATGGAAATTCTTAAAAACTCAGGCTCTGAAAATAACTCCTACAATAAGCTAATATATTATCTAGAACGTCATATTGAGTTAGACGGAGATGAACACGGTCCTCTCTCACTCAAAATGATTTCTGAATTATGTAAAAATGATGAGTTAAAATGGAATGAGACCTTGACTGTTGCTAAGCAATCTTTAGAAAAACGAATTGAGCTTTGGAATGCAATTAGTGATTTAATTCAGATGGGAAAGCCAGTTTATAATATTGTATAAAAACAGGTTGAATTTTCGCTGATTGAAAGCGCCATGTCGATACCAATATGGCCTTGATTCGGAATCTATTAGCCTAGAAATCTCCCAGTCTTTTGGCAGGCGCAAAGCTAAGCTGCCATCCTACTACCAAATGGTAAATATGATTGTCAATGACTGGCAATGCATTCAGTGATTGGAGGGCAATTTATTGCCCTCTTTTTGCACGCAGGTAAATTACAGTCCCAAAGAAACAGTTACGTTAAATTGGAGTTCAATTATAGGCACTTACGACCTCGACACAACCAAATAGATGCGTTATTTCAATGATTTTTATGGGCAATTTCAACGCACTAAAAAACTCGGTTTAATTGCTGGATTCGACGTTGGTGTTCAGTAACGAATACAAAATAATACAACCTTCGGCCTGTGGTTTAGTCCCATCATCATTGAACCATACACCGTAAACGAATCGTGGAAAACGGCTGTAAGAGCAGTTTACCGTCAAGACGAAACAGGCATCGTCATTCCGACTTTGCCTAATACTGGTTTCCAAACCACAGGACTTTCGATAAATACCGACTACTCACCAACACAAAACATTGCTTTAAGGCTCGAAGGGTGTTGGCTTAATGGCAAAGACCGTATTTTTGAAAACAAAACAGCTACTACCAATGGCAATTTTATTGTTGCAAAATCCATGTCTATCAAATTTTCCGAAATCTTAAATCAATAAGCGGTACCTCAATTGGCCGAATGGGCAAGTCGCAAAAACCGATACTTCACAAAAGGAGTTGATTGCTAAGTGACGGCATAAAAGCAAAAAATTGTGAATTATTAACCATCCTCTTGCTACCATTTTATGGCAGCTTTTCTTACCGTTTGCTTTATTTTTCGCAAGGACTAAACCTCCCGCCTTCATCATATCACATCGAGCAATGGAGCTTTTCTTTAGATATTCATTTTTAGATAAGAATTTTGTTTTTATCTTATTGAAAATATTCTAGTCAACGCCCATATATGGATTTTGAAGGAGCAGAATTACTATCATTAAAAACCAGACAAGAATTGATAAGCTTGGCTGTAAAAAAGAATATCGACATAAGTAAAGCCCTCGATAAGTTGAAATACGAAACGGTGCTTATCCAGCTGCAAACTGAGCTCGTTGCGCTGCAACAGTGGATTCACCAAAATAAGATGCGGGTGGTTGTCATTTTCGAAGGGAGAGATGCCGCAGGAAAGGGTGGTTCAATTAAGCGTTTTACCGAGCATTTGAACCCTCGATACTCCAACAGAATAGCCTTGCCCAAGCCCACCGACATTGAAAGAGGTCAATGGTATTTTCGAAGGTATATTAAAGAGCTGCCCAATCCGGGCGAAATGGTCTTTTTTGACAGAAGTTGGTACAACAGAGCTGTGGTGGAGCCGGTGATGGGCTTTTGTAATAAGAAGGAATATAATCAATTTATGGCGCAAGTGCCCGAGTTTGAGCACATGCTATATGAAGACGGTGTGAAAGTGATCAAGTTTTGGTTTTCAATTTCTAAGGATGAGCAAAATGAGAGATTTGAAGCAAGACTCAAAAGCCCGCTAAAGAGATGGAAGTACAGCCCGGTAGATATGAAAGGCCAAGAACTATGGGATAGCTATACCAAGTATAAGGAGTTGATGTTCAGTCGAACGCACACAAATTATAGTCCGTGGATTATTGTGAAGACCAATGACAAAAAACAGGCTAGGCTAGAAAGTATGCGTTATGTATTATCCCAATTCGATTTTCCCTTGAGCCAAAAATCCAATGTTTCTGTTTATCCCGACCCAAATATTATCATGAGGTATCATCGCAGTGCAGACCAAATAGATATTTAATAAACACTATGGAAAAGTTAAGTTTAAATGCACTGAAGATACTGAATAGTAAAGTTGGCTTAAAAAACTTGCTTGAGAATAAGGATATTGATTTGAAAAAGGTGCTGAATCGTACACGCTACGAAATGGAGCTAAGCCGTTTGCAAGTAAAGCTAGTGGAGCTGCAAACTTGGGTGATAGAAAATGATCAGAAAGTGGTGGTGATTTTTGAAGGAAGAGATGCCGCTGGCAAAGGCGGTGCAATTCGAAGAATCACTCAACATATCAATCCTCGTCATTTCAAAATCGTGGCCTTGGATAAGCCTTCTCAAGATGAGGAGCAACAATGGTTTTTTCAGCGCTATGTAAGCCACTTACCTAAACCTGGGCAAATGGTGTTTTTTGATCGGAGCTGGTACAATCGCGCCATTGTGGAGCCTGTGAATGGGTTCTGCACAGATTCTGAATATAGCATTTTTATGGGGCAAGTAAATGATTTCGAAAAAATGCTGATAGAATCAGATATTTATTTGATCAAGTTTTATTTCTCCATCAGTAAAGAGGAACAAGCGAGACGTTTCGAAGATATTGAGAATAGCCCGCTGAAAAGATGGAAACTGACAGAAGTGGACAAAAAAGCACAAGAGCTATGGGATGATTACACCCAATATAAGGACGCAATGTTCGAATCTACCAATACTGAGTTAGCACCTTGGGCCATACTTGAAGCAAATCGAAAAACTAAAGCCAGAATTGCAGCCATTAATCATATTCTGCGTACAATACCATACAAGAAGTGACCAAATCAATGTGTTCCTTTCTACCTTGGACAGATATTGACTAAATTAAATTTTAATATTTATAAATAATTCAACAATGAAAATTCAACTTAATTCAGACAATAATATTGAGGGAACGGATGATCTTAAAGGCTATTTGGACGAAACAATCACCAAAGGACTTAGCCGTTTTAGCGAACAAATAACTAGAGTCGAAGTACACATGTCCGATGAAAATGGAGCTAAAAGTGGCCAAAAAGATAAGCGTTGTTTATTAGAAGCTCGCTTGGCAGGGATTGACCCAATTGCGGTGACGCATCAGGCAGATACATTACATCAAGCTGTAACAGGAGCAATTGATAAAATGAAAGCTGCTTTGGATACTCGGCTTGGGAAATTGAGAAATCACTAAACTTTAAATGCTGACTCAATTGAGCCAGCATTTTTTTTAGCCTATACTTTTGGATTAATAGTACCCGTTGGGTGAAATTACTTAGGCTGTTAAACGATGAAATAAAACAGGAATGATATTGGTCAAGATACTGAAATTCAGTATCTTGAAGTCGCAAAACAAGCCAATATCGATGTCAAATATACTCAATAATTATTTAAA
>JBDNFI010000028.1:0-106187 GCA_041689935.1 Cyclobacteriaceae bacterium
CAACCTTGTTGCTTCTGCCCCAGGTGCGTTAGATACACTTAACGAACTAGCGTTAGCATTGGGTAGTGACGCGGCTTTTTCTACAACGGTTTCAACTAGTTTAGGTCTAAAAGCCCCACTCGCATCACCGACATTTACTGGGACCGTAACTCTTCCATCGGGAACCGTGACATCGGGGATGATTCTTAGCGGAACAATCCTCAATGCAAACGTCAGTGACACCGCCGCGATTGCTCTTGGTAAAATAGCCGATGCCGTCGTTAACACCCAAACCGCCAGTTATACAGCAGTGTTGGGCGATAAGGATAAAATGATAGAAATGAACCTTGCTGAGGCTAATACTTTCACAGTGCCACCGAATAGTTCCGTAGCCTTTGCCACGGGCTCAAATATTACAATTTTGCAAATAGGAGCTGGTCAAACAACAGTAACAGCTGGAGGAGGAGTAACAATTAACTCCTCACTAGGTCTTAAAATGAGAACACAGTGGTCATCCGCGACATTAGTCAAACGAGCAACTGACACTTGGGTTCTGATGGGAGATACGGTAGCCTAATGAGTTCTAAAAATACTCCCGCCAGTGGTGATAAAAAGTCTAGAAGAAAAAAGCCTAAGCCAACAATTTCAGCTGGCATAGCGGAAGCAACAGCCAACTCCACTATTACTTCTGCAGGGTTTGTTGTTGGGACAGTAACCAGTGAAGATACTACTATATCAGCGCAACTGAATACTGTAAAAACAAATGTAACCGATACTACGGTAACTACTCTTGGCTCAAGTATAGACTATACTAAACATTCACCATTTTTCCCACCATATTTCCCACCATATTTCCCACCATATTTCCCACCATATTTCCCACCATATTTCCCACCATATTTCCCACCATTCTTCCCACCATTCTTCCCGCCGTTCTTCCCACCATTCTTCCCGCCGTGGTTCCCGCCGTGGTTCCCACCTTATTTCCCACCATTCTTCCCACCATTTTTCCCACCATTCTTCCCACCATTCTTCCCACCAGCATTTAAATAAGTATCTATAGGCACACGATGCCTAGAAAGCTTTGTAGGAAAAGCGGAGAATAAGTGCAATATACCCGGAAGTATTACCTTATAATGTGTTAATATATACTTTTCCCTAAAAATATATATTAATAACCGCAAAAGTTTTCATCATAAAAGCTCTGTTATAGTATAGAATGAAGGAGTGGTAAATCTTTCCCCGTGCGTAACCATTTTAACACCATGGAGGTAGTTGATGTCTCCAGGGTGAGCTACGGCTAGTCCGGGTTCTGGCTTAACTGTTATGCCGTGTTGAGGGTAGTATAACTCCCCTCCTTTGAATTCATCATTATAATATATTAAAGAATTAATATCATATGTTGGAAAAGGATTTGGAGAACCATCATTCAATTGTTTATCAGAATGAGGCTGCTGTTCAAGCCCTGGAAACCACCTAATTATTACTGGCGGTCTTGTAGAAAGCTTTACCCTAAAAGTATCTTCTAGAGCGTGTTTCATTTTTAATATATATTTGTCAACTAAATTAAAAATTTCTAAATTTATTCTAAATAAGATTTCTCCGCTACACTGTCTATTGGCCCAATAAGAAGCATCATAAGTACAGGTCCCATCTTCAGAATATGTATTTTCTCCCGGATCCATCCATTCACTTATAATTGGGAGAAAAGCCTGTATCTTTTTTAGGTCATCTAGCTCGACAAAGTTTTTAAAAATTTTAATATTTTCAGCAGAAGAGCCAAAATGATTAGGTTTTACTAGCGATACTTCTTGCGAGCTTATATCCATATATGATATAATACCATATAATCATAAATTGTAGGAGGATATAATGGAATTTTTTCACGTAGGATCTTGCGCAGATGTTAAAGATAACGCAAAATTTGGTATCTTTATATATAGAAACGCCATACCAAAAGAACTGGATATACCGAAGAGGCTTGAGGCTGTATTAGGTGATAGTTCACATGATCTTTTCCATTGGACAGAAGCGTTGGTTGGGTACAATGAAAAAATGCCAGAGTACAGAGATTGTGTAGATATGAAATTAAGTCCAGCCCATTGGACAATGCTTCCGACAGGATTTGAAGATCTAAAAAACATCTACGAGGATACAGAGAGCTCAGTAAAAGCATGCCTTACGCACTATGAATCAATGTATAATTTTAAAATGGAATTTATGGAAGCTATTAATTTTATCAAGTATGGTGAAGGGCAGCATTTCCAAGTGCACACAGACCACGGCTTTTCATATGTATGTACGGTGTCATCTATAATATATTTCAATGATGAATATGAGGGTGGCGAGTTATGGTTTCCCTATTTGAATATCCAACTTAAACCCGAAGCAGGCGATATTATATTATTCCCATCAACATTTATATATGCTCATGCAGCAAGACCGGTTACTAGCGGTATTAAATATTCCGCTGTTACTATGTTTGATTATAACGATAATAACCATAAACAGCCGATGGGGTATGCTATTAGCGGAGAGAAAATAACCGAAAAGGTTGGAATCTCTAAGGGCACTAATATGCCGCTAGCTTATCCAATGCCGAACTAGGAGACAGGGATGATTAACCCAAAAGAAATACCAATTGTAGAATACTCAGATACTTCATTTTATGATTTTGTTCTAGAAGAACTAGACTCTGATAAAAATATTTTGAAAGAAAATGAAGGCAAAGTAACTATGGTAGTTAATATAACTGGTGAATGTGCAAATTCCGCGCAGTACGTGACTATCCAAAATCTTTATGATGAATATAGAGATAAGGGTTTTGAAGTGATAGCCGTACCAAGTACTGATTTTTGCGCAGATGGTTATGGTGAGTTTGCTGGAACTAGCGCCAATGCCGAGACTATGAGAGATCATATGAAAAATTTATATAAAACAGATTTGCCATTTAGTAAAATGACATCAATTAATCCTACTTATCATAGCCCAGATTCAAAAGAAGAGCCCCATCCAATGTATGAAAAAATACAGGAAAAAGGTGGTCCGATCCAGGGTAATTTTGAAAAAATTATTATCGGCAGAGATGGCAAAAAAATGATAAGATTTTGCAATTCAGATCTTTTAAACCTAGCCTTTAATGCCGGGGAAAGAACAATAGATTCAGATACCGCACTCTCTTTGATAAAAGAAAGTATTGAAACTTTTTTGAAAGATTAATCAAATGGTACAAGTCACACTAACAAAGACGCATCAAAATGCACCCGAGATAAAACAGTCCAGACTCAAAAGAGACTGGATGGACGAGACCTACAAAAAGCACGCCTACCAATGTCTCCCCATGACAACCGCTAATGTCCACGGATGGGAACTAATCCTTCAACAGGATGTCGTTGCACAGTGGGATGGTGGCAATACTGTCCCAACCATACTTGAAGGAGGCGAATATAAAGGTAGACAAATTGCTTACGGCGGGATTATAGGAATGGTTTCCTTTTCCGTCGGATGGGCTTTCGGTACGGAAGATGGTTATGAAACATGGATCGGCGGGTCGCCAAACTATATTAAAAAAGATGCTCAGCCACTTTCAGCGATAATACCAAGCAGTTGGTGGCCAGATGAGTTTCAAATGAATTGGGCAATAACAGAAATTGGCAAACCAATAACTTTTGAAGCGGGGATGCCATTCATGTTCTTCAACATATTTAAAAGTGACGTATGTGAATCTGTAGAATTCACAGTCGATCATCTCTGGGATAAACCCGATTTAATGAACGCACGCGCTTCTTACGGGGACGCAAAAATGAAGAAAAATCGAGATGAACCGTGGACCTGGATGAAAGGTATAAGAACTGGATTAAATGAAAAGGGTGAAAAAATTGGACCACCATATGAAGGGTTAACAAAGTTAACGGAGCCGCAGCAATGATAAACGAATTCGAATACAGATCCCTTTATCTCAAAGCTGCCAAATACTTAGAAAAGTCTATTGGAAAATTATCCGAAATGCTAAAGAACGACAGTAAGAATGCACTAGGTATAAATGCACTGGGGCAACAGGAAGAGTCTCTTAGAAAGCTAGGAGAGCATGAGTAGCGATCAAAAAATAATACTACCCTTAAGCAAAGACCAGATATATGAATTCTCTGAAATATTAGATGAAGAAATCCCACAGTATTCCGAAAAAGAAGGCAATATAGTAATGTCGAATGGTGCAACGACAAGGGAATATGTCCTAACTAAAAAGTTTATGATTAAAAATCAATTTAATCCAAATTCAGGAATAGATATAGAAGATTTGACATGAGCTATAATGCAGCGAAAGATTTAGAATATATAGAAGAGCAATTATGTTTTTATTTATTAGTTTTAGGTTTAGATGGAAGTGAGTTAAGAGGATATACTATTGATGAAATAATTAATAAGGCAAGACTGTTAACACCGCTCCCGATAAAAGAGTATGAAGAAAAAGATGATAAAGATCCTATATATTTATATATTTTGAACCAAAGAGTTTCTCTAATAGGAAATATTAGGAGGTTATGGTATTTTAGGCAATTAGCCTTAGGAGCTTTTACTTATGGAATATGAGGTAAATTACTTTACTAATTTAGTTAAAATAATTAAATGGGATGATATTGAGCTAGTCGAAGACTCAATTAAAAAAAGTAAAAATATTAACGATTATATAACAACTCTCAATATCGATAAAAGAAAAATCGCAGTTGGAATGGATTTCACTATTTGGTATTTTGATGTTTTTAGCGAAGAAAGTCATTTTTGGAATACTAACCCAGCATACTTCTACGCAGCAGCAGCCCATGAGTTCAGTTTTTTGACAGCTAATCCCAGAACAAGTTTAATGACTATTCCTGCTTTTAATACTGGTTTGGCAAGGTTGATGGGGAAAAAGTCTAAAATGACTTTATTAAACAATTATCAACTTAATTTTTTTGAAAAATTTATTAAAGATGAAACATGGGATTACGAAACTGTAACAATGCAAGAGATCGAATCTGAGACAGGTCGCAAATATGACTTTATCTCTATGTGCCTACATGACGTATTACATAACCCTGAATCTGTAATACATTTTTTTAACATGTTAAATAGTGGAGGAACTCTTATGATGTTATATACAGGCTTAGATAACCTATATACTGATGAATCAATTTATACGGAAATATATGAATTACATCAGATACTTAAGAATATACCTAGTTCAATTGTCTACCATAATCCAACTGGAGCAGCTATTACTTATGTGATAAAAGATGGTACTATAGAGTTATGAAGATTCTAGATGGTTATATAAAAGATCCAAGTCTTTTAGCTGAAATTGAGAAAACCCCAAACTTTTTTCCTCAATCCATGGGGGACGAAGATCGTATTGCTTCTGCCATAAATAGCTATCATGATGAAAAAGCAGATTGTTTTGCTCCGTATATGTTTTGGGATGGTTGGGATAAATCGCCAGCCGACACTCCTAGAAAAAGATTAGTAAAATCAATATGGGAAGAAAATTTACCATTTGATATTAAAGAAGTTTGTGGTTTTGAATACTGGACTAGAACATTCAACATCGGACAATATTTAGGTCCACATGTTGACGAAGATACTTTTCTCTACGCTGATGAAAAAGTTTTCAGAGGGCCAAAAATAGGCTGCGTATACTACCCTCAGTCCAACGATGCAGTTGGCGGGTTTTTAGAGTTATATCCAACTGCAGTATTAGAAGATTCGCAAAATGCCTTAGAGCAGTTAAATATTGAGCCATTAATAGTCCCGATAGAATTAAGGGAAAGAATAGCCTGTAGCCCTAACAGGTTAGTCATCTTTGATGCTGGTCACATAATTCACGGTACAACAGCCCCGATAACTGGAGTTAGAAGAGTGATGATAATCAATGTTTGGCATAAAAATAATCCGCCAACAGCACTTAGATTAGGTAAATTTTATTATGAATGAAGCAAAAAATCATGGTATACTTATCTCAACAACTATAAATAAAATTTAAATAGGAGAAATGTATGGATTTTAACAGTATGTCAAAAAGTGATAAATTAAACGTTTATGAACAGGCCCTTAAGTCTACTTACACCCAAATTTTTTGTGACTTCGTAAAAGCCGGACTTGATCCTGGAACGTTTTCAATAAATACATTTACATACGATCCCCTGTTGGATCCTAAAGCCCACGATCCGCTGACAAATGTACTTTTACTTATAGAAAAAATAAAAGAGATTAACAAGCAAATGTCCCAAGTCCAATGACATGTGTGCTATACTGTGAATATGAATATTCTTGGAAAATGGAAAAGTTTAGGACAAACTCCATTTGGAGTTGTTGAGCATGTTGTTGAGATAACGGCTGTTGATCCACACATTTGTGGGATAATATCGTCTAATAATGGTCAAGTAGAATTTGATAATGGTACCTTAGAAGGAAACAAAATTTCATTTTCCTCCAAAGTTATAACACCGTTAAGGGCAACTATATTTGTCGATGGAATCATAGATGGTAATATTATTAATGGTATCATTTCTGTTGATGAATACATGAAAATAAATTTTAAGGCAGAAAAAATATAATGTCAATATACGAAATCCCAATTAATTCCATAGACGGAGAAGAGAATTTTTTATTAAACTTTAAAGGGAAACTTACCCTTATGGTTAACTTCGCTAGCAAGGCGGGTTATGAACCAAAGTGTTCAAATTTTTGGTCTTATGCAAGAACATGTAGGCAATTATGGCAATTACAACAAGTCCATGATGAATTTAAAGATAGGGGTTTTTCCGTAATAGGATTTCCGTGCAACCAATTTGCTGGGTTAGAACCTGGAAGCAATGAAGAAATTAGCGCTTTTATGAAGGCTACATATCCTTTTGTAACATTTCCTATTTGCGAAAAAGTAGATGTTAATGGGAAGAATGAACATCCTGTTTATACTGGGTTAAAAGGGGTAGAAAGAAGAAGTTATGACAATACTACCGCAGATGGTTCGGAAGCCGCTAAGCAGGGTCAAAATTTGGCTGGTCAAGCAATGGCAAGAATTTCTCACACATATGAAAAATTTATAGTAGGCCCTGATGGTAGACAGATCTCAAGATTCAGCTGGGAAGATATGCCACTCGATACAATCCCAAGGGTTATGGGTGCTGGTTGGACAATTAGACAGGCGATAGATGAGATATTGGGATGAGCGCAGATCAGTCTATAGATAATGGCACAGATCCAGTAGCTAGTTTAAAATCATTTCTTGGATCTCCTATTATTAATGAAGGCGTTTTACAAGAAATCGCCGATTTTGAAACAGAAGTACTTGCTTCTGGGATAGTAGTATTCAGAAACGCTTTTAACATTGACCAAGAAATAATTCTAAAACACATAGACGACAATGCCGCGGAAGCCCATAAAACTAGATGGGAATACGTAGTCGTTGATGGCATCCAATATGGGATTAATGAAGACGGCTTTAAGTACGCAATGGCTGATGTTCCGGCAGCTCCAATAAGATTGCTGCACCCGGTTACTTCAGAAACTCCAGAGAATGTAGCTTCTTTTTTTAATCATTTAGAAGATCAAATCTATAAATGCCTCTTAAAATATATTGATCATTATCCATTAATGATAGGCAGTATATGGTGGAAAAATAGAGGCCACGTATTGAGATATGGAGATGGCGGAAGATTGGGGGCGCATGCTGACAACGATACCAACTACAAGGTTACGAAAGGCGTCAGATATATGCCGAAGGGAATGGTAGCTTCTAGACAGACGTGTGGAGCTCTTCTTTATTTAAATGATTGTGTGGATACTGAAGAAGAACTTAACGGAAAAAATTTTACCAAAGGTTCATTAAAATTTATCCATCTAGGGGTATCGTATAAGCCAAGAAAGGGTGATATAATATTTTTCCCAACTAACTATATGGCTTCACATGAAGTAGAAACAATGGGCAAAGGAGTAAGATATAGCTACTTAACATTTTTCGGTCAAGGTAGCAGTGATGTCCCGGCCAATATCGTTATATCTGAAGTGGCAAAAAGCTTTCAGTGGTGTCCGGCGGTGTGGTTAGATAATATATATGATGATTATGATCTATATTGTAGGTCTCCTCATTCAATTTATAGCAACCCAAAAGACAATGGGGTCGAAATGGGATGGAATCCCATCTACCAGGGCAGAGAGGTTACGCAGTACGCCACAACACACGACGCGGAAGTCATAGAAAAACCAAGCGATAAATCAGATGTAGTTCCTAACGAGCAGGTAGCAGACGGACCATGCGGGACAGATCCCCATATAATATAGAATTATGTTAAGTAATATAACTATAAAAAATTTAGGTTCTGGTGTTATTCTTTTTGAAAACATTGTGTCCCCTAAAGAATGTGGAGAATTAATTCCATACTTGCGTTCCCTAAAACAAAAAGCCGTATTAGAAGATTACACAATAATTAAAGATGAAAATGGACAAAATGTCTATGCAATTAATAGAAGCGGGCATAGATATGCAATAGAGGATATAGAAACTAGCTCAAGTCACATAATGAATTTTCTAGACAATAATGAATCTAAAGAAATCGAATTATTTTTTGAAGAATGTGAAAGAGCCTTTCAAAGAGCTTTAATGGAATATGTTACTTTATATCCAATGGTTCTTCCTAGCATTTGGTGGAGAACGCCAGCACACGTTCTAGCCTACGGTCCGAATAGCGATATGGGTCTGCATAGCGATAATGATATTAACTATCAGCCAGGGTTCGAGCCTGACTTGCAGGTGGCCACGAGAAGCGTTCTCAGTGCAATAATGTATTTTAATGATTCCGTAAAAACAAAAGATGAAATTATTGAAAACGAATATGTAGGTGGAGAAATAGAATTTATTTATTTGGGCATAAAATACGCGCCGAAAGCAGGAGATCTATTGATGTTCCCATCAAATTTTCTTGCATGTCATGAAGTAAAAAAAAATCTATATGGAGAGAGATACGCATATGTTGGGTATTATTCGCATGGTTCGGCGCAACCGGATAGAGGTATAACGATCAATAGTGAAGGGCTTCTGCTTGGTCGCCAAGGTCAAGTTTGGATGCCTAACGTGGTTGTGGATTACTTAAAATTTTTAGAAGAAAAATATCCTGACAAAGATGAAGTTTTTCTAGCAAATAAACTTTTTCCAACAAGAAGATTGTATAATAGTACCAACACTCAAAAAGAGGTAGAATATGATAAACAAAGAAGTTGAAGGCCAGCATTTAGGTGGTGGCGTAGTATTGTATGAGGCCGCCATTGATTTTGATTTTGATTTTGCCACAGATACATGTAGGGAGATAGTCGATAGAGAACGTAGCGCCATGTACAAGTTGGTTGTCCACCCGGAAACAAAAAGAGAAATGTATTTAAATAAAAGCGGTTATTACTTTGAGAAAGAATATATAGACCAAATGCCTGGCAGGGGATCCAGTGCACATCAGGATCCAAGACCTGAAGTTAAAGAGCTATTAAATTTTCTTGAAAAATCAAAAGATCATTACTTGTTAAAATATTTTGAAATGTTCCCATTAGCATTTAAGTGTGTTTGGTGGAAGGTTAAGAGTCACATAGTCTCTTATGAAAAAAATGTTTATCTTGGAATCCATTCTGATATTAGCGCAGACTATGTATATGGGTTACAGATTCCAATGGATCAATTAGCCACTAGAAATGTTATTAGCATAATAGTTTATTTTAACGATTCAGTTGATCTGGAATCTGAATTAGATGGTAAGAATTTTACTGGTGGGCATCATTATTTTAATTATTTAGATATCGACTATAAACCAAAAAGGGGCGATATATTATTTTTCCCTTCAAATTATATGGCAGCCCATGAGGTAAAACCAGTAGGAGCAGGAACTAGGTTCAGCTATCTTGGTTGGTATAGTCAGGGGACCCCAAACAAAGAGGTAGGAGAAGCTGTCGTAGACCCCCTTCAGGACCCCGATGCTGCCAACGGTGCCACTAATCTTTATATGCCAGAGCTAATAAGTGACTATAAGAAATTCTTAATAGACAGAGGACATTCCAAAAGCTCAGAACAATATTCTTTAATAGAATCCGGGAAGGGATATTAAAAATTTCCCATATACGATGGTTGAAGTAGCAAAAATATAGCACTACTATATCTAGCATAACCTGGAGGAAAAATGAGATATAATGATTTAATAAGCTATAATCAAGCTGGTATATCTTATACGGGAACGGTAGTAATTAAAATACAGGGTATACAAAATCCTGTTATATTAAATAATATTTCAGTTATTCTCGCTAAGCAATATTTGGCTAGTTCTACCTTAACGACAATTGGCATAGTTAGTGTAAAAACTGCATTAGATGGTGTTGTTACAATGGAGGTGTTGAATCCTACCGACGCAACTTTGACAACAATTGGTGTTATTAGCGTACAAGTTGGGCTAAATGGTCTCGTTACAATAGAGACATTAAACGATACCGCAGCAGCTTTAATCGGCGCACAAAGTATTACAATTCATTCTGACACACTAGTAAGTGTTGGTTAGCAATTATTATTTTAGATTGAGGATAAAATGGCAGATATTTTAGTAAACGACATAGTTCGTTTGAGGGTTAAGTTCGTTGACATAGGTCAGGATGGCTCGCAGGTTAATGCAGATGTATCTGCTGTGTTATTAAAGATATATAATTCTGATAATTTACAAATTTTGTCAGTGACACCCATAAGTGTTAATGCTTCAGAATATTACTATGACTATTCCCCATCTTTGGCCGGAGTCTATAAAGTAACATTTTCCGGTATTAAGACCAGTGGGGCAACCATAGTTGTTAATCAACAAGTATATGTTAGTACATCATCCCTAGAATATAAACCTACAATAAATCTTAAAGAAAATGAAGTAATTACGTTTGCCGCAGATATCGAACCAGTATATCTCGACCCAGAATTATTGCTCCCATTTTTTCCTGACGTATCCTTATTAGAAATAGGTGAGTTAATATATTCCGCATCGCTTGAAGTAAAGAGTATCTACAAACTGCTTGATACCGAAAATGGGGATAATATACCATTTACGGCTTTGGAATACATTAGAGCATCAACTTGTTGTGAACTAACAAGAGCTTATGGTAATGGTGGAGACGATGAATTATCAATAAGATTGGGCGACTTATCCGTAACTAATAGAAGTCTACCAAGAAATACATTGAGCAGGGCAAACGCAACGACATGGTGCCAGATTGCGGCAGTTCTCAGAAAAGAAATGCTAACCGCTAAAACTGGTATTAGAGCCGTGCAACCAAAGGGGCTTCCAACAATGCCAACAATTGGCGCAGGTAATAATATGGATCCGTATACCGGCCTATTTGCCTACCAATCTTCAGGGGCAAACCCTATCCCTAGTAGAAAAATAAGAAAGTATGATTAGTCTAAAAACAACTTTTGATGGGATTTTGGCTAAATGGGGTCATAATGTTATGATCCAAAGACTTTGTGATCCAAAGACTATGGAATATAGCAGCAGGCTTCAGAGATATACTACCAGATCCATATATCCGGGATCCCAGGCATTCGCGAATTTATTGCAGGAAAAACCACAAGGCTTAACAGTTAGTTCAGAAATAATTTACTATTTTCAAGATTCAGTTAATCCAAAATCTGGTGACAGAGTTTATGAAGATATGCCAGGAACACTGCCCGACGAGATATATAATATAGACTTTGCTGCCCCGGTAAAAGGTAAGGGTGGAAAAATAGTTTATTGGGTTGCTGGCGCTACAAGGGAGAGTACTAAATAATGATGAAAGTAGTTAATGGACAGGCGATTAGATTCCGTTTTGGTTTTGTCATGGACGGGATCTTTTTTAATCCCTTATCCGACAGTTCCCCGGTTGATGTACACGCTACGGTTATTAGGGGCCAAAACGGTAGTGGGAATATAATCAAATCCACAGTTTCTTTAATCAATTCTAGCTATAGGATAATTTCAGTACAGGCGAATGGCACAAGCCCTACGTTCACATTTGATGTAAACCATAAATTAATTCTTGGTAATTCTATCCAGGTTTATGGAATTGGCGGAGGATATGATTCAATTTATAATATAGCTTCAGTTATTAGCTCTACTGAAGTAGTAGCCCAGAGAACAGAGGACGCTAGTTTAAATTTATCTTCTTATAACTCAGGTGGTAATAGTGCTAGAGCTACTTTAATAAATGAAAATTATTTTGTTAGAATTTCTGAATCAGAATATAATTTTGTTTATACAGTGCCACAAGGGTTATTCGGTGGAATATATACACTTGTCATAGAAACTATAAATGGTATTAAGACTCAAACCATAGAACATATTTTTCAAGTGGCTCCTCAACAGTCGACAAAAACTGGAATTATTAAACATAAAAAGATAAAAGATAATGTAGTAACACTAACTACACAATATGCTCACGGTTTAACCGTTGGGAGCTTTGTTAGCGTATTGTCTATAGATAATAAAATAGATGGAAGCTATTATATATCAGATATTACAGCTGAAAATAAATTTTCTTTTAAGTTAAATGCGACAATGGTAGAAGAAGATGTGGCAATCTTCGGCAACTATGTAGGCAACCAAATAGTCGGAGTATCAGGACAATTAACAGGTCCAACCAGAGGTACCTCAATTTCCTATAGACCAATTTATGATTCAATGGAATTGTATAGTACAAATTCCATTCTACTTATAGGCCATAGCGATGGATTAGAGCTAAACGAAATAACAAAAATAAACTCAATGCAAGAAGCGACAAATATATTAGGGGCAAATTTGAACTCTCCTCTTTTAAGAGGGGTATATGATGCCTATAGCTGTGGAGCAAGAAATATTTTTGTTGTAGCTGCTGCACCGATGTCTGAATATATAGATGATGTAGAACAAAGATTGGACGATAATGATTCTCTAATTTCAGAAATTACAGAAGAGCCAATAAATTTTTATGAAAAATATTATGAAAGACTTCAAAAAACATATTTAGCGATAAAAGATTATGATTTAATAGATATCATTGTGCCATTAGAGGTTTCTATAATAAAAACTGGGAATGTTGACTTCGTAACACAGTTAGCTTATTATTGTTATGATTTTAATAATACTACTGGCTTTGTACAGTTAGGGATTATTGGCTCAAGATCAAGCGGAATAAAAGATTCAGACATAGCTATTTTAGAAAGTAATCCAATCTTCAAAAATAAATTAACCGCCTACGCATCTGATGGTCAAATATTTTCAGACGCAGGAAGATATATAATACCGATATATGGAGAATTAACTTTTAGTCATGTTGGCTTTAATCGAGCATACACAAGTAGTGCAGCAGCAGCATTTGCTGGTGCGATGTCTTCAAATCCAGTTTACAATGGTATGATAAGGAAAAGAATATCGGGAGCTTTTTCCGTTTTCGGCGCCAATCTTTCAAGTGATTCTTTAGTAAGATTGGACAATCTTGGTATTAACGCTATCTATAGAAGTAGAAGAGCGACAAGGGGCAACCCATATGAAGCATATGTATCAAATGATTACACAATGGCGAATACTTTGAGCACTTTTACGAAAGCACCTCAGATGAGATTGGTGGCAATGGTAATCAATGAGATAAAATCTATATCAAATGACGGACTAGGAAAAAGCGCAGAAGATAAAGTCACCGATCAAGTAAAGACAATGTTAAAATCATTAGTAGCATTTGGTGCAATAAAAAATTATTCCCTGCAAGCCTATGGTTCTAAGGTGGAAAGAGGTCATCTAATATTTGAAATAACTCTTCTTTCTTCTTTGGGTTTAAAAAATATTAACTTTTCTGTAGCTACAGGACCAGGAGCATAATATGGCATCGTCTTTCCCTTTTCCTAATAGGTTCGATTCAGATTCGGGGAATGAAGGTAAATGGGGATGGAGTGCAGCCCTTAGACTAAGAGAGCCCCGATACATAAATGACAGTGATTCCAGAAGATTAAAAGCAGATGGTAATTTAAGCTATTTGCAATTTATAGAACTAGTCAGAAGACTATGGGAAAACTCATATCCCGAAATTCCACTTGTCTCCAATTATGGTGGGGCATATGCCTCCTACCCCTGTATAGCCTATGGTATGGAGCTTAAAAGACCACATAACCAAGAGCCTAAATTAAGATATAGGGATAAGACTTTAGGCGAAGACGGAAAATATTATATTATAGAAGGGCAGAAATTCCAAAACGTTGTCTCTTTTGCCATAATGACAGAAGCCGATAGGGGAAAAATCAAAGGAGATGACCAAGAATATATAGGTGCAGAAGTCGCAGATAGAATAATAGAGATATTTGAAGACTTTATGCTTGAATATACTCCTGTTTTTAAAAGATTGGGAGCTCAAGAATTTGTTTATGCGAGAAGGTTGGCTGATAGTGAAATTAATATGGATCAGACAGATGTTGTAAAAAGAACTGTGACCTATTTATTAACTACTGAAAAGTTGGTTGCTACTGCGGTAGACAGAATCGAAAAGATTACAACGGATATAAGATTATGGATTGCCTATGAGCAAGATATAGTCGATTCGGCAGCAGCTACTCCTCAGTTTAATGTAAAATATGATGAAAATTTTGATGTGAACATAGTTGATCTTTATCAGGGTGCGACACCTAATTCTTAGGGTTTCATAAATAGATTAGATACTTCTAAATGTAGTTAGTTTCTATATCATGGTCATTACTATATGTTTCGAGTTAAACGATAAATTCGCTAGCCGGAGGTTAAAAATAACATGGCTCTACCAGGTGTAAGAACAATAATTAAAGATCGCTTTTATAGCATTTCTCGTCAGGATAGTCCTGTCGGCCCAAGAATTGTAGTATTGGCGAAAAGAACCACAGACACAGGTACGGGTAATGTAGCTGACCTTGACGTGGTTCTCTGCACGAATGAACAAGACGTCATAACCGCATTTGGCGTAGACTCAGCATGCCATAGATCATTCGTTGAATTAATTGCAGGAGGCGCCGAAAGAATTTATATGGTTCCATTGCCATCTGATACTGTTTTCAACCATTCTGATGCAACGATAACAAGCACTAACGCTGGTGGGAGTATCTTTAATACTATGTTTATAGCAGCAGAAGCAGCACAACCAGATATGATACTTGCCTGGGGACGCGGTGGACACCCATATGACTGGGATCTGCAGGGCGCAACTCCAAATGCTAGTACAGTTGATTCTGAATTTGGCTTCTATGCCAATAACAGCGCAACAGTAGCCAACAGTTGGGTTCTTAAAATAGGAGCAGCTGTACAGAGAATAAGTCAAGACACACATCCAGTTTTTGCAGTTATAGGCCTTAAGCCTTATTCTGGGACTAATGAGGTTATGACACCGGGTCAGGTATCTATTCACTTAGCAGCTACTGCTTTAGCTTCAAGAGATAGCGATGTTTTGGTCACGGATCAAGTCGATAACGTTAGCTATAAGCTTAAGGGAGTTGGCAGATCGGTTGTCGTCGTTGGCACCGAGCTCAGACCATCTAACTATCCAGTATCTTGGGGTTATGCAAATGGAGTTTCTGCTTTTGCCGCTGCATTAAGTAGAATGGCCGCTTATACATCAACGATAAATAAGACTGTATATAATATAGCTTCACTAAGGTATAACCCAAGTAAAGCAGCGCTAACAAGCTTAACGAGCAAGGGCGTTAACTGTGTACTTCTGAACTTCAATAAGGCGCCAATCTTTTCAGATGGATTGACATTTGCAGGAGCAGATTCGGACTATACGAGATTGACAACATTGAGAATCATTAACGAGGCGACATTAGTAGTGCGCCAAAGCTGCCAAAAATATATCGGTCAGCCTTCAACGATACAGGTTAGAAACTCAATGGAAACATCTATTACTTCAGCCCTTAGAGGCATGCAGCAATTAGGAGCTATTTTAGATAGCGATTTTGCCATCAGATATATTGCTAATGAGAGTAAGGCTTTGATAGACCTGGTGATCACACCGGCATTTGAACTTAGAAATATTGAAGTTCAAATCTCAGTTGCACTTGGTTAATCAAATATAAAAACAAATACACACACACACTGCACTTTATATACCGATTAGGAGGGTACTATGGCAGCCGAATATTATGATAGCCCAGTAAATAAGTATTTAAATACTTATACAACTTTTTCTGGTGCTGATATTGTTGCCACTTTTGGTGGCGTTGAAATTGGGGCTCTTTCTGGAATCACTTTCTCAGTGACAAGAGAAAAGGCACCTATCTATACAATGGGTTCACCAAACCCACGTTCTTTCTCAAGGGGCAAAAGAGGCATTGCTGGATCATTAATCTTTACGGTATTTGATCGCCCAGCTTTGTACACAATGCTTGAAGCCCATCACAGTACATCTTCAGAGATGAAGTTCTTCACAAGAGCGCATAACACTCTTCCTGGGGATCCAAGTCACAAGAGGGGTATAGCGGAAGTATCAAATCAAACAAGAGATATAACGAGTAAGACACCATACTACGCAGACCAAATCCCACCATTTGACATTACAATTACATTCGTCAACGAATACGGCCAAGCGGCTGTAAGATCAATCTATGGATGTGAGCTTCTGAACGAAGGTTCAGGTGCTTCGATGGATGATATCGTTATCGAAGAGACAATGACATACGTTGCCCGTGAATTGGGTCCAATGTATAAAATCACGACTGACCAAATCGGAAGATTTAATTCCGATGATTTAGGATCTTTGATCAGTAAAGATGCAGTTAGCTCAAGCGGACTGAATAGTGATATAATTAGACCATAATTGTAAGTAGCCCAAAAATTATAGATAGTGGAGGATATGGTGCAATATGCCGATCCTCCACTATTTTATTTTAAGGAAACATAATGGCATTTGAACGAGAAGAAGTTTCAGATATAGCCAACCTTAGTGGTATATCGTCTAGACAAAACAGAGTTTCAACTTACCAAAATAGCATAAAGGAATTCAGAAAAAATAATTATTTACCAGATCCATTTTCGGATATGTCTTTTTCTGGTGCAGATATTACTGCTACTATAATAATACCGAAAATAGGAGAAAATGGTTTACTTTCTGACCAGGGCGATATTTTAGAATTGGCTGAACTCCAAACTATATCCTATTCAATGCATAGGGAAAACTCCCCAGTAAGAACTCTAGGTCACGTTAACCCTAGGGGATTTGTTAAAGGTGCCAGAACGATAGCTGGCAGTATGATCTTTACCGTATTCAACGAATATGCTTTTTACAGAATAGAAAATTATAGAAAAATTTTAGCAGATAGCAAAGGCTACTATGCACCATTAGCAGACATGCTTCCTCCATTTGATGTAGTATTCAGCTTATTCAATGAATATGGGATGGCAGCAAAAATGAAAATATTTGGAGTTACCATTGTAGATGAGGGCAGTACTATGTCCATAGACGATCTAATAACAGAACAGACATATACTTATATGGCTAGAGGATTGCAGCCTCTGATACAATTAGATACCGCGAGTGACGATCTTCGTTACCCAGATGGTTTTCAAGCAGCACGATCAGAAAGACGCAAAATAAGCAATAATGCTTTCGGCGATAGAGTCGAAGATTATAAAAATTTCATAGAAAGAATTTATCAACCATAAAGGTACCAAATGGCCAGTAATTTTAAAACAAATCCATATAGACCATTTAGTGGATATATACCGTATGGCGATACGGTATCCAATAATCCTTCTATCAAGAGCGCAAACGGTACTTTCGATCCACTAAGCGCAGATATAGATCTCTATTGGGCGGGCGGTAAGAGTTCAGGCGATCAAAGATTCAGTAACTATTATGATTATTATTTTTCGGGTGAAGACGTTAAAGTCTACATAGATGGTTTGTTTGACGCAAAAGATGAATTAGATATAGCTGGTTTTGGGTATTTAGTTAAACAAGAAAAACAAGCTTTATATGGATTTTGGTCGTACAACTTTGATGCCATTATGAATGGTACTAGAATCATCAGTGGACAGTTTTCAATCTATTCAAGATATCCAAGAAGAATGACAGAGCTTTTAGAGGCGGCTGCTATAGCTAGAACTAATTCAATATCAGGAAAAGCTGATTCAGCTGGCGTTATTTCTGTTATGAGGGCGCAAAATGAATCTAGGAAAGATGAAGAAAATATACAAAAATATTGGGCGAATAGCCAACTAGATAGGATAACCACAGATCCAGCTATAAGCACTTCTTCAAGTAATGGTGATCGTAATATATTTAGTGCTCATCCACCATTTAACTTTGTTATATTATATGGTGTTGAAGAAAGCGGTCTTTGCTCTGTCGGTACATCGGTCAATTCAACTACTGGATCAGTTTCACAAAGAGATAATTTAGACAGGATAATATCAACTGATATTAACGAAAGAAAAATTAAACTTTCTAATCCAACAACTCCAATGAAAATTATTTTACAAGATGTACATATTATGCAAATGAGTACAGAGTATCAAAGTGGTGGAGCCCCATTAATTGAAACATATAGTTTCGTAGCTAGAGATCATTATTTTACAGAAGCAGATTCTAGTCAAAACCCTTATACCGGCCAAAAAACATTCGTTGCCAATGAGGTTAAGAAGCCATCCACTACGGCCACTATTCCAGAAAAAAGTAGCCCATTGACATATTCTTATACTACAGGTCTCGGACAACCTCCAACATCCTAAGAACTAAACATTAAAGACTCTAAATGGTATCACTATTTCTGGCGCGAATATGGTATACTGTATTATTAAAATAAAAACAAGGAGCATTCATGTCTGAAACTACAAAAAGAAAAGTCGTTGTTAGAAACGATAAAGAATTAGCAAAAGAATTTTCTGCAGATTCTGTAGAAGTTTTTTTGGAAACTGAAGATTTTCAAGATGGCGATATCTTAGCTGACCCCGATGATGATTTCGAAGATCAACCAGTAAAGAAAGATCCATCCCAGGCTACAACCGTAGAAGAGCTGGATGAAGATCAGGCTATATTTGACAATGGCCCAACAGCTGGTCAAATCAAAACGTGGAAGAAACAACACGGTGAAGTCTATGTAACATCTATCTCTTTTGATAAGCATATTGTATGGAGAGTCCTTTCTAGATTAGAATATAAAACTCTTGTCAAGAAAATGGAGACATTAGTCCAAGCTGGTCAACTTTCCAATGCTGAAGCCAACATGTGGAATGAAGAAGCAATTTCTGAACTATGTATTCTGTTCCCGTCTTATGATAAAAAAGCTCTAATTGGTGAAATGGCAGGATTGCCTTCTTTGATTTCTCAAGAAGTTTTGGAAGCTTCAGGGTTTGTGGCACTAGAGGTTCGCCAGCTCTAAAATGTTAGATCCAGGAGTCCTCTTTTATCTAAAGAAAAAACATGGTTCGATATTTCAAACCAGTATAAAACGGTTTTGATATAGTATTTAAAGAGCTAACTTTTTTTGAATTTGATAAAGTAGCTGCCTATAAGGCTACAGCTGGTATGTCTTCTACTGATACTGAAGATGAAATATTAAAAGCTTCAGTAGTTTATCCTGAAAATTTTGATGTAGACAGTCTTCCCCCTGGAGTTATCAGTTCTTTAGCTGACCAAATAATAGATTTTTCAGGCTTCTCTTCCGCAAAAATCGCCAAAAGAACATTGGATGAAAAAAGAATCCAAGCTTCTCAAGTTAGAGGCTTAATGAAAGCTTTTGTGCTGGCTACTATACATACAGATAGCCCAGAATCGTTAGACCTTTTAACATATTCTCAGTTGGCCGAAAGAGTAGCTTTGGCTGAAAAAATAATAGAAATTCAACAAGCAATAGCGGGTATGGAATCTACAAATGTAATCTTAGCACTGATAGACCCGGAAGAAGAAAAAGAAAAAGAAAAACTATCAGCATCTAGGCACAATGCTTCTAAGGTCCAAGGTGCAGCCACTTATGAGGACCCAATTGCCCAGAAACTATGGGGTATGCGTAGGGGCTAAAAGCGGGGTGAAGAATGATAAGAGATAACGGACCAATACATAACGTTGGGTTCGGCGCATCTTCAAGGGATTTCGAATCTGGAGATAAAGAACAACAAGGGCCATCGCCCCATTCTGGTTTTATAAGTAGAGCTCTAGACGATAATCCAGTTATGAAAATGGCTTCGTCTATAGTGGCGACCGGTATTGCCGCAACAGTGGCAGGGAAACTACTAAGAGGTGGTGGATTAAAACTACGGTGAGCTACTAACTAAAAAAGCGGGAATTACTGGAGCAGAAAGCGTATTAGGTAGACTCAATACTCACCTCCTGGGTATGAGACAGACATTAGATGAATATGAGGGAGTAACTCGTCTAGTTGAGGGAAAAACTAATTTAGTTTTTACTAGAGATGGTAAATTAACAACTGGGTATGATGGGGCTAAAAGTACACTTAATGCTGGTTACGCTTTCTTGGGTCAGGGGAATAGAGCTAGTAGTACTCATGTTTGGGATTATAGAGATTCTCTACAACAGAAATTAGTTAGACAGGCGAGAAGATTACCATATGAAGTCCCAGCATTTTATGCCGCTGATAAATATCTGGCTAAACCTTTATTCGGTACTGGCGAAGAAAAAGACCAGGGTCCAAAAAGAAAATGGTATAATCCAGCAAGAGGTATTGAACTAGGCAAAGACCTAATCAAAACAAGTCTTTTCCAAATGGGTGGATTCATGCTGCCAACTGCTGCACTTGGCGCAGCAAAGGATAGCTCATTAAACTTTTTTAGAACCGCAGAACAAAGACTTCTATCCACTAGCACTAGCAGTTATTCTACGCTGACTAAAGCTCCAATTTTTGGTGGTGGCGCAAAACATGCTATATATGAAAGATCATTAAACCTAAAGGGAGCCCTTGAAGTAGTCGGGCATGACCTTATTGACGTCCTTCATAAAAGCGTAAAGTTTTCGGAAAGATCCTCTGGAGCATTATCAAGCGCCTTCTTGGCAATGAATGATATAAACAAAAACCCCGTAGCTGGTCTATATTCACAGAGAAGAGGAAATATACCACAGGGTCCTGGGACCCAGGTACGAAGAAGAGATACTATACAAGATTTAGCGAAAGATATATACAGTGGGATCAAAGGTGACAAAACGGCATTAAATAACGGTCTTGCTGGAATAACAAAAATTGATTCATTATTAGATTTAATCCCAGGTTATAAAGCAATAAACACTGCCGCAAAAACTGGGCAAAGAGAGTATAAACATTTGGGATTAGCCCAAGATTTTCTTGAATCAAAAGATTACAATACAATACAAAAGAAACTAGCAAGATTGAATCCAGGTGCTACAGGGGTATCAAGAGATGATACTTTAGGAACTGCAATAGCAAATATTCAGAGAAAAAGAACTTCTAGTCTATTTGAATCACTACACGAAGGCGTTGACGAACTTGGCCTTGATGTATTCGGAAGTCCAAAGTTTACAAGATTAGTGCGTCAAACTCAATACAAAGAAAGATTAAATAATAAGCTAATAGAAGGTGGCATGGATAAACAACATGCCAAAAGATTTACGGACACTCTAGGGGTTAGTGATGATCCGTTTAGGCCTGCGACAAAGGACAGACCAAAGGACTATATAAATGCCTCCGAGCGTTTTTCGATGGGCCCAGACACTGAACCGTATGGTGGTAGTTTCTATGATGAATTAATAGCCAGATTCAATACTGGTAAAGTCGGGAAAAATGCTAACCTTCCTAGCAGCTTTGGTGGAGAACAATTAAAAAAAGCTATTGATGACACAGATGCCCTATATATAGGGATGGAGGTGCCAACATTATATCCTGAAATTGGGGATTCTCTCAAAGTGCCGGGGAGATTATATTCTGGAGTATTTAATTCATTTAGTAAACATATAAAAAATTCTGTTTTAGGTGAAAAAAAATTAAATATAGGTGATTATACTGAAGCACTTACATCGGGTGACCAAATTAAAGCTGTAACAAAAAGAATAGAAATGGCAAGAAGGGCTGGAAAGGTATTAGGATTATCAGACGATATCATCAACGACCCTAGGCCAGGTAGATTAGCGAAAGAACTTGGTAAACGTGGGATCAGTATACACAACGATGCCCAACTAAGAGGGTATTTATTAAACAATAAAGAAATGAGTTACGGAAGCTTTAGTGGAATTGCGGGAATTTTTGGTTTAAGAAAACTTACGTTAGATGAATTTCAAGAATCCGAAGATAATACTGCAAATATATTCAAGACGGCATTTATTGATAAAGATAATCTAACGCGCAAAAATGCTTTAGCCAGAATTTTATCTGGCGATACACAAGAAAGAAAAATGCTTGGTCTCGTAACACGAGAAACGGAACTTCCGAATACGGTAAAAGGTTATTATACAGATAGTCAAGAAAAAATAGTAAACCTTAATCCTATCAGAGCCGCTAAACAAAAGATAGGAGAATTTTTAGGTAACGAACTTAGGATACCAATAATCAGAATTAACCCAATGCAAATGTTGGGATTCAAAGATTTTTCTCAAATGTCCAAAGCTGGAAAATTTCAAGTATCCACAGGGGCAAGTAATCATCCTTTTATTAATTCTAATATCCCCGAAGATTTTAACTCCCAAATACTTTCTTGGCATAGCACAGGTGGATTTCTTGGCACTAAGGGTAAATTGTATTCCTACGATTCTGCCGCTGTCAAAGATTCCCATAACTATAGAATTGAATCATTAAGTGGTTTTTATAGGCCGCTTCCGACAAACAGTACCTCTATGTTTGCCTCAACGGCAGAATTAGCTGCTGGCGCAACTACAAAATCATCTGCTAGTGATACAGGGTTTTTGGGAAGAGTAAAAGAAAAACTTAATTACGATTCAGAACAACCTAATTCTCTTTTCAGATTTGCAGGAAGAATAATTAATCGTCAAGCAGACATAAATAACGATGCAGTTATGGCGAAATTACTTAGCTCAAACTTAGATGAAGAGTTTACAATAGGTGGCTTTGGAAGAAAAAGATCTCTAAGACTTTCACAAGAAAGAGGTAAAGAAACTTCCTTTGCTCTTCGCGACGCTAAATCTGGAGAGCAAGTTGCATCGCACGCTGCCTTAATGGAAGCATTTACCAATTTTGCCAATAAACAATTAAATTATGGAACTAATAAAACTGTTATTAAAGAATTTTTAGGAAACAATTCAGAATTATTAAACAATGCCACAAGTGGCAAAAATTCTGGTGGATTAGCGTCTTTAACTGTAGATGACATTATAAATATTCATTCTCCAGCTAACAGAGACAAAGTAGTATCTACCCTTGGAGACAACTTAGATAGAATAAAGAAAAATCATCTGATTGGCGATAAGGCACACCATGAGATGACCGGAGATCAATATGTAAATATTAGAAAAGCATTTTCAAGATTGAGAAAATCTGAAGGTATAGAAGATTTTTCTGCGCAATCCCCAATGTATGCAAAATCATCTTCTATTGTAACAAGAGGTGATGAATTTTCTTCTGAAGTTTTTAGATATCTACTAGAATATAAGGGATTGACTCAAAGTTCTAATACGTTTGAGATAATGAAACAAGTTGCGGGAGCGATTGATGACCTAGCAAGTAAGGGAATTATTTCTTCTGCTCAAAAAGCAGAAGCACAGGCTGCGACATTATCAACTTTATTAAACTTAAGTGCATTTAAAACTTATAGATTTGACCAAACCGGAAAGGGCAGTCCACTCGAAGTTGCAGACATATTACTAAACCCATTAAAGCGTTTTGAACTTGCAAGAGAGGCAATAAAAGAAATCCCTAGTGCAATAGATCCGTACCTATCTGGCACAATTTCCAAAACTACAGCTGGGATATTCAGCTATGAAGGTCTTTCTTTAGCTAAGCCAACTCTTAGAAAGAATTTTGGGATTGGCCAATATGTTATGAAGCCAAAAGCTACCTCCTTTTCGGGGCAGTCAGAGGATCAAGCATTCACTTATGTCCCAACTTTTGGAACAGCGCTTAAAAATAATCAAAAAGCAACCTTGTTAAGTGCAGCAGGAATAAAAACCTATGGCAGTCCAGAAGGTTTCTCTCTAGCCTCAGTCCCGATGTCGCATGGCTTTAATAGGCTCAATAGATATTTTGGTACGACTGGTTCAGGTTTAGATGCAGAAAGATTTAATGGCCCACTAGATCTCTATATAAGAGGAATGAATGCGCAGAGAGTCTTACCGGCTGTAGCTATAGGGAGCACGGTCTTAGCAGTTGATAGAACCGCTGGAGGCCTAACAGGAGAAAGAGATCAAAGAGGAGAAAATGTTTATTCTCCTCTTATTTTAGGCAAAGTCGCTAGAGTCGCCGCTGAAGTCCAAGCAGGAATATCAGGAATAGTACCTGGCGGAATGAGCTATGGTGAAAAAAGGCAACAAACAATTCATGGCGAAGTACCTATTAGAAAAGGAAGGTTTTGGTCTTTAGGTAATACAAAACTTAAAGGTGGAGAGATAGAATATTTCAGACCATCTTGGTACAGAAGGTTCCAAGCTGGGGCAATGTTTACTTCCGATACTTATGGAAGTCCAATGGAAAAAGCATTATTCTATAATGACTATTCACCACTTCGTCCATTAGATCCTTATAGATTCGAAAGAAAACACTATGAGGATAGACCATACCCAACTACTGGAGAATATTTCTCTGGTCCATATGGAGCGGCAGTACCAATACTGAATGCGACAGTAGGGAGAATACTTAAGCCGCAAAGAATAATGCATAAACCAGAACTAGATAGAGCACTATCTAGCTATCTTCCAGTAGGCGCCTCTGGCGCATACATGCCACAAGAAGAAGTTGGGACATATCCTCCATATGGTCAGATGGATCCATCTATCAGTTATTCGGCAGCGGTCCCAACTGACTATAATAGAAAAGCATTAAGATTTATTTCTCCATCAATGAGGCAACGGTGGAACCGGTGTTTCAGGTGGGTTTAGTAATATATCTAGTAGTAATAGCAGGTTGATATCGCAAGCTGCACCGTTAGAAACAGCAAAAAATGCAATAAGAGGAGAAACTGCAGCTCAGAATAATATGCTTGCGGCAATGGCATATAGGCCTAGCCAGCAATCTAATGCAGGTATACCGGTATATGGACCTCCGGTAGGTTCGGGTATAATGTCGGAAAGAGTCATCCAAGCAGGACTGCCAATAAGATCTAGTAGTAACGAATTCCAATCAGGAGAGCTTGGTTATAGGGCTCAAGAAGCTTTTGGAATTTATGGTTTTACGGGTGGGAACATAAGGTCGAGTTTAGGTTTTGGGTCTTATGATTTCGAACCTGACCGATCAGTACTACAGTCAGCTTCTAAAGCATATGGATCCACTAGAGCTTTTTGGGATTTAAATCTTGGTGGCTTAGGCGATGTTCCGTTACAATTAGAGGGCGCTTTAGGAAACATTGAAGCGTCTGAAATAGTAAGAAGATTTATTCCTAAGGAGAGAACTAATGTAAGTTATCTTAACCCTATCAAAAATAAAATGGGTAAAGAATATCCGTTCCTTCCTAACAGTAGCTACTTCACCGATTTCACTACCGGTGACCCATTCACAAAAGTAAAAGAAGGAGAGCTAAGACTCCCTGGTGTTGGTTATGAAAGATTCAATAAGATTTATCCAGGGGCTACAGGAAGATACGGACCAGTTAGTCAACTTGATATTCTCGCAGATGTCGCACCATATTCAAGGGAATACAGATCATTAGATTCTAGAATACATAAAATGGGCCTTTCCCCGGAAGAGCTATCAAAGGTTTCAGAAATAAGAGCTCAACGAAAAGCTGTAGAGGAAAGTGAAACAAATTTCGCTCCATATGATACTGCTTCTTTTTCTCAAAAAATGAGGAATCCGATTAAGAGTATAAAAAATTCACTTCTTCATACTGACAACATCGTAAATAGTAAACTTTTTGGGAAGAAAACAGCAACAGAAGATTGGGAAAGAAGACATGTTTATGGCACAACTTTTCCAGAATGGCAAAGGCCAATAGACAGTTTTGTTTCCCCAATTTATGATAAGGGAACTCAGAGAAATCCTATTCTAGCAACGGGCGTAGGTGCAATTGCATTTGGACTCTTTGGCAGGGGGAGACGAGCACAAACGATTTTGGGGGCAGTTGGCGCAGTAACAGTTGGTAGTTTTTCGGCTTTCCAAAGAGCTAAAGGTAAAAGATATTTGCCACAAGAAAGAAAAAAAGAATTAGCCCTGGAAGAATATGCAGACATATTAAATTATGTCAAAAATAGAACAGCAGCTGCGCGAGCAGAACATATTGGAGATATTGAATCATCTAAACAATTTATGCTTGCAAGTAAAAAAACTATGTATGGAGCAGATTTAAATACTAAATCTATTGATCAATTAGCTGCAGCAATTCCAAGAAGAAAAAGAGATCATTTTAGAGCAATGCTAGAAGCACCAATGGGGGAAAGAGGTAAAATTCTTTCAACTTCTGGTAGGTTAGAGCGAAGAATATATGAAGCAGCTTGGGGTATGAAGGTTGAAAAAAAACCTGATTTAATTAACTATTTTGCAAAGCATGAGCTACCTGGAGCCGATTGGGAAGGTTGGCATCCAAATACAAACATGGAACACGTTAAAATAAAAATGGGTCAATCCATGGGATTAGAGATGTCTCAAATGGGTTACTATCCACAGCAAATAAAGGAAGCTAATTTAGTTAATCCAAGTTATCCAACGTTTGGGCAAACTGGATCGAGCCCACAGGGCACTAGAGAAAAATTGCAAAGGTTAATGTTTGATATGGGGATAGAGGGAAATATAACTCCATCTTCAAATAATATAAATCCTGATTCAGTTAATATTATGGCTGGGATAAGAGGATAAAATGGCAACTAAAAAAATACCATCATCTTCATCTTCATATATTGGTCCTTTAAAAAGGGAGATAGGGAGCTTTTCTTCAAGAGATAGAGAAGCTATCCTCGCATCTGAGTCATTCGAACGTGGCCTATTAAAGTTTGCCGATGATGGAAAATCGGTAATTGATACTATTACCGGAAAGACACATTCAAGCCTCTCTAAAGCAGTAAATATAGTTAGCTCTAGGAGAATGGAATCTGTAGATTTATTAACTGGTAGCATTTATGATGAGAGTGGATATGGCGTACTTTCAGATCTTGTCCAAAACTTAAATGATTATATTAGACTAGATAACACAGTAGCAAATGCGCATAGAGAAGCTAATGCCATATTTGGGCATCCAGTAGTTCGAGGTGGAAATCTTGAATTAGTTAGAGTTAATTATTCTAGTCTTAAGCCAGATGACATTAAACTATTAGGGAACCTGCATGCGATTCTTTTTGACGGCGGAAAAACTATTCAAGCAGATGATTATACAGGGCAACTTAAAAGGGGAGAAATTCTACCTCCCGGAGTTTTGAGCACAAATGAAAGAAGTGCAACTCTCCTAATGTTTAGGACAAAAGTCGGAGATAGTTATAAGTATTTAACAGGATTAGAAACTCAAGATTTACTTTCTGCAAGTGGTTCTGGAGTATTGGGTGAGAGTGATTTATTCAGGGCTTTGTCTAAAGGTAGTGCTTTGTCTAAAGGTAGTGGTCAAGACTTAGAATACGAAATTGCTAAGGCTTTAGGGAAAGTACCGAAAAGAAGTAGGGCCCATACCTCACCTAGAAATTTTGTAATGCGTCAAGACGAAGTAAGCACAATGCTAAAATCTTTGGGCAGGGGTATGGACAAAAACTTTAAAGGACAGGCTCCCAAGACTCTTGAGGAAGCAATGCTACAAACTGATTCATCATTACTAAAAACCCTAAGAGCATTAGGTCCTGATTTGGAAGATCGTTATCATAATTTTACTGCTGACCTTGCCGAAAAAGATGGAGGTACTACAGCAAGAAAACAAGTTTTGAGGCAAAGATTTGGAGAAAGAATTGTTATGGAAACGCAAGGTCAGGACGCCGCTAAAAGCTTTTTCAGAACAGCTTTAGATATGCAGGGGTTACATGCCCCAGAAGAAGAAACTGCTTTTTTTGATTTTATGACAAAAAATGTAAAAGAAACAATGGATAAAGCAAAATTAGATGGTAAAAAAGATATAACCTTTAAGGATGTCATAAAATATATAGAGGCTACAGAAAAAAGCGCTGGGTTAGAAACTAGCAGACATTTTAAATATCTTAATATTTTAAATGAAATGGATAAGATAGAAGACGGTTCTGGTTTTATGACCGACTTTGCTTTTGTAGAAAAAGCAAAAACTCTTAAAGCCGAAATAAAAACATTAGATAAACAAATTTTGAATCCAGCTACTGGAGAAACGGAAAGAATCATTGCACAAAAGAGGAAGGCAAATTTAATAAATCGTCTAAGTCTTTTTGTGGAAAACGTAGATAGTAAAGAAATAGCGATAAAGCCTTTAAGGCATCAAACTGGAAGAATGCTTTTTGGTGAGGGAGGACAAGGAAAGGGGGTTTTCGATATAATTAGCGATAGAGTAAAAAATGGTTTAAGTAAGATCGGATATATAGGAGTTGGTTCTAAAGAACTATTTAAAAAAGAGGTAACGTTTGGTGCAGCAACCGCACCAGGTAGTGAAATGTTAGGTGCCTTTAGAGCTAATCAAATAACATTAGATCTTATAGATGATCGCCATGGATTTGAAGGTATCTATACCGAACCTCAAGCAATGATATACCATCGTCAATTGTACGGTCCTGAATTTACAAGAGAAGTTCAAAGAGTAGATGCGCGTTTGGGTGCAGGAATAGAGGAGATACAAAGAGGATTTGTATCCGAAAATCTTAGAGCAAGCATATATCAGGACGCCAATATAAATCTATCTCTCATGGATGAAGATGATATTGTCAGAAGGTTCGGAAGCAGATACAAAGCTAATGCATTCGTGTTGAATGCTAAAAGATTGCAAGAGCAGCTGTCCAGACCTGGTGTTAAAGTAAATGAAATCCCAGATCTAGCTAATAGTCTGATAGATCATATATCAAGAAACGCATTCAAAGTGAAGAGGCCTAAAACAGGATCTAAAACCGCCAGAGGTACTATCGAATGGCTATTACCTTATGCTCAAAGAAATGCAATAGATACAGAAAGCAGAGTATCAAAAGGTTTTAGCCCTTACGTTATTGGTGGTAGTCCAGAAGTTACTGAAACAATAAAGATACCTCTCAATAGTACGGACTCATTAGAATTGTTCAAATACAGATTCATGGGGCATAAAATGATTGTATCAGACACAGCTGCTACAAGATTAGGGCTATATGAAGCTGCAGGTGGTTTTGACTTAGACGATAAATTTATTAATAACTTAAGGACTATTACAGACGATAGAGGAGAAAAAAGATTGGTTTCTTTTGTATGGCGTCAACCAACTGGGCCACAAGAGTTTGCGTTACTTTCTCCACACTTAGATGATGCTACCATGACACGAATGCTTGGATCTAATACCGATTTTGGTTCGAGATTTCAAGGTATGTCTAAAGCATTATCTGACATGATGAATTTTGATTCTGGATTTGATCCAAAATTTACTGAAACGGGGCTTGAAGGTGTTGATCATTTAAGCAGAGAAGAAAAAATATTTAAATTATTAAATTCCTTAGCGCACAATAATCAAAAAGTGGCAAACGCCTATAGGGGGAATATTGAATCAGGTGCAGGTGGGTTGATTAACCAAAGAGAATTAGAATCTGCAATAATTAGGATTGGAGAGATTGGTAAATCAGACACTTTTGAATTGGGCGGAAAAACTATAAACACACGAAGCTTTGCCAAATCATGGTTATCCTCTAGAACAGAATTACTTGAAAAAAATTCTTTAGAGATAGATGGAATGTTAAATAATAGATATATGGATATAGCAGAAATACATCAAGATATTGTTAAAAAATATTTTTCAAATGCTCCTGGTGGTATACCAATGAAGCTGGCTCCTGAAGATATTTCAAAGTTAGGAGCATTAGAATTGTCACAATATAGAGATTCTACTATGAAAAAAATGATAGGAGGTAATACTGTACTTGCGGAGGATAAAGTCTTTATGGATACCATCCGTAACATTTGGGATAAAAAAGTTACTGGTCAAAGCTTTGAAGCATATGAAGCAGGGTTGCGAAGTTCAGGTGAATATATGTCAAATATGGCACTGCATTTTAATGCAGGTCGTGAACTTTTATCGAGTAATATTGAAGGGGTACCATCTTTAATATTAAAAGCATTTAATGTGTTCAGTTTAAAAATGGGGTTATCGTCCTTTGGGGAATCTGGCGATTTGGCCCCTTACATTAACCAGCTTGCTTGGGCTGGTTCTTTGGAAGAGCAGCTAAGTGAAATCCAAAAGGCTGCAGCAGCTGCGAATAGTGAAGGTAGTACTCTGCTCCAAATGGTAAAAAATGGGTCATTATTCATATATGATCCAGAAACAACAATCGACCCAGCAAAGAGCGCAGGAGGCGGACAATATGGAATGAAGATGACTGCCGAAGATTTCACTAAGATTTATACCGATTCCATGAATAATAGGAGTATCTTAGTTTCTGAAGAAGAAATTCGAAAGTCTGTAACTGCAACTTTATATGGATTTAGTAAAAACAGAAAAGAAGAATTAGAAGCGTTAATAAGAGAAGTTGGTTTCTCCGGAAATACAGACGATTTTTTTAGTCAAGCAATTCATGGAGATCTTAACTCCGAGATACCCGAGGCACAAGGAAGAGTCTACAGGCTTATAGATGCTAGCGCTAAATCTGTTGGAAGCTCTGCCGTAGAAACAAGAGGGGCGATGCTAGGGTCGGCAAGAGCGGCTCAATTACTCTATCCCAATATTTTTCCAGAGGAGACTTTTGGTAAGATCGGTATAGATCCTGTTGCGGCTAAAGGAAAGTTATCAGTAATATATACAGGCCTCGATGAATCAGATATACAGGCGACAGTCAGAACTATGTTAGCTGCTATGAGGGAGGCTCTCTCTGAAAATACTGATAGAGTGTCTTCAGAGGGATTAGCCCAATTAAAAACAGAGATAGAAGCTCTCAATGTTATGAGTGATAAAGTTGGTGCTCCTGGTTCGAAAACTCGTAAACAAGTTCAGACTCTTCATGACGAATTTGTAGAAATGTATAAGTATAGAGATATGGCTGAACTAAAATATGGGATAAATAATACACAGAAGATAAGCGACGCACGCCTTGATAGTACAAAGTTATTCAAAGATTCGAATAGAAGAAACGCACGATATACAGAGTTAGGAGACACAAGACCAGCCAGTGGCCCGAATTTTGTCAAATTATATGAAAATTTTAGATCTGATTTGAATGAAGTTGGCCTCGGAAGAGAAGGTCTAGATCTTACAGAAAGGTCAGCTCGCCTAAATACTGAATCAGAGTTTTTAAGAAGTCTTGATGATATGACTCAATATGATCTAAGGGAAGTGTTTAGAGACTCAAGTAAGAAAGAGATGCTTGAACGTTTTCATGATCAGGGAGCTATAGAGAACGATCTTTTTGAGTCCTTGAAAAATATGGCTACTGATGAACATATGGAAATTAGTAATAGCATGGTGGATAGTTTTTCGGGTGGTGTTAAGACACATATTGAGTTGCACAAAAGCGAATTTATAGAGGATGTAGAAGCAGCTTTGAAAAGATCAATCGAAGGGTCTGAAGACTTCCGTAAAACTCCTATAGATGCAATGAAAAAACTTCTTTATGGAGCTCAAGACCTTAAGAAACAAAAGGGACAATTAGAATTTGGTGAACTTATACAAAAAGTTTTACAGCAAGGCGAGTCTATGATTACCGTTAATGGACAAACGTATTCGATGAGTCAAATAGCTACGTTGGCTGAAGCTGAAATCCATAGATCTATTGGCGAAGGGATGCATATAGGGTTGAGCAAAGAAATACTTGAAGGAAAAATAGGGCCAGAAAATGTTATTACTGAATCTACTGAGAGAGGTTTAGATGCAGTTCTTGAAAGGCTAGGAGGAGATCCAACACAGGATTTACATACAAGGGAATCTTTAAATAAACTGTTGCCAACAACTAGAGACTTAAGTATAGATAATGGTAGCTTAACAAGATTTCCTAGATTATCAAACAGAGAAGAGATAGACACACTTTTGAGTGAAATGGGGGCTGAAGCTGAGCGGAGTAACCAGTTCATTTTTAGAAGAATATGCAGGGTTATCACAAAATGATGAATCTATATTCGATCTTTTCATCGAAAAAACAAGAACAGAAGCAGGACTAGGTACCAGTAATGAAGATATTCACAAGGCAAAAGAATTAGCTGAAAACAAAAGAAGAGCCGCCGATTTGCTGCGCAGAAAAAAATCAGCACAGTATACAATAAATCAACATGGAGAGTTAAGCGCCTCTAATAAAGCAGTTAGGGCTAGAATCCCCCTAGAAGATGCTAAAGATCGTTTAGAGGATGTTGCGCGTAGCTTTGGAGAGGACTTTATAAGATCAGAAGATGAGCAAATAGCATATGAAGCCGCTGATGATATTGCTAGGATCTTTAATCCATTAGATGATTTGGTCACTCCAACAGTATACAAAAGATTTAATCCAAAAGACTCAGCAATTATTAAAGCTATAATGAAGAATAAAGGTACAGTAGCGGGAGTAGCGGCTATCGCTTTAGGTGTTGGTATTTTCGCCAGTATAAGGAAGAAAGAACACACACAACAAGGGGTAGCTGGCCCACCGCTTATCCCAGGTGGGAATCCGTATGAGAGGATACCAGCAGGCTCCATGTCATATCCAGACGCACCAGGAGGCCCTACAGGGCAAATGGGGACATCCTATAATGTTTCTGTTAATGGGGATTCGGAACAAATGAGAGAGTTTTCAGCTAGAGCAGGATTAGTAACAAACGGCCAAGTAGGAAGTACTATGTATAATAGTCTTCCTGACTTAGGCCGCGACCCTTATAGCGATATAGCAGGATCTTTTTAAAATCAAATTACAAACATTTAGCATTATAAAAAGGATAGATTATTTTTATGGCAGCACCAAACCCAAAGTTTATTGGCAGTCTTGGTTTAAATCAATTTGATAACTATATTAGTGCTGTATCTGCTGGTGTTGCTAATAAAATATCTACAGAACGACTTATAAAAGCCGCTGGATTAGAAGGTTCTTCAGACCCTTTTGAAAAAATATTTTCTGCATTTACTACTCATGTTGAAAATTTTGATGTTACAGAAGAGATGGAAAGAAAATTAGGAGCAATTTCTAGAGAATATGAGAATATAGAAGACGCGCCTTACCTCGTAAGAGAATATACAAAAAGTGTAGAGGCTGGGAAAACATTTCGTTCAGCACCAGCCATAGATAATGCTACAAGACTAGCGGAAGAGCGTATCCGGATTACTTGATGAAAATCACCCAGATTCAGCTAGAGCTGAATTTGCCAGAAAGTGGAACGAAGAAGCAAAAGCACAAGCGCCGGTAAATAGAACTAGAGTGGCAAGAATGCCAACGGGTTCAGCTGCAGTAGCAGATGCTAACGCCAACCTAGTCTCTGCAGCAGGTCCGAGTGGCCGAAAACCAACAAATCTATTAAATGTAGCTAACCAATTAGACTCAAGATTTAGTACAGAGATGCCACAAGAAGTAGCAGACGCTTTTGCGAATGGGGATGTCCAAAGAATTTTTAGAACTTCAGAAAATCTTCCTAAAGCCTCTCTTGCCCCAGGAGAAGTTCCAACAGCTAGTATGACCGCTAGGCCATATGGCGATTATTCTGGTTCAATATATGTTCAAACAAAAGATGGAAGAACCGCTAGATGGAAAGATCCAGATCTGTCCATGGGCGACGATATGGGATGGAATGCCAATAGAGGAAAAGATGTATTCTCAGAGACGGCAACTGCAGGAAGTCTGTCACTAGACAGACGTGCTTCTGATGTTCTTGGTGGACAAATACATGAACTCGGAGCCGATTTTAGTCATACGGGCCATAGTGTATCTGATATTTTTGAGTCATCAGGTGAAAGAAGTTTTTTTGCAGGAACAGGCACTGCTAGAGGCGCAGTTGCTCAAGAACCGATAGAAGATTTTTTAACCAGAAATACTGTCAAAGATCTTAACACAGCCGCAAATATAAAATCGGTTAAAGGTCTAGGGGATACAGTAGAAAAAGTAGTTGCCGAAACTGAATCAGCTACTGTTACTATAAAAACACCACCAGTCAGTGCTGGTACTAGAGGGGCACCACTACCTTCTGATGTTGTAGTTGACGCTGCAGATTCGGGGGGTAAAGCCGCAGCTAGATCAGCTAAAACTGTAGCAGATGATCTTTCAACTGGTATTCTAAAAGTTGGTAAAAAACTTGGTAGCAATCCTAAAGGTTTAATCATAGCTGGTACTATTGCAGCAGCAGGGTTGATTGGTTATCGGAGCCACTAGAAGAGGTGGGACAGAAGAACAAAGAGTAAACACGTCAGAGTCTGACTATGCACAGCCATCAGCGCAGATGCAGGGCTCCTACGAGGGCTACATGCGTTCTGCGCCAGCTTACATACAGGCTAACGGTGTCGGATATGATAACCCCGCAAATCAACAAGCAAGATATTCTAAAAATACTAGAGGAAGAAATGATACTAATATATTATCTCCGCAGTCATTTAGCGGAACTAGTTTTAATAATATTTCTCAATCTGCTATACTTAGTGATTACTCTAGAAGCTTTACAAAAAACTCATCTAGTCAAAGATTACAAAATCTTAATAGGATAGAAAGTATGTTTGGTTAATATTTTATGACTATGGATATGAATATAGACTCTTTCAATTATATTAAATCACAATTTCCCACTAAACAACATATTATAGATTACAAGCAAGAATGTAAGATCTGGTTGGATCTAGCGTCATCGAATCTATCTAATCCTATTTATACAGAAAAGATTAGATCGATAATGGTGCTTACTAACGGTAGGGTAAAGGGTAGTACTCCATCGTGGATAGATAAAGATTTACCTACGGGTAGACTTATATTGAGACCCGATAAACAAGATAAAAAATGGATATCGGCTAGAGAAAAGGCAATTAAAACAGTAGCTGGTAAGACAAACGAAGATGTAATTAATTATCTAAAAAGATTTGATAAAACGATTCCAGATAATCTTAATTTAGATGACCCGATCTACGAAAATGCATGGAATCTTTGGTTTACAGATGGTAGTTATGGGATGTTACTCGGTCCATACCAGGGTTGTTTCACTTATATATTTTCTATAGCTAGCTATGTGAGTGATGTGAATGAAAGATTAGCAAATTTTGATATATCTGCTTCATCCCCAGGGGGATCTAGTAGTAGTGGTGGCGGGACAAAGCCCAATACGCCAGCCGATGTCTCTGAGCCTCCCATGGCAGAAGAGCCAGATATCAGTCTTGAAAGATCAAATGCCCTAGAATTATTCTTAAGTAAGATGTATTTTCATGATGATACAGTAACTACTAATTCTATTAATTTTTATTCCGTTATGAGGGAAAGAAGTGGTTTTGCCACAGAAGATCCAGGAACTACTTTTAAAGATCCTTTTTATAAAAAATTTATAAACATTATCGCGCCCACAATGAACATCGCAGGTCTAGATGAAAAATATCAAAAAAATTTATTTCAAAAAATAGAAGCCTCTGGTCTTTTTGATTTAATCGCCCATGTGGATTTGATCCAGGCTTATAGCAGATCTCGTCTTAGTAATTTAGGGAGAGTAAAGGGGAGTGCAGCAGCTAAGGGCGTCTTAGATGGGGTAAGGGATACGGGCTGGCTTTTAAAGTTGTCCAATGTCTTACATAAACTATCTAATGATCCGATTACGCTTGCATCCATATATAGATATTTCCCAGATTTAATTAATTATTTTTTTACGGCATTAGCTGCAACTGCAGATTATTCGAATGATGGTAAGGGTGGTGGAGCAGAAGACAAACTAAATAGTCCACAGATGATATTGGATGATCTGATGGCCGCAATAGGCCAGGAAAAAGGCCAAACCATTTTCACGGGTGCATGGGATTTAATCAATACAGGTGAGAGAATAGAGGAGGCTTTAAAACAGTTTCCATCTAGGCAAAATATACCACCAGTTTCACCAGATATATTTCATTTTCGCTTAGGCGCAGCAAATTTTTATATACCACCAATAGTTATAGATGTAAATACACAATTCAAAGTTAGTAGCATGGGCGAAGGTGCACTAAGACAGAAAAATAGTCCCAAATTTAATGCTGGATATAAGCATACTACAATAAGTATGCAATTGTTTTTCCCTAATTATGAAGAAATTTGGGGAATGTCAATCACTGATGCATCAAAAATATCTTTAAAGGATAATTATAGAATTGATTTTAGTGGCAGTGGTGACGACGATGCAAAGATAGATAAATTTCTTTCATCGCTTAGGGGGCTCGTTGCAGCATTTAAGTATGCACCGTTTCTACCGATAAGAAATCATTATCTAAATTCGGTTTATGGTATTACTGGAGTGGCATTAAACGCCATGTCAATATCTACGATACCGCAATACCCATTTGCATTAGTAGTCAGTCTTGACCTATATAACTTTAATCATAAGCCATTCCTTCCAATGTTTAACGATTTCAACCAAGCAATTCACTGGGGCAAATTTAGACAATACATGGGTAAAGCGGCAGGGGCGCTACATAACTATGTTAATGAAGAATTTTTAATGGTAGGAGATACAGATAAAGCTAGTGGTCAAGCTGTTGTCCAAACCGACAGAGATGGTAATAAAATGGATGACACAGTACCTATCCAGGTGCAGGCAGATGGGATGTCATCTCAATCGGGTATAGGCGGTCAGCCATTGAATGAGCTTTTGGGTTATAAAAATGAAGTCTATGTAACAAACGTAGTCAAAGAATGGATTGATGGAAGTAATATATCTTTTTACATGCCCCAAGAAACCCAAACAAAAATATTTACTCCAGATATTTCTGGATTTAGAAGCGATGAAGAAAAACTAAAAGATAAAAACGCTACAGATCAAGGTCGAGGTTTTTGGAATACAATGCTTGCAAACTTTGGCATAGTTATAACTGATGGATATCATAGAACGTTAGATTCTGTCATCAATACATCTACTGGTAATATAACAGATTATACAGTAAGACAAAAAATAGTAGACAGTATAGATATATTAACTGCTGGAAGAAATGCTGAGAACTTCCAACAAAAAGCCTATGCTTTTATAATAACAACTTTCATAAAACAAAATCCACAACTTGACTCTGAAAGAAAAAATTATTTAAAAGACTTTAGCAGAACAGAGAATGCCTTTGTAGATACAGAAAGATATGTTTTTGGTTCTATAGTTTTCAAAGATCAGACATTAGCTCAAATTAAAACTTTTTTAAAGGATCAGGCCTTAAATACAACAGCATATCTAGATTTTCTTGTAGACCAACATCTCGAAAAAGTTGCTATTAATGGGGGTAAGAATGATGATGATGAGTGGAAAGAGGAAGAAAGAGTAAGAATCAAGGAACAGTTTTCTATTGCTTATAGCGCTACTGTATACGAAAGATTCTTTAGAGCTGGTCCGATAAGAGATCTTATGGAAGCAGCTATGCAGAGAGCTGGGAGTTTTCATCTAAGAGAATGGGAAGTCCCAATGATAAGGGTCGACTTTGACCCTAAAAAAGTTATAGTCACAAATGTTTCTATATCTCTGAGTAACAATATAGTTCCATTACAAGTACAGATGCATGACGAACCAACCTATCAGCATATAGGTGGAGGCGATAGTTATATAAATATATCGATGAAGATTTTTGGTGAAACTGAATTAATAAAATTAAGAAAAATATTTGAACATATAAATGGGCTCGCTAGATTAGAGAACGCAGCAGGAGTTTTGGGATTTCTAGGAATAAAAAATATTATTACCGCTTTAGCTGGTATCAAATACGTCCTTCCATTATCTTTCAATGTTTCTACAATACCAAACTTTCCTCATGTTTACGACGTTAGTTTAAGAATGGTCGATTTTGATATTTTCCAACAGAAACGTGAACAGTTGTCTTCGGCTCAACAAAGGATGCTTATCGAAGAATTTGGCACTAAAAAAAATCCGTTCTTAAGGATAAAACAACTATGGCGGACAATTTAATGCTTATCCAGACTTTCCACTTGAGATAAGAAATAAAGAGGGGGAAATAGTTGGTAACCTAGATCCAGATTTTTACTTTAGAAGTTTTGAAATGCTTGACCGAGATGTCGTGCATAATATCGAACAGAATAGAGGTAAATTAGACAGGTTAGACAGGCTCAATATATCATCAATTAATTTAGATGGAACGATATCAGCCGTTGATAATTCTGATGTGATTACCCGACGCATAGGCGCAGTTGCCTATAAAAATGAATCAATAGTTAAAAAGTTTCAAGAGTACATAAAAAATAATGATCTGAAAACGCTTAAAGCTTATGCTATCAATACATTGAGCCTTAATGCATCAGAAATTGCTTCCTATATATTAGAAGCAATGAAAACGGAGGAGAATGAAAAGTTTTTGTTATCTTATCTAGAATCACTAGATGAGGCTGATTTTGCGAATGCTGGGATTGATTCAGATATAGCTGATTCTAATTGGAGAATCTCTTCTGGCAGATTAAAGTCTGGAGACTTAAGTTCGGTTGATAAGATACAGAAGGCGCAATTACAAAATGCACTAAAGGGTGGACTGGATGAGTTCAAGGAAGATCCATATATTAGTTTCAATCCAGATGATTTAGGGGCTCATGCAATAATCCATACTTTTCCAGCTGTAGATAATCCCGCTAACCCTAAAATACCAGCAATGTTTCATACTGCAGATGGATATCAATTTGGTTACATAGACAAATCTAATGGTAGATTTTATCTGACAATAGATGACGCTAATATTAAAAAAGATTCCTCCGTACAATACATCGGTATAACCGATACCCAAACGCCAGATACCGGAACAAAAAACGTTATGACAGGAGTGCCTGGTGTACAGTCTTTAGACAAATACCAATATAGTTATTCTGCTGGTGATAGTGGTAAACCAGAAACTATGGGGCAAGGTGGAAACTCTAAGAGCATTACAAGTCATTGGGAAAAGATGATGATAGATACCCAGTATAGAGATATCTCTGGAAGAATGATTAGGGCATTTCCTACTTACATGTTATGGCTAATTAGCGAAAGAGACTTTGCTGGAACAAAATTATTTGATAATTTTTATGGTTTACAATCAATTATAGATTTTTCTATTGTTTCTTCTGAGGATATTCTTGGAGATACTCTTGTTTTTAGAGCATCCAATATGTACGCAAAGTTATCCACAAAAGAGGCTACAACAATTTTTAGCGGGACAGCTGGTCAGACTGATGACAAACCAGGTGAGAACGTATTAAATTTAACATCTGGTCTTGAGCAAATTATAGATAGGACTTTGAATACTGCGAGAAATCAACTCGGACATATGGAAAGTCAATACATTGTTGACATAGAAAATATTAGACTTAAGCCTGGCGTAAGAATACACCTAAGAGGCGGATATCGGATCTAATCCTAACTCACTACATACATTATTTAATGGGATTATAACCGAAGTCGAATTAGGTGAAATAGTTACGGTTACATGCCAGTCAGATGCAATAGAGCTAAGTCCAGTAATTAACTCAACAGACAAAAAGGGTAGTAGCGGTAGCATAGATGGGGCACTAAACACTGGTCTATATTTATCAGAGCCAAGAGATTTAATGGTAAGACTTTTGTCGATGGGGACATCAAGGGTTAGAGAGTCATTTGCACATGCGACTAGAGGAACAATTTTTTCTGAAAATAAATTTGGTATTAGACATTTTGGGACCATTCTATATGAACCGCTAACAGAAACCGAAAGAAACAAAAACGCAGGAATTAGGAACGCATACGCCGATGCACTCACAAGCATTGGTAAGGGCAATGGTTTAACAGGTGGTTCTGGCGCTGTATTAGGGATATTAAATCCTTTAGGTAATAACTCTAGCGGGACTGGTTTTGGTCTTGGGCCAGAGGTGAGGATACCAGTGGTAGGGATGATGCAGACGCTATGGTCGAATTTCGCTACACAAACAGATCTAGAACTTTTTAAAAGAAATATTTATCCAGGGAACGGAACTGGCGTAGCTCAATTCCTAGGTGGAGATCTTGGTGATGGTTGGGCAGATGCAGCTTCGCTTACACCAGAAGATATACCAAACCCAAGATTAGAGTATCTTAATAGACTAACAGATTCTTCATGGAATAATATGCTGCAAAAATATGATCAAGGTAACCCCAGTGCTGCTGCGGCCTTAGACAGTCTAACACAAGGGAATCAGATCAGATCATCAGGAGGGCTCGCTGCAGGGGTACTGAGTGGCTCCCTATTGGCTGCGGGAGCAGCATTGGCCTTTGGCACTGGTGGAATTGTGCTCCCAACAATAGGAGGGCTTACCGCAGTATCAGGTGGGGCATCTTTATTAGGCTCTCTAACGGGTAGAGGTGGTGTAAATATTTGGAAAACGTTTGGTCTTATCAGCGATGCAGATGACGACATGCCAGGATTTGACGAAGTTTCTTTTAGAGCTCAAACATATATGAAATCTGTTTGGGATCTTTTCCAAATGTGCGCAAGATTACTCCCTAATTATATTGTTGCGGTAAGACCATTCGAAGATAGATCTACAGTATTCTATGGAAAACCACATTGGCTTTATACTTCTGGCGTAGTACCTATAACTACTGGGTTCCCATCAGAAAAACGTGCGGTAGAATTAGGGTTAAAGACTCCTTCTTATAGAAGTCCAGATTCTGAGTTAATGGATATATTAACTAAAATAAACAAAGAGTCTACGCCGACAGCTGACTATGAAGCTTTTAAAAGATTCCAAAACCCAGCTATGCTTATGGAAGAGATCATTAGACAGCAGTCTACTTCTGGCGATGTTTACGGACCTGCCGGTGTATTAAGCGGTAAGGTAATTAATTTAACAGATCCAAGAAGACTCCAATATATGGGTAATCCTGTTGGTGCCCTCAGGGGTATGAGCGCGGATGCAGCAGAAAGGTGGTCTTCGAATAAAAGTTCAACCAAAAGAATAGTTTCAGAAATCCCAACGAATAAGGGTTTTATTACTATTGGGTATCACTTACCTATAGATCCAACTGGGGTTAGCACAGAAGTAGAGCTTGAAAAATTTGCGAAGGATCACAGAGAAATACCCCAAATGCCATTAAGGTATTCATTCCCATTCTTTACCGATAGAGTAGCAGGGGCAATTCAGCTCGACTATGCATTCTATGCTCTTAGTTCGAGTAAGAAAGATGGCGTTAAAACATTAGCCGATGGTGATAAAGATGTAGAAAAATTAGGAGCAGATACCCTATACGTGAACCTATTAGATACAGAAGCATCTCTAGTAAGCTCTTCTACCACTAGTGTCTCTGGTAATGCGGTAGGGGATGAATTTGTAATAGATTTAAGCGCGATTTCTTTTACTAGTCAAATTGACCCAATGACAACATTTGGCTCAACAAGTTTCATATTTAATATAGAAGGATCTGGAACAGAAGCTCAAAAATCTTTAGTAAGAGTGCCACTTCCTATGACAACAAATATATTAAGAGATGTTACGAAACTTGAAGGCTCTTGGGAGTATGAATATATAGATCAAACTAAGTCGGGATCGTCAGAGCTTAGTTATAGGGATTGGGGGTCCCCAAAGACTGCTCTTGATGAACAGTTCTACATAGCTATGAGATGGCCATATAGGATTACTGAAGATGAAAAAGATCCAATATTCCAAAAATTTAAAGAAGAATACTTTCCGGATAGATCAGATGATCAATTCTATGGGACTCCAGCAGATTATAAAAATAGAAAAGTTCTTGTTTATAGTCCAATAACTAGAACAGCAGTAATATGTAAGCCAGCATTCTTTCTTTGGGGAGAAGATAACGTAAATAGACTTTCGCATAATAACGATGCAATTAGAGATAATGAGGATTTTATAAATTTTGATATCACCATGCCAGAGTCCACGCTTAGTGCAATTGTCTCTCCAGATGCAGCCTACTATCTAGGGACGATGCATCTTACCGAAACCGAAAAAGCATATTTTGACCAGACTAGAGAGAGTAATCCCGCAGTATTAAAATTGGCTGCAGTTGGTTTAGCTCCAGCGCCACAACCAAGAGAATGCTATTTTACATTTGTTGATGACTCAATACCTGTCGGAGTAGTGACGACTATAGTAAACCCAGCTGTAGATTTTGAATTAACCAATGAGGGTAAAACAAAAGATTTTTTTGGAGATAACCATAGGGTAATTGGATTTGGGAACTTTGCCGCTGGAGAATCGCAAAATAAATTATTAGCCCAACTTGCTACCGATGCAGCCGTTTTCAATCCAACTGGCTCAGCGGATGCCATGGAAGGTCAAATAGAATTATATAATGAAAGACCGTCAGCATTAAATACACAATTTGATGAGCTTGTACCAGTTGGCGGGATATCATTGCGCGGTCTGAATTCATTAGCTGAAGCTTCTGCAAGAGGCGGAAACATATTAGCTTCTAGCAGTACAACTAAAGATAGTTATTTTGATTTGGTATTAAGCGAACAATATACTAGCGTAGGTAGACAACAATTATACGATATTCTAGATAGGGAATTAAAAACAACAGGTGATGAAGAGACTGGGACGGGCAGACTAAGATTTACGCCAGTCTATGATCCTCTATCGGAACAATCTAGACAAGCGAGAGCTTTCTTTGACGAATCTTTTAGTGCAAATACCCATGTCATAGCAGGTAATGGTAGAACACTTTCGCAGGCTAATGATATATGGGATCAATTTAGATTTGATTATCACGAGATGGAGTCTGTGAAGAAGATTTTTTTTGATGCGTTTGGTTTAGATCCAGGGAGTGAAGAGAAGCTCCCAGATTTTCTTATTGAAATAATCAGAAATCCAAAAGCTACTACAGAAATATTTAAAGCCTTCTCAAGCGGCAATACTGATGCAGTAGACGAATTTACCCTACTGTTAGGTAGTGACTTCATTAACACTGCTAATGACCCTGCCCCTAGTTATAAAGGTATGGGTGCGGATGCAGCAGAGAGATGGGCTTCAAACTATAAAACTGGTGATTCTATTAAACAGGCTATTGAGTTTGCTAGAAAAAATTTAGTTGATGCCAGTTTAGATGATGGTGGTTTGATAAAATATTTTGACACTTTAGTTAGAACTAAATATAAAAGAATTGGTTTATTTCTTCAGTCACAATCAAATTTAAGCTTGATAGCTGGCGCAGATATCAATGGTGGAATAATAAAAATAGGTGAGATAATCAAAGATTCATCTACCTCAAGACAGTTGTTCTTACTGATAGTTGGCATGTTCAGGCAAGCTATGTGGCAAGAAGCTTACCCGAGAGCATGGCTAGTGTTAAAGCCAAATAGGAAATATACGAGTAGAGATATGTGGGACTTCGGACCAGTAAATAAAATCTTTGCTGCATTTATAGATCCTAATAGTAATTACTCTTCTGATAAGAAAAAATTTCTAAAACTGTTAGCAGACAATAAAGGCGAAGGAAATAGTGCCGGTAACATAGTTGGCGTACTTGGAAACAATATCGATAATTTTTGGGATAATAACATTGGTCCAATATTTACTGCATTAAGCGATGGTCTATCAGGTTTAATGCAAATGTTTAGAATGTCCATGCTTCAAATGGGCTACGGTTTGGGGCTAATAGATAATTTTGCTAAGCAGGCAAATATCATGAATAAAGCTTTGAATGATTCTATCTATTATTCATTAGGTAGGCCGGGCTCTCTTCTAAGGGCAATAGATAACCCTTTCACTAGAGAATACGGAGAGCCAGTTGTAGAGATCCGTGAGCCATTCCAAAGAATTCACTATCTAAGTTCATTTAGTACAATACTTGCTAATAATATTAGAGAAACAACAGTCAATGTGGCTACTCAAGTAACCGCTGTTTCAGATGGCAAGTATCCAGTAACAGTTGCCCTAGATAAGAGCATCCCATCAGAAAGACAAATCGAGAAGACTGTTGAGACTGGCCTATATTATGATAATATAGCTGGAGAAGGTTTATTCGGAATTGCCCAGCCATTATTCCATCCAATGGAATTTGCCAGAGGGGCGATTAAGTTATCTCAAGGTGCTCCAGATGAATTAATGGCAAGAAGGGTCGCGCTTGCCCATCTCAAAGAGTCATTAAAAGATATCTATTCTGGAGAGCTATTAGTGTTGGGCAGCCCTGATATTAGACCTCATGATTTAGTATATTTGGCGGATGTTTACGAAAGAATGTATGGAATCTTTGAAGTTGAACAAGTCGTACACCATTTCACTCCGAATATGGGATTCATCACATCAATAACACCCAACGCACTTGTTTCGGTAAATGATCCCGGTAGATGGTTTATGTCATCGTGGATACATTCTTGGTTATCAATACAAAACATTAGGAATGATACGAGATCAATAATTAACTCAGTCCAAGCTGGTAATACCGGAGTCCTTTCTGGGGGCAATATTTCTATGTCTGGAATAAGCCAATTACTTAGAACTCAAATGTTAGGAGGTATACAGTTTACTCATGGCTCTAGTGCATTAATGAAAGATGTAATGTCTAATTTTGCAGCTGAGGGATTGACTGATGCTAAGGCGCAAATAGATTTGCAGGTACAACAACAGGCAGATATGGGAGGAAGCTTAACTGGTATAGCAGCTTCATATATAGCGGTCACTGGAACGGCGGCAATTGTAGGGGCACTACTTAGTCCAATTGCCCCAGTTGGCGCTGCAATAGGTGCTGCTGTTGCATCTACTGGATTCTGGAGTGGTTGGAAGTGGGTTAGGGACAATGTATTAGATCAACATGGATGTTATATTTCTTACTTAAACAAAAACGGGCAACCCATGGATGCTGGATTAGCAATTAACCAGGGCATGGTTGTTGGTAGATATCATACGAAGAGGTTACTACCTGGTATCTTGGGCGTAAAAACAAAAGTTACAACAGTTGACGGTAACGCATTTATACGTAACGACGACCTGCTAAAAAGTCTGGGTTGGAAAGAAAAAGAAATTACAGATTTAGTCAGATACGTCAGTTATGAAAACGCTCTTGTTAATTCGGAAGTGCTAAAATACTCTGGAACTGGTCCAGATAAAGCTGGCTTACATCAGTTCTTTAAAGTTATATGTAAATTAAATAGAATTATAGATGGAGATGAAATAGAAGTTATAGATCTGTTAAACCCATTGGGCACGCCGTTCAAGGTCAGGATGGAAGGAGTGATAGCTTCATCTCTTGGAGTGTTTGAAGCCTATACTAATACATCAATACAATCTGGTTATAAGACAGACGCACCAACTACTTTAATTAATATTGATTCAAAGGGTGGGAAAACAGCTATGTTCTTATCTGAAAGATTAGCTAATAAACCATTTATAATTAGAGTATCCCCCAACGATCAGTCTTCAACGTCCACATATACAGATGATGATTTTTCTGCTGGTTCAAAAATAAATAATCCAAAAAGTTATTTTAAAGCTATAAATTATGGTGAAAATGAAAGAGAAAAAACATTAGGAACTATATTCTATAGATTACTTCAAGAAGATATAGATAAACAGGTTGCTGCTATGAGAGCATTTTTTGTAGACAATAGCGGGAATAGTATAATAGTATTAAAGGAAAAGTTTATAAAAACTTTGGATCCAGATAATATATTCTATAAAAAATTTACCGAAATATATAATTCTATCTATGCTTCAAATATGGAAAATTATTTTGAACTTTTAGGCTTGGAAGATCCACTATCAGGACTAACGGAACAATATATTAAATTATTTAATGACTTAATTCATTTTCGAACGATAGAAGTACTATATTCTAAAGCTTCTGAATGGCCCTATATATCATGGGATGAATACTATGATGATGGTTTGCCAGCCACGCTAAATTGGGAATTGGTAACAAATAATTTAGCTCAAGTTTATACGGTAGATCTGTTAAGGGCTAGGCCATCGCAAATAAGCGTAGACGATACTATAATTAGCCCAAAATATGTCCCTCAAACATCTGGGCTATAAGGAGAAGTAATGAGCGATTTTGGTTTTACTATTAACGATCTGGATAATTCTGAATCGATAACGAATAAGATTGGTTCTGGGTATAACCCAGATGGAGCTGCGAGTCTAGTTACTTCTGCTTCTACCTCTAAGGAAAAATATGGTAATCAAACTTTAACATCAAGAAATTTAACCGATATAATGTCGGGTGGAGCACTTACTAGAAATCCTGCCGCTGTTATAGATTCATCTTCAAAATTTGTTCAATCATCTTTGCATTCGGTTTTAGCGACTGGTGCACAAGCTGCCAGTAATGGTTCTTTTAAAATTTCAAACCCGGATTGGCAAGGCCCTAATTCAGGAGAGCCTGAGATCCTTGAAGGTAATGCAGCATATCTCAGAACAGTTGCTCAGTCACTTGTTGGCACTGGGCTAGCTCCAGGTCAAACAATGAATCCTCTTTTGGAATCTTTGAATGGAAGATTCCCACAAGATAATAAATCAAAAGTTGGAGATTCTCAAGGTGTTGTCTATACTCATAATAATATATCTTATAGAATAAATGGCGATACTCCTAGTTTAGGGGAAAGAGCAGTTGCTTTAGAAAGTATATTGACAAAAGACGAAATGGATATATACATAGAGAGGGGTACGATACTCAAAACTCGTATAGCAGAGCCAGCGTTAATTATTGGATTTGGGTTTGATATTCCGGATAACTATTCTGGTTTTAGTTTCGTGCAAACAAAACCCTACAGCACAGATGGATTGATTGTAGATGAAAAGCTGATAAGCGCTTCGAAAGAGAGAGCTTTTATCAGTGCCGCGTTAATAGAATGTTTATTAATGTTGACAGATGAAACTAAAGGAATATCTATTAATGGTAATTTTGCTCTTAGTGGATCCATTTTATCCGAAAATGACAAAAACAATCCAGGAAGTGGTATAGACAAAAATAATACAAATGCTATATCAGATCATGTTTTTGGTAGAGCATTTGATGTAACGACGGTAGGCGATTACTCTAATATTGGGAGAAGCACACTGACATATTCATCCGCACTTGCAGAATTTCTTCAAAGACTATCACTGATCCCAATGCCATTACTTCCAGACTTAGTTATAATCCATCCAGATGTAGCTAAAGAGTGGGCTATATCAGAAGGCTACGATTCTCTTAATACTCGTGTGACAACTGAATTCCCAACCTTAAAACATATTAATTTTAATTATGGAAATGAGCATATTAATAATATACATATGAGTTTTAGCCCACAAAGAGGGGGAATATATATTGGTTCAAGTGGTTGGAAGGCCGCAGAAAAATCTGGCGAATCTGAAGATACTGGTAGTATAAATGATTATAGTGAGGCGGCAACAATAGCAAAACAAAAAGCTACTACGCTCTACAAGACTACTAGTACTGAATTCAGTAAGATGGAACTTTTTACCCTTCTCTCTGGAGAGGGACCATTCACGGATGAGTTGGCAGCAATATTCGTGGCAATATCTGGTAGAGAAGCTAACTCAAGACCCAATGCTTTTAACGGCGCTTGCTTTACTGGCACCAAGAAGAGTTGGGGGGGCGATGTATCAATAGGCATGTTCCAATTTAACCTTATTAGTTTAATAAATAAGACCACTAACGTATCTACTGGTGTCCCAATATACTGGGATGGTAGTATGGCAAATCAAATGACGATTCCAGCTCATAAGCTGGCTTATACTGGTTCCGCCGGGGTGAAAGATCCTGAGAATTTATTAGATCCAAACGCTGTAGCGGCAAAACTAGTATCGTTGTATGATCCGGTAACTAAAAAATCAACTGCTCAGGCAACCACCGATGATAAGCTATGGTATCCGATTAATCAAATTTGGATGCTAGTCCAAAAGTTTAATAGCACAATGGCTAAAGCTGTAACCAGCAAGATAAATACCTCTGGTGGATTAAACCATTGGGGTGGCTATAACAATTCTGATGGGACTCCAAGATCTGAATGTGGTTTTATCTTTAAGGTAAAATTTCAAGACGCCGTAGCTGTATATCTATCAACCGGGAAAGATATAGACATATTGGAAAAATGGGTTAGAGATAATCTACCCAATAATAACCAATTAACGAAAGATTATATAGAAGGATGGATGAATGGAGATGTCTACTATGACCATCCTAAAGATGGTTCCCTGCTTGATCTAGTTAATAGTAAACCTATAGTGTATTCGCAATCCTCTGGACAAGAAACTGGTACAGGAAATACAGACGTTATCCCAACATTCAGTAAAACGCAAATTCTTGAGGCTGCAAACTGGCTAAGGATTAATAGAATGCAGGAGTGGCTGAAGAGCGCTGATGGATTATGGCTTGCTGGTAATATCGGTTGTGATAGATTTGCGAGAGTTCTCTCAGCAGCTTTGGGTCTATTTGGTAATGCTCAGCCTACCTTGATCAGCTTGCCGTGGCCTTCAACAAATAATGAGGGAAATAAATCAGTATCAACACCACTGCTTAGCCAGTTTGCTTCGGCAGCAGTACACTATGCCGCACTGGTAGCCAAAACAGAAACTTTCTTCGGCCCTGATACAGATGATGGGGGAAACCCACCAGCTGGCTATGTAGTATTTTGGACTGGCGGAAGCGATGGGCTTGGTCATGATGGTATATCGATAGGTGGTGGAGAATATGTAGATCAACACAACAATTCTGAGGCCCCAAGCCCAAGGCCTATTTTGCCTAATAGCGAGTTCAAAAATCCATGGCCAGGTAGTGAATATGTCTACGCAGGCGCATCCTCTGTCTGGCAATAGAAAGGGAATCCATGAAACACTATCCAAAATTTGATGAAAAATTAAATTCACATATACTTGATAATCGATTGCAACAGTCTAAAACTAGACTAGGTACAGTCATGTCTTTCAAGAAAACAAACAATACAGTAGTGATAGTATTGGATGATAGAATGACTAATCAAATAGGAAATATTATCAGAGATGTACCATGTCCCTCAATACAGGGGATCCAGTCAGTAGCCCCTACTGCTGGCTCTAGATGCCTTGTAGGCTTTACTGACGGCAATGAGAGGTATCCGTATATACTTTCGTATATAGATGAAGCAAACCCCACAGGAAAACAAATGCCTAACTATTCCGTTAATACCGGGATACCTAAGTTCTTGGTGTAAATATGGCTAACAAAAATAGTGGCAGAAATTTAAATGAATCCTCTGTAGGTAAAACCGTTTCTGAAATTGATGAGATGGTAAGAAGAAAAACATTCTCTAATAGGGAAGTCGGCCTTAATCATCCTGATAGTAGTTCTTTTATAAGATTAACAGATTCTGGTGATATAGAAATTTTTGCCGCCCCAGGTGTTGGAATAGTCATAAATGGAGCAACCAGAAGCATTTCTTTGTTCGCTGAAAACATCAAATTCTTCACTAAAGAAGATGGACTAAAATGGAATGGGATGGATTTCAACCATTCTGCCACCTCATATGCCGAGCCAGCATTGGTCAATTCTGATATTAAATCATATAATCCAGCTTATTTAAATTTAGATGATTATATTAATAATTTACAAAAGTTAGAAGAAGAAGAAACCCAACAAACCATTACTATTAGTGACGATCCTACTTATAATGTTACTACCGATAACTCAGTGGTTGATACTGGCAGGTTTGCGGAAGATAATGTCTATACCGGTTTCACTAAAGAGGAAATAAAATACATTCAGTCCTTTTGGGATTCAAACGGAGAAAATATTAAACTACATTTAAACAAAAATTTAGAAGAATTTATTAATTTAATCAAAGATCAAAAAAGTAAGAACCCTAACTCAGGGAATACTCTTAGCGGTATATCTATTTATCTGAATACTATTTTTGAAATGTTAAAAGAATCTATGACATCCCAGGGTATAAAGGAGTAATGTGCCAGATTTTTATCTCACCTTAGATGGTGACCTACTTGTTACAGGCAATGGAGATATAGCCCTAGTCCAGGATCAATCCCAAAAGGATATTCAACATGCCTATATCAGGCTGATGACTGAGCCTGGTGACTTTTATATTTATCCACAGTTGGGCACACAATTATCGATGCTTTATGGAATGCCCCAAAGCACTCAAACTGGCGAGTTTGGTAAAAGATTGATAAGAGCAGCTCTGGAGAGAGAGGGCGTATTCAGGAATAGACAGATTACTATTGAGGCAGTGCCTACGTCTGCAGATTCTATTAGATTTGACATATACATGATAGGCGATTACAATGAGCCGACAGTTCTTTCCATAACGCAGGATCTAGGAGTATAATATGGTAACTTTAAACTTAAAAACAAAAGAACAAATGCTTATCGCTACGTTAGATAGCTTACAGAAAACAGTAGGAATTACCTCTATATCTCCAGGATCAATCGCTAGAGCATTTGCAGAAGCAATCCATTCAGAAATTAATGATTTATACAATTCATTAAAGATAAGTATTGAGCAGTCAAATTTGTCAACTGCTTCTGGGAACAATCTTGACATGATAGGTGCACTGTATAGCGTCCAAAGAAGAACGATATATACAGATTTGGCGGTAGAAAGGTCTACGGCTAATATAGAATTTTTCCTGAATACAACAAATGTGACAGATGTTATTATCCCATCGGGTACATTAGTTTACAATGACGTAACAACTTTCTCTACGATACAATATGCCTATGAGGTAACTGGAGCTGTAGTAATCCCAGCAGGAAATACTAGAGCTTATGGAGCCGTAAAGGCAAAATTCTCCGATAACAATATAACTGCAGGAAGAAATACTCTAGTTAAACATAACTTTATTGGGCCTCCTGGTGTCGTAGTCTTTTGTAATAATCCAAAAGAAGTTTATAGTAGTTTAAATTCTGAATCAGATGATAATTTTAGAAGAAGAATAATATCTTCAGTTAGAGGTTCCGCTTCTGGAACTGCAGAATCAATAAGATTTGCCGCACTAGGGGTAAAGGGCGTTAAAGATGCAAAGGTCAGGGATGCTTCCCATGGTATAGGTTCAGCAGAGTTAATAGTCGTACCTGAGACCCAATCAGGAATATCCACAATGAGCCAATTAGTTTATGCGTCAGTACAGACCATCAAACCAGTTGGTATAAATCTAAATATAAGAATAGCAACTAAAAAATTGATAGATGTTTCAGCATCATTAATTCTGAGAGAGGGTACATCAACTACTTTGGCAAGAGGTGTTGAAAATCAAGCTAGAATATTTCTCAACAGATACTTAAACTCTTTGTCTATAGGCGGTTCTGTGTCTATCTCTGAGATAGAAAGACAGATGAAAATGTCTTCTGAAGTTATTATATCGGTTATCGTTGACTCCATAAAAGTTGATAATAAAAATATCCCGAATAAAGATTATAGACTTTCTGATGATAAAAGTTACATGGCATCGGGCTCTCTTAGCCTATACTCTGTTATAATGGGAACATCAAATTATTAGAAGAGGTTTTCCCATGTCTGAAATGAATTATACTGTTATTAGAAAACAGATAGTAAGAGCTAAAAATATGACCCATGCAAGAATGGTTTCCGAGGGTTATGACGACTTTCCTGGAGAAGTACTGCACGACACTTGTTCTATAGATGAAGCCCTGGATAAGATCACATGGGATGACATAGAAGAACAGGCACAAACTGCCTTAGATACTCATGATGCGACTGCAGCTGATGGATCAGCATACTTAAGATCAGAAAATAGGCGCTTAGCCAAGCTAGCCGATAAGCATAAAAATGTAAAAGAAGAAGCTGTTTTATCGGTTTATCAAGCAGCATTTGATGCGTTCTCTAGTTTCGAAATGCCACCAATCAAGAAACCAGTAATTAAGAATATGCCAGGCACTGGGGAAACTGCAGTAGCCGTTTTTGCAGATTGGCAGATGGGAAAGATAACACCGGACTATAATTCTGACGTACTTGCTGAAAGAATTGAACTATATACAGAAAAATTAATAGAGATAACGGGAATACAAAGAAGGCATCATCCAGTAAAAAATTTACATGTGTGGTTTTTGGGTGACATTGTAGAAGGGGAAGAGATATTCCCTGGACAATCTCATTTGATTGACTCTGGTTTATATAGGCAAGTCGGCATTAATGGACCAGAGATCTTATCAAAATTTTTTACTACAGCGTTACAACATTTTGAGCACATTCATGTCACTGGCGTGATAGGAAACCACGGGGCTGTTGGCGGAAAAAATAGAAAATTACATGATCCAGAAACAAATATGGATAGACTCCTATACAAAATTGTACAAATGATGTTCAGAAATGAACCAAGAATATCTTTCAATATTCCAGATGGTAGAGGAGAACGACATTGGTATGCTGTTGATGCGATAGGCGATTATCGCTCTTTGTTGATACACGGCGATCAGATGCCTTCACCTAATGCTATTGCCAGTTACTATAGGAAGGTAATGGGCTGGAAAGATGGAGCCATTCCTGAGGATTTCCAAGATGTATTTATGGGTCACTACCATCAACAGTCCAAGATGACCATAGGCAGTTCCACTTTGAGAATATCTGGTTCTACAGAAAGCTTTAACACCTATGCCCAAGAATATTTTTCTTCAATGAGCAGACCATGCCAACATCTTATGTTTGTCCACCCAGAAAATGGAGTGACGTGTGAGTACAGCATTTGGCTAGACGCAATTTAGGGGCTAATAAATGAAAACTTATTTGTTGAGCTTTAACAATGGCGATTTTGTTAAAGAACAAAAGGTATGGACATCAAGTTCTATTGACCTATACTCGAATAAGTATTATAAGAATTTCTCCTATACGAAGTCCACGACTGGACTTAATTCACTAGGTGATTATACCTTTACCGGAACAAAAATAATAGAAGACGCAACCCCAACCATAGAAGGTTCATACGCAGTCACTAATTATGGAGAATTATTTATAGATGATGCAATAAGCCCGCACCTAATATTCGATGTTGATATAAGCCATGATGGAACAATAATCTTTAATCCAGATAATAGTGCTACGCCTATATTCACTGCAGATTCGACAGAGGAATATCTCCATAGGTTCATAGATACTTCTTCGCGTATAGATGTGAGAACTTTCAAAGGCGCCTTTTCCAGCTCTTTGAATAGCATAGAGTCAATCACATTTACTTTAGAGATACACGAATCAGACTCCCCTAATCGGACCATGGCTCTTATCTAGCACGGCAGCTTCAGATGCCCTTGGTTCCATACTTCTATCAAAAAATGTAAAAAGGTATGCTAAATTCGTAGTAACTATTGATACTGAAGTAGAGGATATAAATGTATTAAATTTTCTACTATTAATAGAGATAGCTATATCTGACTCAACAAGCCCAGTTTTAAGCAGAGCAGTAAAAAATATACTTAAAAGATTCCCCTCATGGATGTCGATGACTGAGGACTCTGTCGATCAGGCAACTCCAAATCTATTCGAGCCTAAGTCTACTGCTGGTAAATTCTTAAATGCTGTTGTTGGTGAAACTCTAGATAACTTTGACAGAGAAATAGACATCTACAGAATAAACTCTTTTATAGACAGGGCAGATGAAAATCAATTAGACTGGATCTATCTATCAACTAATGTAAAAAATACATTTAATAAAATTATTGGCAATGGTGTTGAATTAGCTCGTGTAGATAATCTTGTCGACTTCTACAGGTCTAGGCCGACTGATTATATCTTTTATCACAATCCACTTAATAGAGAAATACTAACATTAAAGAAATTCCAAAGCATATATGTGAAGAGCGAATATTCCAATAATGAAACCTTAGCCCAAACTCCAATACAAAAATTTAATTGGTTTGATGAATTTGGATTTAGAGTAGGGTTAGGCAGACTGTACTTAGAATCTAACATTTCTTTTAAAGCAAGAATTCTAGATGTATTTAAGAATCCGATTGGCTCTAGTGTAGACTCATTCAAAAAAACCCTTAGAAGAGAGTTAAATCTTTGGAAAGCTTTTGGGGCAACGCCTCCATATGAAAACCCTGGTGCAACGCCGGAAGTCTTAGAGATGTCAGATATAGAAAATTCTTTATCATATTTTGATATCAATGGTAACCCAACGACTTCATTCAAAAATTTTGTAAAAGATTTAAACATTAGATATCCAACTAATTGGGGATACTTTACTTTTGACGATAGTATTTGGGATTATGCAGGATCGGAAGCTGGTGGCATAAATAGATTACGTTCAAGATACTATGATGACGATATCCAAATACCATATTATCAGCCTGGAGTTGGAGATCTCTCAGACGCTAAGATTTCGATAGTTAATTTTGATGCTACCCCAAAATATTTCAATACGGAAATTGTAGCTAGCGGAAAGAAAAAGATCGGAACCGCTATAAAATATGATCCAGTAAAAGTTGCGTATGAATATTATGCATCTTATGAAAAAACAGCTTGGGAAAACCAAGCAGCAACTGTTAATCTAACATTAGAGTTTAGTGCTACCCCACATGGTATCTATACTTCCCCTACTATATTTGTTGCTCCATTTATAATTAATCCTAAAAACAATTTTAGTCCTGGTCATCCTGCAAGCCCTGAATATTTTTCTAGAGAAATTTTTGATACAGAAGGTTTTGTTTCTACTATTTATCCAGTTATAGGACAAGATACTATTCCATATTCAAATACTATAAATGGTATTACCAGTTCACGTTTAGATATAAAAAATATTTTAAATATAACTATAAAAAATGGCTTGTGGAATGGTTCCATTTATGCAACGCCAAACCTGAACGACGACTTTATAGCTAAATTTTCCCATAGAAATAATTCAATAGAATATTTAGGATCTGGACTTTCTGCAACTCCGAACTTTTCACAGAGTACGTTTTTACAAGTACAATCTAAGTTGTATGATCCAATTCAAAGAATCGGATATACGCCAGTGCATTCTCTAGAAAGTATGCTTAACGATGTCGCTACACCTCCATCTACGTTTGAGTTAGACCATGATACAATGATGCAAAATATAATAATGCCAGAGGGCGCAACGCCAAAATATATTTATGTTAACAACATTAAACCAACGCAAGGTTTAAGCGGAGATTCCGTATCAGAGAATAACCAATATACTGGCTTTGGCGGGTATGCACATTATCTAGAGGCAGATGAAGATATCTTTGTGCCGTCATCTCCTAATATAACACTTAGGTATTATGGCTCAGATCTATCTACTCCAACATCAACTGCTCAAATTGGGAGTACTTCTATAGTAGATGGAGCAGCAACGGCAAACTACTATTTCACGAATGTCGAATACCTATATGGATCTACGCCAAATAAGTTAGAGCTTGAGACAGTTGATGCTGGCGCATATCCATTCACTACCATAGAATGGGAACCTTTTACTCTACCAGCATCTCCTAGTATTTCTGGTTACATAAATGAAGATGGAGTTGTTCGCTATAATCCAATATACGGTGAATATATTCCAGGGAAAAATGATGATTCAATTTTGGTCCCAGAATTAACCAGAGAAAGTTTTGGACTTTCTGGAGTGGATAAATTCGAATACTTTTTTGAAAGCATGCGCGTAATCGACCCTGCTGAATTAGACGTATCTATTTGGTCGGAACAAAAAATAATAAATCCATTCTTAAATAGATCTTATGTTTTAGAAAAAGATAATATAGATTCTATAATTAACAATGATATATACACTACTAAGAAAATTAATTATCCAAGAAATTCAGTAATAGAATCTTACGACTTATCAAGAAATACAACTACATTTACCAACTTTATTGTTAAGGGTAAACTCTATGATTCAAAACTAGAAGTAAGAATAAATACCGGTTGGATAAACTTAGATAATAATGACTATTACATATACGCAAAACCTCAAAGATCTGTTTTCAGTGGGATGTTAAAGCAAGTAGAATTACCATCGGTCCCTAGGCAGGGTGCACCTGTATCTTTGAATGTCTATAATGATTCAACACCCGTACACTTTGTGGAAACAGCTTTTCCAGATGAGGCCACCCCTAGAGAATTTGGCTTTTATAATACCGAAGATATTAAACCAAGGTATAACTCAATCGATAATTCATATCTATTTAATCTTGGATATAAAAACATTTATGATATTTCCGTTGTAGATGGCTTGACCGGAGAGATAATAATAACCGATTTTGAATCACCAGATTCTTATTTTACCGCAACTCCAAATTCACCATATACTATATCTAGAGATAGAAATTATAAAGTAAGATATAGGGTAAAAAATTCATACTTTTTAGATAACGTATTAAATGATTTAGATTATTATTCAAGAATTGTCTTTGATGCAACACCAAATTCTGATTTAGATTACGAAATTGTTTACGAATCCTCAATTGATGGAAGCTCCACTCCAGTCTCATTAGACTTTGGTGACACAACTTCATTTTTAGATGAAGGATACATAATGGTATCTAGTGAACTTTATGTATTTAATACAGCAGCCGTTACATTATCCCCTTCTTATGTAATGGACGACAAACAAGACTATATGACTATATCTATTTATTCTTCGGATATTGAAAAAAATCCTAAACCAAACCAAAGTTTTAGATTATCAAATCCAGATTTAATTTTTGATAAAGAAATACTGACAACAGATGATGAAGGCTTCGCTTCTACAAATGCAAGATTTGCCGGTCTATCAGCTGTGTCAATGCAGCTATCATCCTCATTATTGGTGACTGGTATTTCCTATCCACAAGATTTAGAGGCGCATGTAGATAGTGACTCTAGTAATTTTCTTACAGAGAAAAATTTTGAAATCTATTCGAATAAATCATTTAGCTCAGATCTATCAGCTTTGTCTAACCCAATTTCCATAAACGCAGACGGGATTTCTTCAGTTATAGTGTCCGGCATTATAACAACAAGCAATATCCCACAATCTAACAAAGTTATATATTGGAGAAAAGATAGAGAAATTTATCCGATACTACAATCTTCCTTGTACTCAATAGATACTACAGCCCCAACGTCCCAAACTACTGCAGGTATAGTTTATTCTGATGAAAATGGCAGATTCCAGATAGGTCCTATACAGTCTCAGGATAGGGCCACTCCGGGTTATTGGTTTATGGTGGTGGAATCAGAATTGGAGTCAACCGCTAGAGATAGCGCAACACCAATGATTGGGGATATAGTTTATTGGAATGAGACTTATGATAACATAGACATAAATTATGTTGATGGCTTAAGGATCCCTGATATTATTAATTTCGATCCAGATAAATCTTTAGATTTATATGCGACTCCAAGCTTTAGCATTAGTTACTATAATGAAGACTTAGTGGATCTAACTGGCTCTACACCTAGATGGAAGCCACCAGTGTGGTTGCCTGTGTCTAGATATGAACAATATCAGGCTGGGTATCTGGGTTCAACACCATATCAAATCGGTAACTATTCTGGGCTTATAAAAGATTATGAGGATTAATTGTGAAAAAATTTGACCATAAAATAGATGGGAGTATACAGGGGAAAGTAAGAAAGGTAAACAATCTACCCTTAGATGATTCTAGTATGGCTTTAGCCTGGTTCTCCTCAAAGCAGGTTACTCCATCTAATAATATCTCGATAACTGATCTTTCTAATTTTACTCCAGAAAATTCCTATTCTTCTGATATAGGGGCATCAAACAATAGGGCTAAAAATAAATTAGTATTTGCTAATGAGCTCGGCATGCTAGAGGATTCTGATGGTAATACAGTATTCGACTCTGACGATATCAGTGTTAGTGATATATTTTTGTCGAATCAGGCATTCGATAAAAGATATCACATAAACGATATTAAGAAAAATGATTTTATTCATTCTTATTATATATCTAGATATTATACACTTCTTCCAAGAAATTCTTATGGCTTTAATAGTCTAGATGATTTTGTCGAAATGTCAAAAATTCCTTTTTCCATAAAAGTATTAGATCAAAACGGATACGACTATCTAGATCCAAACACTGGTGATAAGAAGTATAGAATTTTAATAGAGCAAATGCCACTTAGTCTTTATTCTGACCGCACAGCAGTGCCATCAAAAGTAGTGGTTTTATTCGATAGCCCAAACCCAGTAGACCTGAGATTGGTATATGATAAAGTTTCTCTTTCCTCGACCTCTTCGATAAGCTCAGTAGTGCCACAGTATAGGGAGAATATCAATACAGTTAGCCTGTTCAGTAGAGTAGCTGAGGAATCTTTTGTAGTAGACAATTCTTCTAGGAAGAAAAAAATATTTGCAAGAAAATCTTTATCATCAAAAAATAATATGATAGCTAGCACGAACACTAACGCAGATGGATTTGAAATTTTTGTACCCAAAAAAGGTCTTTCGGATAGCAGAACTTATGAGTCTTTTAACTGGAGACTAATAGCTAAAATAAAAAAATCAGTAGATGTTTCAAGCGTTAACAATGGAGAAGAACTAGATTCGGAATCAAATATAAAACAGAAAGTTGTTAATTGCGCAGTGCTATCATCGGCTAGTGCATTCCCGATAATGGAAGCCGGAAGAGATTATTCTTCTGCTAATCCATATGTGTTCTATAGGCTCGAACAGTCTCCATTTAATCTTTCTGGTTATCTTTTTCAAAATCCAAAAATGATAGGAACACCAAAGCAGAACGCTTTGTACTGGTTGTTGAATATAGATGAGGTTTCTGCAACAGATTTAGATCAGTATGATGTCTTGGCTTGGTCCCCTACAGCTACTCTAACGACAGAGCAAGGCGCAAAAATAAAGAGATATACAGAGATAAGCCAGGGCACGCTGATCTTAGATCTTTCTAGAATACCAAGTGGAGCAGAAAGTATAGATCCTAGTTTATCTGTTAGCTCTCTAGAATATGCTTTGGACTCCTGGACTTACAATCCAACAAATATTTTTATCGATGAGAATAAACATAATGCTTGGAAAATTGATGAGACTGTTTTTGAAACTCTAACCGTTGACGGAGTTAATCATAGAGTCTATTCTATATTTGGTAGAAGTAATCTGTCAGATATATCTACTAAAAAAATCTGCAAAGAATTTACTGGGTCTTTGTCTCCTAGTAATATAGTTTTAAAAAACTCTAGAGGTAACCCAATATTTGTTAGTCTGGAATTTGCTCCTTATACAGATGCCTTAGCGAAAGGATCGATACTAGCTTCTACTGCTCAATTCCTCAAATATTGCAATGATCTGTATCAACCTTCTTCCTTTTTCGATATAAGCACTGCAAATAGTGGAGTAGCTTCCATTGAGGAGAATCCATTTAATGTTGTGGCGGCAATAGAGGGTCCGTTTAAGCTACTCTATAACGCTGTTTCGGTAGCTTTGTTAGCTAGAATCTTTTCGACAAAAACAAAAGATGTTAGATCATCTATGTACTACCATGTTTCAAAATGGGATTCATCGTTTGTCATAAACGGTAATGCACTTTTAGAAGACGAGAAAAAAGAAATCTATAGCCTCATAAAGCTAAACAATATTGATTCAATAGGGACGGTAAAATATTGTAAAAGTTTAATTCCAAAAAATAATTCGATAATAGATTACTATAGATCATCTATATATGACTATCTCCCAGACCAATACAGTCTTTCTACACAAGAGATAGACTTAAGTAATATCACTTTTTATGTAGAGATTACTAATCCAGATGCGATCATAGCTAATGCGGTTAGAGTAGAGAAGGACTATACATCTGAAGATGTTGAGGAAATACCGACATCTTATACGTTATATAAGCTAGATGCGGATACTATAGATTCAACTCTCTACGCCTACACTAATTCTCCTTCTCCACAGTTTGTTATCCCTGGAGGTTTTGGCCCTTATGTCATAAGAGATAGAATGTATAAATCTTCTAATAAAGAAGTAAATGATTTTTTAAATAAATCAATTTCCACCATCAATACTTATAAGGCTTATCCGTTCAATTTTTCTATATTCAATTCTTATGTAAGCTCAAAAGAATCTTCTAATTCTTTTAGTGCAAGTTGGACAGCGAATGTAGAGGCAAGATATTCTGCAACTCTTTCGCGTGAGGCTTTTTATAAAGAACACGTTGAAGCTACTCCAGACAAACTTGTACCAGTTATTGACCCTCCACACACACAAATTTATGAACCAACTCAAAATTCAAATGCTGTCTATTCTGGGGCAGACAGAAGAACGAATATAGTTAACTCAACAGACCCAGCTAACAGCTATCTGTACACTGGAGATATACAAGCTGGAAATACAACTAAGCAATTTGTACAGGGGATGTCAAAACCTCTTAACTACATTAACTATATACAAATTTCTTTACGTGAATATGGAGATGGAACAAATATTTTTAATTGCCCACTTACCGGATCGGGAGTTGGTTATAACGCAGCTACTTTTAATGCAGTTAAGGCGTTTCAGGTGCAGGAAGATGCTAGATTCGAAAATGGTACTGTCGATAGTGAAACAAAATCTTTATTAGCTATACATGTTTGGAAAAAAATAAAGAGCTCCGACCCAGTCCGTTATCAGGCAATACTCGCTAGGGTTAAAGTAAACAAACCTGATGTGGTGAAATTTATAATAGCGGCAGCAGATGCTATAGAGCTACATGAGCTCCCATCTAGAGATTGGAACTATAGGAAAGTAACATTTACAGGGCTTACCGGTCCGTCTACTCTAATCGATACAATCTGGGTTGCTGCGCCATCTGATCAGTTAGGCACTGCAACAAATGTGAAGGTTCTCGATCTAAGCATTACCACAGGAGCTTTCGCAGGTGCTACATCCTATAAAGGTATAAGTATAAAAGAAATAAAATGTTATCCAGCTGGGTCAAGTACGGGCACCGTAGTACAAGGTATACTTAACTATACAACAGGGGTTATAAAAGTAGTAGTAGATAAGCCCATAGCCGAATGTGCCGTGTTCTCAATAAGATTTTCTGGAGCACTTTTAGGTGGATCTTTTGGTAGTTATACGGAGGGTTATTCAATCCAAAGAATTGCCTTTAACATGGGCTACAATGCCATAAGACAGAAGTTGAGTCTCGGTTCTTCTGCTTATGATATTTTTGGATATAAGCCAGAAACACAAACAAAAGATGTTATTATAAAATATGTTATCCAAGGTAAAGTAAAAAACATTTCACCAAATAAAGGTGAGATTATTGATATTAGTGGTATCAAGTCTGTGAAATTTGCGACCACACCAATCTCTATGTTATACCCAACTTGGTCTGGGGAAATGAGCTTGGATCTGACTGCCACTAAAATAGATTTTAGTGACATTAAATATAGTCCAGCATTTACACCATTTATAGGTGGTAATGTAGCTACTATTTCGCAATCTGGGGTAGCGAATAGTTCGCCTCAATTTAAAGATGAGTCGATTACAATAGACTTAACTTCATCTAGGGAAATAGATCTTTTAGAAGCATCATTATTAGTGAGCGATGTTTTTGGTTCTACTAATAATCCAGTAAGCTCTTCTTCTATCGTCGTAAGTGCAATAAATAACATAATAACATTCGGGACTTCAACCCTGATATATGCTAACTCGAAAGTATTAAAGAGCACAGAAAAATTATTAGATACTTTTTGGCTGCTTAAAGCAGACGGATCTGTGATAAAGCAATCAAAAAATACAGTCACCGTTTTGGATGGATTAACATTATTATGTCAGCCTAGTAGCGACTCATCTAAAATTGGGAAGCCATATGGTATAGAGATAAAAAACTTTGCCATGTCTCTTTTAGATACCGAAGAGTTCAACGTAGATTACGGTTCTATCATACTTATTAATAACGTACCAGATAATGGTGGTTTTGTATACGGTTTTTATGACAAAAACAAAAAAGAATTTTTGGGAACTAGTCTATATTATATAGACTATATATCTAGAGGTCCGGATAATATTTACATAGGGGTTTTGGCGATTGATGCAGATGGTAATACGTCTAGTAATATTGATTTTTTTGGGCCAAAGACTTCTAGTAGATTTATCCCATCTAATGTTCCGGTGAAGATAGCATGTCCCATCTACAACTTGGAATATAACTCTTCGTCAAGAATAGGGTTATCATCAATACCCCCTAATCTTAAGAAAACACAGCAGTGGCCATTGTATTTTACGGCAGGATCTTTTACCAAGGATATCTATATAAATCCAGTTTATGGTTGGACTTCTTGGTTAAGCAAATATGTTGGGAAAACATTAAGGGCTACATATTCAACCCTAGACATAGATAGTGCAATTTGGTCTCAGATAGCAGGTCGTCCATATATCGATGTGTTGGACGAGGTCCCAACTGTGCTTTCTAATAGAAGGGTACAGTTAAGTCAAACGCCAATTGCCACCTTTCGTGAACCATCGAATACTGTAGTTGGTGTAATAAAAAATTGGGTTTCCTTTGAAAAAAGGGACAATATAAACAGTAAGTGGGAACTGGTAGAAAGTAATTTAATCAGAAATATAAATTGCAATACCGGAATAGTGGATTTCGTAACACCATTGTCTGATGATCCAAATTTAATTAGAGTATCATATACCGCAAAAGCAACTGGCATACCGATTAAACAAGTTTCTGGAGCGCCAATACCGATCAATCCATTTTTGAATAGAGATTTAGTCGACACAGAAAAAGCACTACATATATATATCAACCCATCTAGGATAGAGGTTAGAAGTTCAGAAAACAATGCCTACACGTGGGATTACGTATCCGAGCATCCTTATGGACCGGTTATAGATTTTACTTATGATACGAATATTTTTGACTACTATAACAGTACAGAGTATGACCCATTTGCTATGCAAATAGCTCTTATCCATGTCTTGAATTCCGTAGACATAAAAGATGTTAGGTTGGAAGATCTAAGGCTAAAGGGTGGCGGACTAAAAGCAACTCTGGGTAAAACCATTAATGTAAAATCATATGGCGCATTGGATCTTGATAAGGTTTTAGTGGATATTCCTGAGGCTATATCTTTTTGGGATATATACCCTTCAGATCAAGAATCCTATCCAAAGGGTGGTTATGTTATAATACAGATACCTAGGTCTGTTTTGGAAAATTTCAATAACGAAGAAGAAATATATAGTATAATAGATAAAAATATAACCGCTGGTGTAGCTTATAAAATCCAGGATATGGATGGAAAAGATTGGGCAAGAATTAGATGATAAATTTTCTTCCAGATATAATAAAAACATTTTCTGATAAATCACAACAAACTGTTGGATCTTTAATGAAAAATGTTAAAGCTGATAAGGCACAGGTCGCAGAGTTAGTAAAAAATCTTTCTACGTTTTCCGTCGGTGCCGACTACGCCCCAGTCGCGTATAGAATTGGATCAATAATTGAATCAGAATCATTTGTTGATACATTCAGGGATATGCAAATACGCTTTGAGAGATACTTCAATGCCTCTAACGCAGTTAGCGTATCGACAAATTCCATGGTAGATATAATGTTATCTCAAATTGCTAAGATAGAAAAGAATGTAGAATATTTAGAAAATTATATTAATAACTATGAGTTTATTTCAGGAAAAGATGATCTTTATAATTTTTCATATTTAGAAAATTTTGATAATAACCTAAACTCAAATGAGCATGAAGTAGAAAAAGTACCCTACACAGATAGGGGTGGCTCACCATTCGGTGAAAATGGCAATGGTTATGTAGACAGTATCGTCTCGAAGTTTAAGATAGGTGCTGGAGTCGATTTTATTAATCCTATTGGTTTTATAAAATCAGTTAAAATTGACAGTAATTACACCCAATATATATCGTCAATTTCTGATTCAGATAATCTTTTTACGGAAAGACATTCCAATGTTTGGAATGTCTCTATTAAATCTCCAACGATACTAACTTCTTTTCCGGACTCTCTATCAGTCTATATGGACTACGATTATTCCCACATGGTAGGCGCTAAAACAATCTTAGAGATTGATTTCATCAAAGAAATAGAGATGGATTTTATAAGAATAAATCCCAATGAAATTAATGGACTGCAGTTAATGCAAGTATTAATAGAGTCTTCAAATATAGCAGAGAGGCTTTTTTCCTCAGATTCTAATGTTCCAAGCTCCGGCTATCAACTTAAGCAATTGCTGAACGCGCCAATTGGTTTCAAGTCTACTTTGGATATAACCTTCCCAATGGATAAAGTAAAAAGAATAATTTTGATATTAAATCAGCCACTCTATACTAAGGCAACAGCTCCATCATCTTCAGATGAACTAAATTCAAAAATAATTTATGAAATATTAAAAAAGATAAGAAAGAATAAAAAAAATACACACAGTACTTTACAAGATATAGTCTTGGAATATTTTAGAAAATCTGTTTCTATAGATGAATTTAAAAAAAATATAAATGTCCATACGGATTATTATACATATAAATATCCAATTGAAAATAATCCCATTGATGATAAACAGCATAATAAATTCAGACACGAAGAAAATAATTTAACAATCCTTGATGAATCAAATCTTCTTTTTGATAGAAGTCCTCTAACAAATATGGTCCAGAATATAGTATCCCAAACATTGGGAATGAAGTTTAAATTATTCAAAAACACCATGTTCAATGATACCAATAGCGTTTATAGGGGTGGTTCTCTAGGTAGGGTAACTAGCCCACCAACGGGGATAGATAAAAATGCGAATATGTTGGGGCAAGATATCTTTGGTCACGACGATATGCACATCATACCCGGTTCCAACTTTGCTATAAATGGTTCAATGACTAGCGCAGTGCATGACACAAATTCTTATCAATATAATTTTTCTTTAAAGAATATTCAATTTGGAAAAACAAATATTGCTAAATATTCTACCAATTCATTTAGCGAAAATAAAGCATCTTACATAAGTGCTAGGATATCGATTGCCGGTACAGTTCTTGGGATAAAGGCAAAGGTAAATCTTGAAGAAATTGACAAGAAGAAAAATTTTTCCAATCTAGACTTGAAGGAACCAATTTCTTATGAGCTATCTATTTCCCTTAAGGAGAATCCAATTTCCGAGGGTGACTGGTATCCAATTATTCCATTCAATTCTAGCGAAATAGAATCTGAAATACTATTCGTAGACAAGATAAATCAAACAGCATCGCTACGATTCTACCCAGATGAACCATCTATCAAGGTATATCGTAACCAATCTATATTAAATAATAGTTTCTATATAGTCAATAAATTTGAAAAGACTATCACGTTTAAATCCTTTGACCCTAAAAGCGTATATATTGTTTCTTACACTGCAGATACGGTTAATTTTACCCAAAACTATATCGATGCATCTCTAATCAGTCCAAAGGACAAAATGCTTAATTCCGGAAGTGGGATTGGTAATAATGGAGAGTTCTTTGAAAGAACGTATTCTGGGAATATGGTTCTACTTAAAAATGAACCATATATAGATCCAGAAAAATTGAACAGCGCAATATATAGTCTGAGAAATGGCACCATTAGCACTAGTAACTATCTCGGATATAGCCCAGTCGCTATTAAATTTTCCGACGGAACGTATGCTATAAACCTGACTAACTATATAGATAACAATTTTGAAAAAGCTTCTTTCTATGAAACGAATGAAATCTTATTCTTTCAAAATGGAAAGAATATTATTTTTAATAAATCGATTAATCTATCATTTAATATTATGTATAGTTACCTAAACAACTTTATCAGGTTTAGATTAATAGTCAGAAATAACATGGATAATATTTTTTCGGCTGGCTATATAGATAATGTAGTCTTAAAGTTAAAAACAAAAAATATGCGATCAAATAAATTGTCGAAACTAGGATAATATTATGGCTCAACTATCTGTAAACACAGTATTCTATGATCAGTTAATTAAGAGAATACAAAAATTTCTTTTGAAATATTCAAAGAACGACATTGCCTCTTATGAGCAAATGGCAGAAGAGTATAACCAACTGCTTACGGATGTGAATAAATTTTCTACGATGCCGATATCTACCTATGAGCAAGTAATAAAAGGTGAACCGCCGTCGTCCAAAAAGTTTAATAGATTCATTTCCAATGTTGCGGATGATCTAAATATAATAGCAAAACAATTAGATTACCAGAGTGCACAGATAGTATCTCTTTATAATCTTTTTAACTCTGAAGTTGAAAAGGAAAATCAATTTACAGATAGAATGAAATCAAAAGTACGAGTTCTCCAGGCTTATTCTCAAAGCCCTGGAAACGACATATATTTTTTTGGTGACTATTTTGATAATATGGATTTTATAGATTTATTGAAAATTCCTAAAGAAAACATACCACTTGTCAGAGATGGAGTGGCAAGTCTCTCGACTTCCGAATCCTACAGATGGAACCCCTCCTCGATAGATATTATCAATGATGATTCGAATGGGTTTATCGGCAATAACCATGCTGTTTATATGACCAATGATGTTGAATCAAATTACAGGTATATATATCAGGATAATAATTCTATTGGTTTAATAGCAAACATAATTGATGGCAATCCGATGAAATACTTTGAATACGAAGCTATTGTGGTTGATAAAAAACAAACTCAAATGTCTGGTGCAAAAGAGTTTGAATTTTTATATACAGATGAGTCTATAGTTAACGGTGAAAAAACTACAAAATATAAACCTTGGATTCGTCATTCTGCAGACGAAAGTCTTAATCTATCATTGAAGATAAAATCTTCACGACCCGGTAAAGCTAATTCTGTTACTATAATTCCTTATTTTGGAGCATCGCAAAACGTTTATTCAGAGTTAAAAATAGTAAGAATTACAGCTATTTCACGAGCGACTAATCAATTGGTGGAACTATTAAATGAGCCAATATATATTGGTTCTACATTCGTACCACAGAGTATAGAGTCTTCTGGTAAATATTACTATAATAAAGCTAATATCTTTTTTCCAGAAATAAATACAGATGAGTTTAATGTATATATAAAGCAGGAAAATTATACAGAAACAAAGATCAAACATATGTATTGGCAGCCTACTGGCGGGACTGGAGTCCTTTCTAGGTTGGAATCCCAGTCTAGATTTGATCCTAGCTCATTAGTCTCTTTAGGGTTTTCTGATCTCCAATATGATTTGGACGATATTATCCCATCAATTTTGCGTCCTAATACGAATAAAGATTCATCTTCTATGGTCACAAAAAAAATACCTGTTACATTCAAGATAACTAATCAGGTTGATAGAGCTGTGATATCTTTTTCAAGGACGTCGCTACCAACTGCTAGGTACTTTTTTACAAACGCATTTACCGATTTTCAGACTCCTGCTATCCAACAGGAAAAAAGTTATACTACCGATACTGCAATTAGATGGTCATATGATTCTGTAGAAGCCGCTAAAATTGGTTTAGATTTTATCAATAAAAAAATTAGCGATGGAGCATGGAGTGTTAATAATTTCCAAGATTTGAAGATAGAACCAATAAAGTCAGACCTTAAACCAAAAACCATTCCAGCCAGTATCCTTTTAAAAAAGATGTTTGAGTACTACAATGCAAAAAGGGCATCAATATCTTTGAGATCAATAGAGTTCAATAATAATACATTTGGAGAAAAAGCCGAAATTATATCCAAGCCATTTATTTTTCCATACCAAATAAAAAATTTATCCATCTCTGCAGATACTTCCGAAATGTATACTGGGGCTAGTTCTAGTAAAAGTTATATAAAATACTATGTATCTTTAGATGATGGGAATAAGTGGATAAAAATTTCCCCAATTGAAAATCCATTTAACGGGATACCGGAAATACTTTCTTTGAACGAGAACGTTCAGGGGATTGGCCAATTAAGGGGAATAAAATACTTAAACTATCCAGAGATACCAGAAATAGTGACTAGTGTTAGGGTTAAAATAGAACTAGAAAAACCAAGGTATGAAAACATTTCTCCAATATTATATTCATATCAAATATCAGGGAGAGTGGAACAATCATGACCATAAGTAATATACAAAAAGAAAAATTCTTAAGCACCTTGTATAAGAATCTCTATGCAGCAGGAAATAAGCCCAAAGAATCTGAGATCTTAGATTTTTTTTCCAAATACTTTTCTAAATTTCAACCAGGACAACCTCTTCCAATAGACTCTCAAATTTTTAGGCAGGTTCAGTTTGGAGAAGTCGACCTACTTAATCAGAAAATGCTTTATTCTATATTTAATATAGAAACTTTATATGATTCTATGTTTGAAAATTCAGATCAAATGCTAGAGGTTGCTACGGCTTTAAATAAAAGACTTCAGAATTTAAGAGCCAAGAGAATTTTTCTTGAATCAAAAGTTGATGATCTGATTTTCGCTAATCAAAACTCAGACGGGTTTTACGCAGCATATTCTGAATTGTTTTCCAAGATAGATGGAACAGACTTAGGTTATACTACGGCATTCGTTGATATAATTAATGGAAAAGTTTCTCTTCCGACATTGAAATCATCTGTATTTGATATGGTATCTACTAATTCCATTACCTCAAATAGTCCAACTTATTCTTTAAGTTTTAATAAAACCCAAATAGATTTGAACAAAGCTTTTTCTGATGATTCTTTTTTCTCTGCGGTTTTTGATGGTTTAGAAAATACAGAATGGCAAACAATACGCTATTTTGACAAAATAGGTTTAGTGACTCTATCTATAAATCTACCGATAGCCAAGAATGTTATCCTGTCTAAGATAGAAGGGCGATTAAGTACAATATCGCCGACGGATGTTTACGTTAAGGTTAATTATGTAGATACAAATAAAAATAGTCAGGTTTATTCTAAGAAATCAACAAAAGATTTTGATAGGTTTTCATTTAGTTTTGAGCCAGGCAATATAGGCTCGATAGATTTGTTTATGGTAAAAACGGAACCAGATTTTATAGAACCGAATAGGGTTGATAAGAATGGTTACAGATTTGGTATTAGGGATATAGCAATAAGCGGTCAGTATTATGATAGATCCGCTACGTATGTCTCTATGCCAATCTCTGTCAGCTCCAAAGACAACCCATCGCTAGTTATAGATTCTGTCTCTTTAGATGTTGATTATTCCACAACTGGTGGTGGGTCGATAATTTATTATTTAGCAGAAGACAACCCATCTGCGCAAGTTCTCTCCGATTTTGCCTGGATACCCATCCTGCCTACCGGAAATTCTAATCTAGAATTAAATGAATTTTCAAATTCTATAAATTTTAATGGATCTACCTTAGCCTCAAAACAGATAAATGCTAATATAATCCCAAATTCTGGTCAAATAAAAAAGATTCCGCTAGCAACAAAAAGTTCTTCAAAAAATTTAAATGATCAGAATCCCTTATTGGACATGTATCCAGGTCAAAAAATTTATAGAATAGGTAAGATAGATAAACTAGACCAACCCATAAGGCCATATCTACTAGAGGGTGTTAATCTAGTTAACGGAAATTATATTAATTATATCGGTAGCATCTTTAACGAAAAAGATGAACTATTTACCTGGGGGAATATACTTAATGGTAAATCTAGTATAAGACAGTTTTTCACTATGCCGTCATATGAGTTGACAAATAGTTCTATCTTTTTTACTGGGCCAAATCTATCTAAGATAAGTGTGCTTTTAGATGTTAAGATTTATTGTCCTAACGATATAACCGTAAGAAATAATTTTATAAAAAATGATACGGTTTCGAAAACCTGGGACGTTGCGATATACCTCAATGGAAGATCATCTATTATACCGGTTGGAAAAAATTCAGAGATGATTCAATGGAATTTTAAGGCAGGGATAAATGTTATCAGAATAGCTATAGACATGCCGGAAAGTTCAAATGGTTCCATAACTCTTATGGACTCTAAATCCCTACTAGAATATGGGCTAGTTTATAACAAGTACTACAGTTATGTCGACCCTCTGGAATTCAAAAATAATAATTCATTAACTGATCTAGTCTTCACTCTGGAAAATTTTTTTGGTAATAAAGAAATATTTTGTAGGGATAATATTAGATCAAATTCAAGATTTTTTTACTATACCAATAACCCAGAACCTGTATCAAAGGTCAGATTTAGGGCTGATTTAGTGAGAGGGCAAAACCCTCTAGGCTCACCTTCAATTGATTCTTTTAAAATAAAATTTAAAAACTCAGAAAAGTTTTCTGATGCTTCAAGAGACATACTATAGAGTTTACTATCTATCCCACAGGAGAAACAGATGCCGATAACCTATACTAACCCTTCCGCAGGAAAAATCTTAAAAGAACCACTTCTAAAAAAGGTCAGAGCCCTATATAGATCACCTAGAAAAAGCATAACCGAAAATCTCTATGCCCAGCAAATGTCTATCGACATCAATAGGGTATATCTAGCATTAGAAATACTCAATACGGCCATTGTTAATAAGGTTCAGATATTTTTTGCGAAAGGATCTGAGGATACCCATATCACTGGTGGATATGGTAAATTTAAAGAATATACCGATCTTCAGAATTATCGGAGCATATTATGATCTACAGCAAGATTCAATTTCATTCTATGACGAGATATCTCAACAGAACATAGTAAATCTGCCTACTATGGATTCCATTGGGGGCAGACTATCAATGCTATACTACAAGATCAATAAATTAGAAAAACAAAACTAAGAGAATTGGACACACAATGCCAGACTATATAAATACAGAAATTAAAACAGTTCAATATGACGGACCGGTTAGCAGTGCTAACTATAATCTAAGGGCTGAACAAAATTATAATGATCTTGTCCACTTATATAATAGATCTGGGGTTCTAGACCAAAAACTAAATGAAGCATTTGAGAGAGTGCTGAAAGATCATCTGTCTATCTCTATGGCTGTATCGGATCTGGAAGATAGAGTTAAGGCTATCGAGTATACGTCTAATTCGTTCTATAAGCAATTGTCTATATATAGTTATTCACAGATAGATATTGGTAGTTTTTCTGGGAATTCTGAGTTCGCATTTAATAGCACCGAGGTGCTTAGCTTTGACCATGTATACAATACGGTTTCTCTGCCAAAGGTGGATGGATCATCTTACTCTAAATTAAAATTTTTTAACACAACTTCTAAACAGGTTATACCAGATTTTTTAGAAACTAAAATTGAGAATAATTTTGTTAGCGCTGATACACCTGGTGTCCTAATAGATACAACCCCTATCTCGTATGCCTTTTTGGACAAACCTGATAAGTTTTGGAAAAGAAATGTTATAGTCGATAACCCATCTCCAGCTGGCGCACAAATGTATTTCTATGTTAAAATACCAAACATATACTCTGGATCCGATAGCTGTAACTTTATATCCTTAGTTCCATACCCACTTTTTAGTGTGGATATTCTCTCGATAGAATATACGAGTAGTCAAAAGCCAACATTAAGTAGTGCTGATAATTGGATTCCCTTAAACTCTAGTAGATTATACAACAATGAGACTGAAGCTATTGGCAGAGTAGCGCCCGGTGCTTGGTCGACGGTGGGATCAGATGCAATTCTGAATTGCGGGCCAATAGGTTTTTATTTTTCTCCAATTAATATAACTGCTATCAGAATAAATATGAGGCAAAGAAGCTACTTCTCCGAAAACGGTAAAACCGTTTATACATATGGCCTTTCTGACCTAGAGGTTAAGTCTCAAAAATTCTTAGATACCGGAAGAACGATATTTAAGTTTGAAGCCCCTAATGATACCTTGATCTTTAACGTAGAAGAAGTAATCCCTAAAATCTATAATATCCCAGTGGAATTAATCTCTACAGCTTTTAGTTATAGAATAATTTATAAGAATAGTGGTATCTACACCCTTATAAATCCGGGTAGCTCTACCGCCATTTGGATTGAAGTGACCTTAAACCAGCTTCATGACGGTACTGCGCCTGTACTTTCTGATTTAATAGTAAATTATACTTAATTTTAATAGTTGATAAAACCTTAACTCATTTTACTATATAGGCACAGTATTTTTTAAGGAGACTATAAATGACAACTTTTTACGTGGGCCCAAGGCCGGTATTAAAAGGTCGCACAACGGCAGGGATGGTTGGACCAAAAGGTGTAGTGGGGACATACTCCTATTATCCGAATTATAGTACAAGCTCTGTTCTCGATGGTGCCCCTGACAATCATCATGTCCCTGGTTCAGGACGTTATCCAGGAAATTTGTTTTTGTCACAAATATTCACTGGATCAGAACTATATATCCACCCACTCTCTGGAACATTCCAAAATGGAATAGGTCAGAGATTCTCTCCAGGACTTAACCGTTCGGTCGATTCTTCAAAGGCATTTACTGTTGGTTTCGGCCATGCTAAAAGAGTTACTGACTATAGCGTTTATAGTAATTATATATTTGATGGAGTAGCTTCTGCGGATGCAACTGCTAATGCGGGGCATGCAAAGCGCACAACTGCGTATAGCCTTTACAATAATGATATATTTGATGGAGTAGCTTCTGCAGTTGTAATGCCATCTGGTTATGGTCAAGCAAATACAACCTCCGAGTATGGTCGCAATAAAGTGGGGGAATACAACGGTGTAGCTTCAGCAAAGGCGCTCTAAATAATATATAACTAAATTACGGTAAGCATTACATAGCGCGATCCGAACTGGTATAATATCAGAACGGAAACCGACGCTCTCCATGAGAGATCAGAAGTTATCCCGCCCCTAAAAAGGCGGGATTACTTTTTCTAGGGATTCCTATATAGCTTTTTCAAGATTGATAGGAATTATATAATGTTTTTAGAGCAACTAAATAAGGTTATAGAGGAGGGGACTCTGCCAGTAGAGGTTGCGGAAAAATACTTGAACCTATATATAGGTGAAGCTAATTGGACAGCCCATATATCAAAGTTGTGGTTAAATTTAGAGAACAAAAATAAAAACGCTGAGATAAGTAGAGAGAATATTAAAAGAGCAATAGCCTGCGCCGTACTTTTGCCTACCCTTGAAAAAACAAATATCCCAGATCCAGTCCACTTAATATTATTTTGGTGCCCAACTTGGACTCAATATAAAGAGAGGGATTGGTTTTTGTTATTGTCTGACGTAATTAAAAAAGATTTAATGATACAAAAAAATCATAGCGAACTACTATCTCTTGGTATAATAGACCCTATAGATTATTCTCCCTTGACAAGACAGTCATTTAACTGGCTTTATGCACAATCGGAACAAAATGGAGACATAGGGAGTAACGGAGTTGTTGTATCTAAAAAAATGCAGAACCTAGTTAGGATATATGGAGGGGCAGTTATCTCTAATATATTTCAAAACCATAAACATATACTAGGAAAAATCCATAATTGGCGCAGTGGATACTTTTTCGAGAGGGAAATATATAATATATATTCTTTTGATCAAATAAAAAAAATAAAGAAAACTGAAATAGAAAAATTAAATCCAAAGTATGTAAAAACATTAATCTTAAATAATCAAGGATAAGGAGATTCCTAAGTGCTGGAAGAAATCGATAACAATAATCTCTCATTAGTTACGGCAATAACTAATAATAGTGGCATGTTTGCCTTTAAACTAAGTGATGATTTCGTAAATTCATACAAAGGTAAGACGGTAGCGTTTGGATATAAAGATGCTGGTGGCAATTCTGTTGGTGAGATTACATTTCTCCGTACATATTCTAGGCTTAAAAAGGATGGAACTAAAGAGACTTGGGTTGGCGTCTGCGAAAGAGTCATTAATGGAATGTACTCAATTCAGAAAGACCACTGTAAGAGTCAGCGTCTTCCGTGGAACGACGCGCGTGCACAAGCAAGCGCGAAAGAAGCATTTGATCGTTTATTCAACCTCAAGTGGACACCTCCTGGTCGCGGTCTTTGGGTCATGGGTACGGATATAGTTAATGTCCAAAAAAATTCAGCTGCACTTCAAAATTGCGCCTTTGTTTCCACGCTAGAAATGAATAAATTTAACCCAGCTAAACCATTTGCCTTTCTGATGGAAGCATCAATGCTTGGTGTCGGCGTTGGATTTGATGATAAAGGTGCGGATAAAGATTTTATTATTTATGAACCAAAAGAAAAAGTTATAATAGCCATACCGGACACTCGTGAAGGTTGGGTAGAGTCTGTAGCAATGGTATTAAACTCATACCTAAAAGAGAACCAACCATCTTACGAATTTGACTATTCGCAAATCAGACCATTAGGCGCTCAAATTAAAACGTTCGGGGGAACAGCTTCTGGTCCAGAACCGTTGATAAAACTCCATGCACATATTCATAAACTGTTTTTAGGCAGAGCTGGAGAGAAGCTTACACGTATTGATATAGCCGATGTAGGTAATCTTATCGGAGTTTGTGTAGTATCCGGTAATGTTCGTCGTTCTGCGGAACTTTTAATTGGTCGTTTAGACGATAACAATTTTTTAGATCTAAAGAATAAAGATATTTTTCCAGAAAGAAACTCGTATGATCCTGTGGCACCAGGTTGGGGTTGGATGTCGAATAATTCAGTTGAGACGGTTGTAGGGTCAGACTTATCTGGGATTATTGACGGTATTGCCCTTAATGGTGAACCAGGTGTTATCTGGATGGATCTTGCTCGTAAATATGGCCGACTTGCTGACCCTCCTAATAATAAAGACTGGAGAGTGGCAGGCTTTAACCCATCATTAATAACAGGGACGAAGGTGTACACCACAGAAGGTATACGAAATATTGAATCGTTGGAAGGAAAGTCTTTTGTTGTAAAAAACCTTGATGGGAAACTTAGCGAAGCTAAGTGCTGGAAGTCTGGCACTAATGTTTCTGTTCACACGGTCAATCTTGCTGGTGGTCACTCTTATGGAGCCACTAAGGAGCATAAGTGGCCCGTATGGAATGGTGAAGCATGGGTAAAAAAATCTACACTAGAATTACAGCATGGAGACTTATTGCCAAACCTTGTTCAGGGCAGTATGTTCCCAGATGGAACCAGGGGTACATATGATGAGGGTTTCCTTATTGGATGGAATCTTGGGGATGGGTGGCAAACCGACAGAAAAGATGGCAGACGCCAATACGGATTTATTGTATCGGATAATGATAGAAAAAGTGGGATACATAAAAAACTAGTATCTACATTAACTTCTTTGGGGGTATCTACTGAAATGGATACAAAAGAAAAGATTAATGTAAGCCACCATGGAATTAGGGATCTGTTTGATAGTTTTAGCGTTCAGCATAAAACCATAGGCCTACCAAAAGAAGTGTGGGAGTCGGATGTATCTGACGAATTTAGAAAGGGCCTAATCGATGCTTTATACTCATCTGATGGGACTGTTGATACGAGTCGTATTTGTTTTTCTCAGGCTAGTAAAATTATGGTAGATGAATTATCTTCCCTATTAGGGTTTTTCGGAATAAAGACAAACAAAGGGACTATAACAAGACCTAGATCAGAAGCATTCCCTAATTCATATGCTGATGATGGCTCTACATTCACTAGACATGTACTTCATATAGGGTCCATCGATAATATAAAGAACTTTTCAAAATTATTTACATTGTCGCATAAGGACAAGCAGGACAAGATTAATGAAATTTGTTCTAGAAAGCATTTTACTTCAGATAAAACTAACTATATCGAGGTAGTTTCTATAACTGATGGGGGCACTGCTGATGTGTGGGACGTATCTGTATTTGACGATACTCATGCTTTCCAAATAGACCATTGTATTACTGGTAACTGTGCTGAACAAAGTCTTGAAAGCTATGAGTGCTGCACGCTTGTGGAAACATATCTTAACCGCCACGATTCACTAGAAGACTATAAACGCACTCTTAAATTCGCCTACCTGTACGCTAAGACCGTCACGTTGCTTCCCACCCACTGGGAAGAGACTAATGCAATCATGCAAAGAAATAGGCGTATTGGGGCTTCTATGTCCGGTGTGGCTAATTTCGCAGACAGAGTAGGAATCCCAATATTAAAGGAGTGGATGGATCAAGGCTACAAAACTATACAGCGTTACGATAATATATATTCAGAATGGCTAGGCATAAGAGAGTCCGTTAAGATGACCACGATTAAACCAAGTGGGACTGTTTCTATACTTGCTGGTGAGTCACCTGGTGTTCATTGGACTCCAGGTGGGAAATATTTTAATCGTACGATTAGATTCTCCAATGATGATCCCATGTTACCACTTTTCAGAATGGCGAATTATAAGGTAGAACCCGCATCGGAATCGCCTGATACAACATCGGTTGTTTATTTTCCCATTAAGTCACAAGCAAGTCGTGCGGAAAAAGATGTAACAATCTTTGAAAAGATGTCACTTGCGGCCACAGCACAAAGGTATTGGTCTGACAATTCCGTATCTGTGACCATATCGTTTAACGCCGAAACAGAGTCTCAACATGTTGGAACGGTTTTACATATGTACGATGGTCAGCTTAAGACGGTATCTTTTCTGCCCAGCGGCAATGATACGTATCCCCAGATGCCATATACGCAAATAAGCGAAGAAGAATATATAGAGGCAACTAAAACTTTATTCGCGATTGATTTAACTGGAGTATATGCCGGTATGGCGGCTGATGCCATTGGTGAAAATTATTGCACTACAGACTTATGTGAGGTTAAGTTCGTGAAGGAAAATGCAAAGTAAAATGTCTAATGAAGAAAGTTTTGATAAAATATTTTCTGAAATAACATCTCCAGAAAATTTGGGAGCAATGCCGGATGCCACAAAAGCAATTTCGTTAAGTTCTGCTAGAGATTATTCTTTATTTATGGCTGAATTAATAACAGCTGTTCAGGAAATAAATTTAATTATTGTTAATCTTATAGATCCAAGTGATGAGCCATTTTCTATACCTGGAGAAATTGTTCTAATGCTAGAAAGTATTTACTCAAAAGCAAAAGAGTTTAATAACTATATGATAAACTTAGATGAAGATGATCTTGGATATTTTTTCATAACAGAAGAGGATGAAGAGGATGAAAACGACGGAGACTGATCAAAATACGTTGAAAGTTTTAGATAAAGGCTATGTAAGACTAGTAGATGTAATGGGTAGTGATCTATCTGTAGTTAATGCAGCTAGAGCATCCTTCCATAAAGAGTCATTAGAACTCTCAACGGCAGATGCAAGACTCATAGATTTCCTAGCTAGAGAAAACCATATGTCACCATTCAGACATGCCTTTATGACCTTTGAAATTTATGCCCCGTTAATGGTTGCTCGTCAACATTGGAAATATGTTGTTGGATCAGACCATACTATGGATTCATGGAATGAATCATCTAGGCGTTACATAACAATAGAACCAGAATTTTATATTCCAGGAGCAGAAGAGTGGCGTTTGGCCCCAGAGGATAAGAAGCAGGGTTCTGCTGGTTTGGCCGGTCCGTGGATTGGCTCGATACTATCTAATGAGCTGAGAGATTTAGTGTCTAAATCTGAAGCTCTATATAAGATGGCACTTGATGAGGGTATAGCCCCAGAGCAGGCTCGATTATTTCTCCCCGCTTATGGCCTTTACGTTTCATATAGATGGTCCTGTAGCCTGCAATCCGTATCCCTATTCCTTAAACAAAGACTTGCAGAAGAATCTCAAGCAGAGATTCAAGCATATGCGGGAGCAATTTATGAGCTGGCAAAAGAAAAATTCCCAATATCCATAAGCAGACTGGTAGACAGCCAATGATTTTTACTGTTGGAATATGCACATTATTGGCACTTTTAATGTCTTGGTCTACTAGCCTGCAGATAACAGGTCAACTAACAGAAAACCTTGCAGTCAAAAAGATTTCCATTACCCTATCCATATTGATCAAGGTAATATTACTCTTATCACTGTATACTTTACTGAAATAAGGGAGCATAGTGGCGGCTTCAAAGTGTAATTATATACTAGTCTATCCAAATCATAGTCAAGTATATTCTTGCGCATCAAAAAAAACTGCGATAGATTCTTTGCCTCCAGAAGGATATACTATTGAGGATAAAAGAATACTTTTTGCAACATTCGAGCCAGATACAAATTCATTTTGTGTATACCCAGTATCGCCAGATGAATTAGAAGCAACAGAGACAAAGACTATTAGAAAAAAAAGAAATGACTAAAAAAATAAACCAAAGAAAAAAAATAACTATTAAATTAGAATCTGGTTATTCATATATGGTAGCAGATTCAACAATGTTAGCGAATATGTATATTGTATATACTGAGCTTTTTATAAATGTAAAGAAAACCGACAAATATAAAGAGCATTACGTGCAAATGTTAGATAAGATAACTAGCGCAATAGAAAATATTTATACAAAAGAGGATGAAAGTTATGAAGATTGGCAGTAAGGGCGCAGTATTCTATCTTTGTTTAGGAGTTGGATTCTATCTTGGATTAAAGCATTATGCACAGCGTATGATAAATGACGAACTTAACGACGAATTTGCAGAAAAATATCAAGAGGATAATTTCAAACCTAATAACGCTCTGATAGAATTCTTTGAATCAGATAAAATAATTGAAGCATATAGTAGATATGAGGAATACTTAGACTTAGGACTTAACAAGCAGGACGCTTTTAAGGCAGTAGTCGAAGATAAGAGAAATACATGATTGACCTATGCATCGTAAATTACAATACTAGGCCTCTTCTCCAAAGATTATTAGATTGTCTTCACGAAGACATAGTTGGTAACCCTAAATTTTGGAATCTTTATATAGCTGACAATGGTTCTACTGATGATACGGTTGAGTGGCTAAAGGATAACGATTACAAATATCAGATAGATAAAGTTTTCGTCAATGCGAATACAGGGTATTCACACGCTTGTAATACTCTAGCTGCTCTAGGTAGTAGCAATATAATAGGTTTGCTAAACGCAGATGTATGGCTTAACAATAAAGACGTAACAAATATAAATAATATATTTAATAATAATTCCGATATACATATACTAGGTCCAAAACAAAGAGATGAATTTGGTTTGATAACGCATGCGGGGATAATTGGGACGAATACTGATCCAAGACATAGAGGATGGAATTACTCCGATCCAGAAGATACCATGTATAAAGATAGTATACAATGTATAACCGTATCTGGATCAGCATATTTTATTAAAAGAAGTGTGTGGAATGCATTAACTGACAACGTTAAATATAGAGAGATGTATCCTAATGCTATAGGGGCTTTTTTGCCCACTCCTCATTATTACGAAGAAACATGGTGCTCATATTTCGCTCGTCATTTGGGGTATAATGTTGTGTATGATGGTTCGGTATCGATTGGTCATACGTGGCATGCCTCTTCCCCTAAGCCCAACGAGGGATACAGTCATGCTGACGCACAGTTTCAATTAAGTCAATCAATATTTCGCAAAGCATGCGATTACATAGGAATAGAAAGAGATTAAAATGGCAGTTAACTTTAACCCATATCAGTACAAAGCAGAAGTTAAAAAAATAGTTGATGGAGATACATTCGATATTTTAATTGATCTTGGTTTTGATACCTATAGGTACGGTCGCGTTAGATTGTATGGGGTAAATACTCCAGAAAGTCGTACCAAAAATCTAGAAGAAAAAAAACAAGGATTAGCCGCAAAAGAATTTGTTAATCAATGGTTAATAGCTGCTGATAAGAAAGTAAATATAGAAACTATTCTAGACAAGAACGAAAAATATGGTAGGATACTTGCCAGGGTATACAATGGCACAGGTGCCTGTTTAAATACCGATATCGTAACGGCTGGTCTTGCTCGTGAATATTTTGGTGTAGGCGATAAGATATGGACCGAATTTAAGAAAGATTAATAATGAAAAATCCATTTGCTGAAAGAATAAAGATAAAGTTAGTTTATAAAGACACGAAGAAAAAATTCTGCACGTGTAAATTAAGTAAGGAGGAATTTAATGTTATTTGCGAAGCTGCAAATGTAGGTGGTGAAACATTAGAAGAATTCCTTCAAAGTGTTATTGACGAGCTAGTGCAATTCTCTAGAGAAGAGCTGGCAACTGGTAATCTTTATAGGAAAAAGCCTCTAGAAAAAAGAAAAGCGCCAGAAATTCCTACTGAATCTGGTTGGAGATTCCCGGGAACTGACATTGATGTCATAAGCATTGCTCTTGGAATAACTGCAGTGATGGTAGCGATATTTGCAGTGGTGTTTATGCTAGCAGTGTCATGATTAGCAATAATATCACCACCACTATATGGGGATTATTATGCTATACTAATAGATCTAATAAAGCCACTTTTACAATGCCGTATCGCTTAGGCGATTGGAGTGGCGCGGCCATCTTATCAGGAGATGGTTGTCGGTCAGAGACAGTAATGTCTTCCTTAAGGGTGATTAGGCCCGTAGTGGAACAACTCTAGGGTGGACGCGCCCTAGAGCCATTATTCTTAGTGAGTTAATCGACAAAAAGGTTTTTAATGAGAGTAAAAGTATTTTTATCTGGAGCGATAGAAGAGGTTGGGGACTACGCATATGGGTGGAGAGAGACAGCGGTAAAATTATTAGATCAACGTGGTTTCCATGCAGTTAACCCAATGGATTTTTGTTTAGAAGAAACTGGTTGCGAACCGAAAGAAATTGTTAGTAAGAATACCTTTATGCAAGCGCGATGCGATATTGTTCTAGTCGAATACATGATTCCGAACAGAGCTTATATAGGCACTGACTATGAGATGACATTGGCTAACCATATCTATAATCAGCCAGTTATAACATTTGCCCATGAAAGCTATAGGCAAAGAAAATATCTAAATTATTTATCGACAAAAGTTGTTTCTTCACTAGAAGATGCTGTAGAATATATCTCTATTACATATTCACATAACAAGTAAAGGAAATCAAATGTCAGAAAATAAATTTAATTATTTTGAGGTAGTAAATACTTATATTGTTAAAGCAAAGAATAAGGATGAAGCAGAGAAGGTTGTCTTGGGACGAAAAGGTGTCAAGGGACAAATCCTATCTACTCAATCTGATATAGAGAGAATCTCGGCTGTTGAAGTACGAGAAATGCTAGAAGTTTAATATCTAGAAATATTCTATTCGTTAGGGCACCGGTGAAATAAGCCGGTGCCCTTTAACAAAGGCTTTGATATATGATTTATGCTCAAATGGTAGGCAGAAATGAAGAAGATAAATATCTTGAGGAAGTCCTAGATAGACTTTCTCAGCAGGTAGATAAAATAATTTTTACTGATGATTGCTCTGACGATAATACTAGCAAAATTGCTAAAAAATATTGCACAGTATATCAGACCCCAGAACCATTATTCATAAAACATGAAGGACAGTTAAGGGCATTTGCCTGGGGAAATCTTAGCCAACACGCAAAACTTGGTGATTGGGTCATAGCTATAGACTGTGACGAGAAACTTTATAATTCTAAAGATATATCTAGTCTATATATATCGAGTGTACTTGCTATGTCCCCATATGATGTAGCAAATGTAAAATTTTACCATATGTGGAATGAGACTCAATGGCGAACAGACAAACTGTGGGCTCCAAATAATAGTTCTAGAATTTTTAGATTTAAGGACAATGGTGGCTTTGCTAATCGTAGACTAGCCTGTGGTTCTGAGCCTACATATGTTGTTGATTGGATAAGACAAAAAAACTATTGGGCAGAATCAGGCTTAGCCATGCAACACTTAGGTTATATAAAAGATGAAGATAAAGAAAAAAAATATAAAAGATATTCCACGTTAGATGGTGGAGAATTCCATGCAATACAACATATTAATTCAATAATAGACAAAGACCCAGTTTTGATTAACTGGGGTCACTTCCTAGGTTAGGAAAAAAAATGAAAAAAGACATTAAGATTGCAACACAAGCACAAACTATTCAAATATTAACTAGCAAGATGTTAGCTAAAGAAAAGTTTGCCTATGTGAATTTCCCTAGATCAGCTCTTATAGCAATGGGTGATTCAGACGTCAAGAAAACATCTAAAGAGTTTAGCGATTCCATAATTAAATCTTTTGCTATTAATGATGATAATTATATGAAAGCAATTCCAGCGGCTTTTGTAAATTCTAATGATCCAGAGAATGATTTAGACTATTCAGCTGTTGAAGATAGTCAAACGTATTATAACTCTACAACTCTTGAAAATTATTTCAACAATAATGAACTAGCTTTTAATTCGTTTGTTGATTTTTACATAAGACATACACCATATGTTATTGTTACCTTTCATGATCGAAAGGTGATCAGTAAGGTGCTAGGAGCACCAGTGGATATCATATATGTACAATATAATGACTATTATAATAAGATTGATGAAATAATCACCAAGCTTAAAACCTATAGCGATAGGGTAGATATGGTGATCCTCGATTGCCCATTATTATCTGCAGCTCTAGCAGAAAAGATTTGGGAAAGTTCAAATTTTTCTATTATAGATTTTGGAAAGGTGATTAGTTTTGCGAGAGCAAGGCTAAGCGTTAAGGCGGCTCAAGATGAAAAGGGAGTTTGAGGATAAGGAAAATGATCTATTCTTAATAGATTTGCTTTTTGATTCCGATCTAACCATAACTGAGATAGCTAAAGATCTTGATTACTCATACGCCCAACTTAACAAAAGAATAAATTCCCTAGGTTTATCCTGGATTAAATCTCAAAAAAGAAAAACATCTAGAGGGCAAGCTGCTCTTACGCAGGCTATGAAAAAACTGATTCCAAATCAAACAATCGTTAATGAGTACCATATAGGAGAGCGTCTTAGGTTAGATGTATATTGCGTAGCCTATAAATTAGCTGCGGAATTTCACGGTCGACAACACTTTTATTATACTGAGAGGTTTTTTGATTCTAAATATGATTTTGAACAAGCCCAGAAAAGAGACCTAAGAAAGATAGAGCTATGCAAGATAGCAGATATAAACCTAGTCGTATTCAGGTATAATGATGCCCTTGATGAACAAGCTGTCTATGATAGACTACTAGAAGCACTTAGGTCTAGTCCGCTTGTACCTGATATTGAGAAGAAAAACAAGACTAGTATTACACATAATAAATTTTATCAAGATAGAAAAAAAGAACATAACGATAGAAAAAAAGTAGCTTATCGTAAGGCTAAAAATAAAAGAGATAATCATGAGTGAACTCGACATTACTAAAACCACATACCCAATTGAATACCAAATTTTTGCTCTTTCCATAAGGGAAAAGGGTGCGATTAATTACTTCAAGGCTAACTTAGATCCGCAAATAGTTGGCCTTAACGAGAACAATCTTGGCATTCATGAATTTTATAATGCGATACTATCATACTCTGCATCCGTAAACATGGACTATGTAGATCCGGTAGCTTTCAGAAACTGGATGCAGCTAGAGAGTAATATATATGAATCTTTAAATGGCGACGAAGGGGTAAACGCTATTTTAGCGGTATTCCAAACGATGCAGTTGGCAAATCCAGAAGCAGTTACGCAAGTTCTTAAACACAAAGATAATAAGATACAGCAAAGAAATTCTTTAAAAGAATTAGAAATTATTATTAGCCAAAAGGGAATGAAGAGCGATGAAGACCTAGCTAGGATGTCTCTATTAACAGGTGAAATTAATGCGTTGGAAAATAGATTAAATTACAATCCATTAGATGATCTTGTCACGGCAAATCAAATAATAGAAAAAATAGATTCTCTTTTAGACGCTCCAGATTTTTTACCTACACAATTCAAATCCCTTAATAGGGCTATGGGCTACACTAATGAGGGCGGGTTTTTTAGAGGCGCAGTTCATGCTATAATAGCAGCTTCTGGAAAGGGGAAAAGCACGTTTGCAAAATGCTTAGTTAACCATTGGCTAGATTCAGGGTATAAGACATTATATATTAACTTCGAAGAGGCAAGGAATCACTGGGAAAGAATATTGATGACCCAAATAACTGGGAAAAATGTTTATGCAGAAGGGGATAAATGGTCAAAGGAAGATAAGGAAAAATATATAGGTATATTTACCGACAAGCTTAAGCAGTGGGGTGATAGATTAATGGTAAAGCATGACCCAGATACTCCATACTTTGAAGATCTGGAAAATTGGCTAAGAAATATCTTGTTAGAAGGCAATCACTTGCCAGATGTTATAGTGATAGACACCATACAATCTATGTTCACCAGGTCAAAGGGGAAAGCTAGGTGGGGTGAATTTGAAGAAATGATGGTACGTCTAGAAAAAATAGCCAGAGATATGAATTGTGTCTTAATTATTACGGCGCAAGAAAATTCAAACAGAATGAAAGAAAAAAGAGAAGTTGTAATGCAATCTGACACCGGTGGTTCATTGGCTATCCAGCAAAAATGTGCGGTTACAATATTCATTACAGAAAAAAAACTAGTTAGTGGTGACGATTCAGAGGATGAGAATGTAATGCAATTGCAAATCCCAAAAAATAGAATCACTGGTTCCACCTTTTCTTATGAACCTCCACTTGTGCGATATGTGGATTCAAGAAAAAGTTACGAAGAATACGATGCGGTAACGAACGCATCCTACGATGCCTCATCTATCCTAGATGATTTATTAAACAATGGAGATTTCAACTAATGAAACTTATTAATACAGATTCCATAAAAGACTTCCAAACATGTGCCCTATTGTATGACTACAGGCACCAGCAAAAAATGCCAGAGGCTATAGGTGGAAGAGATATCTTAATTCAAAGATTTGAAAATACGATAAAAGATATAATATATTATTTTTTTTATAAACAACAAGGAGGGTATACTCCATCTTATTCTTCACTTCTTAATAGATGGGAAAAACTTTGGTTTTCAGATGACATAACCTCATATGATATTCTTACCGAAAAGCATGAGAGTGCCTTCGGTAATTCCGCTAGTCTCACCACAAAAGCAGCCGCAGTGCTTTTATCATTTCATGAGAATTTTTTTAATAGAGATTATATCCCCATAGCAATAAATGATGATTATATTGTTCCGGTAACTAAATTGATAAAGCTTAAAGATAAATTCGATATTATCTTATCGAAGGATGATAAATACTTTGTAATCAAAATTGTCTTTAACTATAAGAGCAGCCATCAGAATATGCATCAGATAGACTTTGCTAGTATGTATAATGCATTTTGCATTAAACACGGTTCTAGAGTCGCTAATGCTTCTTTCGGTTACATAGATCTAACACTGCCTAAAATCCGTTTTACTGAATATGAAGTTACGAAAGAAGATCTTAATGCATTAATCTATTGGGCAGAAGAAATAAGTTCGACTAAAGTGTTTGCCCCTAGAAGAGGTCTTACCTGGTATTGTAAGAGATGCCCATTTGATAAACCTTGTTCAAAATGGTCTGGTTGGATACGTGAAAAACCAGAATAGATTTGGTATAATACTAGATAATATAATATCTAAAAAATTGTTTATTCTGTGCGGTTCGAAGAATACCGATCCAGCCAGTTATATTATCAATCTTATAAAAATAGAATACGAAAAGTATAAAAAGACTGAACTAAGATGGGATGATAATGACCAATAAAAGCATACTAGATGATCTTCTCGGGATAGATGTCCCATTTAAGCCGAACGAAGAAGAAGATAAAATACTATTACCCCTTTTAGATGAAATAAATTTAATAAATAATTTTCAAATAAAAATGTTTACAAGAGCAATTCTTCTGCAGGCAAAAATATTTTGGAAAATACCATCTAGTTTTTCTGGTAAACATCATCCTCCAGATGAGCACTCGAGTGGAGGAAACGTCTTACACACTAAGAGAGTTGTGAAAGCAGCAGAGATTATAGTTCAGTCATACTCATTAAATGATATCGAAAGAGATATGGTTTATTCGGCATGCTTGATCCACGATATCACCAAGGGTATAGACAATGTAGCATCTGTTGGCGAGTATCTATATGACCCTATGCATCCATATACTGTTGGGAAGTTTGTTACTAACTGCCAGGAAAATGATAAAAAATACTCTTCTGAGGCTAGTTCTTCGACACTTTTTCTCGATGAAGAAACCGTTCAATCTATATTGAGGCTAGTTAGATGCCATTTAGGTCCATGGTCACCAATACCAGAGACTTATCCAACTAGTTTTTTAGATATGATAGTGCACCTATCTGACAATATCGCATCAAAAGTCCATAAAATATTAGAAGTTAATCCTAAAGTTAGTGACTAATCTTGGAACAGGATAAATTGCAAATTAGATCATTAATAATTAATTCTTTAGAATTTTTAATTAACGAATCTATATATTATAGGGTTAATAACAAAAATTTTTCAACAGATAAACGACTTATGGTATGGCAAATCGATTGCGGAGATGGTAGAGTTTTGATACCATGAGACTTCCATCTGACAAAACTAAATTTATTTCTCAATGGAAGTATGTAGAGGTAGGAAAATATATTAAGAACCTTGATAAGGTTATTAGGGAGAAGGATGGTGACAATCCAGTTTTCTACGATATCGGAGAAATAGATATTTACCGCAAGAAACAGGGGAACATAGGTTTGTACACCTCAGTCTGGCACTATAACAGCACTAATATAACAGAAGCTATTAGGTTAGGTTCTCTGTATTTTGACCTAGACAATGAAGGAGACATTGACCTATGCTACGCAGAGAGCTTAAGATTATATCAGCATCTTTCCCAATATATTCCAGAACAAGCTTTAACCGTATACTTCACGGGTAAAAAGGGGTTTCATATAGAATGTGAAGCTGTAGCACTGGGAATTAACCCATCTAATAATTTACCAAAAGTTTTCAGGTACATAGCCAGTGATCTTCAGTCTAGGTTAGGTATATCTTCTATGGATTTTAGTGTTTATGACACAAGAAGAATGTGGAGACTTCCTGGATCAGCCCACCAATCTACCGGATTATATAAAACACTTCTTCCAAAAAATATTTTTCATTCTAGTATAGATTTCATAAAAGAATACTCCAGTAAGATAAATGATTTCGCTATAGAAGAACAGTTCTTTGACTTTAAGTCTAACGAATGGTATAGGGGATATACCTATGAAATGGAAGAAGAAAAAAATAAACCAAAAGATATTCTCGATGCGTTTAATAAATATGGATCATCTAATTTAAAATCATTTGAAACAAATGAAAAAGTTTTTCAAAAAGAAGCGCTATGGTTAAAGTGTCCATCAATTAAGAGACTGAATGAACAAGCTATAAGTTCACATTTCCTTGAGCACGAGGCAAGATTGTTTCTATGTTCTATACTAACTTATAGCGAAGAGGCTATAAACTATTTGCATGAAATATTAAGTAATTGTGATGATTATATACCGAGTAAATCACAAGCGCATATTGATGATTGGATCAAGAGAAGAGAGATTGGTATTGGGGGGAGACCATATACTTGCGAAAGGGCTAATTCAGTAGGGGTTGGGTGCGGGCAGTGTTCATTAGAGAAAAAAAATAAATGGGTAAAAGTTGGGGATAGGTTTATTGAAACTCAGGAAAAATCATCTCCATCTCCAGTAAGATTCGCCTATACTGGTATCGACAGAAAGGATAAAAAATGAACGATGACGAAGAAGTTGTAGGTCTATGCAGCGAATGCAGTACGCAACAGACAGATAGACATATGTATAATAGCGCGCATGCACAAGCAGGTTCTTCTGCGGTATGCAAATATTGCAAGGGCGTGGTAGTAATATGTCGCAAAATTGATAGAGATAAAGTATTAAATGCAATCAATATCAAAAGAGGGATTAGGTGAAGAACTGGACTAACCTTCACAACCATACTGTTTTTTCAATGCTCGACGGGCATGGAAATATAGAAGAATATTTATTAAGAGCTAAAGCTCTTGGCATGTCAGGGCTTGCTACTACCGATCACGGTAACATACATTCTTGGTTAGATTTCTACGACGCTGGAAACGCCATAGGAGTAAAACCAATTCTTGGTTCTGAATTATATCAAGCTAGAAAAACAAGATTTGATAAAGATGGGGAAGAAAGATCTGGGCCCGCTAAAAATGAGTGGGAACAAAGAGGGCCATACCATATAACCATTTTGGCTAAAAATAATATTGGCTATAGTAATATTATTAAAATGTCTTCTAAGGCCTTTACCGAGGGGTATTATGTAAAGCCTAGAGTAGACCACGAATTAATCTCAGAGCACTCTGAGGGCATTATAGTCCTATCCGGGTGTCTTAACGGGGAAGTGGCACAAGCGTTGCTTAGAAATGACTACAGCACCGCTCTCGCCCATGCTGCAGCCATGCAGGCTATAGTCGGTAAGGAAAACTATTTTATAGAAATAATGGACCATGGTCTTGAGGAGCAGAAACGCGTTATACCCGATCTTATTAAAATAGCCAATCACATTGGGGCTAAGGTAGTCCCTAGTGGCGATTGTCACTATGTACATAAACACGATGCTAAAGCACATGACATAATGTTATGTATTTCAACTAACTCTAATATCCATACCCCAAATAGGTTTTCTTTTTCTGGAGATAATTTCTACCTGCAGTCGTATGAGGAAATGGAAAAAATATTTTCGAAAGAATTACTAGATAATACGATGCATGTAAATGATATGGTTGAATTGAATCTTAAGTTTGGCGAAATACATTTTCCAAATTTTCCAATTACGACCAACGAAAGTTCTACACAATATTTTGAAAGATTGGCGTGGGAAGGCCTTAGAAAAAGATATGGTGACTTATTACCATCCAATATCATAGAGAGAGCAAACCATGAAATAAAAGTGGTTAAGGAAATGGGATTTCCTGAATACTTTCTAGTTGTTTCTGATCTTGTCCGCTGGGCCAAAGATAATGATATAAGAGTTGGGTGGGGAAGAGGTTCGGCAGCAGGAAGCATCCTCTCTTATGCTTTTGGTATTACTAATTTGGATCCCATCAAATTTGGTCTTATGTTTGAAAGATTCTTAGTAGAGGGTAGAAAGTCAATGCCTGATATTGACTTGGACTTTGATGACAGACATAGGGATAGAGTTATCGAATATGCCAGGGCAAAATATGGTAATGATAAAGTAGCACACATATGTACCTTCAATAGAACTGGAGCAAGGCAGTCTATACGCGATGCAACAAGAGCTCTAGGGCACGATTTTGCCACTGGAGATAAGGTGGCAAGATTAATACCGCCACCAGTTCTAGGAGTTTCTAAAAATCTAAAAGAGTGCATGGAGGTACATGAGTTCGCAAATCTATATAAGGTTGATTCAGAGTCAAAAACTATAATCGATACAGCATTTGGGCTAGAGAATCTTGTTAGACAAACTGGAATCCACGCTGCTGGAATTGTAATATCAAAGAATCCACTTATCGAATACTTACCTATAATGCAGAAGGGGGCGGATAAACCTATAGTGACCCAATGGGATATGGGTAGAGTAGAACTTTGTGGTCTTCTAAAAATTGACTTCTTAGGCTTAAGAAATTTAGGAGTTATAGATATATGCGTAAAGTTGATAAAAGAACATCGTCATATTGATATAGAGATTGACGATATACCGCTCAATGATCCAAAAACTTATGAGATGCTATGCCAGGGTAAAGCAATGGGTGTTTTTCAGCTAGAATCTGCAGGCATGCGTGAGTTAATGGTTCGAATGCAACCATACAGTATCAACGATATTATGGCATTGATCTCCCTCTATCGACCTGGTCCTATGGGTTCTGGAATGGACAAAGAATATACTGACAGAAAGCATGGTAAGAGTATTATCTCTTATGAGCATCAGAAATTAGAAGATGTTCTTGGCTCTTCACTTGGTATAATGCTTTACCAGGAAGATGTCTTAGCTGTCTCTAGAGAATTAGCAGGATTTTCTTCTGGAGAAGCTGATGATCTAAGGAAAGCTATTGGCAAAAAGCAGATGGATAAAATTTCTCTATTTAGAAAAAAGTTTGTTGATGGATGCGTTTCGCATTCTTCTTTATCAGAGGATAAAGCTAACAAAATTTACTCTGATATTGAATATTTTGGTGGGTATGGCTTCAACAGAGCACATGCTGCTAGTTATGCGATGGTTAGCTATGTCACCGCTTATTTAAAGAGCAATTACACCGTTGAGTATATGACTGCGCTTATGTCTTCGGTCGTTGATAAAAAAGAAAAAATATCAGCATATCTTTCAGAATGCAGAAAATTAGAGATAGAAGTATTGCCTCCTTCTATAAACAAATCTGGAAAAGATTTTAATGTTTTGAATGAATCTCAAATTATTTTTGGCCTATCTGCTATTAATGGAATAGGTGATTCTATAGCTGAGTCTATAATATCCAGTAGAGATGAAGTCAACCCATACTCCTCTATATATGATTTCTTCAGGAGGTGTGACCCTTCTACTCTTAAGAAATCTACTTTAGAGCATCTTGCTTTTGCTGGGGCTTTAGACGAATTATTTATGCTAGAAGAGGAAATTGATCTAACCAGAAAACAGGAATTAGAACTTTTGGAAAAAGAAAAAACAGAGTTAGGGATATACGTTTCCAAGCATCCCATCGAAGGTATGTGGAACGTTATAGCACCTAGCGTAACTGGCGAAATGGTTGACATTTTAGAAATGGGTAATGGCGCTATCGTTAAAGTCGGCGGTATTCTGACATCAGTTAAGAGATTGATAACGAAAAAGGGACAGAAAATGTTTCGACTTTTATTAGAAGATCTTTCTGGTGAAATAGAAGTTGTTATTTTCCCTAGGGAATCTAAATCTATAAGTGATACCTTTTTTAGTGAGGGCGATATTGTCTTAATATCTGGTTCCATTAGCAGGGAAAATGACGAAGATGCCTCGATAGTTAAGTTGCTTTACAATAGTTCAGAAAAAATAGATACATCTAAAGCAATCGGGAGTAAATCAATCATAATTTCCTTGGAGAAAGTTCCTACTTTAGAGATGATAAAGGGGATTTATGATATAATTGAAAACATAAATGGACCATCATATGTATATCTAGATTATATAGAATCAAATAAAAAGGTTACATTTAAATTTAATAAATCTACATCCTTAAAAATAGAAAAAAAATTATACAGTTATATCGACATACGGAGTTAAGAATGACATTACCAGGAACATATAAGAACCCAACAGAAAAACCATGCTGGACATTTTGCCCATCATGCAATAGATGTCAGGATAAAGGCAGATATACAAAGTGCAATGGATGCAGTGGTAGATATGACCCCTTAGGTAAAACCGATCCGGATCCTCGTGATTTCTGCGATTGCAAGAATGGAAATCTACGTTGGGTCACCCAGGCGGGAAGATTCATCCTTACTGAATTTAAGACTAACCCATTCAAGGGAACCGTTAAATATGATAAGAAATCAGAAGATGAACGAGATTGGGATTCCTACGTATCTGATATGCGTAATAAAATGGATGACCCAAAGTTCAATCCAATCACAATATACGAGGAGTAATAACAATGAACAGAAAAGAAATTGGAAGACTATCAGTTGGAGACATCGCTCTTATAGAATACGATAATTTTGATGAACCATATTTTTATATTCAGGCTGGGATTACTGGCTTTTATGTCACCCCAGATGACTTAACTGATTTGCATGGCATCCTGAACTACTATTTCAATATAGAAACCATTAGTAATGTAGTCTTATCTTTAACGGATGGTGGTGACGACAATGATTCCTTGGATTCATAATGAATATGATCAAATGGAAATGGGCACTACTGGCTGGGCGCCATTAGGCAAGGGAAGATATAAGAATATCTACAATAATCATACATTAGACGAACTAGGCAATGAGTACGACGAGAATAATAATTTAATATTTGAGAATATAGATCCATATGGAGACGAGAATCAATAAATGAAACTATTAATTAGAAGGCTAGAAGACGTAGGAGAATTTGAGAAACTAGCTTTAACGGATTTTTCGTACTCTAGGATAGACACATACAACTCATGCCCTGCTAAATATTTCTATACGTATATACAAAAAGAGCCAAGAATTTTTGGTGAAGCAGCTGTTCTTGGTAATATTGTACACTCTGTTCTCGAAGAGAATGTAAGTTCTGTGGAGAACTTAGACTATGATAAGCTTCAGGAAAGCTATAGCGAGCAAAGAGTATCTCATGATCCTGAGAACAAAATAAAAGATGAGCTTATTGTGGCAGGTAAGGGTATCATAGATGAGTTTTATGATCTCTTTGACTCCATCACATTTGATGTCCTGCACAAAGAATATCCTTTTAAATTTGTATTAGGCAGTTATTTGATTGTTGGCTACATAGATAGAATAGATTCTTTTGGGCCAAATGCAATTAAAATTATCGATTATAAAACTGGCAAGTGGGAAGTCCCCCTCAAGGGTATCCACAATAATCTACAACTAGGTATATATGCCGTAGCGATGGATATTTTATACCCGGATAAAGATATCCATGCGGAATTGTATTATCTGAGATCGGGGAAACATAAGGGGCATTTCTTCACGAAGGAAGATATAGAGAATGTAAAAATTAATTTACTAACAACTATGGATAATATCATTAATGATAAATCTTATCACCCTACAAGCAATGTATGGGCATGCAACATCTGCGATCACGCTAAATCCGGAGCATGTAATACTGGTGTATTTAGGATGAAGAAACTAGCTAGAGCCTAACAGGGGTATAGAAAAGCCGGAGGTTTCCCTCCGGCTTCTACTAGATTAATATTAAAGTGCTGACACTGGATTGAGGGCAGCATCTTCGACTAGATCAAAGTTACCAAAAGCAGAAACTGCCTCTGATGCTGCTTCATTCGAATAGCCTAATCTTGAGACAAGATCGCTGATTATATCCTCATTAATTTCGATAAGCGTGCTATCGATGACTGTATTTAATGTATCCATTTGGTTACTCTTCTTCCTTTATTAGGTGACCCTAAAGTCTTTTTTTGTTTTTTTATGTTTTATAAATTATAATAGAGTAGGTTAGGTTACGAGACAAAGGATACCATGAATAGCATCAAGATTGTCAGTCCAGAAGAATATTTTTTGGGAATTTCTTCGTTAAAGAAACACCCAGATTTTAAAAAACTTAAATTAGTATCAGTAGTACCTGATCTTACGGAAATAGAAAAAGGGAAAAGGGGAAATGCATATCGCCACACCAAAACTGGGTTCAGAGAAGATTTAGGTTTGACGCTGAGATCTAATTGGGAAGCAAATTTTGCTAGAATACTTAACGCATACAAAATCAAGTTCGAGTTTGAACCTACGGTTTTTTCTTTCCCGATTAAGAGACGGGACCAAAGGTTATACTCCAGATTTCTTTATGAAAAAGAATTCAAGTTGGGTTGAGATTAAAGGTTACCTAGATGCAAAAAGCATGACAAAAATTAAAAGATTTAAAAGATATTACGAATCAGAATTTAATACACTTACGTTTATTATTAGTAAGTATTCAACAGAGGGAAAATTATTTGCAGAAACAATAGGCATACCGCAAATAATTTTTTACGAAGATATAAGATCTTTTTATTCTGATAAAATATCTATTTGGGAAGGTAAGTAAATTATGGCGGCCTACAAAGAGCAGTACTATGATTTGGCCGAAGACGAGATACAGGATCTGATCTCTAAGGCTAAAACGGGTAATGAAACAGCGCAAAAAGAATTATTAAAAGTATTTAATAACTTCTTAACCAAATACACCACGATGTTATTCCATGGTAAGTATAACTTAAATGATTATGACATTAGAAGGTTCACTTCTTTGTTTGTCAAAGACTCCTTTGTCAGATTTGCTTTAATGAAAAACAAACTTAATCAAGCTGGTTACAAGCATGTGAACGAAGTTCTTCGACGGTATAGTCTATATGGCAAAAAGATATGGCGATGAAGAGGACGTAAGACAAACTGTAGATATGACTTTCTTCCAATGTATATCGAGATATCAGAGAAGGGATTCCGAAAAGGGTCCAATACCATTTAGTCGGATTCTTGTATAGTTATTTTTTTTATTTACTTAAGAAAAATGTAGATGTATTTTTAATAGATCAATTAGGAAGAAAAAGTTTTCCATTATTAGATGATGAAGCTAATGATAATGATAATAGTTCAGAAAAGCAGGTTGGTTTTAAAGCACCTCCTGAAGAAAGAGAAATGAGTGATTTTCTTATAACGGAAGACATTAATGAATTTTGGGTTCTGGGACAAACATGTGCAGAACCATTTAGTCTTTTGTCGGTACAAGAAAGACAACTTTTGAAATGGCGCTATATAGATAATCTAAGATCAAGTGATATAAGTAAAAAGATTAGCGAACATCCGAATACGGTGAGAGAGCACCTAAGTAATACGAGAGAAAAAGTTAAGAAAATTATCAACGGAGTTTTAATAGCAGAAATAAAAGAGAACAATAGATGAATGTAGCCTTCATATGGTAATATGTATGCAAGTAATCAACGCCGGAACAGGTGGAACATGAACTCGCACGCAATGCAAAAAATGAATGAACTCTTAATACAATTTATTGGTCCTCAAATAGAAGAAATAATTTCAGTTTATGCTACTGGCAAAAAGGATTCTGAATATTTTATAACTATTCCAGAAGTAGATACACTCGATCTAGGCCTACATGAGATGGCTTCATTGGTTGCTAGATCATCTAACGTGTATGGTAGGGTAGCGAGATTAGCTGGGATGGCGAGAGCTCAATATAAAATTTTAGAAGGAAGCTATAAGAAAGTGTATAAGGCTAATAGGGTAGGTAAGAATGAGGCTGAGCGCGAAGTAAATGCATTAGGTGCGGCGGAAAACGAATATACTGCACTAATAACCGCTGAAGCTATAGTTAACTTAGCTGAGTCAATGGAGATTGCGGCGCGCGTTGCTTCGGAATCATCTAGAAAATTGATAGATAAGATACAGTCAATGCAGGTTGCTTCTTCGAGAGAAGACAAGGGTTATTATACCGACAAAGATTTTAAAACTTACTAATATTTAAGGAAGAATAATGTACATTGCACAATATAAATCCGTTAATTCATCAAATGAATTTTATGCTAAAACGAGAAATACTTTAGATTATCCTACGCAAGTAATATATATGAAAGAAAGGTATTCTCTTTTCTGTACATACATTGTGGCTAGCCCAACCCAGGAAAAAAATATAACAAAAAGGCTTACCGACATAGGGATTAAATTTGGTATAGATGTAGACGGCGATTAAATAACAATGTTAATCGAAGTTTTTTGTGATGGAGCATCTAGGGGGCAGGGTCAAAAGAGAATTGGTGAAGCATCGTGTTCTGCTATCGTCTACAAAAACAAAAAAAAAATAGCTCAATTTGCTAGAGGTCTTGGGCCAAGGACTAATAACGAAGCAGAATATGAAGCTGTTATTTCTCGGTCTTTTGATTTGTTCGATGGCAGAATTATCTAACCCTATAATTTATACCGATTCAGCTGTTGTTGCGAATCATATTAGCGGTAAATGGAAATGCAGACATCACTCACTACTCCCGCTATTGATGACCGTTGAAGATATCAGAGATGAATTTAATTTTAAAGTTGTCCAAGTTGACAGAAGTTTTGTTTGGGAACCAGACGCTTTGTGCAATGAATTTTTAGATAAATTAGAAGAAAGAAAAAGTAAATCCACCAAGCCTATGATATAATTGAGAAATGATAAAAAAATATTCAAGAGAACAACCAATAATGCTTGGTTTAGCGGGACGCGCTGGAAGTGGGAAAACTTCAGTAGCTGAAGTCCTATGTCCAAAAGGTTCCATCCAGACAAATTCATCTGGGATAATTTGGGAGCATATTTTTTATGCTCTTCCGCTATATGAATTAGCCTCTATCAAAAAAAATATCATGGGGATGAATGAGGAGTCTAGAAAATTATTTGCTATTCATGAAGTTCTATTTGAGATATATGGTAAATCTTCACTTGGTCATATTCCGAATTATCATATCTTTGTAGAAAAGATCCAGCAAATATATGATTTGCCTATAGAACCAGAGGGGATCAAACCTAGAACTTTTTTGCAGACAGCCGGAGATATTTGCAGAGAGGGATACTCGGATTGTTTCTGTCATTGGGCAATAGTAAAAAGTTCTGAACTTTATAAAAATGCTATCAAAGATCACTCCGATGATGATACACCCGTATGTATAATAATTTCCGATGTTAGATTTTTAAATGAAGCGGAGTCAATATTAAAACAACCGAATGGCATAGTCATAAACTTCGATGCCTCTGATCAAACGTTAAAGGATAGAATATTTAAGAGAGATGGAGTGCATATGACTGACGAACAGTTAAATCATTCATCGGAAACCCATAATTTTTACATACGAGAAAATGCCACTTATACAATTAATACAGATTCTTTGAGTATAGAGCAACAAACTCAGGCAACATTAGATATAATGAAGAACCACATAAAATAATAGGAGTAGAATGCCAAAGATACCGGAAAGTCTCGTTGAGGAATCTGTAAATCCAGTTATAGACACAATCATATCTAACCACCAGAAGTTAACAGTGACAACTGAACCAATTATTACTATTGCTGTTGGTAGGAAGATTAATATTGGGAACTTTGAAAATGTAGATGTGATGGTATGCTTGACGGTACCGTTATCTGGAGTTGATCCATCGGATAGTGAGCGTCTTTCTGATGCTGTTAAAAAGGCAGCTGCAGAGGCTTTCTCTTTGGCATCTAGAGAAACTGGAGAAAGATACCAGCTTATTAAAGATTCCCAACAAAAGGGATAATTTGCATTTCTAGATTAAAAGTAGTACTATATCCATATAAACTTACAAAACAATGAGGTCAAAATGAGCAAATACATTAATAAAATTAAAAATATATTTTCCCCTAAGGCACAAGAACTTGCCATCTTAGCAGCAAAGGCTGCTGCCGATGACGCAGTACTAGCTCTTGAGAAGATAGTTGTTAAGAAGAAGGCAGCTGTTAAGAAAGCGCCTGCTAAGAAGGTACCTGCTAAGAAAGCTAAGTAATCTTAATGTCTTTAGCTAAATTTAGAAAAGTTAGTAAGGGCCCTATCCCTATTAAGCCGGTTGATCCAAAGGATACTAAAGATGAAAAAAAGAAATGAGTTTAGTCTTTCTATATGGTATTGGGATACTTGGTTCAGATTCTATGAATGGCTAGACTCTTTTGAAAAAAAAACAGACTCTAAGTAATGGTTTTTAAAAGTAAGATCTATATTAGCGGTCCACGTATGGGGACCAATAATACAGCCAATGGTATAGAGCTGAAGAAGCAACCAAAGACAAAAACTAATATCAAGAATAAAAGGAGTAACAATGGCAAAAAAAAATTCTAGTAGACAAAAGGCTGCTATGGATGATGCTGACCACGGTGCTCATATGGACCATTTAATAAGGGTTGCGTCTCGTGCGGTTAAGGACGCAATCAAGAAGGACTTTGAAGGTAAGTATGGTAAGGGAAAGCTTAAATAAAAAAACAAAAAGGAGTAATAATTATGGCAATGTATAAGAAGAAGCCAGCAGCAGGGGGCAAAAAGCCTCTACCACCGTTTATTCAAGCAGCTATTGACAAAAAAAATAAGAAAAAGAAGTAGATAGTTTTAAGTTTTTAACTTACTATAATCTTTAATCCCAATTCCCAAAAGGGGTAATCAAAACATGTCAAAAGTTGCGTGGAATTATATTGTCCCTGTAAAATTACCATCCGATCTGAACGGAGTGACCCCTGGTAAACTATCAGAGACCTTGCTCAAGCCTGCACTCGGAGGAGGAAAACTCCACTGGCTCGCCTGCGCTGCATGGAACGCTATGGTCATCAAAGCTAAAGCAGACGGAATTGTCCTCAAACCGACGTCATCTGGAGACACATATAGAAGTTATGATCTACAAAAGGCCGGATTTCTACAGCGCTACCAGTTGGCACTAATTGCAGGAACCAGCACTAAATCGTTTGAAGGAAAAACCTGGTACCTCAAAAAAGGTATGGCGATGCTTGCTACGCCGGGGAAGAGCCAGCACAATCTTGGCTTAGCAGTTGATGTCCATTCTGCATCTGAAGCGAAAAGATTAAATTGGCTTATTGCCAATGTGAAGACTTTCGGTTTTTCTTGGGAAGTTGTTCCGTCTGAACCTTGGCACATAAGGTACGTAAACGGCGACAATCCCCCTGTGGCGGTAGTCGAGTACATGGCGGCAAATGGGATTAGCAGACCAAGCAATGTTGAAGCCCCCAAGGTTGCACCCGTTGTCAAAACAGAAATAGTACCTCACTTGTTTAGTGTTGGCGATTCTGGTCCGAAGGTTAAACACTTACAGCAAGCCCTAAAGAAACTTAATCTGTACAACGGTGCTGTGGATGGAAAATTTAATCAGGGCACAGGTGAAGCGGTCAGGAAATTTAAGACTGCCAATGGGTTGAAATCAGATATGGTTGCTGGTCCGCAAGTGTTCAAAATTCTTGGAATTGCATAAATTGCCATGGAAGTCATTATCGCTGCTGCTGTGACGGGCTCGTTCGCTCTTCTCGCTATTCTTGTGGAGAAGGGAAGACGAGAAAATAAAGCAGACCATGGGGTTGTGGCAACTTTATTAAAAGAAGTGATAGTCGATATTGAAGAAATAGATACTGACATTAAGGTTTTGGAAGCAAAAATAGATACACATCTTATAGACCACAATAATAATATTGGTACTAAAAAAAAGAAATAGTTTACCCCCCCCTATTTGGAACGGTTTAAGTCCTAGACCCCCAGGTCTTTGGTACGTTATAAGGATTTGATCCCCCTCTTTAGATCTCTATTAGACTTGGGACTACATTCTTCCGTGTGGTATGACGCAGTGAGACATTATTTCTAATTTAGTGAGCTGTTTATTGTTACATTGTGAGTAGTTTCTCGTGTACTATAAGTTTAGTCCAACACGCTTCGGAGAATTCAATTAGGAGTATTGACATGGTGAACTATTTGACATTCATTGATGTCTCAAAGTGGCAGGGTCAAACAAAGTGGAGAGTCGTCAAACGTGCCGGTATCGACTTCGCCTACATCCGCGCGCTAAAAGGCTACGAAGTAGACCCGATATTGGCGGGTAACACGAAACGCTGTACCAACGTTGAATTACCGCACGGACAGTACGGCTGGTGGCAGCCCGAACTTGACCCACTCACACAAGCCAAACTACTTGTTGAACTCCACTACGAACACGGGTCGCTACTTGTGCCGATGTTGGACGTGGAAGAAAACAAAGAAGGAATGCGCCCAATACATGTACGTCAGAGACTCCGCAAAACAGTGGATTACATCATCAGTAAAATCGGCAAGCCTCCAACAATCTATACAGCCTCGTGGTTCTGGAACAAGTCAGTAAACTCCAAACAGTTCAACCAATGTCCTTTGGTTGTCGCCGAGTATCGCTACTATTCGTTGGATGCGTGTCGCGCTAATCCTGTACCTATTGATCCTAAAGAGTGGGGCAAGTTTGCTTTGTCGGGTGGGTACAAACCCACACCTGTGAAAGGCTGGAAGGCGTGGAGCGGGTTCCAATTTAGTGCTGGTTTCAACGAGCAGGGCAAGCGCCTCGGTGTGGAAAGCCGTGACCTTGACTTAAATATCATGAAGGCAGGGCAATATCCAAGGTTTCTCTGTCCATAGTGATATACTAATATTAATCCGTGGTGAAACGCTACGGTCGTTGATATCCGAGGAGTTTAAGCGGCGACAACGTGGGTAGTGTGTCTTGGACTTAACCGTCTGGCCAAGCGTGTAGATGGTCCGGGACACTTACCAAATCTAATTATTATTGGTACTCATCGTAAGACGTCCATGAGAGCCTATTGAGGTCCAAGTTGCCAGCCGTGATTAAGTTGGCCAGAGTTTCTTCACTCACAGGCGTTCCAGACCAGCTGTCTACACCGACGTCAATTTGACCATCCTTTACACGCCATTTACCGTGTGTGTGTCCATGCAGAAGCACTCCGCCGCGTGTGGGTCTATACTCGGCATAACGGTCGTCATACTTTGAATCTCCTGAGCGTGGAAAATGACAAAGAGTCACGAGATGTTTACCAACCGATGTGGTAACTGAACCATACAGAATCTCATCAATGCCCGCATCGAAGTACATCTGTTCGCATCGCTTCTGTTTGTCGCCGGTAGTACCAAATGGTTTATCATGGTTGCCAACCAACAGGGTTTTGTGACCATTAAGTAGCTTGACATATTCTAAGCTTTCGGTGACTTTACCCATGCAAAGGTCGCCAAGAATCATGACGCTATCGTCTGGCTTGACGACACTATTAAAACGAGCTACTAAATCATCATTCATGTCTTGGACGTTCGCGTACGGTCGATTACAGTATTCAATAATATTAAAATGGCCAAAGTGATGGTCGCTTGTATACCAAGTGTAGTGTTTCATTTCATCTATCATAGCAACAAATTCATTCAATATCAATATGTTTGTTGGTTTTTTTACTGCACGCTGTGCTATAAACTGCACAATACATTTTTCTTGTACACTATGCTATAATTTTTCATGGATGAAAGCAGTGGTTATAGCGGATATATGCCTATGATCGGACAGATAACCGTATCCACAACAACACAGATGCTTAATACAGAAGGTGAATTGATGAACGCACATTCGATAATTCTTAAGACTAGAGAAAATAAAGAATTTGTATTTAGTATAACGACAGAAGACTTAATGAAATTATATTTTTTGATTGGCAAGATTGTATAGATGTGATACAATATCTATTATGGGAGTTATCTTATTCAAAAATGTTGAGATTGGTTTGATCCCCAAGACTCCATCAATCCCATTTATTGACAGCTCAATTTTAGAAAATGCGACTAAAGCTCTTATGGGTATTGCTAATAATTTTGGGTACCCTGTTGGCTATATACAGGAGCAAGATGGCCAGATTATACAAAATATTGTACCAGTACATAAGTTGGAATACCAACAGATTTCTTCTTCTTCGAAATCTGAGTTAGCCCTACATACAGAGACTGCTTTCCATCCTTACAGGCCAGACTACGTTGTCCTGATGTGCCTTAGAGGCGATGTTAATGCGGCCACTACATATGCTAATGTCGAAGACATATTGGAAAAATTAGACCCTTCCACAATAAAAATACTTGAACAAAAATTATTTACTACTAGGATAGATATAAGTTTCCGTACACATGGAGAACTAGATCGTAAGATACCTATATCAATTTTATATAAACAGGACGGTATTTATAGTATCAGATATGATCTTACCTTTGTCGAAGGCATGAAGCCCCTCGCCGTAGAGGCGCTATTAAAAATAGAAGCAGCGATACAGCAATGTATAAGAGAAATTGTTTTAGAGACTGGAGATATCCTAGTGATAGATAATAATACTAGCATACATGGTCGTAAACCATTCCAACCAAGGTATGATGGTACAGATAGATGGCTCCAAAGAATTTTAGTGAGAAAAGAATTGCCACCAAAAAATCAATTAAATGGTGATATAATTATTACAACATTATAGGAGGATAATGAATCCACTTGTATCGATTATAGTAACAAGTTATAATCAACCTATTTTTTTAGATAGGGCAATCACGTCTGCTATAAATCAAACCTATGAAAATACAGAAGTAATTATTGCAGATGATAATTCTCCAAATCCAGAAGTCTATAATGTCATCAAGAAATATCTAAATAATCCTAAGATTAAATATTTTAATTCTGATATTAGCGACGAAGAAAGATTGTTGACTGCACGTTACGCAACTCAAATTAATACTGCAGTAAGAGATTATTCTAATGGTGAATATATTTCCTATCTAGCAGATGACGACTATTATTATCCAGAAATGATAGAAAAAATGATGAATTATGTTAATTCAACATTGTATGATGTGATTTTTTGTGCCCAGCACATAAAAGATATTGATGGTAATATCAATGGTTGTGGAGTTGATGGTAGAGGAATTAGATTCTTTGATCAACCCTTAGTGAGAGGTGCGGATAAATTGGATCACAATCAAGTGATAACGAGTAGAAGATCTTTCTATTCCGTGGGAGGATGGGATGATAGTGAGTGGTGTTGGTCAGGGGCGGATGCCATTTTTTTTGATCGTCTAGAAAAAGCTGGGTATCTTTTCCATCCAATAGACTATGCCGTACCTCTTCAAGCAAAAGTTTACAGAGAAAATTCAGTTCAATGGAATATGGCCAATAATTCGTCGCCATTACCCATCACATAATGAGTACTAATTTTTGGGCAGTTGGCATGGCGCGAGATGAAGGAGATATAATAGAACATACCATGTACCATTTGGCAGCAAACGGAGCTGCTGGGATTATTATTGCGGACAACTTGTCTAAGGACGATACAAAACAAAAAATAGAAAAAGCTAAAGAAAATATAGCTATTTATTTTCCTAAAACTAAAATAGTAATTTTAGAAGATAATATACTAGCCTATAGGCAGTCTGAAAAGATGACACACCTAGCATCATTGGCGCGTATGCATGGAGCACAATGGATTATACCATTCGACATAGACGAAATTTGGTATTCTCCTAGTGGAACTTTACAAAAGGCATTTGAGATTTTAACAGACGATGGAACTGATGCATACAAAGCTCTTTATACAAACCATTCCATAACAGAATTCGATCAACAGGCGCTATCGCCATTCCATTCTATGCAATGGAAATGGAATCTTCCTACTAATCATAAAAGCTGTTTTAGATTTAGAAATACAGATAGTTTTGTGAGAATATCTAACGGTAATCATTTTATACAACATAATGGTTGGGATATCGGGACAAAAATCAAAACAGCAATAGATGATTATGGTCATGATAAAATCATAGTTGGTCCCCAATTGATACAAATTAGGCATTTTCAATGGAGATCATTAGATCATTTTATTAAAAAAGTGTTGAATGCATACGAGGCCTGTAAGGCCCTTGAGCAAAATGAGGATTTATATAATGGTGCAGCTTGGGCTGAACACTTCAGATCTTATGAATCTGGTGGGAATAAAAATTTAGAAAAGTTTTATAAAGATAACATATTAATCACTGGGGATACTAGATCTTTAATTTTTGATCCTGTTCCAATTATGGGATTACCATTATGATTAATAAGGTATCATTAGTCGTTATTACAGATGGTAGACAATCATGTATAGAACAAACTATAAATAGATTTAACCAAACAATAGAATATCCTTTTTTTGAAAAAATTATCGTTGATGATTCCGCTGATCTCAGATACCATACTTTTTTATCTAATAGATTTCCTGAATTTACAATAATTTCGCATGAAACAAGAAGAGGCTTAGCTGGCGCTGTAATCTCTGCTTGGGCTTCTATAAGTAAAGATTCTGATTATATATTTCATCTAGAAGATGACTTTCTGATAGATAGACCACTGGATATTAATTATATGGCAACAATATTAATACAGAATCCCCACCTAGCCCAAATAGCATTAGTTCGTGCACCGGTAAATCCTCCAGAAGAAGAGGTCGGTGGATTTGTATTCCAACATTTGGAGGATTATTCCCAAAAAGAAAATTTCTTTGAACACGATAGGCTCTTCACATTAAACCCATCCCTATACCCCATGTCAACGGTTGCCGTAGGTTGGCCAGTTGGTGGCGGTGAATCTGAATTCACTTCTAAGATTCATTCTTTTAACAAAGAATATAAATTTGCATTTCTTGGAGAGATATATAGTTCACCCTACGTTACTCACATAGGTGGGCAAAGAAGTGAAGGGTGGTTCCTCTAATGCCAAAACAAATAACCGTAATCAAAAATAAACTTACTTTTCAAGTGATAGATGATGATTTATTTCATAGGCCAAAAGGATATGATTATTGGGGAGATCATTTTTCTAATTCAGAGCCATTTGTTTTTGACACTTATGATAAATTTTTAAATAAAGATAAAGATTTTTTAGATATTGGAGCCTGGATTGGCCCCAACACATTATACGGCTCTATGTTATCTAGAAATGTTGTCTCAGTAGAGCCTGATCCAGTTGCATTTTTTTTCTTAGAAAAGAATATAGAGGCAAATAAAATTAAAAATGTAAGCTTAATAAATAAAGCATTCACCTCCAAAAACGAAGTTAAGATTGATACGAATGTAGAATTAGGTGATTCGATGACGAGAGTTTTAGAATATGATATCTCTGGAAAAGAATCAGTAGCAGGGATAGACATGGAAACGCTTTTGTCTATTGGAGATTATTCTTTAATGAAAATAGACATTGAGGGCTATGAGTCTGTTGTCATCCCTGACTTCGAAGAAACCTTGATAAAAGCGAATATACCAATGATTTTATCTTTCCACACTTCGTTCAATCCACTAAAAGATGTGGGGCACAAAAAATTATTAGATTCATTAGAAAAAATATACACAAAAGCATTTGGAGAATTCGAAAACTCCATAAATATTAAAGATATACCAATGGGATTCGGTTGTTTTCTTTTTATTTAGCAAAGGATTTAAAAAAATGAATTCAATAAAAAGGGATTTAATATTAATAGGTGCTGGTGGACATTCAAAAGATCTAACCTATCTTGCATTAGAAGACAAATATAAATTGTGGAATCTTATAGGTTATATTGATGACAACAAATTAATAGATGGATTATTGGGCAGTGTAGAAACGCTTCCAGATCTTATGAAAAGATACAATAATCTTTATTATTCAATAGCTATTAATTCTTCTATGATTAGAAAAAAAATATTTAATACATATGGTTTATTGGATAGATCTGCAAATCTTATACATTATACGGCAGTAATCGGTAGCGAATGTGAATATGATAATGGCTTGACAATGGGTCCTTATTCTGTTCTAACAACAAGAGTTAGAATTGGTAAACATGTACATATCAATACTGGAGCATCAATAAACCAATCTAGCACGATAGGGGATTACTGTACTATAAGCCCTGGTGCCAGAATCTGTGGAGATGTTAATGTTGGAGAAAATACTTCTATAGGTGCCGGAGCTGTGATCATAAATTTCAAAGATATCGGGGACAACTGTACCCTAGGTGCTGGTACAGTCGTTATCAATCATGTGATGAATGGATCTACGGTTGTAGGCGTACCAGGTAAGGTAATTAAATGAGCAAAAATGTGCTATAACACAGAAATGTGCTATAATAGGACTACGAAGTCAGATGCTCTCTAGAAATAGAGAAGTCCGTTAGATAATAATTATCCTCAGCGCTTTAATAGGTTGGGGATTTTATTATTTTCCTTCATTACTATATTTATATATAGGCTGTGGAGGGCTGAATTTGATATGCTAAATAAGTTGAAATCTTTGCGTTTTCGTAAAGGTAGTTGGATTATAATACCTACATTAGTATTAGCTATATCTTCCATTTATTCACAAACGGTATACGCAGCTGATGCGCTAGTCAATCCTAACTTCGCCTTTGACGGCGGCGGTTGGACTGGCGCACGAACCACCGGTACAGGCAATGATGCCTGCGCGGGCGGAGAGGCAAACATTGGCACGTGGACAGCCAATGCATTGTCTTTCTCATACGTTTTAAAAACGGTGACTCAGACAGTCGCTATCTCTACCCCATCTACGGTGTCTTTTACATGGTCATCTCAAAACCGCAGTGATGCCTCGGGCGCAACGGCGACAGTCACGCTTGCCGATGCCAACCAAAGTTTAAGTTCGGGTTCTTTTATCTCATCTACAAGCGGTCAATCGGGGAGCATTGGTCCTATTGAAACGACATCCGATAACGAGGTGGTGACAATCAACATTTCGGGTAAAGATAGTGTCGGCTGGGCTGGTTGTTATGGAACGCAATTTACTGTAAGTGCGTTAGATGTAGTACCTGTTAGCCCGCCGACTACAACCACAACAACTCTAGACAATATCGGTGCGCCAACTAACTTAACGGCAACTGATATCGGAACTGCTATTCGTCTTGACTGGAGTGCACCGTCGGGTGGTGGGTATCTGC
>JBDNFI010000029.1:0-1621 GCA_041689935.1 Cyclobacteriaceae bacterium
GTTCATCTGGCTTACCAACGTATTTATTATCCCTTACGAGAGATGACCTTCTTCTCTTTAGAAGATTTAAACCGAGAGATAAAACGCTTATTGGAGCGTTATAATAATCTACTGTTCAAACGAAAAGAAGCCAGTCGTCTGGAGCTCTTCCAGTCTGTAGAACGTGAATACCTAAAACCCTTACCTACTGCGCGCTATGAGCACAAGGAATACCGAAGGGCTAAAGTACAGAAAATAGGGTATGTGTATTTCTCTCCAGATAAAAACTACTATAGCGTTCCCCATCGGTATATCGGTAAAGAAACCGCTATTCATTACACTAAGAGTTCGGTAGAGGTCTATTACGACCATCAGCGCATTGCTTTGCATCCTCGCAGCCTTTCAAAAGGAGCTTACAATACTAATAAACAACATTTGAGCAGCACTCATAAATACTATAGTGATTGGAGTCCTGAGTTCTTTAAAAACAAAGCGATCCCTCACGGTAGTCATGTTGCCGCCTGTGTAGAGCAGATCATTGCCGGTGTGGATTATCCAGAAATAGGGTATAAGAGGGCTATGGGAGTCATACAGTTGTATAGATCGTATGGCTCACAGCGACTGGACAATGCTTGTAAAAGAGCCTTGCAAGCCGATGCTGTCAGCTATAAACGTATCCAGAATATCTTAAAAAACAATCTAGATCAAAGCTCCCTATTTTTTCAAGACATGGAAGAAGACGAGCCTCATATACCAGAACACCAGAATATAAGGGGTGCTTCTAACTACAAGTAAAATGTATAACTTAAAATTAGTATTATGAATAACAATCAGACCGTTGAAAAACTCAAAAAAATGCGCTTGGGAGCCATGGCCGCGTTACACCTTCAACAATTAAAAGACAACCGCATAAGCAGTAGCACTGCGGATGAATACTTGGCCCTACTAACAGATCATCAATGGGAAGACCAACAAAATAAGAGAATCCAGCGGCTTTTAAAGCAGGCTGAATTTAAACAACAAGCCAACCTTGCCGACATTAATTACGTCCAAAACAGAAATCTGGATAAAAACATGTTTGAGCGCCTGGCAACACTTGATTTTATAACCCGTAAAGAAAACATCATTATTACTGGGGCTTCTGGAGTAGGAAAAAGTTACTTAGGACAAGCCCTGGGGCATCAGGCCTGTATGATGCAGTACAAAACCATATACTCAAATACCGCTAGACTGCTCAAAAAACTAAAGCTCAGTAAAGTGGACGGAACGTACCTCAAAGAACTGGGCAAACTCCTAAAGGCAGACTTGTTGATACTGGACGATTTTGGCTTGCAAAGCTTTGATAACCATGCACGAGAAGCATTAATGGATATTATTGACGATCGACACAACAAAACTTCTACCATTATATCGTCACAAATACCCGTATCTGCATGGTACGATATTATTGGAGAAGGAACCATTGCTGATGCTATATTAGATCGCATCGTAAACTCTTCTCATAGGATCGACCTGAAAGGAGAATCATTAAGAAAAGGAATTTTAAAAAATGAATAAATGTGAATTTTAACTATAATTGTGAAATCTTTCAAAGTGGCACTGTTTGACCGAAACAGCTGGCACCATCACTCCGAAATAGCCA
>JBDNFI010000030.1:0-61435 GCA_041689935.1 Cyclobacteriaceae bacterium
AAATAATTATTGAGTATATTTGACATCGATATTGGCTTGTTTTGCGACTTCAAGATACTGAATTTCAGTATCTTGACCAATATCATTCCTGTTTTATTTCATCGTTTAACAGCCTAAGTAATTTCACCCAACGGGTTAAGATTTATGAAATTGATAAAAAGCAGAAAGGTGGCCCTGGGTTCGTTCAATTAGTTCACGATGGTAAATTTTTCGTAGGCAGTCCCAATGAGCCAGAATTTGGACAAGAGTTTTATATTTTCAGCATCAACCTCAAGCCGTAATACACACTCCTATATTTGCCCGCTAAATTAGTATCCGACAACCCAAAATCCTACATCCGCTATGGCTTCTTTCCACAACTCCGTGAGTTGATCCACGAGAATACAGCGATTTATATTGATGACACCAACCGCAAGGAAGAAAAAGAAATTGCATTGGATATAAAAATTGCCTTAAATCTGAAAAGCAGACCAATGGGTAGGGCGCTGAGATTGGGGAATGATGTTAGTTTGTCGTCTTTGATTTTGGCATTAAAGGCGTAAATACCACATAATCCTCCGCATCAAGACCTAATTCTTCATTTATTTCTGAAATCTGATATGGCCCATATTGAGGATGAAAAAGCTTCGCAGCATACAAAATTATATCAGAAATCACAGAATACTCTCCTGTAGCAGGGTCAATTGCAAAGACCTGATAATAGACCTTATCTCCATTTAAGCTAGCGTAGCTTGGTGGATTTTCGCCAATTGGAAGTGGATCATTTTCACCAAAAATTTGTCCAATATGAGCAAACCGTAATAAGGTTTTACTTGCTTTGTCATAGTTAAGTCCAAGATACCAAGAGTTACTAAAACGATAATAAGTCTTCTCTTTTCCCTGACCTCCTTCGTAGGCTCTAGGGAGAGCGACCAAATCAGTCGTGAAAGGGATTTCATCCCAACTATTATCTGAAAGATCAAATGAAAACAAATTGGATTCATAAGGGAACGAAAAATAGATCTTTCCTAATTCAGGGATATAGTCAGCATGCAAACTATACGTTTCATCACTAAACTTTTTAAGTTCGAAAGTTGAAGGATATTCACCATAATAATCACCTTTTCGCTCCGCCAAATCATAAACATATAAGGGCTTATACTTACTTTCATCCGTGTAGGCTGTAATCTGAACAGGAATTGCAATTTTACCTTTATGGTAAAAAACGGTATTCCCATTGTAAACAAATCTTTTATCAACTTTTGGAGAATCCTTTTCTTCTACGTTAAGTAGATCAAACATTCCCAAAACTTCGCTTTTATCATTGATCAAAAAAACATCCAGGATATTACCCTCATATCCATAATCACTAAAAATAAAGATCGAATCCATTGAGTGAATATATAGGTCACTAACCGATTTGAAATTAATGGATTCATCCAATGGAATCTTTACAATCTTTTCAGGCGTATTGATTTCTTGATCAAGAGAATAGAAATAAAGAGACTGATTGAAATCATTATAGAAATAATAATAACTCTCGTCAGGTGTAAATCCTGTTATGCTATTTCTGGCCTGCGAGAATTCATCCAGTTCTAACACAATCTGCTCTGGCCCGCCAGCCTCCATAGAAATTTCGTCAATTGTTTCAATGCTATCTACATCGCCACAGGCTATTGTAGTTAATGATAATCCAGCTATTGATAAGAGCAGTGTTATGAATTTCATAAGCGTATTTTTTGCTGAAGATGAATGAAAGTTGAGTTTACTAAATCTATTGTACGAATTTATCGCAATCCACTGTCAAACATTTAGGCATAAATTCATAAAAAAAAAGAAAAAAAGCTTTTTAAAGATCTCCTTTAGTTGGCTTCACCCCTCAAATCTTCGGCTCAAGCCACAAAAGCGCCCCTAATATCAACAAAACAGCCAGCCAAATTGCCTTGGGAAGCTTCTTGGATAATTGAGTATCGACGGTCTTTGCTTGATGGTTTTTCAAGAAATTCATCATTTGCCTTCTGCCGGCATAAGAAGGAAGTTCAGAAGCAGAATAAACATATACCTCCAAACTATCAGCAAAGGACTGCCAAGCACTTTCTAGAAAATTGAAATCTGCCTGATAGGTAAATGGATTCACAACAGATAATTGAAAATAAATGGAGTCCTCATTTTGCGGGAGGATTTGTGGAATCTCCATTCTTGTATTCACTTTCAAACGGATCGCAATATTTTGAACGAATGGCGCATCCAATTGCCAATTAATATCCGCAGGTGGAAGCATTTCATTTGTTAATTCCGACCAAACTTTATTGTATCGCACGCTATCGCCAGCAAATTGTATTGGAAAGGTTTCCGATAGCATACTAAGCATCACTTGCCCAGTAGCCACTTTCTCCCACGCTACTTTCCTATCAAATAGCCTCTTTTGGCTAGGCTTTTCTTCAAAGGAAAAAGGCAACGCATCCAAATTCTCACTAATTCTCACCTTCTCATTTTCACTCAGTTTTTCTGTAGAAAAGCTCGTTTGTAATTCTCTGTTAATGGCAGGAATTTCTATTTCAGGGTTTGCAATAGGAAAAAATACCGTTCCACCTTTTTCCAATATTTTAGCAACCCTAGTATCCCCTACAAAACTCGGGTCGGCAATAAGAATATCACTGCTGTCTGCTTGATTGATGGAAACTTGCGAACTTGCATCTGAAGAAGTTTGGGTTATTACTTCCACTTTATTTCGCTGTTTGCCAAGCCATTGAGCTAAGACTCGAAACTCCACACTTGGGAAAGACTGCAATAGCAAATATGCAGCGGGTGGTCTTTCGATACTAAAAAAATTGATGTGCAGTGTATCCGCTCCTGCGCCGATCAAATTCCAGCTATTTCTACCTATTGTTCTTACCGGCACTTCCAATACTATAGCATTAGGCCCGGGATTTATCACAATCGAATCCGTTTTTACCTCTCCATCCATTATTGGCAAAATGACGATGGTTGAGCTCAATACATTTAATTCAATTTTCTGCTTTTCGCCTTGGTACAAAATTCCCTTCCATTTCAAATCCAGCAGGGCATTTATTTCTGGCAATGGCACCCATTCTACCTCCCGCGAGTTCAACATTGCCAATTGCTCCACCGTCCATTGATTTCCAAAGGCGATCAATTTCAAATCTTCTTCTGCCAATCTTTCAATCGGAATGGCACGTCTTAAATCTCTTTCATTTTTCAACCAATCCAAAGCCTCCTTTTCCACCTCATCAGAGTAGACAATAATGGTTGCATTACGCTCAGAAACAGGGAAAGTGGGCTGAAGAGTAAAGCTGGCAATGGCAACAATAAACAACACATTGAGCGTCGATCTCAATGCTTTTCGGCGGGAGGATATCCGACTATCTTTTGCAATAAAGTACAGCTGCCAAAGCAACAAGAGCAGCAAAAAGCCGCCAATTACCCAAGCCAGCGCAATCGAATACTCCCAATCAAATGCCATCTTTCAATCGCTTGCGGAAGGCTTCTTCCAGTTTTTGATTGGTAATAAATGTTCCTTCCAACGCAGGTTGGCTTAGCAAAAGAGCAGAAATCCTCTTTTTAAGCGCTTGTTTTTCAGCGATTTTCACATCTCCTCCAGTAGCCATTTTTTGTATGCTGCTAAGATATTTCCAATCGTCAAGCTCCGATTGCAGCATCCATTCGCTCCAAAGCAATCCCAACTCTTGGAAGGCATTCAATTCGTTTCGGCTAAGATTTTCCTTATTGAGCAATCCACTCACCTGCGCCAATCGCTTTTGAAATAAAGCCGGCTCGAAACTTAAATTCTTATCAAACTCCTTATTTATATCTTCCAGTTTGCCAGTAAGTCGCTTTTCATCTTCTTTGATGGGAGGCGGGTCATAGCCAATACGCTTCACGTAAACCCTAGCGCGCTGTTGGGCAGTTTTCAAATATTCAAGCGCTTTGTGTTGGTATGGCAGTGCATCTTCCGGATGGTAAAGCCGCAAATGCAATTCCGATTGCCACATTTCCTCCAAGGCCATTTTCAGCAAACTCCTAGTGGACTGCTCGAAATAGGTATTCGTTTCACCCGAATCATGGTCGTGCAAATAGCTGGACATCAGCGCGGCCATTGGATCTTCCTCCTCTCCAGTTTCCAACTCACCGTGATTATGCAATCCTTCTAAATCACCGACTTCGACATGCTCAGCTTCCTTTTCACCGCCATCGTGATCGTGGGTAAAGCCCGAAAGCATCTCTTCGAGCGACGCACCTTCTGGAATCGGCTGCCCATTGCCAGCAGTACTTTCAAACTCCTCGCCCAGGTATTGTCCATAGCGTAGTCGAAGCACCTTCTGGTCGTAGCCTATTTCATTGGAAGTGGCATTGAATTCTTGTTTTTCGAGGATTCCTTTTTCTGAAATCAGCTTCTCCGTGTCGATGATTATTTGCCGTTGACTGCGAAAATAATCTGGCAGCACATTGATCGCCATTGTGGCCAATTCGGCTTCGGCTAGTTCTGCGGAGTCTTTGTATATAAGGAAATAGGTATCCGACCTTACAATGTTCGGCTCAGGCTTGCGGTTGTCTATCGCCACCCAAAAGTAATACAGCTCATCGCCTTTGGTGAATTTCATCGACTTTAAATCGAGCTGTTTCTCTAGCTGGGCAGACTGAAAATTCTTTTGATCGAAGGATAATCGATTTTCGCGAAAGCGGACATTCTCACCCGAACCACGCGCTAAGGTTGCGACCAAATAGACTTCACTTACCAGAAAATCGTCAGAAATTTGCGCTTTCACGCTATATTCAAAACCATCCTTTTCGGAATAATTAGCAAATAGCTCTTTGCTACTAGGCGTGATTTTAGGTGCCATATCTGGCACTGCTTCGATGCGATATTGATCGGAACTATAAATTATGGAATCTGCATAAAACGCTTGGATATTGTATAGGCCGCTAGAAACCATCTTATCCTCCCGCTTGTACACATTACCACTTTTCGCAAATTCAATCTTTTGATTTTTATTATTTACCAAGAAAACTGAAAGTGAGTCTGAATGTGAAAAAGAAATTTCCCAGATCAATTCACTATTTACCATCGCCTTCACATTCAAATCTTGACTTTTCTCCTCTGCCAATTCTGTGTAGGCGGGAGGCGAAATAGAAAGTGTTGCATTCTGAAACTGCGGCATCATCGGAGCCGATTCTTCTTCAGCAACGGGAGTAATGTTTTGTGTGAGATTGCTTTTATTCAGAGGAATTAGAAATTCGCTAAAGGCGAAAAATCCAGCCGAAATAAGCAGGACTAGTATAAATGGTACTAATTGCTGAAAAGCATAATTTGGAAATTTCATGCTCGATATCCGATTGCCCAATCGCTCCATTTGCAATTGCTCGGCGAGATTGAGCTGCTGCTTGTAAAGCAAAGCCGAGCTATACTCCAAATCAGAAACATCTTGATGAACCAATGCCAGCACCTTATCCCGATTGGATTGGAATAGCCCTAGTCGAATGGCCAAACCAATGCCAAGCAAAGCCGAAATACTTAGGCTAACCAGCGAAGAAAACCCAAAACTAAAAAGAAAACCCGCAGTGATACCCGCTGCAAAAAGTGATTTTAGCAGCTCATTAATTTTAAGCTGTTTTTGGATATTCGATATGGTTTTGCGGATCGTATTCACCTGTTTCTATTCAATGCTACTATTCTTTCTCCACCAACGCAAAGCAATAATAAAAGAATGGGCCATTCTGATTTTTTGCGATTTTCATCAGATTTTTCAGTCGAAGTAAACAAGCCAGCAAACTGTGTATTGCTCATCTTTTTTGCTCGCCAATCAATACCGAAATGGTCGACAATGAGCTGTAAAATTTCTTCAGGCAATTGGCCTGTTTCCAGCCATTGATTTTCCTTCAAAGTCAATCGAAATACATGGTTGTCTACGATCAAATTATCTTCATTCAACAACACATAGCTAATCTCTTTATTCAATTCACTTGCTAAGGAGTTGGTGAAAATCAAATCAGGATTTCGATCTGCTTGAAATACAAATTCCATAGCAAACACATCTTCAATTGCTGAAATCGCAGATTTAATCATTTTTTCCTCTGCATCATTTAGGTTTTCAAAGGCCACATATATGACTCCTTGATGGATAATTCTTCCATTGGCTGGCATACTTTCTCTGGCAATGCTCACCAGGGATTCATCCTCTCCGACCAACAGCGCATTTTCCGCAAACTGCATCGTCGGCTGAGTTCTATTCCCTTCTATATTCTGACTCAGATGAAGGTGAAATTGATTTTGGATAAAATAGCTCTTTGCCGAAAGGCTTTTAATATCATTCTCCAAATAGAAATGGAGCTCAACATTTGGCCCTCCAAAAGCATTTATATGTTTTTGCAAATCAAGTTTTTCATTCTCCATTGGCGGGAGGTTCTCAAAGTTTGTCATTGCATTGGCGGTGCTATTGAGCCAATAAATTTCTTCATTTTGCCCTTGCGCTTGAGATAGCTCAAATCGGAAATCCTCCACCACATTGCTTGATGGTGCAACGAGATGAATCTTGCTTATTGCATCGTCTTTATAAATGGCCTTTTGGATTGGCTCGGCTAGCAAAAAGGCAACAATGATTAAGATTAGGCAGCGCAAAACCAATAGTAAAAGGTGATCTAACTGAAAACCGCGGGAGGTTTGATTTTCCTTTTCCTGCAAAAATTGGATCGTAGCCCAAGGCATAGGTTTTCCTTTGCGGGCATTCCACAAATGGATTGCAACTGGGATCGCAATGGCCGCCGCAGCCCAGAGCCAAGCCGAATTGGAAAAACTCATGATTGCTGATGTTTAAGCACACAATCCCGAACCGCCTCCGCGATGGGAGTTTGCATCGACACCCGCAAATACGTGAGATTTGGAAAACGCAATTTATCTTCCAACAAATCCAAATAGGCGTTCATTGCTTTCAGGTAATCGGCTCTTACTGAGCTAGCATTCAATTCTACATGCTTACCCGATTCCAAATCTTGAAATCGATAAAAGCCTTGGATGGAAAAATCAAGCTCCTTCTCTCCAAGTAGCTGCACGATGATTATTTCACGTCGTGGACTGATTAGTGATTTGATGGTTTCAAGCCATTCTTCATTTACTTGCAGCAGATCAGACACAAGTACCAGAATTTCCTTTTGCTTATTGGTCAAAGAAAAGTAGCCTTCTTGTGGCGCAACCCATTTACCTCCCGCTTCGGCTTTTTCCAATTGATACAATGCCAGCCGAAAAGCTTGTTTACTAGGCTCAGTAAGAAGCTCAATTTGCCCGTTTTTCAATCCAAATAGCGAAATTTCATCTCCTTGCCTATAGGCCATATTTGCCAATGAGGCCATCAGCACTTTAGCATAATCTAATCTAGAAAAACCGCCTTCTTCATAATTCATAGACCCAGATAAGTCTAGCATAAACCGAAATCGCTGATGGCTTTCGATCGCAGATTCTTGCACCATATATTTGCCAGTGCGGGCAAGTCTTTTCCAATCAATGCGGCGAGGATCATCGCCAGCTTGGTAGTGTCGGTATTGCTCAAATTCGGTGCCCATGCCCGCACGGATACTAGGATGCATGCCTAAAGGCAATATATCGCTGATTTTTCTTCCAACGAGCTGCAAGTTCTGCAAGCGGACCAATTCGAGATTCCCGACCTTCATTTTATCTAAGGCTTTTGATCAGCTGGGCGACCACATCATCTGTGCTGATGCCCTCCGCTTCAGCTTTGAAATTAAGTGCAATACGATGGCGAAGCACCGGAAAAGCCAAGGTTTTGATATCCTCAGGAGTAACCGAATATCGCTCGTGCAATATGGCTCTTGCCTTAGCGCAGAGCACCAAAGCTTGCCCTGCTCTAGGGCCAGCACCCCATTCCGCCCATTGTTTTACAAAGTCCACTTTACTGCTTTGAGGCCTTGTTTGGCGCACTAGCTGATTAATCATGGTGAGCAATTCATCACTAATATGCACTTGACGAGTGAGTTTTTGCAATTCCTCTATTTCAGCTCCATTTATAATATTTTCTATATTCGTCCTTTGCTCACCTGTCGTCCTCTTTAGCACTTCTAATTCTTCTGAATCGCTAGGGTACGCCAATTTTATATAAAGTAAAAACCTATCTAGCTGAGCTTCAGGCAGCGGATAGGTGCCAGATTGCTCAATTGGGTTTTGGGTGGCAATAATCAAAAATGGTTTGGCCAAAGGGTAGGTATTGCCAGCATAGGTTACGCTATATTCTTGCATCGCTTCCAGCAATGCCGATTGCGTTTTAGGTGGTGTTCTATTGATTTCGTCGGCCAACACGATATTTGCGAAAATGGGCCCTTGCTTAAAATCAAAAAACTTCCTGCCAGTCTCGGCATCTTCTTCGAGCATTTCGGTACCCAATATATCACCGGGCATAAGATCTGGAGTAAATTGGATTCTATTAAATTTCAAATCCAAAGCCGAAGCCATCGTTTTCACCATCAATGTTTTGGCTAGTCCGGGCACACCTTCTAGCAAACAATGACCTCCCGCCATTAGGCTTATCAGTATTTCTTCTACTACTTCCTCCTGCCCTACGATTACTTTGGCAATCTCAGCTTTGAGTTTAGGTAGCTTTGCTACCAAATCTTTGATAATACTTAATTCTTGTGTTTCCAATATTATACAGTTAATGCATACACGACAATATTCACGGCAAATCGTGTATTGTCGCGAGCCAAAAATCGCTTATTTCTAAAATCATAATCCCACTCACAGCCATAATCTTTATTGCTATACAAGACGCCAATCCGACCATTAATGATAATGGCTTTTAAGTAATCATGCACAATATCATCTCCCCAGCCATTCAGCTCGAAGGAAGAGGTAGGTGGGCCGTCTTCAAATTTGAAAAAGCAGTTGTATATTTCATGGTCATTCGGGATTTTTTGCAGTTTGACTTTCCCAAAAGTCCGCTCCATTTCCTGCTCGAAGGATTTGGCAAAAAGCCCATCAATATCATGATTGCAATCATCGGCAAAAACGAAACCGCCGTTTTCTACATAGCTTTTAAAATTCTGTCTTTCCTCGGTCGAGAATTCCACCAATTTATGTCCACTTATATAGCAAAATGGACTTTTGAATATCTCCGTGCTGCTTAGCGGAATCACCCGCTCAGTTTCGTCTATGGGTATGGTTGTATATTCCACCAATGAATTAAGCACATTGGATGGCATCCTTTGATCGGTATCCCAATTGCCCGAGTTGTACTTTAGTCTGGTGAAAAAGAATTTACTCATTTGAAAATTACCCAAAAATTGACTTGCTAAAAAATGGAAGGCACCTTTTCCGATTATTCAATTGTTTTTGAACAATGTCTTCGAAAAAAGGTGCGTTCCTAAAATTCATCTTTCGAGTGTATCGAAGCGGGAGGTTTTGATTATACCGCGTCGGATAAACTTGTGAAGGTGAATTCTCGAATTTTCATTGGAGGAATCATACTTCCATTCACTCGCTCAGGCTTACCCATTGCCTCGATATTGTTGAGCATTACTATTGGGCTTTCATTGAAACGGAAGTTCTTTACGGGGAATTTAATTTGACCGTTTTCGATGAAGAAAGTACCGTCACGCGTAAGGCCTGTTACGAGCAATGTTTGTGGATCCACTGTGCGGATATACCAAAAACGAGTAACCAATACGCCTCTTTCAGTGCTACGGATCAATTCTGCGAGACTCTCATTGCCGCCATCCATTATGATGGCACCTGGCGATGGTATAGATTCTACTCCATTTTTCTCCGCCCAGTATCTAGAGTAGACCATATTCTTCACGACCCCGTTTTCTATCCACGTCATTTTCTTGCGCGGAAGTCCATCTCCTGTCCATGGTGAAACAGGCACCTCTGGATGTGTAGGGTCTGAGTATACATTTACTCTTTCGTCGAAGAGTTTTTCGCCCAATCGAGTCCCGCCTCCTTGCTTGCTCAGGAAACTTCTTCCTTCACCGGCACTACGGGCGTCCATTTGGTTCACAATTCCACCCAACAGGTTGGAGGCTGCCAATGGCTCCAAAATTACTGTGTACTTTCCTGGCTCTATTGCTTGGGCTTCGGCTGAGGCCCTTGCTTTTTGGATTGCCACACTTGTAGCTGCACCGGAATTGAGTTTCGAAGAGTCATTATAATCTCTGGAAACATAGCCTGAACCTCTCTCGTCGTTGGTTCGGACGGTTACCGAAAAATCGACACTTGTAGACCTGTGATATGCGAAAAGACCTTTCGTATTGCCGATTGCAGAGAAGCCGGCTGAATCTTCCAAATACCCTGCGGCAGTCATCTCACCATCTTTCGATGGTTGAATGCTATCTATTGCAACTTTGGCTCTGAACTCCGCCGAAATATTGGCTGTAGCATCAGCAAAAGCTTGTGACTCCAAATATTGCTGTGGCCCTAAGGCAGGCATAAATTCCGGATTCTCAGGAGCCAATGTCGCTATTTCTTCGGCTCTCCTTACTGTTTTCTCAAGAGACTCATCATCAAATTCGTTGATTGTAGCTGAGCCTGACTTCTTGCCAAATACAGCCGTTACCGAAAGAGATAAATCATCGGTAATACCTGCTGTCGATACCGTATTGCGAGCGTAACGAATGTTTCCCGTCCTCCCGCCACCAAGGCTTACGTTGAGCTCATCACATTGCGAATAGGAGAGCACCTTATCTATTATTTTTTTAGCTTCTTCTCTAGTTAAAATTGCCATTTGATTTTCATTTAGATTTAAATCCTACGTCCAGTGTTGATCACATTTACTCCATCGAAGCGGGTGGTACTACTCCCATGCGAAACCGCACTTACCTGCCCTGGCTGACCTTTTCCATCGAAGAATGAACCGAACATGCGGTAATCATCTTTATCACAAATTTGGGTCACAGAATTCCAAAACTCCTGTGTATTAGACTGGTAGGCAACATCGTCGAGCATTCCCACAATCTCGCCATTTCGGATTTCGTAGTAAAGCTGACCGCCAAATTGGAAATTATATCGCTGCTGATCTATCGAATACGATCCACGTCCGATTATATAAATTCCTCTTTCCACATTTTTGATCATGTCATTTACCGACATTTTAGCTGCACCCGGTCTCAAGGACACATTTGGCATGCGCTGAAACTGAACGGAACTCCAGCTATCTGCATAGCAGCAACCATGAGATTCAGCTTCATCAATTATTTTCACTTGATCACGGATGGCTTGATAGTTTACCAAAATACCATCTTTGATCAGATCCCATTCCTTACATTTTACTCCTTCATCGTCAAAAGCTACATGACCTAGGGAATTCTCCTGCGTTTTGTCGGCGAAGATGTTTACCATATCGCTTCCATATTGAAAATCGCCAGAACGCCACTTGTCTAATGTAGCAAAGCTCGTTCCTGCATAGTTGGCTTCATAGCCAAGTACTCTATCAAGCTCCAGTGGGTGACCGACCGATTCGTGGATAGTTAGTCCTAAGTGATTCGGGTCAAGTACCAAATCATATTTGCCTGGATCTACTGATTTTGCCGTAAGCTTTTCTTTAGCTTGCTGTGCGGCCATAGTGGCATCTTCTACCATATCGTAGGAGTTCCGATAGCCAATTAGTCCATTCGGGCCAGCTATTTTTTCGGAGGCTTTGCCATCCAAGTATTCGAAGCCCATACCCATGGGAGCACTTATCGCATCGCGAGTTTTGAATCGACCTGCAGCAGCATCCACAGCCGTCACAGTAAATGTTGGCCATATTCTATGCACATCTTGATCTATATATGAGCCGTCAGTTGAAGCAAAGAATTTTTGTTCATTCACCATAAACAAATTAGAAGTAACGAAACCTGCACCATTTTTCATGGCTTCGCCATTTACATTCATCAGCAAATCAATTTTCTCTTTTATTGGTATTTCAAAAGCATTTTTCACAATAGGCGTTCTCCATTGTATATCTCCGGCACCGGTTACCGGAGCTAACTCCACCGGATCCGTTTGGATTTTGGAATTTGCCATTGCAATAGCCACTGCATTTTCTGCACATGCCTTTATACCATCCGCGCTTACGTCGCTTGTGGAAGCAAATCCCCATGTACCATTGGCGATCACTCTAATGCCCACACCGAATGATTCCGCATTGCTAATGTTTTGAACATTTGCCTCACGAGTAAATAAAAACTGCTGTAAATATCTACCAATCCGCACATCCGTGTAGCTAGCACCCTTAGCACGAGCGGCATTAAGGGCTACGTTGCCTAGTTCTTTCTTAGCTGCAAAATCTAAGCTAGGACTTAGCAGATGTTCAACCGAAACCTGCCTGCCCATTAATGGAATAGACGACAACATCAAGCCGCCCACACTCATGCCTGATAGCGCTATAAAATCTCTTCTTTTCATATCAATGGATTAAGATTATAAAGTACATAGTTAAATTCTTTGATTCCCTAAAAATGTAAATTCAGCCTAATAAATCAAAGACAATTAAAAATATGGGCTATTTGATCAGAAAACAAATAATATAATGCAGTCGGAAGTTTAAGAAATTAAAAGGTTATAAAGCCCTTAAACTACTACTGAAATAAGCGGGGGGAATAATTGGAATAAGCTAGTTCGGTTTAACAAATCCATATTGAATACTGGTCTCTAAGGAAAAATCGGTTTGCTTGGCAATAACTGAACAAGATTAGTAGTCAGCATCTTCAAAAAATTGGACTACCCAAGTGCGAAATCTTGTGGCTTTACCTCTCGATCGATGCAAGAGATAAAATACTGCTTAAGATTACTGCAACAAAAAGTGGGTATTTCATTGAATTCAAATCACTTGGCAAAAGGATCCTATAAAATCAGGTGATTGAAAAATTCATTAATCGCCGAGAAACACTTTTCTAAAATAAGATGGAAGAGTTTAATGATTTGTACTCTACGTTCTTTAAAGTTGGCTATCTCCTCCATTCAATCAAAAAATTCAACTCACTTTAATCTTCGAGGCAATTTCAATAGCTCTATTTTTTATGGAGTTGATGTCTGTTCCTATACCATCGTAAGCCAAGGCCACAGCCATACGGCGGTAAGGGCGAGTGGTTGGTTTTCCAAATATTTTGATATCAGACCTTACGTAATTTGCAGCCGCTTCCAAGCCTGAAAAGACGGGAGCATCAGAGTATATTGTTGCCAATACTACTGCACTTGCTCCGAAGCGTTCTAGCGTTATTTCCGGGATGGGTAATCCCAAAACTGCTCTGGCATGCAATTCAAATTCGTTGAGGTTTTGTGTGTTGGCGAGTGTGACCATGCCTGTATCGTGCGGCCGTGGAGACAATTCTGAAAACCATACTTCATTTTCGCCTAAGAAAAACTCAACACCCCAAATACCCGCACCGCACAATGATTGGGTTAATTTTTTTGCCATTTCTTGCGCTTGCTTTAGTTGCTCATTCCTTACGAAATGCGGTTGCCAACTTTCTTGATAGTCACCTCGCTCTTGACGATGACCAATGGGTGGGCAAAATAATGTTGGCCCATTTTTTTGAGTAACGGTAAGTAAAGTGATTTCCGATTGAAACAGAATAAATTCTTCAAGAATCACTTCTACGATATCACCTCTAGAACCTTCTACAGCATACTTCCAAACCGCTTCTACTTCACTTATTTCTTTCATCAGTGATTGCCCTTTACCGCTTGATGACATCAATGGCTTTACCACACAAGGCAAGCCGATTTTTCCGACTGCCAGTTTTAGTTCTTCTAATGAAGTGGCATAAGCATAATTGGCCGTTTTCACTCCTAATTCTCTCGCTGCCAGATCACGAATAGCTTTACGATTCATGGTGAAATTGGCTGCTTTAGCACTTGGCACCACTTGTACACCTTGGGCTTCGTAATCGTAAAATCGTTCGGTACGAATAGCCTCAATTTCGGGTACGATGATATCCGGATGGTGTTTTGCAACAATAGCATCTAACGCATCACCATCTAGCATATTGATTATCTCACGGGCATCAGCAACTTGCATGGCAGGGGCATTATCGTAGCTATCTACCGCAATTACATATTGCCCTAATCGCTTAATAGCAATCACAAATTCTTTTCCTAACTCACCCGAACCCAAAAGCAAAATTTTCTTGCGCATGTACCTTCTTTTACGTTTACATTCTAAATTTAGAGTTAGAAATTAGATATAGCAAACATTTCGTTTGTCCAATTTTCATTATAAACATCCTCAAAGAAACCATCGCCGTCAGTCAAGCAGACGTTCATACATCATACCCTCACGACATGTTTCACCTCAACGGAAGAAAAGGATTAGACTCCGCCAATATTCAAGATCAGCCACAGTAAATTTTAAAGCTTAGAAGAATGTATTTAGAAATGAAATACTTATGTCAAAAAAGTGATATTAAGGCTCCTCAAACAAGTTGCGTTTATAGGTAAGTTTGCTTCAGATATTTCGCTATTCTGTGTAAATAAAAAAAACCTTACACTCTTTTCAGACTGTAAGGCTTTGATTTTCAGTGTGGGAGTAGTAGGATTCGAACCTACGACCCCCTGCTTGTAAGGCAGGTGCTCTAAACCAACTGAGCTATACTCCCTTTTTTATCGCCATAGCGAATTGGGATTGCAAAGGTAATATCTGGATTCAATTATACAAGCGTTGAAACGAAGAATTTTTTGTAAAATTTTACTCATTTCCCATCGCTAATCTCAAATACTGATGCATAGGAAACATAACTGAAGAATATTCAGCCAATTGACTCAGAAAATCAGATTTGAGCACTTCTTTGTCGCTAAGAGGATGCTGGATTATAAAACTCTTCATTTTGAGTAAATCTATCTGAGGGTGATCATCCGAATAGCCTTTGGGTGGGCGTACAAGTGAATCACCGCTGATGCTGCCAAATATTTTCTTTACTCTTGCGTCAGCCAGAAAAGAAGTAAATGGTTCCGGATTATAATCAATCTCTTGACGTATTTTCTTCAATACATCACTTGGTGGCATGTAGATTCCACCTGCTAAAAAACTCACCTTCGGCTGCAAATGAAAATAGTAGCCCGGACCCATGGTTTTCTTACCTTCGGGTGAAATAAACGCCGACATACTTATTTTATAAGGACTCTTATTTTTTGAAAAACGAATATCCCGATTGATCCTGAAAATACACTCCTTCGCCGTGATAGGCGTAAGATTTGGGTCAAACTTTTTCAGCTCTAACAAAAACTGATCTATGACTCCGATAAATTCCTCTCGAACGCTTACATATCGTTTTCTATTTTCATCCATCCACATTTTGTGATTATTGGCAGCTAGCTCTTCCAGAAAACTTAAAATATTATTCATAATTGATGGAGTTAAGCAATTTTTCTAGGCCTATGGCTCGCGAACCTTTGATCAATATAACCGCTCCTGTTGGATATTGTTGCCTCAGTTCATTTTCCAAATCCTCCCGATTTTCAAAACTTTTAATACGTGTAGCATTCAGATTGATGGAATGGAATTTCTTTCCACATACATACACCTTATCAAAAGCACTATTCCTTAACCTATTTAAAATCACGGTATGCTCTTCCTCACTGGCATCTCCCAACTCATACATATCCCCCAAAATCACCCATTTCTCAGCATAGCCTACCATCGTATCCATATTATCTAATGCGGCACTCATGGAAGTAGGGTTGGCATTGTACGCATCTAATATTATGGTGGCTAACTTCCCTTGCACCAATTGTGAGCGATTATTTGCTGGCAAGTAATCGCTTATTGCCTTGGTAGCTTTCGACATGTCTACTTCGAAATATGTGGCTATAGCAAGGGCGGCAGCGATATTTGGGAAATTATATCCACCAATCAGCTGGGTGTCTATAGGTTCATCAAATCCGTCGATTTTCACTCTTACGAACGGAGAAGCCTCCACCAATCGAGCATTAAAATTATCTGCATCATTCGGGAAAGTAAACTCCCTTGGATACCCTCCCTTCATTTCTGCCAATACTGGATCAGCGGTGTTGAGGAAAATGGTTCCTGCTGTTTGATTTAAAAATCGGAACAACTCCGTTTTCCCTTTAATGATGCCAGGGACGCCACCAAATCCTTCCAAGTGCGCCTTTCCGATATTGGTAATCAAGCCATAATTGGGCTCCGCGATTTCGCTCAGCTGCGCAATTTCACCTTGATGATTCGCACCCATTTCGATTACAGCAAATTCAGTTTCAGAAGTTAGTCTGAGCAAAGTTAATGGCACACCGATATGATTATTGAGATTTCCTTGAGTCGCCAAAACTGCATATTTGCATGCCAAGACCTCTCGAATCAGCTCTTTGGTAGTGGTTTTACCATTGCTGCCCGTTATTGCCAGTACCGGAATATTCAATTTGCGCCTATGCAAATTCGCCAATTGCTGAAGTGTCTCCAGCGCATTATCAACGATTATCACACCTTTGATAGAAGCATTGGAGGGATCGTCGGAAACCACTAAAATTGCCCCTTGACGGATGGCTTCTTGAGCGAAAGAATTTGCGTCAAAATTGGGCCCCTTGAGACAAAAAATAACCTCCCACTTTTTTAATGCGCGGGTATCGGTACAAACTCCAGCCGACTGGAGGTAAATTTCGTAAATGGTACTTAATTGTGTTATCTGCATTTTTGCAAAAATTTTGGAACCCCATCGCTGCTTTCGCATTTAATAGAATAAATATAGCTTTGGCAAATGGTTCGTTACAATTTATCGGAAAATTAAAAGGCTTGAAGCGATTATTTCTACTTATTCTATTTATTTCTTCGGCATTGCCAAATTATGGACAATGGAAAATATTCCATGAAACGGTAATTCCCTTAACACAAGATGGTTCAGCACTCCAAAATCCTTGGGCGGGAGGGTTAAATTCCATGCAGTTTAGCAATTTCGATTTTGATGGTGACGGCACGGATGACCTATTCGCCTACGATCGTACGGCAAACAAGGCGACTATTTTCCTTCGAAAGGATAATCAATGGCAATATGCTCCAGAAATGGATCAACTGTTGCCGGATAATCTCAGTAATTGGGCTGTTTTTGTAGATATAAATTGCGACGGAGAAAAAGATTTGTTTACTGGCTCCCCTTTTGGAATTAGGATTTTCAAAACCTCCCGCGATGCCAACTTGGTTCCCAACTTCCAATTGACGCGAAACCCTCTGCTGACACAAGGGGCTTCGGGCAAAATAAATCTGCAAGTGGCTGCCACCGATGTGCCTTTTATCGGTGATGTGAATGGTGATGGACTACCCGATATTTTAGTATATAATTTCGCGAATGGTGGTTTTGTGGAGTACCATAAAAATATCTCGATGGAAGTAGGAACGGATTGTGGGGCGATGGAATTTAGGAGAGAAACACGGGAATGGGGAGATTTTGAGGAATGCGATTGCAATGAATTTGCTTTTGGAGGCCAAAGTTGCGGCGCTGCGAATGCACGGGTAGATCACGCGGGAGGTAAAAGCTTGCTACTCATTGACATGAATCAAAATGGCCTGCCCGACCTGATTACCAGCCATGAACTCTGCGAGGAATTGTACTTTTTAGATAATACAGGCACTACCGAAACAGCAAAATTTGAAAGCTTTGTCAACCAGTTTCCAAATGAACAAAACCCCGCCAACAGCGGCCTATTTCCTGCCCCCTATTGGGTAGATGCGGACAACGATGGCATCAAAGATTTGATGGTTTCTACGAATTTAGCTTTCAATCAACTTAACCAAACTGACTTCCGAAATTCCATCCGCTATTATAAAAATACAGGCAGCAACGAAGCACCCAATTTTGATTTTGTCCAAAGCAATTTTCTGCAAGATCAAATGCTAGACTTAGGCGAAAACAGCTTCCCAACGAGCGCAGACTTAAATGGGGATGGATTAGTGGATATCCTGATTGGAAACCGTGGGCAGCTAGTGGAAGGCAATTTCAGAGCTAACCTTACTTTGCTTAGGAATATCGGTACTGCGGAGGCTCCCGCATTCGAGCTAGTAAATACAGATTTCGCAGACTTTTCATCATTAAATCTAACCAACTTGAAGCCTAAATTGATATATTTTGATGCAGATGGAATTATTGATTTGGTGTTTTCTGCTACGCAGAATAATCAGACAGGAGTTTATTGGATTAATGGAGAAGCGAATGGCGGCGAAGTTCAGTTTAACCAAGCCAAACGAGCAAGCTTTGAATTCACCATTGGGCTGAATGACAATATAGCTTTTCACGACATCAATGAAGATGGAAAAATGGATTTGCTATTGGCAAAAAGTAGCGGAAGTCTAAACTATTATATCAATACGGGCGATTCTAGCAATCCAGTTTTCACCCTCGAAACAGAAAACTACCTTGGCATAGATGATAATAATATTGCTTCGAGCTTGACCATTACCGTTGCTGATTTTACTGAAGATGGCAAAGCCGATTTGCTGACTAGCGACCTCAGTGGCAGACTTACACTCTATGCTGATTTCAAAAATGGACAAGCAAACCCAAGCCAAGATCTTTTGGAAAATAATGGGAATTTAGGGTTCACGCGATTGGCAAATCGTTCATTTTTAGGAGCTGCGAAATTATACCAAAATGAAGCTCCCGTTCTCCTAGTTGGTTCGGTAGCGGGAGGATTGCAGTTGTATAGAAGTGAAGCGATGATTACTTCCATAGCAGTGCCCATTGAAGAAAAATTGACTGCTCAAGTGTATCCCAATCCAACCAACGGCGAATTATATATCAACAGCCCAAGCAATGCCCAAGCAAGTATTATTACCATGCAAGGGCAAATGGCTATTTCAAATATCGAACTCTCAAAAAATCAAAATAGACTAGCTATCAGCAGCTTAAGTGCAGGAATCTATTTACTTCGAATACAATTTGAAAATGGTGCCAGGCAGAGTATTAAAATTATCAAACGATAGAAAAAATGTCTGAAAAAGCACTGCTATATATTAGGCTGGGTGAATTAAATACGCTGCCATATCGAAATCTTTTAGCGGATAAGATGAAAAGCCAATACCCAAATTGGCTATTTACCGAACTTGACAACCATGTAGAAGGCTGGCTTATTGGCAAAAGCGTGGAGCTAATGGAAGAGGCCAATCAGGTAATCATAGTAGTTGAGAATTTTGGAATTGACAATGGAATACGACCCTTTTTGAACTTGCTTAAGTCCCTATCGGAAAGCGGAAAGCTAAAGAACATTTATCTGATTAATGATTCAGCCTCCGCCAAATATTTAGAGGGTTTTTTTGAAGGTGTGGAATTGGTAGAGATTGAAAGTTTGGATTCGCTTTCGATATATCTTTAGCATTGCAAAAACCTAAAACCGCCAAATTAACATTTTAAAACTCTATTTTGCCCACCATTTTTTTTCTAGAAAATCAGTGGTAAGCATTAAATCTTTCTTAGGAATATTGGGATCAAGTTCTTCTACGCTGAATGAAGCAATACCCTTTTTTGCGACTTTTTTCTCACCTAACACATAGTTTACTACTTGCTCCAAATCTACTCGCTTTAAGTATAAGAGGTTATCTACATCGAAATAATTTAGGGTAATTCTGTAAGTCGCATCCGCAGTGTAATATTCTCTTTCGGACCTCGGTTTGGTGCCGATTTTCTTTGCAATCCTTTTTGGAAGATCCTCGGTACTCTTTTCCCACTCGGAAGTATAATCTCTTTTTCCAATGAAATTAATCTGCCTGATCTTAAAGTCCTCAATGTTAACCCAATACTCTAATAACGCATTTTCAGCTTCATTGCTTTTATCGTGCCGCACTAATACATATTTTTCATCACCTATACTTTCAAGATTAATAAAGCGCCAAGTGGCTCTTTCCCAGATTGCTTCTGGGTTAAATACTAACTGACGTTCTAAATCAGCTTTACGAGAAAATACCCAGTCTAGGAAGGAATCATCAAAAATTTCATGATCCAATTCAGGATAATTATATTTATAAAGTTCATGACCAGTATGAAACTTCTGCTCCCCTTCAGTATCAATAAGTTTGACCAGATATGCATTGTCATTGTTCCTATACTTATTCTTCCCAAACATCTTATTAAGCCCTTCTGCTTCGAGCAAGAGTTCTGCTTCTATTTCCAAACTAAGCTCTTCATTTTCAAAGGTCTTTTCCTGATAATACCCTAAGGCTTCATAAGATTTCCCATAGAAGTTTGCCTCCAAGTTTTCGGCAACCATTTTCATAAAATCATTGGGCGAAATTCCGATGTCTATTACATTAATATTGTCCAGTTCCTTTTCTGAGGGAAGAAGGATCACATCATTGATTTGCTGCGTGCTTTGTGTCTCAAATTGGAGGATTTTTGTCTCATAGCCCACATGAGAGATGAGGAGCGGATAGTTCAGAAATGCATCAGAGAGTCTGATGGAAGCATATCCATCGGCATCTGCTACTGCACCTTTCAGCGTATTTTCTACTTGTAAATGCACAAAGGGTAAGGCATTTCCATTCTGATCTTTGATAAGAAATACATATTCTGATTGTGCTTGTACCACTAAAGAACAGGCACTTATAAGCAATATAACTAGTAAGGCCCTCATAGCTAATCGATTTTAAATCTGTAAATTAACAATTCCTCATTATCCGGATTTTCGCCCGAACCATCTGCATAATAATAATCACCAATTTTTCCGATCACTCTAAAATACGTCGGAATGCTCACATCCGCAATCAGTTGAAAATTCTTGAATATTTGCATCCTCTTTGGATTGTCCCTATAATTTAATATTTCTAACGCTTCATTGCCTAGCGTATAGGTTCTCAATATTAGCTTATCTTCTTTTGAACCATATAGATGTTTATAAAATCCTTCCTTCGTTAGCGCGGCATTACCACCCGAACTATATTCTTCAATTTCTGATATTTCACGGTATGCTTGATTCATCCCAATTCCTTTGCCGCCAAAGTAGGAGGTTGGGTTCAGCATTTTATCCACCAAATAGATTGCGGAGTCTGGCTCAAATGATAATATAAAATCATCACCATAAGGCGTAAGGTAAAAAGTATCGTGGTGCGGGATGAATTTGTAATTGAGGTAAATTGGCGTTCTTCTACCTAGAATACGCTCAACTTCTCCACTGTTGAGATTAACTTCTCCAACTATTCTGGAATCCCGATAATAGCTTTCATTCATAAGGAAATTAAACTTTGGGTTAGATGACTCAATATTGATCCAAAGCTTATCATCCATTATATGTGGCTGGTTTTCATGATACTTTATCTCATATACTCCAATCATATCGCCACTTGGATTAGCTTCAATTTCGCTCATTTCATCGTTAGCATAAAAATCATAACTACCTCTAGTAATTTGTTCCCAATTGGAATCATATACAAAAAAGGCGTACCCATCCAGAAAAACCCTTTTATCATCGCTATGGGTAAAAGATTGAAATCTAGGAATTTCATTTGGCCCATCTCCTTTAGAAATGACCACCTTCTGACTTCCTGTTTCTGGATCAATTTCCAATACTTCCCCCTTTGCTAGATCAAAAAATAATAGCTGATTATCTAGCACATAAGAAAAACCTTCTCCCACCGGATTACCTATATCTTGTATTTCTATTTGGAAGAGTTCAATGCTATCAATTGATTTTAAAGGAGCTTCTCCTATTCTTTCTAAGTTGGTGTAACTTATTTCCTCGACTTCTACAGTCAAATTATTATCACTAGGCTTACAAGAAAACATGAAAAATAGAGCCAACAACATGAGCCCAACCTGACTGCAAGACGATACACATCCTTTCAAAAAGTCCATAATCATTTTTTTAAATTATTAATAAATCACTTACGCCATGTAACTAATGAAGAAATTTACAAAATTTTTTGGAAATGGTAATTACGATTTGACCTTAGAACTAAAAAAACAATCACTTTTCAAATTGGTCGTTAACTCAAATTAATAAATCAATATGGCGGGAGGGACGGAGATTTATTCTGGAATAATTGTTCTCCTAACTTTAGGAGTTCATTTTTTAGCGATGGTTATTTTTTTATTAGCTTTTTAGCAGCTTTACAAAATTGCTCTTTCCGTTTAAAATTTAGACTATTTAACAGTTGGAAATTAATTTGGGTCAGGCGTAAAACGCGCACACTTACTGAGATTATAAATTATTCACGACCCTTTTTATTCCTTGTTTAAGATACGTCACATTAAAATGCATAAGTAAGCCTAATTTGAAATTTCCTAATTTCATGTACGTTAATGTTTGAGCCAAATGAACATCATTTAATGCATCAACGCTTTTAAGTTCAAGGACAAGCTTATTCTCAACGAGTAAATCAATTCTATATCCACATTCTAATTTCACCGATTCAAAAACTAGGGGCATTCCTTTTTCTTTTTCTACATACGACCCGGATTTTCCAATTTTGTAAAAAAAAGACATTCTTTGTAAGCACTCTCCAATAAACCAGGACCTAATTCGGAATGCACATCAATTGCTAATCCAATCACCTTTGTTGCTACTTCATTTTCTGTCATAACTATCTGATTCTAATCATTATGAATTAAATGAAGATAATAAAAATTATTTTATTGGAAACTCAATTTTCCTCTTTGCGATTTCAGCATCTTCCTTCGGCGAACTCCGCGTTTAAAATCTTCCTTTTTTAAAACCGCAAAGGGCGCAAAGATTTACGCAAAGGACGCAAAGAATGCAGTTTCTGCTCTGCGATCTCCGCGTCTTCCCTTGGCGATCTCGGCGTTTGATATCTTTTTTCGAAATACCGCACAAAATTTGGGTATGAACTCTTCAATGAATGACCCTTAGCAATTAGCCCTTTCGTGTGTTGCTATTGAAACTCCCAATAGAAGCGATAGAATTTGCAGATTTTCTGCCCACAACAAAGCCAATTATCGCAAACACGAATATTTCCAACCCAACCAAGCTGGTTGAATTAAAAGAAACCAAAAGACACCAGGCAAAAACGAAAGAAAAAAGAACTACATATTCTTTTAAATTCAATTTTTCACTGAAAAGAATTCCATTTAACAAAAACATAGCAAATGCGATAATGCTTTGGAAATGAAAAGGGCTTAATGTATCTGCCATTAGACTTGGCCAATTCATTGAAACACTCACAAGCATTAGAATAAAAAAACCGATGATGACAAATTTTTTCATAAGTGTAGGATTTGGTTTATGCAGTCTTAAGGTTCAATAAATCAATGCATTAGCTTATTAATAAGCAAGCAGAACATTAAAATTTCACAAAAATTAATCAAAAGAGAAGCTATCCGCATCCAAATGCGCTGGAAATTTCGCTCTATAACTTTTCAATTCTTCTGCGCTCAGCGTTACTTGAATAAAACCTTCATCCTCATTTGGTTCCGCCAGATAATTGCCTTTTGGGTCAATCACAGTCGAATGTCCATTATAAGGAATGCCATTGCCATCGGCTGCGATTCTGTTGACGCCAGCGGTGTAGCAGAGGTTTTCAATGGCACGTGCCTTTAGGAGTGTATCCCAAGCAGAAATTCTGGCTTGCGGCCAATTGGCTACGTACAGCAGCACATCATATTCCAATTGGCTATTTCTGCTCCACACTGGGAAGCGCAAATCATAGCATATAAGCGGACAAATTTTCCAGCCTTTCCATTCGGCAATCAATCTTTCCTTGCCAGCGGAGTAGTGCTTATCCTCATCCGCCATTCGGAACAGGTGTCGCTTATCGTAGCAGTGATATTGCCCGTTGGGTTGCATCCATATTAGTCGATTGTATATCCTCCCGCCGTCATTCACAATGTAGCTGCCTATAATCAATGCCTTTGTCTGCGCAGCCATTTGTCGCAGCCATTTAAAAGTCGTCAAATTCATCGGCTCCGCCCATTTCGCCCCTTCCATGGTAAAACCCGTCGTAAACATCTCTGGCAATACAATAACATCCCCTGCTGTGGGCAATTCCCATATTTTCTCTTCGAACATCGCTCTATTTGCATCTGGCTGATGCCAATGCAAATCAGCTTGGATAAGCGTAATCGTTAAATCTTGCATAATATTTCGGCTGCTTTTTGGAGGGTTTCATCGCTCTTGGCAAAACAAAAACGCAGCACGGAGTCCTGCCTTTTGGCGCTAAAAAATACGCTAATTGGAATACTGGCCAATTTATGCTCTTTGGTGAGCCATTCGGCCATTTCGATATCTGGTAAATCAGAAATTTGCTTATAAGAAAGTAATTGGAAATACGTACCCTTACAAGGCACAATCTGAAAACGGGAGGGTTTCACCAATTTTTGAAACAGATCTCGCTTTTGCTGATAAAATGCGGGCAAGCTCAGATAGTTGCTGGGCTCTTGTAAATAATCCGCCAATGCATATTGCAAGGGAGTATTCACGCTAAACACCATAAACTGATGCACTTTCCTAATCTCCTTGGTGAGATAGGCTGGAGCTACCACGTAGCCGGTTTTCCATCCAGTAGCATGGAAAGTCTTGCCAAATGAGAAAACAGCCATGCTCTTATTTCGCAATTCAGGATAGGCTAATACACTTTGATGCTGCTCTCCATCAAAAATAATATGCTCATATACTTCGTCACTTAAAATAAAAATATCCTTCCCCCTCACGATGGCTGCCAAGTGCTCCAAATCCTCTTTCCCTAAAATACTACCCGTAGGATTGTGCGGCGTGTTGATAATGATCATCCGAGTGTTTTCAGAAATGGATGCTTCTACTTTTTGCCAATCCACTTTAAAATCTGATTTTCTTAGTCCTATTGGAATTGGAACGCCACCATTGAGCCGAATAGCAGGCACGTACGAGTCATAAGCAGGCTCAATCACAATTACCTCATCACCTTGCCTAATCACCGCTGCGATGGCTGCGTATAGGGCAGCCGTGCCTCCAGGAGTCACCGTTATATTATCATCCGCATCGAAAGCATAATTATACGCCTCGCTGCACTTTATGGCAATTTGCTTTCTGAGCGCTGGCAATCCGGGCATGGGTGCATATTGGTTGGCACCTTGTTGCATCCAATAATTGATTCGGTCTATCAGTTCAGGTGAAACTGGGAAATCGGGAAAGCCTTGTGACAAATTGATGGCATTGTGCTCCTGAGCTAAGGCACTCATCACCGAAAAAATAGTGGTACCTACATCGGGCAGTTTAGATTCTAAAGAGAGAGCGTCTTCCATAATTGGAAGGTAGTAAAAGCGGGTGGATTCAGAAAATGGAAATGCTACATTAGGCAGAAGGGTTCCAGCTCTGCCAAAGAGGGAGTTGAATAATAATCGAAAATATAAGCTTAATTATTTCTTGAAAAGTGAATCAACAAATTCCCTTTTGTTGAATACTTGTAGGTCGGTGACTTTTTCGCCAACTCCAATATACTTCACAGGAATTTTGAATTGATCGGAGATGCCAATAACCACTCCACCTTTGGCCGTACCATCCAATTTGGTAATGGCCAAGGCAGTTACTTCAGTTGCTTTAGTGAATTCTCTTGCTTGGATAAAAGCATTTTGGCCAGTGGAGCCATCCAATACCAATAATACTTCATGTGGGGCCTCAGGAATGAATTTCTGCATTACCCTTTTGATTTTGGTAAGCTCATTCATCAGGTTCACTTTATTATGCAATCTTCCAGCCGTGTCGATAATCACCAAATCTGCGGTTGAATCTACCGCACTTTTCACGGTATCGAAAGCCACAGAGGCTGGATCGGTGTTCATACCATGCGACACCACTGGCACACCTACCCTATCGCCCCAGAGGATCAATTGATCGACTGCTGCTGCACGGAAGGTATCGGCAGCACCTAAGACAACGGATTTGCCTTTGGCTTTGAACTGAGCGGCAAGTTTTCCTATGGTGGTGGTTTTGCCTACTCCATTCACACCCACTACCAAAATCACATAAGGCTTGAAATCTGCCGGCAATTCAAAGTCAGCAAGATCATTCGTATTATTTTCAGACAGCAGACCTGCTACTTCGTCTTTGAGGATGGAATCAAGCTCGGCAGCATTCAGATATTTATCTTTAGCCACTCGTTCTTCAATGCGCTTAATGATTTTAATGGTAGTATCTACTCCTACATCTGAGGCAATAAGGATATTTTCGAGTTCGTCGAGTACTTCCTCATCTACTGTAGCTTTACCAACTACTGCTTTTCCAAGCTTCGAAAAGATAGATTCTTTTGTCTTTTGCAGACCTTTATCTAAGGTTTCCTTTTTCTCTTTATTAAAAAAATCAAAAATGCCCATAGGAGTAAAATTTGCTTAGGCAAATTAACAAAAAAAGTCCCACAAGGGACTTTTAATTTAATGATTTGTAACAGATCCTTATTTTTTCAACGCATCCTGTACAAGTTCCAAAGGAACCATTTCTTCTCTAAAAGAGTAAGCGCCAGTTTTTTCAGACTTTACAGCTTTTATAAGTTTCACGAAACTTTTGTTAGCACCAGCTTTCTTCAGGGTTGCAACTACTTTCTTTGCCATGGTTACTTAATTTCCTTGTGAATAGTATTTTTCTTAAGGATTGGATTGAATTTCTTCAACTCCAAACGCTCAGTTGTATTTCTACGGTTCTTTGTAGTGATGTAGCGTGAAGTGCCAGGCTTGCCACTTGCTTTGTGCTCGGTGCACTCAAGTATCACTTGAACTCTGTTTCCTTTTTTTGCCATTGTTGATAACCTTTACTTCCTGTGGAATATTTTAGAATACGATAAAACCGTTTCTGCGAGCATTATGCAAAACGGCATAAATTCCTTTTTTGTTGATGGTTTTCAACGCTTTGGAAGAAACCTTAAGAGTTACCCAAGCATCTTCCTCAGGAATGTAAAAACGCTTTTTATGAAGATTAGGATAAAACTTCCTCCTCGTTCTGTTGTTAGCATGAGAAACATTGTTTCCCACTTGAACTTTTTTTCCGGTGATATCACAAACTCTTGCCATGTCTTTGAACCGCTTTTTCTAATGAGTTTGCAAAATTGAGAAATTACTTCGAGTTTGACAAATATGATTGCGAAATAATTTCAATTATTATGGCATTTCGATGCCTATTCAATTATTTCGAGCGGTTTTGAAACTTTTTGTCTTTAGTCAAGTAACCAAATGGACAGTGTCGGCAACCGTTTTTGCAGCAATAGCCTCTTTTTAAGTGATAGGTCTCGGTAAATACCATCGCTCCGTTTGGGTCGAAATAATAATCTGGCTCGATTTCTTTGGTCGGTTTATCCATTTTTGCTAAGTATGCCACTCGTCTAATTGAACCTCCGCAAGGTACTCTTTTTGCATTAAGTGTAAAGTCAATCAAATTTCTCAATGCTAAAAACTACCTTGCGTAGCCAAATGTTTTACAATAAATTGATTTTTTATGACACAGATGATTCAGAATAGTGAACAAGCCATCCAACTGGAAGAAAAATACGGCGCGCACAATTACCACCCGCTTCCGGTAGTCCTTGCCAAGGGCGAAGGTGTTTTCCTTTGGGATATAGAAGGCAAAAGGTATTATGATTTCCTATCCGCTTATAGTGCCGTAAATCAAGGTCATTGTCACCCAAGAATTTTGAATGCTTTAACAGAACAGGCTGCTACGCTTACTTTGACCTCCCGCGCTTTTCATAATAATGTACTTGGACCCTTCGAACAATATGTTACCGAATACTTTGGCTTTGATAAAGTACTGCCGATGAATACCGGTGCTGAGGGGGTCGAGACTGCCATCAAACTTGCGCGCAAATGGGGCTATGAGAAAAGAGGTGTTCCAGAAAATGAAGCGAAAATAGTCGTTTGCGAAAATAACTTTCATGGCCGAACGACCACTATTATCTCTTTTTCAAATGACGAAGGTGCTAGGAAAAACTTCGGGCCATATACACCGGGATTTATCAGTATTGCATACGATAATGTAGATGCATTGAAAGAGGTGTTGCAAAATGAAAAGAATGTTGTGGCCTTTTTGATAGAACCTATCCAAGGAGAAGCAGGTGTATTCACTCCAGCAGATAATTATATGCGGGAGGTTGCGGAAGTCTGCAAAGCACACAATGTGCTTTTTATCGCTGATGAAATCCAAACGGGGATTGCTCGTACAGGGAGCTTATTGGCAGTATGCGGCAATTGTACTTGCGAAGGCCATTGTGAGAAACAAGACGCAACATATACCCAACCCGATATCCTTGTATTAGGCAAAGCACTTTCGGGAGGTTTCTATCCTGTGTCAGCTGTATTGGCCGACAACCATATAATGGACGTGATAAAGCCCGGCCAGCATGGATCTACCTTTGGTGGCAATCCGCTGGGAGCACAGGTGGCCATCACAGCATTGGAAGTAATTCGTGATGAAAAACTGGCCTTAAATGCGAGAGTGCTTGGGCAAGTCTTTAGAGATCGGATGCAGAAACTGGTAGACAAATCTTCCTTGGTGAAATTGATACGAGGCAGAGGATTACTTAATGCCATTGTCATCAACGATTCATCCGATAGCACTACCGCTTGGGATCTTTGTATGGCTTTTAAAGAAAATGGACTCTTGGCCAAACCTACTCATGGTAATATCATCAGATTTGCCCCTCCACTTGTGATCACCGAAGAGCAATTACACGAATGCTGCGATATTATAGAAAAAACCGTTTTGGGTTTTAAGAAGGCATAATATCTATTCGAATACAAATGGGCTTAAATGGTTTTAACACGCCGTTTAAGCCCATTTTCTTTAAAATTCCTTCACTTCTGTATCAAAGGCTGCATTCAATATTTTTCCACTGCGTTTAAACTGCAGCCAAATCCGATACTTACCTGCCTCAGGAAATGCGTAAGGAAATGCTACAACCGAATGCCCTTCGTGAGCGGAGTCACTGGTGTCATGCTCCATATCTCCCATTATTAATTCATCTAGTGCTTCTTCAGAAAGCTGGCTATAGTCGACTAATACTTGATCGATACTATCAGCAAATACTTTGGATATGCGTGGCAAGGCTTCCCAAGGATCCCCTCCTTTGGAGAATCGATCTTCCATAGCTTGCTGGGAACCCATACTGTAATTGCCAACTGGGTGCAAGTGAATGAAAACTCCGGCATCCTCCCGCATAATTACTGCATGCCCCATCATCCCTAAATAGGGCTCTAATTCTGCTGGCTCTCCATCTGGATCCTTAATCAGAAAAGTCAGCTTATATAATTCATTTGCCACAAAATCACCTGTCGCTGAGGCTTCCAAGATAGCGGTAGAGCCATCGGGCAATTCGGTTGCTGATCCCGGCGTACCGCAAATCATCATATCAGCATCTAAAAATAATGGTTGATCATTATTCAACAGAGTATTAGTGATCATATAGGTATCGTCCCTGTCTATCACAGTGGATTCTAAGCTTGCGAAAGCCACATTTACATCTGGGATATCTACGGTGTCCACCAATGTCTCCGAAAAGCCCGTGACACGGGCGATATCAGCAAAAATATAATACCTCCCGCCCGGCACATTCGGTAAAATAGTTTCGAAAGTAGAGGAGTCAACTCTAGTGGGATGCAAATGCGCAAATACATCCATTGTTCCTTTTCTAATCATAAACATGTGCATCAACTTGCCATGATCAGGAATTACCCAGTTCATTTTTCGCAAGCTACTCAGGTTTGTTAGCGACTTTTCGTCTGCACTAAAGATCAATTTACGCTGACCTCCCTCTTGGACAATTTCGCCTTTAGCAGCCATTGGCTTATACATATATCGATTGTAATCTGCAGCCCAGCTATTCCACCAGCTTTTGCCACCAATTAATAACACAGACAACACAATGACTGACGCTGCCGCACCGATCCATTTTCTTCTTTTTACCTTTTTATCAGGTAATTCACCGGGTTTCAGCATGGCTGTGCTCACACTACTCGCCACAATGGTGATCATAATAACCACTAAAAGAATGGCCAAAGTGGCCAAGATATAGCCAAGACTCGGCTCCATTTCCTTTTGAGCAGTAGCAATAGCCATAACGGGCACAAACACGGAGGAAATTTCTTCCCCGTCGTCAATCGTTATCTCCACGCTAGAGGAGCCCGAATTCATCATCCATACTATCCCGCGATACTTTCCAGACTCACCCTCTACAGGCAATAATATATCTGCTTTAGGCGTGCCTTCATAGCCAGCGAACCAGTAAATAGGTTTTGCAGAAACCTTAAGAGGCCGATCCGACTCCACCAACAATGTAATCAAGGCTGTTCCTGGAATTACATCTGGTGGGTTAATATTCACCATCACATCATAGGCACCAGATTGCCCTTCGAATATCACACCCGGACTTCCTACATGGGTGTAGGCGGGCAGTATACAAATGAAAGAGACGGCTATTATAATTAAGTTCTTTTTCATTATCTCTGTACTTTTTTCATCCAATTACCCCAAGCCAATCCTAAACGGATAGATAAAAAACCTAAGCCAATTGCAATGGCTGTGCCCTGCAAAAGAGCCATTCCGCTAGAGACTCTCCATGGCTGAAAGGCATATCTATATGCATACTCTGGAGGCATAGCATAGTACCAACTTTCTTGAGCGAAGAACCAGTTGCGAGCATAGGTACTTTGCAAGAAATCGCCGAAGGGCCATTGGAATGCCATAAATACTAACACAAAAGCAAAAGCAGCGAAAATTGATAATTTCCAATCATTCCACTTGTGAAACTTGGCAAAAATAAAATCAATAGCTAGTGCAGGAAAAATCAATAAAATAGGAAAATTGAATGCTTGAAAATTGGTAATTCTATTCAATACTGGCCCAAGCATGGGTTCTGCAGGGAAAAGCGGGAGGATCCAAGCCATCGCCATCATAAATACTGAGAAGATTGCAGCCATAAAAGTAGCTCCCCACCTGCCAGGATAGGCTCTGGAAATGGAAACTAAAAACAATGGAAACACCAGTGTAGAAACTTGGTAGAAACTGACATTATGCATGTTGCCACGACGCAAAAATTCAGAAACAAGCGTAAAAACCATACACAAAAGAAAGCCCGCGGATATGGCAAACATCGCTGAAAGCACCCTTTTCTTTTTGCCAACCATCTCTCCTTGGCTTTGATTCATCACCGCCAAAACGCTTATGATTGCACCAAACTGCACCATGATGATGCCTAGAGCCAATACTGTATGAGGAGGAGAAAGTATGGTTACGTCCAGGCCATATGTATTGTGCCACCAATCATCAAAAGGTGCCGATGTGAGCATGGCCAAAGCGCCCCAAATACAAAACATTGAACCTAAAGAGCCATAAAAAATACTCCAGAATTTCACACTTTTATCCTTATCTGCCTGGTTGCCCCAAAAAGAAATCCTAAACACCTCGTAGGCCGAAAAACCTCCCGCTATTACCGCCCCCAAATACACAGCTAAATGTGGTGCCGATAATAATCCATCCCTGCCAATGGACATATGCCAAGATATATCCCAATTGATGCCTACCGACACACACAAAGAGGCAAAAACTGTAGCATATAAATAAAGTGGAATTCCTAAGGTCGAGGCAGTGCTTTGTGTCAACCTTCTCATATCTCTTTGCAGGGAAATTGTTTCCATAAATACTAATTCTTAATGAGGCAGAAAGTTAAATATTTTCAATTAATAAATAGTGAAACCCGCAGTTCAAATTTGAATCAATCGTATTGAAAATTTATTTCGATACATTTTTATTGAAATACAATAAAAATGTATCGATATTTGGGAAAATTTAAAAGAATGAAAAGACAATCTAGTTTACTTCTCACGGGCTCTCAGTATGTATTGTACTTGGTGATGGCGGGAGGCACTGTGCTAAGCATCCTGTTGATTTTATCCCTGACCAACGTAATAGACGGTTTTGAGACAATTCACCAAAGGGTGGTAATTGACGACAACTTCAAATATACCTTACCTCCCGAATCCATTGAAGCTATTGGGCAAAGCAATGAACCATTCAGATCGGCCAATCTTTTCGTGGAAGGAAATCTCATGGCAGATTTGAATTACACAAATTCTTCAATGGTGCCTGAGTGGCAATTATTGTCACTCATTTTACTCTACTTCCTATTATTAATTTATTCTTGCTGGCAGCTTATCAAGTTCATTCAATCCCTAAAACAAGGCAGTCCTTTTACCCAAGCAAATGTTAATCGGCTTAAGTATTTTAGTTTGCTAGCGATATTCTTGGGTCTGTTTCAGCACGCGTTGAAATTTATTGGGAGAGCCATTATGAAAGATCATTTTGTGCTGGCAGACAGTATCGATCCTTTTAGACTAAGCATTGGCTTACATTGGTTCAATACTGAGCTTGTAGTGGGTATTGCCTTATGGATTTTGGTGATGGTATTTCAGCGAGGGCTTGATCTTGAGAAAGAAAATGCCTTAACGGTTTAACTTTGTTTTCGAATCTACCTTTTGCGAAAACAACGGACTGTCTTTCCTAAACCGCTTCCTCAAACAGTCAAACGGTACGCTAGTCCGCAAAATTATCCTTAAACTCATTCTAGCTATACAATGAATAAATTATTCCTTACATTCCAACACAATCAACACCTGCCAAACACACAAGAGAATGCATACATTATCAGTTGACAATATTTCGAAGCGATATGGAAGAGAGCTAGTCTTAGATTCTATCAGCTTTTCAGTGGAGCCAGGCACTGTACTGGGCGTGGTAGGCCCAAATGGAAGTGGCAAATCTACCCTATTTGGGATAATACTCGGTCTGCGGGCTTCCGATAGCGGTAGTGTGCAACTATTCGGTGATAGCAATATTCAGAACAGTAAGCATAGAATTGGCGTGGCTATGGATCAAGGCTCCTTTTATACTGCTTTCTCTGCAAGAAAAAATCTACGGCTTTCGTCCATTGTAAAAGGGGTAACAAACGTGGACATTGATGCTGCCTTGCAACAAGTAGACCTTGGACATACTGGAAGTAAGGCATACAAAAAGTTTTCGTATGGCATGAAAAAACGGCTGGAAATAGCTGATGCCATGCTCACAGACCCTGACTTGTATATTTTAGATGAGCCAACCAATGGGCTTGATCCTGAAGGAATTGTGTTTATACGCGAGTTGGTGAAAAAACTGCAAGCCGCTGGCAAAACAGTCATTATCTCAAGTCATTACCTTCAAGAAATTGAAAAGATATGTACAGATATTCTGATGCTTCGGAAAGGTAAAATGCTCTTCTACGGCAAAGCAGCTGAACTTAGAGAAAAGCATGGCGATTTAGAAGATTATTTCCTCACCAATAAGAATTAAGACAATGCAGCAAGGCATATATTCAGATTTTCCTCTCAAGCGAATATTTCATTACGAGTGGGCTCGTTTGTGGCGGACAGATTCAATCATTTTGTCATCCGTTTTCTTTATTATCGTACTAGGAGTCGGGTACGGGTCTTCTTTTACTGGCAACGAGTCCGCTGCCGTGGCCATGATCAGCCAAGGCATGCCATCGCTTGGTAGGCTGTTCACCGTATTTTTTGTGATTTTGAGTTTGGGTGGAGATTACTCTCAAGGCACTTTTCGCAAAAGATTAATCAGTGGTTATGGTCGCGTTGATATTATGTTCAGCACTTTTTGGATATTGATTCAAGGAGTAATACTTTTTGTGCTATTAGCTTTCATCGCCCTGCTCTTAACTAAATTTGTTACTGGAATTAATTTGATGAGCTATTTTACTGGCTCCAAAATAATGAACCTAATGCTAATCCAATTGGTACATGGTTCATTGGCTGTATTACTTATATCAGTGATTCAAAGAACAGGAATTGCCATACTGATATATTTCGTAGTTGGTTTAGTTGAGGGCGGCATTGCAATTTACTTTATGATAAAACTTCAAGATCCTGGCTTGAGTATTTTACTTCCGCTAAACGGCAGTGAAATCTACGCCTCCTTACCAAGCGACGCTCCTTTTTGGAAATATCTACCTACCCCTTTTTATGTTTTAGCTTTCTTCTTTATCTCATGGCTCAAAATTAAGAAAGCAGAATTTTAAGCAAACTTAAAAACTAAAACCATGTATAAACTTATCATTTCCATCGCAGTCCCAGTCATTTTGGTTGTCCTATTTGGTCAATTTGGCGAAGGTATAGGCATGAATATTTTCCCTGGCCAACCCCAAGCCGATGTAGCCACCTTAGAAAAAGGATTAAAGGAAATGCTGCCGCCTATTGATACAGCCAAAAACCAAGCAATCATTATCAATCGATGGGCTACATGGTGCGGGCCTTGTATCAAAGAAATTCCAGATTTGAATAAATTAGTGGATACCTATGGCGACCAAGCCACATTTATTGCTGTGTCTGATGAAAGCAAAGAGCATGTAGCCAATTGGATAAGCGGGAGGGAAAACTTCGAATTCAATTTTAAACTTATCAGCGGAGATTTGCAGTTAGTCGCATTGCTCAATACGCTGGATAATGAGACAAAAGGTTCCGCAATTCCTGTTCACTATTTAATCAACAGTGATTATATGGTTGAAAAAGTTCTTTTAGGTGCCTCAGCATCTAATATCGCTGAAATCGAGGCCTTTCTCAAAAAGAAGTTGAAAGGGGTCGATCGAGTGACAATTGATTTACTATAATAGGCTGTAATACAGCTGAATGAATAATTAATCCATTCATTTTTCCTGTGCTTCTCTTGCTATCCGTGCTAGTGGGTACATCAATTTACACCCTTTGCGGGATTACTTGATGTAGGCGCAAAGATGACCTTTACCATAAATTCTGAAATTATGGAAAGGAAAAATATTCTCACCAGCCTATTACTTATTCTTGCACTTTGTGCGGGAATTCAGGCTCACGCAAATGATCCCATTTGGAAGCAAAACTTCGACAAAGAAGTAAAGTGGACCAAACTAGCTCCGAATGGCATATTGCTAGTAGGAACCAGCGATTGGGGTCTTCATGGAGTAGATGCCTCTACGGGTAAGCTTTTATGGTCGAATGAGAAGTACTACAATTCGGCTAAAAAGCTAAAAGGAGCAGATGGTAAGAAAATCGACTACAGCGAAAATCTTATCCAAATACTAGAGCATCCGGATGATCCCAGTGTATCAAACTACGCATTGGTGCGCTACACAGATTATCAGATGGTGAAGAATATCGTTTTGATAAACCTTAAAAATGGAGAAATGATCATCGATCCTGAGACTGCTGGCATGCCCGTAATGCGCATGCTAGGACAGGAAACCGCCTACTTCAATTATGGTGGATCGGGTTATGTGCCATCACTCAAAGGTGTAATGATAAGTGGTGAAGGAGCAGATCCGAAAACTGGAAAGGCCTTTACTATTACCAAGTTTATTGACTTAAATAGTGGCAAAGTGGCTTGGGAAAATAATGAAATTGCGACACAAATGTTGCCTGTAATGACGGAAGACGGCTCCATGCTCATAGTTGGAGCTAAGCAAATAGCTAAACTCAGCCCAACGAATGGCTCCATTTTATGGAGAATCGATGTAGAAGATAAAAAGCTAAACTTCGAAGCTTTCGATGTGAATTTGAAACTTACAAATGGCTACTTCTACCAGAAAAGAGGCAATAATGGCCTATTGACAGCGGTGGATTTAGCATCTGGAAGGAAGCTTTGGGAAAATGAACTTTCTACTAAAAATACACCTCAACTTACCGCTACTTCTTTCGGTGTGATAGTGGCAGATGAGAAAAACTTCAACCTCTTTGATGGTGCGTCTGGCGCGACAAAATGGACGGCTAAAAAACTGGATGGTATGGTGGTAGATCTCGGTGGCGATAGAGGAATCGTCGTGGCCGAAAAAGAAAAATACTTGACCGTGCTGGACAAAGACACAGGAGAAGAAAGATGGTCGCAAAAAGTGAAAGGAATATCCATTGACCAGATGACGGGTGTAGGTATTATGTATAGAAACGAGGATGGCGATTTGGGTATTTTTAGTTTCGATGGAAAAGACCTGTGGAATGGAAAAGATAAGTTGAAAGGCGAAGGTTTATTAAGAGCGAAATCTAGCATCGACAAAGAGGCTTTCTATAGCGATGGCAACCTATACATGGTTGAACTAGTGAGCGGAAAGAAGGAAAAAATCATTGATGAAGTGAAATTTGAAGAGAGAGAAACTCCAGATAATTTGGAATACACTGGATCAGGGTTTTTATTAAGCTCTAGCCAAAATATGATGGGTTTTGATGAAAACGGAAAGGGTATGTTTCAAAATCATTGGCCGTCCCCGAAGATCAGTTTGGTAGGTAGAATTGCCCTTCGCACACTCTCAATTGCTGCTACTACTTTGGCAGTGGCTGCTGCGGCACAAGCAGGAGATGCTTATGGTGCTACCGGAAGTATGGCTGGTACGTCTGTAGGGCAGCGTAAATTAGCCGCTGAATCTGAATCACTGTCCGATATGTCGAGCGCATTTTCAGAAATTGCAAATCAGCGTTTCAAATCATCCAAGTCGAAAGGCAATTACAACTTGATATTGACCGATGTTGATGGCAATATAGGCTTACGCCAAATCGACAGAGCAACCGGCAAAGAAATGAGCAATATTGTTTTAAATGACAAAAACCCAGTGTACGAATTTGACCCAATACAAGGCACCATATTTTATAAGCCTTCCAAAAAAGAAGTACACTGCTTTGTAATGTAAAGCTAGACCAATCCACCACAGGGAGAAAGGCCGCCTTTGAAAGAGGTGGCTTTTTTTTGTCTTTTGAAGAAGTAATTAATGATGGTTCAGTTTATGGAATAACAAATCCTTCTTACAAGTTACTCTCTGACTTTTTCAAGACAAAGGCTCCTCAACTATCGCCTGCCAAAAGGTGCCGAAGGATAATAGGAAATAAAGGAAGCTGAAAATCATCACCCATTTAGGCTTGTTTTTGGCTGCCAACCAGCCAAATAAAGGTACCACTTGCAGAGCATGCAGTCCTAGGAAATGAGCAATACGCAAATCTCCATATTGCTTTGCCCAGTTTAAGAAAACATATCCTTCTTGTCCATCTTCGGCACCTATGGTATGGCCCAAATTGGCAGCCATGATGTAGCCTTCCAAACTAGCCAAAATGAAAATAAGCATGCCTAGACGGATACTCCAATAATAGCCTTTGGGCAATTGACTATACTTGGCAAATAAGCGGTAGGCCCAAAACACCATAATGGTATTCACCAAAATAGCAATGCCCATTATTTGAAATAGCACCGCATCCATTATACTTTGAATATTAAAATGGGAAGGGACACCTCGATACGCTTGGCCATTGATAATGACTAACTCAATAGCCAACATAATCACAATTACCAATGAGATGCGAAATACCTTGCCTGAGCTTTCGATGTGATGGAGTAGCCAAGCCATAGTCCAACTAAATAGGCCAATGGAGATGAAAAACTTCATGGGCTTGATCCATACATTAATGTTGAATAACGTGCGTGTATCATATTGAGAAACAATAATTAGCACCAAAAACAGCAGGAAATTAACTCCTCCAAACCACCCCAAAAGTGGATTTCGACGGAATACCTCTTTAATCAGTTTCACACTGCATAAGGATTTTGAAGGACATTTTTACTCGCAATCCCTCGGATGATAAAGTACAGCAACAAACCAACAGGCCCAAGCATAAAGGTGAAAATCAAACATGGCAATAAAAGCCATCGGTTGATATTTCGCTTTGCGGCATCACTTGCTTCCCACAATCCTACGAATAGATCGAACGCTAAGTAATGAATCCAGCCAGCTAATAGGGCCTCATCTTTTTGAAAAAGCAGGGCTACTTCGGCCAAACTGCCAAACCCTCCCGCAGATTCGCCGCCCATGCCTTTCACGATATAGATGGTGTAGAAAATAGCCAGAAGCATTATGACGAAGGAAAACAAAAAGACATAGACCCATGACTTTTTGTAAAAGATAAAGAGTAACACCCAGCTGACAAGTGCCAAACTGCTGCAAAAACTGAAGATGATTTCAAGATTCATATTGCTTTTATTTACAGCAATATACCAATTTTATAGCGCAGAAATATTTCTGCAAACTGTTTTATAAAATTTCCTCGACCTCGGATAAAAAATATTAACCAAGCATTTAGTCAAATAATTAGATGGGCAAAAGTAGTTGCCACCTAAAAGGAGCCGGCGAGGCAGTATTTACATTCAAAATTTGTAATTCATCACCAGATTTTGATACAACATATTCACCTTATTGATGACAAACCGATCGTTTCCGAAGGTTTCGCCTACTTTCCCTTTGTAAACCGCCAAATACTGTATTTGCATCCCATTATTGAATTGATGCCTAATCTCAAAATTACTTTGGTGATAACTCGGAATGCCATATTTGTTGAATCTAGCATCGTTTGCTTCAGGCAAACTAAATCGCCCATGCGAAAGACTCAGCTTGGTGTTGGTTGATTTAAGGCTGTAATCAATTTCGGCCATTAAGGCATTCACACCGCCAAAGCCTTCGTTTCGTTCACGTGGCATAAAAGTGAAAAAGGCGTCCCTTCCCCACTCCCTCGGGAACTGGAATCTGCCTGTTTTGGAAATCCGGGTATAATTCAGGCTAACTTCCACCTGCTGTTTTCTAGCACCTATCCTAGCGCCCAGTACATTGCTAAAACTAGCGGGATTGAGATAGGTTTTGGTCAAATCCTCATTTCCACCGTCGTTTACCGCATCTTGTCGGCTAAACTGCAATGCTGAAATTATGGACCATTTTTTGTCCAACGGGAAATTCCCATCTACTTGGATATGAGCAATATTCAATACATTCTCCACAAAATGATCCCATGCTTTTATGCTAATTTTTGAATTCGGACGAAAATTGATCCCAAGAATTCCAATTCCATTACTCTCTATATTAGAAAAATAGTTTGCTCCCTGCCCAGTTTCTAATAGTCCTTGAGGATAAAATCCCATCGATTCGCCAACGCCAAACCAGCGGGAGGTAGATCTTGGCGCCATCCTATTGAGCCAGCCTCCTTCAATTGTCCATGCGCTTGCAATCTGCCAATTACCATATATACCTTGCACAAACGTTGGGCTCATTCGGCCATCTTGCGCATTGATAAAGGGTGTATTGAGCAATTGCCTGCCCACCCTCAAATAAGAAGTCTCTGATGCATATTGCAGGTACAACTCCTCCACTCTGAAAATGCTTCTCGAAGATGGATTGCCTACATCATACAGTCCAATCTCATAGCGATTGGCAGCATCGGTGCTTGGGTCTAGCGTAGTTAGGTCGCAATTGTACAATCCCTGCGTGTAGAATGCTGAGGTGCGGAATTGAAATCCTTTGATGATCGGACTTGAATAACCCAAACCTAGGCCAATAGCAGAGGCAAAATAATCAGTTAATTCAGCCTCATTCATGGTATTCATCAAAAAAACACGTACTCGGCCATCTAATCGGCCAAGGTCTTTTTTCTTTACTTCTTGAGCAAAAGAGGCAAACCCAGCTATTAATAGAAGAGCTGTAAATAGATATTTAACATTCATAAGGTTCTACTTCTTTTTGCGTGCTTCTGCAATGGGCTTAAATGGCCCATATTTATGTTGCTGTTCAGAAAAACCATCAGAATATGGCCCAAACGGATGATCTATTGGTTTTTCACTAATATCTGGCCAGTCGCCAGATAAATCCTTTTCAGATCGCATTTGGGAATTTACATAGGCTGCCACATCCCAAGCCTCTTCGTCTGTAAGCATCGGAAAATCGATGGTGGCACCCAGCGGCATATTTGCTTTTACGTAGCCCGCAAAGCGCGACATTCGGTACAGACCTGCTCCGGAATTGTAGCTATGCTCACCCCAAAGTGGTGGATAGGTGTAGGTGCGGCCATCCGTTGCTTTAATTCCTTCTCCATTCTCTCCATGGCAAACGACACATTGGGCTACGTATATTTGCTGGCCTTTCACCATATCAACGGCTCTATCCAGATAAGGCAACGCAGGTAAGCCCACACCTATGGGTGCTTCGTCTTGTTTCACTTCCGAACCGAGCCATTTCATATACGCTACCATTGCTTGCATTTCCTTGCTGTTTTCCGGCAACTTATCCCCATTCAGACTTCGCTCAAAGCAATCGTTTATGCGCTTTTCGATGCTTTCCTTTTGGCTAGATCTAGCACGTACTTTGGGATAAGAGCTTGCCACTGCCGAATAGTTGTTGCCAAATACTTTGGCACCTGCATCTAGGTGGCAGTTTTGGCAATTCATACCATTGCTCATTTGATCCACTATACCATTCGGCCCAAGAAAGTGCGCCGTGTTTGCAATCAAATCTTTCCCATAAAAGACCATTTCTTTATCTTCCTCCGGAATAGACGAAAGAGCGGGTGCTTGCCAATACTTCACTACTGGCTTAGCAGGTGCTACATTCACAGCCAAATTTGGTTGTGAGGTCTCTTTGTTTTCAGGCCCAATCAATACTACCCAGGCCAACCCTATTACCACGACAGCTGTTAAAGCTATGGCGGTAACCAATACTTTGGTGAGGGTAAGAAGAATTCTTTCCGGGCTTTTCATTTGTAAAAATTTCCTTAATGAGGCAATTTAGATCTCAAAACGCCATACATGAATGTACCAAGTAATGAGCCGAATATAATCAAAATCATCATAGTATATCCATAACCGAAATTTACAAACATTGGGCCCGGGCAGGCACCTGCCATCGCCCAGCCTAAACCGAAGATCGTTCCGCCACCAATATACCTCCACCAGCTCATATCTTTTGGATTAAAAATAATCGGGTTGCCAGTGATATCCCTAATTTTGAATCGCTTGATAAGCTGAACCGCAACCACACCTACGACCACTGCTGTGCCAATAATGCCATACATGTGGAAAGATTGGAAGCGAAACATTTCTTGAATTCTGAACCAGGATATGGCCTCGGATTTTGTCATGACAATCCCGAAAAGAATTCCTGCCAATACAAATTTTAATGCTTTTGCCATTGGTCTATCAAATCAAAAATGGAAGGAAAACATGAGTCATCAATAAGCCTCCAATAAAGAAGCCTACCACTGCAATAAGAGAGGGGATTTGCAAATCGCTCAAGCCGCTAATGGCGTGGCCAGAAGTACAACCTCCCGCCCATCGTGCTCCGAAGCCTACAAGGAATCCTCCAAATAGTAAGAAAATCAATCCTTTGGCCGATGAGGCAAATTCCCAGCTGAATATTTCCGCGGGCTGCATACCTTCAGGCGCAGCAATGCCTAAGTTAGCCAAATCATTTATCGTTGCCTGAGAAATCTCTACTACTGAGCCATCATTCAGCCAAGTATTGGCAATATATCCACCTATTACAGAACCAGCCACAAACAATAAATTCCATGATTGCTTTTTCCAATCGAATTTGAAAAATGAAACTGCTTTGCCCGCCCCTGCGATAGTACACATGGTTCTGAGATTGGAAGAAAACCCGAACGATTTTCCAAAAAATATTAATAATACCATAATAAAGGCAATGACTAACCCTGAGGTATACCAAGCCCATGGTTGTGTTATCCACTCCATATTTTCTTATCTGAAATTCTAAATGTGAAAAGTAATAATAGGCTTATGCATGTGATTTACCAGCTTTTCGGCCAATTCGGGATGGAAAAGTTGGGATAAGCCAGAGCGCAAATGTGCACTAATCATAATCAAATCAATTTTATGCATTTGATCAAAACTAATGATCGCTCGCTCGTCGATTTTATCTTTATAAAAATGAGCGTTCACCTTTTGCAATTCTTCTCTTTCCAAAAACGCTTGAAAAGTCCTATCGTTAAGCACGGTATTGTTTGCGTCTTGCTTATTCAATATATGCAGACGAGCACCGAATGCTCCAATCATCATTTTAATGGCGGGAGGTAAGGAAGCTTTTTCGTCCAAAATATCATGCACTAGCAATATGTCCTCTATTTCTAGGTCAGACCTATCGCACATCAAGCTCAATATTGGAGAGGTACTGTGACGTACCACGTGCTGCGTTTCAGAGCCTGAAAATAGCTCCTTCAAGCCATACGCGCCTTTGGTACCCATAATGATAAGGTCGAACTTGCCCTGCTCCGCTCGCGCTACAATGGTATGCGATAGAGGGCCAAACTCAACCAGCGTGGTTGCTTGCTCAAATGCAGACAAATCGTACATGCCAAAACCCTTAAGTGCTGCCTGATATTGCGCTTGCAAATAGCCTTGCACACTATCTTCTTCCACTTCTATTTGGCCATCGGCACCCACTCTCGCCTCTGTACGGCATTGAATCACATGGAGTAATTCGATATTTGCAGGAATCTTAGCTGCGATTTTTTTTGCTAAAATCAATGCATAGTCAACCTGCGGAGAAAAATCCGTTGGGATTAATATATTCATTTTCAGTTATTGATTAAAAAAGGAAAATTACTTTTTGATTGACAAACTGCTATAGCCATCCTTGAGATAAAAACTCTTGATGCCCATATCGGCTAGCTCATTGGCCGCCGCTGAACTTCTGCGGGAGGTATGGCAGTAAATGAGATAAGTCTTAGACGCATCCAAATTTGCTTTTTCAGCTTCAAATTGGCCATTGTCATAGTCCATCAAAGTGGCTCCTTGGAAATGCCAATTCTCATATTCATTTGGCTCGCGAACGTCCAATACCACCACATTTGCCTCTGATGCCATCTCAGTAAACGTTTCAAAATCAATTTCCTTTGGCTCATCTGCTGAACTTTGGCATGAGAACGCCAAAAGGCTTATTGCTAACAATAAACTACTCATTCTTAACATACTTTGCATAGTTTTTATTGATTTTGAAGGTGAAATTTGACGATTCGTAATCCGTTGGAATTAATTAGGCCATGCGCCTACTCCACCGGACAGATTGTACACTTTGTAGCCTTTGCCAGCCATAATATTACAAGCTTGCCCGCTACGGTTTCCACTTCTACAGAATAGTAAGTAGGTCTTATTCTTGTCCAATTTATCAATTTGCTCGCTAAAAGTCGCACTCACCAAGTCGATGTTTTTAGCTCCCTTGATTGAACCGCCTTGGAATTCCCCTTTGGTGCGCACATCTAAGAGCACCGCATTGGCTTTTTCCTTTTGATATATTTCCTTGAAGGCCTTGCCATCTAGGTTTTCGTAGTTCTTTGTAAACATGTTTTTAAAAAAATCCATCATGATATGTTTCGTTTAAATTAAGCCTGCTCCATAGAATATAAAGCAGGCTTGAGGGAAGGTTTATTTATTTACTCATGGTGCTAGGGCACACATACTCTGTTTTTGCCATGCTCGTTTCGGCAATTGCTTTAAAGCCTCCTTGGATATTTATCACATTGTCATAGCCTCTTGATTTCAATATAGAAGCCGCAATCATGGAGCGATATCCTCCCGCGCAATGGAGGTATTGTGGAGCTGTTTTGCTGAATTCAGCCATGTGGTCATTAATGTAGTCCAAAGCCAAATTGCGGGCTCCTTCTACATGCTCAGCATAATATTCTGTTTCTTTGCGTACATCTATTACGTCTATTTCGCTTTTCGCAAAACGAGTAGCAAATTCCTCCGCAGAAATAGATTCAATCTGATCTACCTCGCCTGCCCAAGCTGCCATGCCTCCTTTGAGGAAACCAATTGCGAAGTCGTAGCCAACTCTAGCAAGTCTGGTTACTACTTCTTCCTCCACTCCTGGCTCTGCTACGATAACAATCGGCTGCTTGATGTCAGGTATCAGTGCGCCTACCCAAGGGGCAAAGCTTCCATTGATACCGATATTGATAGCGTTTGGAATGAATCCTTTGGCGAAAACCTCAGGATCTCTGGCATCCAAGATCAATGCGCCAGCTTCATTTGATGCCGCTTCGAATGCATCGGAGCTCAAGGCTTGCAAGCCACGATCCAGCACTTCGTGGATAGAATCATAGCCCTTTTTGTTCATCATCACATTCTCTGGAAAATAGGATGGAGGAGGCAATAATCCGTCAGTCACCTCTTTGATAAACTCCTCGCGCGTCATATCTGCTCGAAGGGCATAATTAAATTTCTTTTGGTTGCCCAAGGTATCTGTTGTTTCCTTACTCATATTTTTGCCACAAGCCGAACCTGCGCCATGAGCTGGATACACCATAAGGTCATCCGATAAAGGCATAATTTTATTGCGAAGCGAATCAAAAAGATGAGAAGCAAGATCTTCGACAGTTAAGGAAGACTTCGCCGCCAAATCAGGACGACCTACATCGCCAATAAACAGCGTATCACCTGTGAAAATAGCCACGTCTTTTCCGTCCTTATCACGAAGCAGGTACGTGGTACTTTCCATCGTGTGGCCCGGCGTGTGCAACACCACAATGCTTACATCGCCCACTTTCAGTACTTCGCCATCTTTTGCTGTATGGGATTCAAATTCAGTTTTTGCATTCGGGCCAAACACGATTTGTGCACCCGTAGCTTTGGCCAAATCAATATGGCCAGAAACAAAATCGGCATGGAAGTGTGTTTCCAAAACATATTTGATTTTGGCTCCTTCTTTTTCAGCTTTAGCCAAATATGGCTGAATTTCTCTCAATGGATCTATAATGACTGCCTCGCCATCACTCTCAATGTAATAGGCTCCTTGTGCTAGGCAACCCGTATAAATTTGTTCTACTTTCATATATCGTTGTTGTTTTTTTCAGCTTTACCATACAAAGGTAGTCACCTACACAAACTGATACAGTGACTTGAATCACATTGCGGAATTTTTATTGAAACGATCATAAAAATCAGTTTGAAAAACCTGAGTTACTGAATCGCAAAATCCTTTTTAGGAAGTGGCTAAAATTTGGGCAAAAAAATAAGGGCTTTTGACACCCTTATTTTAATCTGTTTTGAATTTACTTTATTTCCTTTTTAGCTAGGTAGAAATCTACCTTCTCGCATGTGGTATCGGCGATTCTAGCATCCATTTCTTCCAAGGTTTTTGGTGGTGGCACGATTACTTTATCGCCTTTTCTCCAATTCAACGGCATGGCTACTTTATGCTTATCTGCAAATTGAAGGGCTTCGAGCGAACGAAGAATCTCATCCATATTGCGACCAACATTCAACGGATAATACATAATCAACCTGATTTTCATCTCTGGGTCGATAAAGAATACCGCTCTTACTGCAGCTGTTTCGCTCTCGTTTGGCTGAAGCATGCCGTAAGCTTTGGCTACTTTCATATCCAAATCGGCAATGATTGGGAAAGTGAAATAAACGCCTGTTTTTTCGCGTACATTATTGACCCAAGCCAAGTGCGAGTGAATACTGTCTATACTCAAGCCAATAAGCTTGGTATTCATCGCCGTGAAGGTATCTTGCTCCAAGGCAAAGCCGCTCATCTCAGTAGTACATACAGGAGTGAAGTCGGCTGGGTGAGAAAAAAGAATCGTCCAAGTATCTTTAGCAAATTCCGAAAAACGGATTTTACCCGTAGTCGTTATCGCATCAAAATCAGGAGCAATATCTCCGATTCTGGGCATATAATTCATTGTATTTTGATTGTCTTCCATATATATTTTTGTTTTGTTATTCGAAAGAATATACAAGAGTACTTTCTATAAATACCAATTTCGGTGACTTAGATCACTTACCCTAAAATATTATAAGGAGAAAGTCTTTATAATTATGCTTATGAAGGCAGAAGGAGGTCAACAGTAAGAACAGCGTTGGTTTCATTCCAAACCTTTTGGGAAGAAGTTTTAAGTCAAATCGTTTTAGAATCTGATTGATTTAATATTTGTATCGCTGGCAAATTTTCTGAAATGGCTTTAGTTGAGACTGTTCACTTAAGTGTGTCTGCTAACTATACAAGAAATGAAGAATAAACAGACAATTGAGGATTTACTTACTAAGCCAGTAAAGTTTACTTTTTCTGAATGATATGCCAAGCTCCTAAACCCCTCAATTCATTTTCCATAAATTTAGCAAATTCATTCATTGATTTTCTGTATTCTTCCCTTGGCTTAATTAAGGCTAACTCTTCCTTCGTAGGCTCATCCTCTGTATTTGGCTTGGTTTCACTACTATTTTCATTAGCATTTATTTCATTATATGTATGAAATGGAACATCCATTAAATCAGCAGAAATACCTTTTGTTAGTCTATATTGAGTGCTTGGGTGATTCCAAAACTCTTCATTATAGAGTACTTTCCTATTGGATAAAGCCTTAAAAAATTTCTCGAAATCAGCCTTGCGTTCTAATGACCAAGATGCTCCCCGTTTTGTGATTTCCATTCCAATCAATAATTCACATGTAGGATTCTTTAATGGATTTCCTCTGTAATCAAGATTGGCTATAAAAGCTTGCTCTCCGTCATAGCCGAAATCAATCCTAAAATAGCTTGGCCCCGAAAATTGAATTCTATTTCGTTTACCAGGATTCCGGAGACGTGTGATCTCGATATGATGGACTTGTTCTGATTCTTCTGCCACATGTACGTTAAAATTATATCCATCTTCATTGTAATTAAAAACATAGAAGTATTGATTGTTAGATGCGTATGATTCATAAGCTTCTTTTACTTTCCAGTTATCAACTATAACGAAAACATCGTTTAAATAGCCAAAAATCTCTTTTTCAAAAAAAGAATTTGTAGCTGGGTTTGGAAAATATTCTTCAAAATCTTGTCTCACATAGCTACGTTTTTCCTGCATGTAGAAACCATTGTAGCCACCCATTATCCATTCATTATTTCCTTTTGTCCTATTAAGTAATTCTTGAAAAATATATACTCCGAAGGCTTGATCAACACTTATGAGCTCCTGTTTTTCGTCGAGTAATTGAACTTGGAAATAACCCATATTTACAGATGGTTGATTCCAAACATCCTTTTTTAGTTTTGAAATTGCATTTTGGAATAGTTTTTTGTCGTCTATTGGGGTGACATCCAACTGAGCTAAATCTGTGTATTGGTAGGTTAAGAAGATTTCCATAGGAAATGGTGACTTGAGTGTGATTGTTGTATCACGAAAGGCCAAATGGCTGATTTTTACATTTGCCCCTTCAACTGATTGAGGTAGCAATAGTCTACCCTCTTGGCTGCTTATGAAAAATTCATCAGAGCCAACTACTGAGAGTACTGCGAAACCTACAGGATCACTATTTTCTGCTTTAAGATAAACCTCGATATCTTGGGCATACACTTTTGTGCCTACTAGAGAGGCAATTAAGCAGAGTATAAATAATGCAATTTTGCTCAAGGGGGCCAGATTGTTTTAATTTAATTTAAACTTATAAATTGATAATTCCTCATCTTGCTCTTCGATTAAACCATCAGCAAAATAATAATCACCTATTTTACCAATTACGTTAAATCGACTGGGAACTTCTACATCGCCAAGCAAGTCATAAGACAAATTGTAAATTTGCATTCGTGTATTATTTCCCTCATACCCATTAGGGTAGTATACCCTGAATATATACGAGTTGTCTACATATAAGGATCCATAGACACTTTGCTCCGCTAAATCTTTCCAGTTATTTATTTGAGCTTCCTCAAAAAAGGTCGTGGTCCTATAATTTAGATTCATTTCCTTGCCAGATATTCCAAATGATTTCAGTTTCTTCAAATCTTTATCATACACAGTAATCTTATAGTCAGCCATATACCCTACATATAAATTTATCCCATCTGTAGTTAAAGAAAGATACGTTAAATTGGGAATGTACTTATGATCCAGATAAACACCCGGCCATTCACCTCCCATTTTTTCCAGTTTATTATTGGCGATAGAAAACTTAGCAATACTGCTTGTTGATGTATAGAACGACGAATGCATGTAAGCATTTAAGCTTGGGTGCTCAGTAACAAACGGAATAAAATATGAATCGTCAATCACACACACAGAATTAAAATTCAAGATTCCATCGTAAAATTCAGGGTAATATATGGCAGGTTCCTCCCCATCTGGGTTGGCCAGTAATTCTTCTTTAGATTTCACACCCATCCCGAAATCATAAGTAAAGTGCCCCAACTTTTGGTTAAAGTTTAAAAAATGATGGATCACAAAATCATCAATTACGATAAAATCTTCATTAGGCCCATAAGGAACCACATCATAAGCTGCTCCTACCCTAGTTGGATGATCACCAGTGCCCAAATAAGTTCCAATTTCTTTTCCACTCAAATCAAATTCACGTGCTTGCGAGCTAATCTGATCAATAAAAATCAACCTATCGCGAAGTACTTTGAATTTACCTACATATGATGTGTTTTCAACTTCCAACGGAAGTGCTTCAACATTAATATGATCTACTAATGCTATATCCTTCGATATATAACCATTAAATACCTCCTTTTTTCCACATGAAAACAATAGAATCCCACAGAAAAGAATACCTAAAAAATTAAAATTACGCTTCTTCATAGGCTAAGTACTAATAATGACCTTAGCCTAAATATTTAGGCTAAGGTCATAAATGATTTGTGAGTCTATTCTACCCCACAGTTACTCTGAAACTCATTACAAAAGATTAAACGATCTGCATCCTCATTCCAACCAGAAGTGCCACAACGTGAATTTGTACCAATAGCGTTTCCACCTTTACAAATATTCATAGGCCCTTTGCATCTACAAATAGTGTCATCAGGATGAGGAGGAATCGATTGCCCCATAGATACGTACGACATGCCTATAAAAATAGTCATGAAAAAAATAGAACACACTAAAATTAGTTTTTTAATTTTGATAAAGTTTAAGTTAAGAAATATATTAAGCGAGTAAAATCTCAAAACAATCATAAATAATTTTCATATATATATATTAATTACACAAAAGGCTTTTTTTAGATATAAAAGGTTTTTAATTGGTGTGAGATTAAATTACGAGGTAATCTGGAATAGAATCAAATAAGCTTGATCAAAGTCCTTTATTATTATTTTCGGCTAAAGGCTTGATTTTTTTTGAGGCAAAATGGCTACTGGGAGCGTAAATCTCAACTATAAGATAACTACCAACAACAATTCATTTTAAAAAGCGGGAGGGAATGTGTTCCTGAAACCATTCAAATGCTGTTTAGCTAGGTAAATCCCGGACTAATTGACCAACAGCCTTTTTGATACTTTCCAATGGAATTGCTTGACTTCGATGATATACATCCCAATACTAAATGTAAAAGCATCCAATGCTACACCATCCGCCAATTGGTGGCTAGAAATAGTATTTTGATATACTTGTTTCCCAAACTGATCATGGATACTTATTGTGAGATTAGATCCCGAATCCCAATTACGGAATAAGCTAAGCTCCAAGGTAGCGCCGGCCGTTAGCGGATTTCTATTTATGGTAAAATCTGGTTGTTGATTTTGCTCAAGAACCCATACCCTCGCAAGATCGGAATAGGTGTACGTGCCATCATAGTCGGTTTGCTGTAGCCTCTAATCGGCTACCACATCTATAAATTGATACTCGAGTAGGCCTATGTGATCGCCTGCTCTAGGCACAATAGCAATTTCAAAGAAGTCCAGCCCGTTTGAAGATCGCTCTATGGTGAAAAAATCGTTGTCTTTTTCAGTAGCGGTAATCCACGTGAGAACTGCTTGATTGGTATTATCTACTCTTGCTGAAAACTCAACCAACTCAATGGATAAGGCTGTTGATAGGTCGTAGGTAATCGTTATCCGTGCCGCAAAAAGGACAACACGTAAAAGATCATTTCTAGATTCAATAAGCAAATACCTTTCAAGGTGAAAGCAACCTGTTGTACAAAAAAGAATAATAAGCGTGTAATACTTTTGAAATTGCGGTAAAGGATTAGGTAAATTCACCGAAAGTAAATTCTGCTTAATACCTTAGAGGACCATAAATAGGTAATTATTAACAATTTTCATGTCGCAAAAGCTGCTTTTTCTAATTTGAGAAAATAAAACAGCGAGACGTTTTTTATACCTATCTCCTGTCGCTCGGCGGGTTGCCGAGTATTGCACTGATTTAACATGTTGTGGAATGGGGTGAAAACTAGAAACTCAGGAGCAGATATATATGGCTTGGACCATTTTTCAACTTATTGAAAAATTTCAAGCCATACTATTTGAATCTTGTCCTTTCGCAAGCCAAACTCTTATTATTGTGCGTTTTCATGTACAAAAAACGTGTGCTAAAACCGCTTTTCGTAAACCTATTTTAAACAAATGATATTTAATGGTTTTAAAGGTGTTTCACTCTTTATTTTTCAGTCTTATTCTTACCTCAAGCATTCCTTGTTCTTAACAAGAAACTGATCCATGTTTAACTCACACATCCCATCAAAAAGATTGGATAGAATAGGGCTTGGTTTTATCCTTCAACACTGGATTGAAGGTATTGTCGATTACTGAAATGGCCTCCTCTATGTGGATGTAGCATTTCTCCTCACCAAGCAGCTGGATAATTTCCCAGCGCTTTAGGACATCTCTTACGGGGCCTTTGGTGCCCGTAAGGCATATATCAATATTTTGATTGCGCCATTCTTTGATCCAATCTTTAACGGCATGCGCCCCAGTACTATCCAAATTAGTCACAGATTCCATATTCAAGACGATGATCTTTAACTTGGGCTTTTGTTCCACTATCCATTTGTCAAGTTTAGTTTTGATAAAATCCACGTTAGCAAAGTATATAGGGCCATCAATGCGGGCAATCAATAAATCCTCCCGCATTTCTAAATTCGGGAAACGCTCAACATTTCTATAAATATCAGTACCGGGTATTTTACCAAGTTTTGCCATGTGCGGCTTGGAGGCTCTGTAAATCACCGCAATTAATGATAGAACCATTCCACTGATAATACCTGCTACAATGCCAAAAGTAAGTGTAATTAAGAAAGTAGCAATCAGCATGATGAAATCCGTCTTATCCTTTTTCCAAAGCAATATTGGTTCTTTGACATCTATCAGACCAGAAACAGCCACTAATATAATTGCGGCAAGGATGGCGCTAGGCAAATTGTAAAATAAGCTCGTTAAGAACAGTAAAGTAAGTACGATAAGGCCAGCACTGAAGATGGATGCTAAGCCCGTTTTGGCACCTGCCTGGTCGTTGACAGCGGTGCGAGAAAAACCGCCAGTAACGGGATAGCCTTTGAAAAATGAAGCTCCTAAATTGGCCATTCCCAAACCGATTAATTCTTGATTTGGATCCAGCTTGTAGTCTTTGTGTTTGGCATGGGCTTTTTTTGCCACAGCAAAACTCTCCGCAAAGCCTACCAAAGAAATAGTAATTGCGATTGGAAATAAGGTGCTCCAAGTGGACAAGTCGAATGATGGGCTCGTAAAACTTGGTAGGCCACTTGGCACTTCGCCAACGATAGCGACTCCCATACGGGTGAGGTCAAAATAGCTTACAAGCAAAATCCCTAAAACTACGGCTACTAATTGGGCTGGAAATAGCTTGTGGATAACTTTGCCATATTTGATAATGATAATTCCCGCCAGCCCGATGCCAAAAGTAAGGATATGAGCATCCCCAATATTTTGTACAATGGCCACAATCATTTCTTGTATGTGCTGACTACGGGGGAGATCAATTCCAAACAAATGCTTGACCTGACTAAGCCCAATAATAATGGCTACGGCAGAAGAAAAACCGCTAATTACAGGCCGCGAAAGGAAGTTAACCACAAAGCCTAATTTCAAAATACCCATGCCAAATTGCAATACCCCAATCATAAAGGCGATTGTAATGGCAAATAACAAATATTGCTCAGGTCCACTTGGATTTAAAGCCCCGATTCCCGCAGCAGTAAGTAAGGAAACCATCGCCGCCGGCCCAACAGCCAATTGCCTTGAGCTCCCAAAAATGGCATACAAAACTAATGGAATGGTCACTGCATATAATCCGTGGATGGGCTCCAAACCTGCAAGCATGGCGTAGGCCATCCCTTGTGGAATAAGCACAACACCGACGGTTAAGCCCGCAGAAATATCTCCCGACAAATCTTTCTTACGGTAATTTGGCAACCAATCGAGAATTGGTAAATAGCTACGGAGAGGTGTAGAAAATTTGTTGAACATCCATTATTAAATTGAAATACAAAAGTAAGGCAAACGAGCGGTAGGTTCAGTGACTTTGGTTACCTAGGGAATATATTTCACCACTTTATTCTTGATTCACCCATTCAATCTGATTCCTGTTCAATACAACCATCCCCTTTTGTTCCATCTTTTTGAGCAAACGAGAAATCACTTCTCTTGAGGAATTCAACTCATTGGCGATTTCTTGATGTGATACATTGAGGATATTAGTTTTGAAGGCTCGCTGATTTTTCTTTAGATAAAATTCCAATCGCTCATCCAACGCCCGAAAGGCAATCTGATCGACGGTTTGGAGTAATTCCTCGAACCGCGAACGATAGGTCTCCAGCACAAAATAATACCAGCTGCGATATTCCTTCATCCACTGATCCATCAGCTGCAAAGGCACCATGAGCACGGTAGTTTCGGTAATGGCTTTGGCCATTATTTCGCTAGTTTCATTCTTGGTAGCACATATCATAGACAGGGCGCAGGCATTGCCACTTTCTAAATGGTACATAAAAAACTCTCCACCATCTTCTCCTTCTCTGTACAACTTCACCAGTCCATCCAAAATCAATACGGTGGACTTGAAATATTGCCCAGTTCGCATCAGTAATTCATCCGGCTGAAATACCTTAACTATACCGTTTATTTCTAACGCATCGAGCAACGCTTGCTCAAAGTGCGGAAAAAGTCTTTTTAACTGATCTATATTTAGAGATTCCATTCCTTCTATTTACGTGCAAATATCCTTATTACCGAAGCTTCACCGATATGTCCTTGGCCTTCGTCTAAGGTAACCATCATTTGAGTAGCTTCTATTATTTCCAAACTTTTAAAATCCTCCTTCAACTCATCTAAGTCAAAAAGCATGGATACGTCTTTGGGGCCTCCAGAGCTTTTTCCTAATTGATTTTTGCTGAAACCTTCCAAGATTATATGCCCACCGGGCTTCAATGAATTGAGCATTTTTCGATGCCATGCTCTACGAATAAATTTCGGTAAGTGTATATAAACCATTCCAATGGCATCAAAAAATTCTGCCTTTAATTCTGTAGCAGTGATATCGACCAAATAATATTCAAGCGAAACATTCTGTGCTTGAGCCATGGCAAGCGCCTTTTTTCTACCTGCTTCACTTTGATCGAGTGCTACGACTTGCCAACCAGTGTTGGCAGCAAATAGGGCATTTCTACCTTCACCCTCGCCAGGAAGCAAAATCCGACCTAGACTGAGTTTTTTCAACTTATGGGCGAGATACTGATTGGGTTTTTCGCCATACAATAGATCCTGTTGCTTAAATTTTTCGTTCCAAAATGCGGCTCCAGTTGGCTTATCGAGAGCACCCTCGTTAGCCATTCCTTCCATCATTTTCAGATCGTCCGGCTTTATCCATCCATCATCTGGATTTTTACTTAGAAAGGTATTTTTAAAACACGTCATAAGGTATAAATATGGCTTGAAAACAAAGGCCAAGCCTAAAAGGGTTCTTTGTAAAGAACATTAATTTGTTCCATAATCTTTGTCTCCTTTTCGAAGCCAAATACCCCAAGTGATGCTGTAAGGATGGATGCGGGAGGTATTTTGTCCTTTACTATCAACCACTTCATTTCCTTGATTTACCCATTCGAATATCCCGCCGTATAGGTTTCGAACATCTTTAAACCCTGCATTGCGCAGCTTTTGGGAGATCTTTTCACTTCGGTAGCCAACCGAACAATAGACCACTATGGGCTGACTTTTATCTAAATTGGCCACTCTTGAAACATCGAAATCATCGAAACCAACGAAAATAGCCTTGGAAATATGGCTAACATCAAATTCCTCTTTGCTGCGGCTATCCAGTAAAATTGCCCCGCCCAATTGCTCAAGCTGAGCCACACTGATTACAGGAACTTGTTCATCCAAAATATTCTGAAGCAGAAGATTATAGCCGGAAGACTCTACAAGTCCCGGTTTACAGGACAAAAGCGCTAGGAATAAAAAAATAATTAAGATAAGTTTTTGCACGGAGATGGAAGATCTGTTTGGTGTATAAAGAACCAACAAGCATGGCGGTAAAACAATTGCCAACAGAAAGACTAAACCACAAAAAATGAAGTTTCAAAAGATTATCAAAACGATACGATTGAAATCAATTTGAAACCAAAAAGTAAGAATACAATGGATGTATAACGAAGAAATTTATTGCAGGTAAAAAAATTGATAAGGAGGCAGGAGGCAGAAAAATTAATTAAGGCTTTGAGCGAACTCGTGGGTGAGTGAAAGAATGCTTTCGCGGTGATACAAATACGTTGGCTCATCCACTTTCAATATTTGGAAATCTGCATTTATCGCTCTGTCGAACAAGTCAGAATCTTCGCTCAAACGGATATTTCTAAACCCCTCCAACTTAATAAGTGCCTCGCGATCTACTACGAATGTGCCACCAATGATGCAGTCTGTGACTTTCAGTGTCTTTTTCGAGCCATCCTTGTGTGGCATCAATTGATTGCCCAGTACGGAAACTCCACCATGCAAAAAGTTGATTTGCGGATTTGCGCGCAATAGTTGTTTTCGTATTGCCAGGTGGTTTGGCAGAAATTCATCATCTGAATCTAAAAAAGTGATAAACTTGCCTGAAGCAACCAAAATACCAGTATTCTTTGCTTTTGCAGCACCTGTATTTGATTGAGCTATGTATTTAATTCTTGGGTGATTTTCGATGTAGGGAATTAGCAAATCAGCCGTATCGTCCGTACTTCCATCATCAATAATTATTGCTTCCCAATCTCTTTCGGTTTGCGAAACTAGCGATTTCAAGGCTCTTAAAAGGGTATTTGCTCTATTAAAAGTTGGTATAATCACAGAAAAGAAAGGTTCTTTATTCATTTCAGAAAATATATCCAACTCACTATTTACCGAATCCGCCATAATGCACCCCTTTTTCTAATCTTCAATTTCCAGAACTTCTACTTTTTGAAATTGTTTAGAATTTTCCAAGCATAATAAAGTTCTTCTTTGCGTTAAGAGTCACATTTATGCTCCTATTGCAAATTTAAAGGCACGCCTTCGAAACCGTTTCAAGCAGAAAGAATCTAAATTCGTTGACTTTAGGATTTAGCGCTCGTGAACCCGCCAAATAGAAATTTGATTAGCACCAAACTTCTGCAAATAGAAACACCTGATCGCATTCTATCAAGCTTCGTCGGGATGGCAGGATTCGAACCCGTGGCCTCTCGCACCCCATGCCAGCACGCTACAAGACTGCGCCACATTCCGTTGCAATGGCAACAGGAAGAAATGAATCCACGACTCTATTCCTCCCGCTTTTCATTTTTTGTGGGTGCTTCCAAAAGGAAAATCATCTCAGACATTATTCAAAATAATAATTTAAACCTCGCACAATGGAAAACTGAAATGAATATGAACTCTTATTTTCGCCTTAACTTTTACATCAGCAACCCGTCGTCAAAGCGATGATTTTATTGTAAATTGCAAAAAACTCTAATGCCATGATTCGATCTATTGTTCTCTTTTTCATTTTAAGTAGTTCTTTCACTTGTCAAGCACAAACAGAAAAACAACCTAACGAAAGACCCAAATTGGTGGTGGGCATTGTGGTCGATCAGATGCGACAGGAATATTTACATCGATTCTACCCACACTTTGAAAAGGGTGGATTCAAGAGATTCCTTGAAGATGGTTTTGAAGCTAAAAATGCTCATTTCGATTATATTCCTACCTACACAGGGCCGGGTCATGCGTCAATTTATACTGGCACATCTCCAATGGTGCATGGAGTAATTGGAAATAGTTTCTATTCCAAAGTGCTCGATCGCTTTGTCTATTGCGCAGAAGATACGACCGTAACCAATGTAGGTGGAACCGCCCGAAACGGTCAAATTTCTCCTAGAAACTTACTTAGCTCCACCTTGCCCGATGAGCTCAAGCTGTTCTCCAACCACAGAGCCAAAGTAGTCGGCATTTCGATAAAAGATAGAGGTGCAGCACTTACTGCTGGAGTTTTGGCAGATGGTGCCTACTGGTACGATAGCGAAACTGGCGAGATGATGTCCAGTACTTGGTATTTCGACAAGATGCCGGATTGGGTGGTGGATTTCAATAATAGAAAATTGGTTGATGGCTATTTATCGCAAACATGGAATACCCTATTGCCGATCGAAAGCTATGTGGAAAGTGCTGCTGATGACCGCCCGTATGAACGTAAAATAGGTGGCGGAGAAACACCAACTTTCCCGTATGATCTGTCCAAAATGAAAGAAGCGGGAGGTTACGGAATATTCCCAAACACACCGTTTGGCAATTCATTGGTAATAGAAATGGCCAAAAGTGCCATCGAAGCAGAAAACCTTGGCAACGGTGAATTTACTGATCTACTGGCGATCAGTTTTTCGTCTACCGACTACATTGGCCATGCCTTTGGTGCATATTCCAAGGAAGTGCAAGATACTTATGTACGCTTAGATCGGGAGCTTGCGGAGTTTTTCGCCTATTTAGATCAAAAGGTTGGTGCAGGAAATTACCTCGTATTTCTTACCGCCGATCATGGCGTAGCCAATGTGCCACAACACATGGTAGATTTGAAAATGCCTGGTGGCTATTACAATAATAGAGGAATTCGCAGCATTCTAAATGACGCAATGGATGCTAAATACGGAAATGAAAAATGGCTGCTAAATGTGAGCAATGAGCAGGTTTTCCTCAACACTAATTTGATGAATGAAAAAGGCCTAAATGCCAGCGAAGTAGAATCATTTGTGGCAGCTAGATTGATGGAATTGCCTGCTGTTACTGGCGCATTTACCAAAACTGACTTGAGCAAAAGCTTACAATATGCCGGCCAAGCCGAATTGATTTGGAAGGGCTTCAATCAGCGCAGGTCTGGCGATGTTGCCTTTGTATTCGAGCCAAACTATATCGAAGGTGGATACGGCAGTGTAGGTACTACACACGGTGCTGGCTGGAATTACGACACGCACGTTCCAATATTATTTTATGGATGGGGCATTGAGCAAGGCAGTACAGTAGATCGGCTGAGCATTACAGATATTGCCCCTACGATTTCTACTTTGTTGAATATCCCTCTGCCAAGTGGTGCAACTGGTCAGCCGATAAAAGCTTTGTTCGATAAATAATTTTAAATTTATATCATTGAAAATGCCCAAGTATTCGATTTGCTTGGGCATATTTTATTGAAAAAACCAAAGATAATCCTCCCGCCCAAAACTAATCAGTCAGAATAATCATTCAACATCGAAATGAACCTCCTTTGGGTAGTCATTCGTTCTAATGTTGTCATTTTAGTTAAATTTAATAAAAATAGCGGGAGGATAAACTCCATTTCAAAAAGAACCATCATAAAAACACCTAACAAAAAATGAAAAAAGGACTCATTATTACACTGGTAGTCATCGCAATCATAGTCATTGGCGGCTACAGCTTTTTCAAAGGCAATTACAATAGCATGGTGATAATGGAGGAAGGAATTACCGGATCTTGGGCGCAGGTAGAAAACCAATATCAGCGTAGAGCCGACCTTATTCCAAACCTTGTGAACACCGTAAAAGGCTATGCCGATTTCGAGCAAGAAACCCTTACGGGCGTAATTGAAGCTAGAGCAAAAGCCACCTCCATACAAGTAAATGCTGAAAACTTGGACCCAGCTCAAATACAGCAATTCCAACAAGCGCAGGACGGCCTATCGTCTGCGCTAGGAAGATTGATGGTGGTAGTAGAGCGCTATCCAGACTTGAAAGCTAATCAGCAGTTCAGCCAACTTCAAGTGCAATTGGAAGGAACGGAAAACAGAATCTCCGTAGAGAGAATGCGTTTTAACGAATCCGTTCAAGGCTACAATTCCTTTATCCGCCAGTTTCCAAAAAATATTATTGCTAGCATCAGTGGCTTCGAACGCAAAGGATATTTTGAAGCTAGCCAAGGTGCCGACGAAGCTCCCGTAGTTGAATTTTAAGAAATATGCCCGAATTACAATTTACAGAACAGGAACGAAAAAGCATTGAAGCAGCTATTGCCACTGCCGAAAACCAAAGCTCTGGAGAAATACAGGTACATATCGAAAATCGGTGTACAGAAGATGTATTGGACAGAGCAGCGGAAGTCTTTGCTTTGCTCAAAATGCATAAAACAGCATTGCGCAATGGCGTACTTTTTTACTTAGCCGTGAAAGATCAAAAATTCGCAGTAATTGGGGACAAAGGCATCAATGCGGTAGTCCCCGACAATTTTTGGGATGAGGTGAAAGAAGGTATGCAAAATGATTTCCGCAAAGGTGCCTTCACTAAGGGATTGCGGGAGGGTATTTTGCTTGCCGGCAATCAGCTACAAAGCCATTTTCCTATCAACAGAGATGACATAAACGAATTACCGAACTCGATTTCATTCGGAAAATAATACAACGAATTGGCTATGTATCGAATACTTATATTCTTCTTTTTTACTTCCTCCACGCTATTTGCTCAGACCATCCCTGAGCCAATGTCGCCACCCAGATTGGTCAATGATTTTGCCAATGTGCTGTCTGAAAAAGAAAGGGATACGCTTGAAGAAAAGCTTCGACTTTACAACGATTCCACTTCTAGCGAGGTCACCGTTGTCACCATCAGCACTATCAACAACGATGACGTGACCCGCTTTGCCATAGACTTGGGCGAAAAATGGGGCGTAGGAAAGCAAGGAAGAGATAATGGCGTAGTAGTATTAGTAGTGGTCGACGATCGCCTTGCAGCCGTCACCACCGGCTATGGCATGGAAGGTGCCATCACGGATGCCTCCACATATACCATTCGTGATCAATACATGAATCCTAATTTCCGAAATGGCAACTTCTACCAAGGATTAGACGAAGCAACTACAGCGATATTTAAACTGGCTTCTGGCGAGTGGACAAATGATACTTTGAAACAAAAGAGCAATTCTTCTTCTTCTTCACCATTGCCCATTATCATCATATTCTTTATTGTTTTTTTTGGCATTCCCATCCTAACAACAATCCTCGGGGTGCGCCAGTACAAAAAGAAACATATCGGTGGTGGCAAACAAGACTTGAGTTGGTTGGCCATATTAGCCTTGATGAACCAAGCCAATCAATCTAAGCGCAATAATAGAAATGGCGGTTTTGGCGGATTTTCTGGAGGTGGTGGTAGCCTCGGCGGAGGGCGCAGCTTCGGTGGCTTTGGTGGTGGTAGCTTTGGTGGCGGAGGTTCTGGGGGGAGTTGGTGATTGCGCTCACAATGAAGCAATCTGCTCAGTCTTCTAAATTACAGTCTGTATCACATATTTCCTCAGATTGCTTCGATGCCACGGATTGTTTGATTGTTCAGAATATCATTCATTGGAATCCTACAATATCTCTAATCCCTGCCTGCAGTAGGTAGGCGTGATTTCCACTATTTTTTGCTTGTGGTCAAGGGCAAGCTCACAAAGCCGCAGAAACAGTTGTGTTATCCGATTCAATTCCCATATCCCGCGGTTTAAACTGTGGGCTGGAGGATTAAATGATATTTAATGGTTTCAACCATTTTCAATAATGGTAATTTCTTTTTCCGGCAAATTATTATGCAACTTTCTGTTTGTAAAGGTGCTCCTGAAATTCTACAAACAGTCTGCTGATATTTGCTGCGTCTCCCAAAATTTCTTTTGCATCTTCCAATGATTGATACTTGTTTGTTAGCAAGATTGGCAGTTTATCTTGGTCGAGTTCGTCCACTCCTGTTTCAACGTATTTGCTCAATACGAACCTTAGAAATTCCTTCTGTTTGTCATTAAGTAGCGCAAATATTGTCGCTTCTGCTGCTTTCGCTCTTGCTTCTCTTGTCATTGCGATATAGTCGCCATTGAAAACATATTCTAAGACATCATACAAGTCGCTTTTATCCATATCTACCAACTTTTGCAAAGTCAGTAAATCGTCTTTTGGAAAACCTGCTGCATCTAAATTTTCCAATAATGTTTTTCTTGTTAGCGGATTGCTCCACAGCTTCCGCAATTCTTCTTCGTCTTTGAACAGCTTGGGCAATTCACCAAACAGATTATTCAAAAACTCTTCTGCCGAAATCGGTTTGCCATCTGCACTCCAAAATGAAGTAGAAACCATGTATTTGATTTCTCTTTCTTTACCATTACGCAGCTTAATTTTGATTTTCTTCTTTCGATCTTTCAGTTCCCCTGGCTCTTTTGGTTCTTTAGGTTGATATTCTTCTTTAGGTTCTCGTACTTCGCTTGACTCCGGTTCTAGTGGTTCTCCATCCCATTCAGGGTCAGAGAAATGTTTGTAAGCATCTACAAAATCATAAATCGTAAAAAACTCTTTGCCGTCAAACAGTCTGGTGCCACGACCAACAATTTGTTTAAATTCTATCATTGAATTGACTGTCCGAAGCAAAACGATATTCCGAATGTTCCGTGCATCTACTCCCGTAGAAAGTTTCTGCGAAGTAGTCAATATGGTGGGCAGTGTTTTTTCGTTGTCCTGAAATTCTCGCAACATTCTTTCGCCTTCTTCTCCGTCATTGGCGGTTACACGAACGCAATAAAAAGGGTCTTTGCTTTTGGCATTTTGGTTTACCACATCTCTTATCAATGCTGCGTGCGCTTGATTGGCACAGAAAATAATGGTCTTCTCGTTTTGATTGGATTCATCCAAAAAGATGTTTACCCGCTTCGCTTCACGCGCTACAATTTCGATGCTGCGGTTAAAGTCTTTTTCTTCATAGAGTTTGCCTTCTTCAATTTCGCCTTCCACTATGGTATCATCCGAAGTGTAGCGGTAATCGTCTAAGGTGGTTTTGATGCGTTTTACTTTAAAAGGCGTTAAGAAACCGTCATTGATGCCTTCTTTTAGCGAATAGATGTAAACGGGATCACCAAAGTATTGGTAGGTGTCCACATTATCATTCCTTTTTGGTGTAGCCGTCAAACCTAATTGCACTGCTGGACTGAAATATTCCAAAATACCCCGCCAATTGCTTTCGTCATTTGCTCCGCCACGGTGGCACTCGTCAATGATGATAAAATCGAAATAATCGTTTGGATATTCCCCAAAATAGGGCTGAGGATTTCCATCTTCATCCGAACCCGACATAAAGGTTTGAAAAATGGTAAAGAAAATACTGCCGTTGGTTGGTACTCTTCCTTTTTTCTTAATCTCACTGGGCTTAATCCGTACCAAGGCATCTTCTGGAAATGAAGAAAATGAATTGAATGCTTGATTTGCTAATATGTTTCTATCGGCTAAAAACAATATACGCGGTCTTCGGCTTCCGTCTCGTTGCAAGTTCCAACGGGTTTGAAAAAGCTTCCAAGCGATTTGGAAAGCGATGGCGGTCTTTCCTGTACCAGTTGCGAGGGTGAGCAAAATACGTTCACTGCCACTTGCCAAAGCTTCCAAGGTATTATTTACTGCTATTTCCTGATAGTAGCGTAGCTGCCAAGTGCCACTTTTATCTTCAAAAGGAACATTGGCAAATTTCTCTCTCCAATCATTTTGCGCTGCATAAGCCTTATTCCAAAGTT
>JBDNFI010000031.1:0-25201 GCA_041689935.1 Cyclobacteriaceae bacterium
TAAATAATTATTGAGTATATTTGACATCGATATTGGCTTGTTTTGCGACTTCAAGATACTGAATTTCAGTATCTTGACCAATATCATTCCTGTTTTATTTCATCGTTTAACAGCCTAAGTAATTTCACCCAACGGGTTAAATTAGGTTATGGTGACTTTTGATAAACGGAAAATATAAGTTGAGGTTTACTTGTTTCAATCATTTATTCCAATCACTTGGTACAACCTATTTACCAAAACTAAATACGACCTGAGGAGTTAATAAAAAAAATCTTGCCATGAAATATTCCCTTCGCTCTTTATTACTACTAAGCACTTGCATGCTGGCCTTATCCTCACATGCTCAAAATAAGTCCAACAAAGCAGATTCACCATATACCTTTACCTCCCGCTCTTACGATGGTATAGGGAAAATGTATATGGGTAGGGAGATTTCATTTGTAATGGGCTTTGCTGGCATAGATTGGCTGGAACGTGATACGCGCGAACAAGAGGAGAGTGTGAAATTGGCCATTGCAAATTTACCCGTTACATCCTCCAGCGTGGTGGCAGATATAGGTGCTGGCTCGGGATATTATACGTTTCGCATTGCACCTAAGGTGCCAAACGGCAAAGTTTATGCGGTAGAAATCCAAGAAGATGCCGTACAATATCTGGACATCCAAAGCAAAAATCTTGGCTTCGGAAATGTAATTCCTGTGATGGGCTCTGAACAATCACCAAATCTACCGAGCGATGCCATCGACTTAGTGATAATGGTAGATGTGTACCATGAGCTGGAATTTCCACAAGAAATGTTGGCGGCCATCAGAAAATCCCTGAAGCCAGATGGCAAGCTGTTGCTTATCGAGTATAGAGGCGAGGATCCCACGGTGCCTATAAAGCCGCTGCACAAAATGACTGAGAGACAAGTAAGAAGAGAAATGGAAGCAAATGGATTTAAATTTATTGAGAACGGCGATTTTATGAAAATACAGCACTTCTTGGTATTCACTAAGGCAGATTAACCTTTTTTAAAGGGCTTTTTTTGATCTTACCGATGGTGAGGGCTTATTTGTGTTGCTCTTCCATCAACATCCACCATTCTCCATGATGACATGGTTTCAACATTTTGCTATAGAAATATTATCCCGATGGGATTGGAGGATGATGGACGAATTCCATGCACAGGCGTCTGGTTGTGCATATTCGGTCTTGACACGCCAAATGAAAAGATCCAAGCGGACGCTTGAACCAGCTGAGGAGAGAAATGGAAGCAATTGGGTTTAAATTTATTGAGAATGGCGATTTTATGAAAATACAGCACTTCTTGATATTCCGCAAGGAATAGCAAGCTGCTTTAAAGAGCCTTTTTTCTTCTTAGCTAAACCTACCATTTCTGGGAACACAAGTTTGTGATTTGCATACTAGGTTTGTGTTTCCATGCCGTCAACCGTCAACCGTCAACATCTACCAACACCTATCAACCGTCCACTAATCTTCAACGCTTATTTTCCCTCCCGCTTTCCTTTTATATCTTAGCCGCATCAAACATGTAGGAGATATGAAAGGATTAATTTTAAGTGAAAATCATCCAGATAAATTAGAATTAATTGAATTAGAAAAACCAAGCTTATCCAGCGGAATGGCTTTGATCAAACTAAAAGCTGCCGCACTCAATCGGAGAGATCAATGGTGTAGGGAAGGGAAATATCCAGGATTGAAATATGGAGTGGTGTTAGGCTCTGACGGTGCCGGAGTGGTAGAATCTGTATTTGATGAAAAGGATCATTCTTGGATTGGGAAAGCAGTAGTCATCAACCCAAATATTGGATGGGGAGATAACCCTAGCGTGCAATCTGCTAATTACACGATTTTAGGAATGCCCAGTAATGGCACATTTGCCCAATACGTTGCCATACCGGTGCATAGATTACACCTGAAACCCGCTCATTTGGATGCTTACCAAGCAGCGGCGCTGCCTTTGGGTGGGCTTACTGCCTTTCGGGCATGCATCAAAAAAGGCAAAGCAGCTACAGGCAAAAAGGTACTAATTACCGGCATCGGAGGTGGTGTAGCAACTATGGCATTTTTATTTGCAAAAGCAAACGGAGCCAAGGTGTTTACTACTTCAGGATCAACAGAAAAATTAAAGAAAAGTTTGGGCATGGGAGCTGTTGATGTGTTTAACTACAGAGATGAAAATTGGTTGAAATCGGCTAAAGCAAAAAGCGAAGGCGGCTTCGATTTGATAATTGATAGTGCGGGAGGTGATCAGCTTAATGAATTGATGAAACTACTAAAGCTTGGCGGGAAATTGGTTTTTTATGGAGCCACTTTAGGCATCAGTCATAAACTTGAACTCCATAAGATGTTTTGGAATCAAACTTCGCTCGAAGGCTCTACCATGGGCAATGACGAAGAATTTGTGGAAATGCTTCAAATGATTAGTGATTTTAAGATTGAGCCAATCATCGAAGAACCCATAGCATTGGAAAATTATCTGACTGCTTTTGACAAAATGATTGAATCGTCACAAATGGGAAAGATCGTACTAGAGATTTCTTAATATCATTCAACTCCCCTCTTTACCTTTCAAAGGTGTATTCTTAATTCTATCAAAAAGCTCAATAATTTGGCTTAGGCTTAGTTATTTTTATTTTTAGAATATTTGTAAACTCAATTTTTACCGCCTTGTCAATATGCGTAAATGGAAGGCTGCATAGATTGATTATTCATATATCGAACCTAAATAATTTACCAAAATAGATGAACATGAAAGAAAGAATTACCAAGACTATGTTAGTGGCGGCTTTTCTTTTTGCTCCTTTTCTAGGCATGTCACAGAGCAATTATCCTACAAATGCTCAGACGGCACAAAGGCTGCAAAAGATTGCATCAGACCACTCGCAGATTACTAAACTCGAAAGCCTTACCAAGACAGATGGTGGAGCTGATATCTACGTGCTTCGGATAGGAACGGGCGATGTGGATAATAAGCCTGGCATCGTAGTAGTAGGTGGCGTAGAAGGGTTCCATTTGCTTGGAACAGAATTGGCACTACAATTTGCTGAACAATTGGTTGGCGAAAAGCGCAGTGCATTAGACAAAACAACTTTTTATATTTTCCCGAATATGAGTCCTGATGCCTCAGCGCAGTACTTTGCTTCGTTGAAGTATGAAAGAAGAGCCAATGCACGCAATACCGATATGGATCGGGATGGTCGTATGAGTGAGGATCCTTTCGAAGATCTGAACAACGATGGACACATCACGATGATGCGCGTAGAAGACGCTACAGGAACATTGATTCCTCACCCAGCGGATTCTCGTGTATTGATTCCAGCAAAAACGGACAAAGGTGAAGTGGGAGCTTTCAAAATATTTACTGAAGGTACTGATAATGATAAAGATGGCAAATTTAATGAAGACAGTGAAGGTGGAATATTCTTCAACTCCAACTGGTCTTATAAATATCCATCGTTCCAACCTGGTGCTGGTGAATTTGCCGTTTCGGAAAAGGAAACTAGAGCCATTGCAGATTACTTATATGATAGATGGAATGTATTTGCTGTGTTTACCTTTGGTCCAGCTAATAATCTTAGTGCTCCTCTTAAATACAACCGCTCTGGTGCAACCATAAGAGTAATCACAAGTATTTTGGAGGAAGATCAGAAAGTGAATGCATTCGTTTCAGATATGTACAACAAGACGATCACGCAAAAAAATGCACCTGATAACTCAGGTTCGGATGGCGATTTTTTCCAATGGGCCTATTTCCATTATGGTAAAATGAGCTTTAGCACGCCAGGCTGGTGGGCACCTATGATAGCGGATGATAAGGACAATCCAGATCAAATTCCTAACACAGACAAAAATAGTGAGGTTAATTTCATGCGTTGGGCAGAGCAAAATAGCGTAGATGCCTTAGTAGAGTGGACAAGCGTAAACCACCCTGATTTTCCAGGCAAAAAGGTTGAAGTAGGTGGTATCAAGCCATTTGCAATGTACAATCCTCCTTTCGAAATGGTGGCAGATATTGCCAAAGAGCATACTGACTTTATGGTTGGTTTTAGTGCGATGAGCCCTGGCCTTTCCATGGTAAATGAAAGGATCGAAAAATTAGATAATAACATTTATCGAATCACGGTAGATTTGAAAAATACAAGTGTATTGCCTACTCATGGCGAGCTAGGCGATAGAGCTGGCTGGCTAAAGCGGATCAGAATTGAAACTGGTTTAGCGGGAGGACAATCTTTCCTTTCGGGCAGAGGCATCACACTTGTAAACAGTATTGCTGGCGACAGCCATGAGACTATGGTATGGCTGGTACAAGGCAAAGGCAATGTCACCATCAAAGCTGGTGCTCCTCATACTGGCTACATAACCAAAACCTTAAACCTAAATTGAGCATGGCTATGAAACTAAAAATATATTTATTATCCCTCACTTTGGTGGCTACGGCTATGTTTGCATCTACAGATGCCCAAAGTCAGAGTAGCAACCCTGAACATTTTTTCAGAGCTGCTGGTACACCGCACAACCCAAAAGTGAATGTAGCATGGAATCGCTACTACTCACCAAGTGGTATTGCAGATATTATGAAGAAAATTGCCGCTGCATATCCCGATTTGGCAAAACTTGAATCCATAGGTAAATCCTATGAAGGAAGAGATTTATGGTTGTTGACAATCACCAATTTTAAAGAAGGAAATGCAGATCGCAAACCTGCCATCTATATCGATGGAAACATTCACTCGAATGAAATTCAGGGTGCAGAGTTTTCACTTTATACAGCATGGTATCTTACCGAGAGTTTCGCAGATGTAGCGTTCATCAAAGAACTATTGACAGATAAGACGTTCTATATCGCACCTACCATCAATCCTGACGGTCGCGAAGATTATATGCGTAAAGCCAACACAGCTAGCTCGCCACGCTCGGGCGTAATTCCTATCGATAATGACCGCGACCAATTAGTTGGTGAAGATGGTGCTGACGATTTGAATGGAGATGGGCACATCACTCAAATGAGAAGAAAAAATCCAAATGGACGTTTTATTGTAGATCCACAGGATTCAAGAAGAATGATCGCCGTAAATCTAGGTATGCAAGGTGAATATGAATTGCTTGGCCAAGAAGGAATCGACAGCGATGGAGATGGTTCAAACGGCGAAGATCGTGCAGAAGGATATTATGATCCAAACAGAGATTGGGGTTGGAACTGGCAGCCAGGCTATATTCAAGGTGGTGCCTGGAAGTATCCTTTCTCTCAGCCTGAAAACAGAGCTGTGATGGAATTTGCTATGAAGCATCCAAATATTGCTGCTGCTCAAAGTTACCATAACTCTGGCGGGATGATTCTACGTGGTCCTGGTGCGCAAGAAGATTTGCCAACCTACGACCGAGCAGATACGCAAGTATATGATATCATCGGTCGCAAAGGTGAAAGCATGATCCCAGGCTATCGCTATTTGGTGGTTTACAAAGACCTTTACTCAGTATTCGGTGGTGAGTTGGACTGGTTCCATGGTGGGCGTGGCGTATTTACATATACCAACGAGCTTTGGACGGGCTACCTTATGTACAACCAAGAAGGTGGAGGCCGTGGCCAAGATGCTCAATACGAGTTTGATAAGGATTTACTTTTTGGCGATGCTTTGGTAAATTGGGAAACGTACGAACACCCAATGTTTGGTGAGATAGAAATTGGTGGATTCAAAAAGAATGTGGGTAGAGCACATCCAGGATTCTTATTGGAATCTGACGCACATAGAAATATGGCGTTTACGATCTTCCACGCCTACCACACTCCAAAATTGGTTATTCAGTCTATCGAAGAGAAGGACCTTGGTGGTGGATTGAAAGAGGTGAATGTGATGATCAAAAATGAAAGATTGATTCCTACGCACTCTAGCCATGACTTGAAATTCAAAATCAATAGACCTGACTATGTAACTATTAGTGGTGGTCCAAAAGTGATCACAGGAATGGTTGTAGAAAATGCAGATTTCAATAGAAATACGGAGCAAGTACAAAATCCATCAAAAATGGAAGTAGCTAATATTCCTGGAAATGATGTAATACATGTTCGTTGGATTGTGTCGGGTAGTGGGAACTATACCATTACGGTGGACAGTGCCAAAGGAGGAATCGTTTCGAAATCGAAATAAAATTTTTAAATAAATGGAAAGCCACGTTTAGCAATAGACGTGGCTTTTTTGTTTTTTATCCTCCCGCTTTTACCAACGGATTAGTAATTATTTCAAAATTGCTCTAATTTGGTTCAAGCAAAAAACATAACCATGCAAAAAATCAAATTTTTCTCACTATTCATTATTCTATGGATATTTATTTTACCCACTAGTATTGCCCAAAAAACCGCTTTTACCATCGATGATGCCATCAAAGTGAAAAGTATGGGAAGCCAAAACTTATCCGATGATGGAAAACACCTTGCCGGGATGATAAGCGACGGTAGTTCTCGATTTGGTACAGATCATTTTAGATTCCAAGATCCTAGTTACCTTAATGTAAGTGCGGGAGAATTTGTGATCATCAATACGGAAAATGGGTCTGAAGTGAAACCTTATGCCGGAAAAGCAAATCTTACCTCCATGGCTTGGGCTCCCAATAACATGGAGATCGCCTTTTTGGAAGAAAAGAACGCAAAGCTCCATTTGATGGTGTACGATGTAGAAAGAAAGAGGCTCCGAGAGATCAGCATTACAGGAAATCCTTTGCTCGCAAATTCCTCGCTCACTTGGACACCCGATAGCAAATCTCTGATTGTAAATACGCGGGAGGATGGCTGGATGAACAAGGCCATGGCGCTATACAATGAAGCCACAAAAGGGCCGATTGTAGTATATGACGGCTCTAAGCCATTCCTGAAATGGGACGAGATTGCAAATACTAATAGACTTACCGTGCTACACAAAGTGGATGTAGCCAATGGCGCAGCGGTGAAGCTGCTGGACGAATCAAACTATGGTGGAGTTAATGTAAGTGCGGATGGTCAATATTTGATTTTTAGTGAGACTTTCCCTACCAAAACTGCTTATGTACGCAATGAGGGTACAGAATATCAAACAGCCTACTTAGCATTGAATACGCAGGACTCTGCAAAAATGATTTATGCTCGTGACAAAGAAAGACGAAATTTCAATTGGAGTGAGCGTAAAAGCAAATACGCTTGGGTGGATTCGGGACATGTATATATCCAAACGTTGGGGATGGATGATGTGAAAAACCTAACTAAAGGAAAAGCTTATACTGAGGAGGAAAAGAAAAAGGAAGTGAAGTTTTCAGTAATGACATGGAGTCCACAAGAGGGTAAATTACTGCTGAGCTCAGATAAAGGATATTGGCTGGTAGATACCGAAGGCAATAATCTGGAAATGGTGTATGAGTTTGCTGAGGATAAGGAAAAAGCACCGAACTTAAGTATGATCAATTGGTCGGAAGATGAGCGATATATATATTTTAGCTATTCGGCCAAAGATAAATGGGAGAGAGGTTTTACGAGGTTTGCCTTGCAATCCAAGCAAATGGAAAACCTCTTGCTTGATGGGAATTTATACTCTGGAGTCCAGTTTTCTAAAGATGGTTCTAAAGTAATTTTAAGCTTTTCGAATGGTGATATGCCATCGAATGTGATGTCTACAGATGCGAGCTTTAATGATATGAAACCACTTACAGATCTGAATCCTTTGATGAATAATAAGAAATTAACTCGATCAGAACTAATATCATACCGTAACTCAGATGGCAAAGAATTACAGGGAATATTGTATTACCCTGTTGATTACGAGCCAGGCAAAAAGTATCCACTTGTATGTGAAATATATGAAGGTTTCTTCTCTAATGGCTACAATAGGAATATGAATCTATTTACCAATCAAGGTTATTTTGCCCTTCGCCCATCGGTAGATTTAGAAATGGGCTATCCGGGAGAAGCTTGGGTGAAAGGCATTACCTCTGCGATTAATAAATTGGTAGACGAAGGAAAAGTTGATAATGCTAAAGTAGGTGTGCAAGGCGGAAGTTATGGCGGCTACGCTACTTCTCTGCTAATCACACAAACAGATCGTTTTGCGGCGGCTATAAATATTTCAGGCAAGGTCAATATCATCAGTTTCTTAGGAGATAGTCCGAAAATAGGAACGCGAAATTATACAGCGGCAGAATATGGCCAAGATAGGATAGGAGGCTCGCTTTGGGATGAGCCATTGAAATACATGGCTACAACGGCTGTACTATATGCCGATAGAATCAAAACGCCACACATGATAATGACAGGCGAAGGCGATTGGAATGTGCCTGGCACAAATTCTAGGGAGCTGTATTATGCCATGCGTCGATTAGGCAAGGATGTGATTTGGGTAAACTACCTCAATGGAGGACATGGTGCTGGAGCGGCAAGTGATGAAGGTGATTACCACGATCATTGGAATCGCGTATTTGACTTTTACGCAAAACACTTTACCGAAAAGGAAGATAAAGAGGAAACTACTGTAGGAGATAACTAAAATACCAACGCCCGTCATTTGAAAATGATGGGCGTTTTAAAGTTTACTTTAAAGTTGATTTCTTCGCATCGAAGAAAAATTCTTTGTCCAAGCTCTTTCTTAATTGGGCAAACCTAACTTTACGTTGTACGGCTTTCTTGAAATGATTTGCTGGGATAATGTAGAGTTCTTCTGGACTAGAGGGCTTGCCACCTATTCCCAAAACAATAAACACTGGGTATCCATTATCTCGTTCAAATTTTTGGTATCTCTCTAGCTGATATTGTTCGGCAAATCTGATGAAATCACTATCTCTTTTACTTCTCCATTTACATTCCACAGCAAAGGGATAATTACTGCCATTTAATTTTAATTCAAGATTTAAATCAGGGTGCAAAGTAGTCTCTGCATAGACCCCTTCTACATATTTATCTCCTGCCCAATTCTTAATTTTATAATATTCTGTATTAAATTTTTTCACCACAAATTTTTCAAAATCTAACCCTGCTTTTAGATTTACATCTATCAATTCAGTTTCAGAATCATCTTCGGATGCAGCAAGTTCTACCCGTATTTGATCTACATAAAAATCACCGTCCTTACCTTCTTCTTTTGCGATTTCCCTGATAATTTTTTCTTCTTTTGGGGTGAGTACTCCATCTGCCATCACTAAAGAGATGGCTTGGTTTAGACTTTCTGCTTTTGCAGGTGAGGAGTTTATCACGATGATAATTCCAGCTCCGAGAATGAGGCCTCCAATTACTATTAAACTGATTCCTAACATCTTATTCATCTATTTATTGATTAATAACCATAAATTTATAGAAAATAAGTTTTGCTCATAATTATGGCCGTAAAATTAAATGTATTCGATAAATTATTTTAAAAATTTCGCTTCATTAAGAGTATCAGTTTTCCAAAGTTTTGGCAAATTCAACCACTGTTCTGGATTCGTAATCCAGAACTAGAGACAAGCAGAATTTTTAATCCGTCTTATGCAAAAAAGCTGAATCATGAATTCAGTTTAACTAGCTTCGAAATTATAAATTTCGACAAGGGTGTTTTTTTATCAAAGCTTTATTTAAGGCTTCCTTAAGATTTGCTTAAAATACGAAAGGTAAGGATTGACTTTGCTAAATTAGGAAATTCATTTTTCTTAAATGGATGATCAGCTTTAAGAAAACGAATGGAGGATCAAGGAATTTAAGAATACAAATGCATTAGTGTTAAGACATAATCCGTTTTACAATGAATTTTAAAACAAAAAACAAGGCAACAAACACTCCAATTAAGCTGACAATTAATGGATAAGGGTCTAACAACCATATTATTAATGCTGATATTAGCACAAAAAACAAAATGAAAATTACCCTAAAGGGTGTTTCTGATTTACCAAAGTTTCTATAAACCGCATCAATATTGGGTAGGCGATCAGTGAATTTATTATTCTTTAGGTAGAATTTTTCAGCTTCCTCGATATTGCCAGCTTCATACAACATTTTGATTTTGGAATCTGTATATGAACGTTCTCTAGCGATTTCCTCCACTTTTTTCTGTTTTTCTATCCTTTCCTTCACCTTGGGAAATTCTGAGTAGAGACAACTGAATTTGCAGTCTAAGCATTCAATGTTCATTTCGGATCGATCATCGACCTTTGCAATTGGGCGGGAGGGTTTATCGCCTATTGTATAGCTGCTCGAATCCCACTGAGTATTCACGTTTCTTTTGGTATAGAAATGTATGGAGTTGCATTGGGGGCAGCGGTCGTTCATGGTAATTTATTTTTTGTCATGGTTTAAATGGCTTTTAAAGCAAGAGCATAATTATAACTTATAAATGACTTAGACTTTTCATTATTAATCCAAGCGTTTTCTTTATGACTAATCTCAACTATTTCAAAAGGTTTAGTTTTTTTAAACCGCTCTCTTACCATATATAGAACTTCCAGTTCAATAGTAGAAAATAGTTCTTTATTAAAAGGACGATCCATTCTGCCTTCTAAAAATTGCTTTTGACCACCTTCAGGTAATTCCTCATATACTAAGTCTATCACATCCTGCTTTGCTAGACTTTCAAAAATTGATTCAAAACTGTTAGGAACGGGCCCGTAAGAAATGGCTTTATATCTTGCACCGCTTAGCGATCGGCCATGCTGTCTAAACATAGCAAAATCTGTGTAGAATAAGAGCTTGTTCATTTTAGTTTTGAAGCAAGGTGCTTTTTGTGAGAAGAATACGATCATTTCAGTGAGCTTTTCAAAATCAGGACTTTTAAATCCTGTAAATTCATCTGGCTCCCTACTTCCCATTAAGTAACTTTCAATATCGATAAAAGTAGATTTTTGCTCAAGGATTAGCTTTTGAGTTCTTTTTTTTAATTCTGCCTTGGCTTTTAATGAAGTTGTCTGCCAGTCTTCCACTAAGTCAATAAATTTACTTGGGTTTCCAGCAATCTTCAATAATTTAGCATTAGCCATTGAGGGTAAGTCACCTTTTTCATATTGGCCAAAGGTATTTGGACCAAAACCTAATAACTCTCCCATACGAGAAGCGGAAACCTCATACTTTTCTCTTATTAGTTTTATTTCTTCATTTAAAGGAATGTGATGTTTAGCCCTGAATTGGTTATAAACCATTCGCATATTTACTTCATCCAAATCGGTAGAGGTAAATTGTTCACCTGAATCTTCACACACATAAAATTGATAAGGAATGTTAAATGACTCTTTGCGATATGGGACATCTCTCCATTCGTAAGTCAATTTCATTTCTTTTCCTGTGATTGGACTTTTCATATGTTTCTTATTTAAAAGGATAAGCCATTGGCTACTCTGATAAATGAAAAGAAATACAAATGGTATTTGTCCCTGCCGCTCCTAACGTGATCTTAATGTAGATTTCTTGGTCTTTAAGTATCTTTCCAAAAATCCACATTTCTTTGCTTCCATGCCAATTTTCTTGTATTGGCTCGTCACTATAGTCCTCAATAGCTAAATTTTCCAAGACTTTTTCCCTTTCTATAGGTTGTATTTCTAGGGTTGACAATGTGTTGAAGTTCTTTTCCCTGCCGATGAATAAGACTCCCCAAATCTTCTTCTTTTCTTTGAAGTTGTTTAAGAGGCATTTACTTCTTTAATTTTGTTAACGGCTTGCAAAGATGTAAAGTTTATTGTTACTCACTATGTAGTTGATTAAATAAATATATGTATTCAAATGAATCACTTTTTAGTGAATCGTGATTAGATTTCACAATCAAACTATTTGTGAAAATTATTTTGTATTTATTTTATTCTTAATTTTAATATAATTATCTACAAAACCAGAAAATTAATGCATAACCAACTTTTAGAATCAATGGTTTAGATAATCACATGGTCTAAATATATCGTTGATCTAGTTATAACCAATAAATGAAGGATTTAAAATATGAAGACCCTTTCAAAGAATTTTTGGAATTAGGCGTGGCAAATGACATTTTCCAAAGTCAGATTCATTTTTTTGGATATCGAACCATTGCAGAAAATGCAAATGAAGTCAATAAGAAGGAGGAAAGTAATCTAAGGAAGCAATTGGCTTACTTACAAGGGGTATCTATGGATGCGGCATTATTAAGCTCAGCCAAAATCTTTGATAGCCAAAATATAAAATATAGAGTTAACTGTTTAAGAAATTTACTTGATGAATGCAAAATATTTGATTGCAATACCAAGTTTCCATATAGATTAGAATATTGTCCAGAATTATCAATTTTATCAGAAATGGCATAGATTGAGCTTCCAAAGGATCAAATCGATTCTAAGCTTCAACTTATTTCATTTTATGAATCAGTTCTTGAATCTTATAGAGTCAATCAGTCTCTTAGAAATTTAATGATTGTTAGGGATAAGTCTATTGCATATAATGAACACAAACCGGAAATGAATAAACTACAACCGTTTTGGGATGATTTTTCATTTTTACAAGATATTGCGAAACTCTATAAAACTACTATTGGTCAAGTGTTTTTGGTAGTTAATTATTCGCCATTACTGAAACTTGGAAAAGATAAGGCTGATTTTGTAGTTTTAATGCAGCTAGACTGGGTTTTAGAATTGCTAGATGAAGTTTTAGGCAAAGGCATGGCAAGGACTTGGTGGGTAAATTCCTCCGAATAGGCAGTTTCGCCACCCTCAAAATTCGTAGCCGTAACTAAAGCGGATTACCTGTGTTTCGAAATAGGCTGTGCTGGTGAAACTGAAATTTTTGCCAGTGATTTCTCTCCTAACTACCTTGGTATTCAATAGGTCTATGGCATTTAAGAATATTTCACCCTTTCCTTTTTGGATAATCTTTTTGACACCTATATCAAGCGAAAACCTTGCGTCGATTGTTCCTTGCGGAATGATGTCTGGCGCGAGATATATAGCTGTCAACTGCGCATCTATATTTTTAGCAAACATGAAATGCGTACTTAGCTTGATATTTCCTGTTGTGCGGCTGTGACGGTATTAGGGATAGGGATATAGATTGCACACTGTAAAAGCGTCTACTTGATTATAATAGCCATTGAGGTTTAGAATTATATTCACTATATCCGATAGCTTGAGATAACGGTTCGATTTGTGGCAAATCTTTCGGTCAAATTGCGCCAGTTTAGGCGCCTTGTTTTCGGTTTTGTGTCACTTTGAGTAATCAACAAACCCAGTCCATATCGTTTTAAATCGAAAACGATATGGACTGGTTACTCGATCCCATGGATATAAGACAGATTTTCAGTTTACACAAAGACGGTATGAGCAACCGAAAGATTGCTACTACCTTAGGGATATCCCGCAATTCAGACAATCAATATGCTTCTTGGCTTTCCGTCTCGGATTACCAAGTTGATGATATTTCACATGCCAATGAGGAGAAGTTGCGGGAGATTTTTCCTTCTCGCCTAACAATTAAAAATGATCATTTTGATGAGCTAATGCGATATTTTGACCAGGGCAAAGCCTTAAGAAACCATCTTGGATTTACCTTTATGCAACATTATGAGGAGTGCAGACAGTTGGTGCCGGATCCTTACAGTTACACCCAAACACTTTTGCGAGGACTTTCATTATTCTAGTCTCTTTTCTATTATTCCTTCTTCATAGATATTTCCACGAAAAGGGAATTTAACCTGACCATAGCTTATGATAGTATCTTATATTTTGAAGGGCGCCTGCCTTATACTTAGCTAGAATTGTCATTTGTCCCGACATAATAGGAACTTTAGTTTTACTGCCAAATTAGTTTAGTCTAAGTAATTGAAAATTTATTCAATTATTATTTTTTTCATTGCTGAGGCAGCTTCTGAGTTATAGCTGAACTCAAAGTCAGTAATATGGATTGTATTCTTATCTTTTTTACTTAGTAGTAGATTTCTTGACTCCATAATTTCTTCTTTCTTCGAAGAAATAGTTACGCTATTGTAAGAAGCAGAAATTATTGTTTTCTGCATTAGTTGCTTGTATAAGGAGCCTATTTTTTTAAAGAAGTTCAAATTATTAGTCGATTGAAAAGCGAGTAATAGCTGACGTTCTTCCTTTGTATTTTTTGGTTTGGGAAAGGTGATTTCCTTCATTTCAGTAATCAACAGAGTACCGTTATCTACTATCACATGTGCATAGGTATAATATAAGCTAGTGGCTTCTGCTGGGGCTTTCTCTGTTTTCAAATTTTGACCTATTGTTTTGTCGGGAACCGCAATTGTTAAAATTAAAAACGTAGTGAATAAAGCTAAATTTCTCATGTCGTGATTTTTTTATAATAATTTATTTTCCCTTAAATAATTCCGAACATAATCCTCAATTCCTTCCTCTAAGCTAATAAAAACCTTGCCATATCCTATGGCTTTGAGTTTATTCATATTTGCCTCGGTAAAATATTGATATTTGTCTCGTATATCTACTGGGGTGTCTATATACGATATATCTTCTTTCTTGTTCAGTGCTGCAAATACTCCTTTTACCAAATCTAAAAAAGTACGTGCTTTGCCACTTCCTAAATTATATATTCCACTTTTTTCTCGATTTTCCATTAAGAAATAGCAAACATCTACTACATCTTTCACGTGGACGAAATCTCTCATTTGTTCACCATCCCTAAATTCAGGATTATGTGATCTAAAAAGTTTCATTTCTCCATTTTGTTGAATTTGATTGAATGCATGAAATATTACAGAGGCCATTCTGCCTTTATGATATTCATTTGGGCCGTATACGTTGAAGAACTTAAGTCCTGCCCAAAAGAAAGGCTTTTCCTCCCGCGTCATTACCCATTTGTCAAATTCATTTTTAGAATCTCCATACGGATTTAGTGGCTTCAATTGATTTAGTCCTCGCTCATCGTCATCATAGCCATTTTCTCCTAGTCCGTATGTAGCAGCTGATGAAGCATACACTAGGGGAATTTGATGCTCAACACATTTGTTCCATATCTTTTTGGAGTAATCTGTATTAAGTCGCCATAGTAACTCACGGTCAAATTCACTCGTATCGGTTCTCGCTCCTAAGTGGAATATAAATTCTACTTCTTCTTGGTTAGCATCCAACCAATCAATAAAGGCGTTTCTGTCGATTCTATGGACAATGTCTTTCCCCTCAAGATTCTTATTTTTTGCTTCGTTTGAAAAATCATCTACAGCCACGATCGACTTATAGCCTTCGCTATTCAATTTCCAAATAAGACAACTACCAATAAATCCAGCTGCACCGGTTACAATAATCATTTTTACTATTTTTTACAAAATTACAGAATTCAATCCTTTTGGGCTAATCGCTGTAACAATAAAGGTTTATTCTCAAGCAAAGTTCAACTATTTTAAACAGTTGTAACAACGTATATTTGCATCAGAATTGAAAAGCAATGATTTACGTTAGCAGAAAAGAGCATTTTAACGCAGCACATAAACTCTATAATCCAACTTGGTCGGTAGAGAAAAATGAGACTATATTTGGCCCATGCGCGAATGCCAATTGGCATGGTCATAATTTTGAATTGATTGTTACCGTGAAGGGCAAACCAAACGCTGATACTGGTTTCGTTATTGATTTGAAACAATTAAGTACCCTTATCAAAGTTGAAATTATTGATAAAGTAGATCATAAGAATCTCAATTTGGATGTTGATTTTATGTTTGGAAAGATGGCAAGTTGCGAGAATTTAGTGCAAGAGTTTTGGAAAATTTTGGCTCCAAAAATAACCGACATAGCACCTGAAACCAAATTGTATAAATTAACACTTTACGAAACACCTAGAAATTTCGTGGAATACCTAGGTGAATAAATGCTTTCCTTTTGAAACTATACTTTATAGCAGGCGAAAAATCTGGTGACTTGCATGCAGGCAATGCATTGCAGCAGCTGCGATCACTTGTGCCTGATGCAAATGTAAGAGGTATAGGTGGTGATAAAATGCAATCGACGGGAATGAATTTGTTTATGCATTACCGTCAAATTGCCCTGATGGGTTTCTGGGAGGTATTCAAAAACTTAAAATCACTCAAGAGAATTATTGCTAACACAAAAAAAGACATCCTGCTATTTAATCCTGAGGCAATTGTTTTGGTCGATTCAGCCGGGTTTAATATGCGGATTGCACAATTTGCCAAGGAGCATCGTATTCCCGTCATATATTATATTTCGCCTAAGGTGTGGGCTTGGAATACTGGCAGAGCGTGGAAACTGAAAAAGCTAGTTGATAAAATGCTGGTGATTTTCCCTTTTGAAGTTGATTTCTTTAAAAAGTTTGATTGGAAAGTCGATTATGTAGGGAATCCCACATACGAGCAACTGAATTCCTTGCAGGCTTCTTCTGATTTTAGAGAGCGAAATGGCCTCAATGAATTGCCGATAATTGCCCTATTGCCAGGGAGCCGTTTGCAGGAGATACACAGTTCAATGACTGTTTATAAACAAATTGTCAGTAAGTTTCCCCATCATCAATTCGTTATTGCAGGCATTTCTGATCACCCTATCGAGCTATACGGGAGCACCACCTCCCGCTTTCAACTAGTTACTGATCAAACATACGATCTTTTATTACATTCTGAAGCTGCAGCGGTTGTATCTGGTACTGCCTCATTAGAAACGGCGATTTTGAATATCCCGCAAATAGTGGTCTATAAGACGAGTCCTATTTCTTATTTTATTGGAAAAAGGCTGATCAAGATTCCATATATTTCTTTAGTCAATTTATTGATAGGCAAGGAATTAGTTAAAGAATTAATTCAAGGGGAGTTCAATTCGAAAATATTGACAAATCAGCTTTCTGAGATCATTGAAGGAGGGGAAAAGCGGGAGGATATATTGCTTGGATATCAAACGATTCAAAATCAATTGGGCACAAAAAAAGCCTCACTGAATGCAGCAAGGCTTATTTTTGATTATTTGAATGAAATTAAGCAGCCTTAAGCTTACTGAATTTCGATTTTTCTATTTTCTCTTGAGCGTATTCCCTCGTAACCATAAGATCCTCAGGATCTTCAGCAGAAGGCAACTCAAACATAGCGTCAGTGATTATCGCCTCGCAAATTCCTCTAAGTCCTCTTGCACCTAATTTGAATTCAATGGCTTTTTCTACAATGTAGTTTAAAGCTTCATCATCAAATTGAATCTTAATACCTTCCATTTCAAATAATTTCTGGTATTGCTTCACCAGTGCATTTTTTGGTTCTGTTAAGATATTTCTCAAAATAACAGCGTCCAACGGGTTTAAGAATGTTAAAACAGGAACTCTACCTACTAACTCAGGAATTAATCCAAAATTCTTTAAGTCCGATGCTGTGATGTATTGCAATAGGTTTTCATCGTTGCCAGCAAATTCATCTCTGTTTCTTGCAGAGAATCCTAGTGGTTGAGTATTGAGCCTCTTAGCAATATTTCTATTGATGCCATCAAAAGCACCACCACAAATAAATAAGATATTCTCTGTGTTTACAGCGATCATTTTTTGGTCAGGATGCTTACGCCCACCTTGTGGTGGCACGTTCACAACTGTTCCTTCAAGGAGCTTCAATAGAGCTTGCTGCACTCCCTCACCGCTCACGTCTCTGGTAATGCTTGGGTTGTCAGATTTTCTGGCAATTTTATCTATTTCATCGATATACACAATGCCACGCTCGGCAGCTTCCACATCATAATTTGCAGATTGTAGCAAACGGGTTAAAATACTTTCCACATCTTCACCCACATACCCAGCTTCTGTAAGTACGGTAGCATCGGCAATGCAAAATGGCACTTGAAGAATTTTGGCTAATGTTCTAGCCAAATAAGTTTTGCCCGTTCCTGTTTCTCCTACCATGATGATATTGGATTTTTCAATCGTCACATCATCATCTGCTTTGGTTTGAGTAAGGCGCTTATAGTGATTATAAACAGCAACGGAAATTACCTTTTTTGCTTCATCTTGGCCTACTACAAATAAGTCAAGATACTTTTTCATATCAATTGGCTTAACCAAATTAAACCGTGGAGCCGAAAACTTTTGTTTCGTTTTTAGCTCTTCCGCCAATATTTGGTTGGCCTGCGTTATGCACTTATCACAGATGTGAGCGTGTATTCCTGATATCATCAAGTCCACATCTTTTTTGTGCCTTCCACAAAACGAACAAGTTACTTGTGCCATTTTTTTTGGGTTAAATTAACCTTTTTTCTTTTCAAGGACTTCATCAATAAGTCCATATTCTTTCGCTTCTGCTGCTCTCATCCAATAGTCTCTATCTGAGTCTTTTTCAATTTTCTCATAAGTCTGACCAGAGTGCTTGGACAAGATTCCGTATAAATCTTTCTTAACTTCAAGAGTCTGCTTCAAAGCAATTTCCATATCTGACGCTTGACCTTGCATACCACTCATCGGCTGGTGAATCATGATTCTAGCATGTGGCAATGAAGATCTTTTATTAGCAGCACCTCCAGCAAGTAATACAGCTCCCATCGAAGCTGCCAAACCTGTACAAATGGTTGCTACATCTGGAGTTACGTATTGCATAGTGTCATAAATGCCTAATCCAGCATATACAGATCCTCCAGGACTGTTAATGTACAATAAAATATCCTTTTTAGGGTCAGTTGACTCTAAGAATAATAATTGAGCAGTAATAATATTGGCGATATTTTCATCAACTTGCATTCCTAGAAAAATAATTCTGTCCATTATCAATCGGGAAAAGACATCAATCTCTCTAAAGTTTGTCGGTCTTTCCTCAATAACTGCCCTTGTCATATTCTCAACCCTAGTAGCAAAACCGTCTATTTGACTGCCACTTATACCCATACTTATGGCATACTTTCGAAATTCCTCTTTGTGATTCATAAATTTTTTAGTCCTAATATGCAAAAATAAAAAAAAAGCCCTTCTAGCAAAGGACTTTTTTAAACAAATAATGAGGTGGTTTTAGTTCGAAAGGTTCGTTTTAAAATCTTCCCAACCAATTTTTGATGCGTTAATGGTGATTTTCTCCTTGATTAAATCCATGGTTCTATCGAAACTAATTCTCTCAACCATATTCATATAGTTCTTTCCATCCTCACCTTTGAGGTAGTTGTCAGCCCATTGCCTCATATTGGTGTCCATTTCCTCGCTTTGTGGAATATTACCAAACTGCGTTCTTAGTAAGTCCATCGTCTGGCTGATTACATCCTCGTGCTCAACTTTAATTTCATTATCCTTTTGAATCTTATTCAGAATAAGTTCCCAACGAATTCCTTGTTCTTGTTTAGGATAATCATTTTCAATTTGCTCCGCAGTAGTGTTTTCATTTTTCAATGTAAGCCACTTCTTTAGGAAGGTATTTGGCAATTGAAACTTCACGTCTGAAACAAATTTATCCCTCACTTGCCTTGTCAAGTAGCCATCCACTTCTTGTTGGTAGTTTTTGGCCATGATGGATTTTACCTCAGCAATAAATTCTTCTTCGTTCGTTGCTTTTCCTGCTCCAATGATTTTATCTATAAATTCCTGGTCTACCTCCGCTGGTTTTATAGAAGTGATACTTTTAATCTCTGCTTCAATAGTTTCTGGCAAGTCAGCTCCTTTATCTAAGCCTAACCATTCGATAGCAGATTCTTTCTTCATCCATTTCGCCGGCTCAATTAGGATTTTTTCGCCTTCTTTTTTGCCAGCTATAGCATCTCTTCCTGCTTTTTTGAGATCAGCAACTGTTATTGTTTTAGCATTTTCTCCATTAGCACTTTCTGCTAATTCCACCGCTACCGATGCTTCATCAGTCACCGACTCTAAGGTTTCGGCTACGCCATAGTCTCTTTTTAAATTTACTATGGTTTGATCTAATTCCTTTTTATCAACCTCGATCTCGTAGCTTTCAACAATTATATTTTTGTCTAAAAGCACTTCAAATTCCTCAGCCATTCCTATTTCATAGGAAAACCTAAAATCACCTGGATTATCCCAATCAGCTTCGTCTTGATCTTCATAAGCAGGAATAGGCTCACCCAATATTGGTAAGTTCTCATCCTTTATGTAATCTTGAAGTTTATGAGATAGTAAGTGATTGATTTCTTCTACGAGCAAAGATTTGCCATACATCTTCTTTATGAAGCCAGCAGGAACTTTTCCAGGTCTAAAGCCTTTGATCTGAGCCTTTTTACCATACTCCTTGATTTTTACTTCCCATTTGGATTGATAATCCTCTGGTTTTAATGTAATTTTAATAACTGCTTCTGAAGAGTCCCTTTTGTCTAATGTTATTTCCAAAGCTGAAAATTTTTGTGGTGACCTATAAATTTAAAAAACCCTCAAACCGATACTTACCGGATTCGAGGGCTTCTAGTGCGGATGGAGGGACTCGAACCCCCATACCTCGCGGCGCTAGATCCTAAGTCTAGTGCGTCTACCAATTTCGCCACATCCGCAGCTTTCTAAATTGAGTGTGCAAATGTAGTGTATATTTTTTATTTGTCTAATATTTCTCAAAAAAAATTGTTTAAACTTACGTCGAATTGACCTTAAAAAAATGGTGAATATAGATCCAGAAGTTGAAAAGAAAGAAATCATAACAGAATATCGAAAGCTATTAAGGCATGCAAAGCCATTTTTGAAAGAAGGTGATGCTAAATTAATTAAAAAAGCCTTCAATTATTCTCTGGAGGCACATAAAGACATGCGTAGGAAATCGGGCGAACCTTATATTTTTCACCCTATTTCAGTGGCCTTAATTGCCATTGATGAAATTGGACTTGGTACCACTGCCATTATATCCGCCCTTATGCACGATGTGGTAGAAGATACCGATATAGAAATAGATGATATTAAAAGAGAGTTTGGGCCAAAAGTAGCTCGAATAATAGATGGACTTACGAAGATTTCCGGTGTTTTCGAATATGGAACCAGTGCTCAAGCAGAGAATTTTAGAAAAATGCTTCTTACCCTCTCTGAGGACGTGAGGGTTATATTGATAAGCTAGCGGATCGTTTGCATAATATGAGAACCTTGGATAGCATGCCTCAGAATAAGCAATTGAAAATTGCCTCAGAGACGATTTATCTTTATGCACCATTAGCACACCGTTTGGGCCTCTATTCCATGAAAACGGAGCTTGAAGACTTGTACCTCAAGTTTACCGATCCAGAAAAGTACATTGAAATCACCTCAGCCATTCATGATACTAAAGTAGCTAGAGATAAATTTATCCGTTCGTTTATCTCACCCATCCAAGGAGAGTTAAATAAAATGGATTTGGAATTCGTGATAAAAGGAAGACCAAAATCTATATTCTCCATTTGGAATAAAATGAAGACCCAGAAAATTCCCTTCGAGGAAGTTTACGACTTATTCGCTGTCCGTATTATTATAGAAACCCCGCCCGACAACGAAAAAGCAGCTTGTTGGCACGTGTATTCCATTGTAACCGACTATTATAAACCTAATCCAGATCGCCTTCGAGATTGGATTTCTACACCCAAAAGCAACGGCTATGAGTCACTTCATACAACAGTCATGAGCAAAACAGGTCAATGGGTGGAAGTGCAAATCCGTACCTCCCGCATGGATGACATAGCCGAAAAGGGCTATGCAGCACACTGGAAGTATAAGGCATCGGGACAAGAACAAGGCTCAGGCTTAGATAAATGGATTATTAAGGTGCGTGAACTCCTCGAAACCAATGATACCAATGCAATTGAATTTGTAGACGATTTTCGTTCAAACTTATTCCATGATGAAGTTTTTGTTTTTACACCCAAAGGCGAATTAAAGGTATTGCCAAATGGAGCCACTGCGTTAGATTTTGCCTTTGAAATACATTCTGAAGTAGGAGCCAAATGTCTTGGAGCCAAAGTGAATCAAAAATTAGTACCTATAAACTATGTGCTTAACAATGGCGATCAAATAGAAATTTTAACGTCAACAAAGCAAAAGCCAAGTGATGATTGGTTGCGTTTTGTCGTTACTTCCAAGGCACGAAGTAAAATAAAGGAGACCCTGAAAGAGGAAAAGCGGGAGGTTGTAGATATGGGTAAAGAAATTGTAGCACGCAAGCTTAAGCATTTAAAAGTGCCCTTTACCCATGAAATTGCTAATCAGCTAAGGGCTTATTTTGATGCCAAAACTGTTTTCGACTTTTATTACCTGGTAGGTAAAGGAAAAATTGACTCGAAGGATGTGAAGAAATTCAAAGAACTTCGTATTCAAAACAGCAAGTCTACCAAACCGGATATCTCCGATGCCAAATCTTTTGAGAGTAATTTGACTGAGCTCACCGGCAAAAAGAGAGATCAATTATTAATAGGTGAAGATTTAGATGTGATAGATTATACGTTATCTAAATGTTGTAATCCAATACCAGGCGATACTGTGTTTGGATTTGTTACCATTAATGAAGGGATCAAAATACATCGAACTAATTGTCCCAATTCCGTGGAGCTTTTATCTAATCATGGGAATAGGGTAATAAAGGCAAAGTGGACTAGTCAACAGGAAATAGCATTTTTGGCAGGCTTACGGATTATCGGAACGGATAGGGTGGGGCTAATGAATGATGTTACAAGTGTGATTTCAAGTGAACTAAAAGTTAATATTCGGTCTATAACGATAGAAACAGATCAAGGCATTTTTGAGGGCACTATAATGTTGTATGTTAATAATACTGAACATTTAGATCAATTGATGATGAAACTTAAGAGTGTGCAAGGTGTTACTAGGGTCCAGCGATTTGATAATTCGTCAGAGAATAAATTATAGAGGAATCTCTTTTGGCGCTTACAGTTAGGTCTTCGATATCGCTTATCTGTTTTTAATTATATATTTGCATTTAAGTCAAAAACATGGCATTAAACGAGACAATATTTTCGGAAGTAAAAAAGATATTCACAGCTTATCTTGAAAATAAGGCCTTAAGAAAAACGCCTGAAAGATTTGCAATCTTAGAAGAGATTTACTCCAGATCAGGGCATTTCGATGTAGAGTCACTCTACATAAGCATGAAGAATAAAAACTATAGAGTAAGCAGAGCTACAGTGTACAATACCTTAGATTTATTAGTAGAATGTGACCTAGTGAGCAAACATCAATTTGGCCAAAATCTAGCACAATACGAAAAATCTTATGGGTTCAAGCAACACGACCACCTTATTTGCACAGATTGCCATCGTGTGCTGGAGTTCTGTGATCCACGAATTCAAAATATCCAAAATACTGTTGGTGATTTATTAAAATTTAAAGTAATGCATCACTCACTTATCTTATATGCTGCATGTACCAACATTTCTTGTGAACACAAGAAGACCGTAAGAGAATAGATTTTTCTTATTGAATAGGTATAAAATTTTCGTTCAGGATACTTCTAATATTACATTATGGATTTTTCATCAAATTTGAATGATAAGATTTTAACTCTTTTTTTGGAGGGCGATTTGATAGGTGAAGAAATTGGACAGTCATTGATGACAGAAGTAAATGATTACCTTCATAAAGGCATTCGCAACTGTATTATAGACTTAGCCAAAGTTCGCTATGTAAATAGTAGCGGAATTGGCTTATTGATAACCGTCCTTACAAAGTTTCGGAATAAGGGTGGCGATTTGATTTTAATTCAACCATCTTCGCACGTCCAAAAGTTATTAATCATTACAAAACTTAATGCTATTTTCACAATATATGAAACTATTGATGAGGCATTAATTAAATTGAAAGGCTAAGAATAAAATGAAAATAAATGTCTTGCTAGGATTGCAGTATGGCGATGAAGGAAAAGGTAAAATTGTAGATTACCTCGCTCCGAAATTCAATATGGTTGCTAGATTTCAAGGTGGCCCAAATGCAGGCCACACCTTGGAGTTTGATGGAAAAAAACATGTGCTGCATCAAATTCCCTCTGGAATCTTTCGAGCAGAAATCCAAAACCTTGTGGGTAATGGGGTAGTGTTAGATCCTGTAATATTAAAGAGAGAGATTCAGGCTTTAGAAAATATGGGTCTCGATCTCACCAAAAATCTTTACCTATCCAAGAAAGCTCAAATTATTCTTCCTACCCATAGACTATTAGATGCGGCTTATGAAAAGGCCAAAGGAGATAAGAAAATTGGATCTACGTTAAAAGGGATTGGCCCCGCTTATCAAGACAAAATTGGTCGGCATGGACTCAGACTTGGAGATATGCAATCACCAAACTTCAAAAATCTTTATCGGGAGCAAGTCCATAGGCACCTTTCCATTTTGAAATTCTATAACCATGAATTTGATTTAGAGGAATTAGAAAAAGAGTTCTTTTTAGCTATTGAATTCATTTCCAAGTATCGAATAGTAGATAGTGAATATATGGTAAACAACGCCTTACAAAACGGTGATTCCATATTAGCAGAAGGTGCTCAAGGCTCACTATTAGATATTGACTTCGGAAGCTACCCTTTTGTAACATCCTCCTCCACCATGGCGGCTGGAGCCTGCGTAGGTCTTGGAGTAGCACCAAGCGCAATAGGCGAGGTATATGGAATTGTAAAAGCATATACCACCAGAGTGGGCAGCGGGCCATTCCCCACCGAACTACACGACGAGGTCGGCGATAAGCTTCGTAAGGAAGGAAATGAATTTGGCTCGACAACAGGTCGACCAAGACGGTGCGGCTGGCTTGACTTGCCAGCATTGAAATATGCCATAATGATAAATGGAGTCACTCAGCTTTTCTTAATGAAAGTAGACGTTCTGAATAAATTTGAAGAAATAAAAATCTGTACACATTACAAGCTAGCCGATGGCTCTTTAACTGACCAATTACCTTTTGAAATGGGTAAAGAGCCATTGGAGCCTCAATATGTGAGTTTTAAAGGTTGGAACCAGGATTTGGAAGGGCTCAGTACTTTTGAAGCACTTCCTAAGAATCTTAAAGAGTATGTCACGTACATAGAGGAAGCCCTATCATTGCCTATTAATCTGATTTCTCTAGGCCCAGATCGGACTCAAACAATTTTAAAATAGAGTGGAAAAATCTTTTTCACTCTACATCAGCTCTCTACGGTTTTATTCTGAAATACTTTATGGAATGTTTGCGAAAGCGAGAGCTGATGTATTACCTTTGTCCTCCCATCAGGCGGATGGCAGATGTTGGAATGTGGTAGTTGGAATTGGTTTCATCTTTTTTTCATCTTTTTTTCTTTTTAATTTGGATGTAGGGAGTTTTTTTTTCTTACCTTTGCATCCGCTTTTGGAAGGAAGGTTTGAGGAATGGAGCGTGTGGTTGTAGTAGGATATTGA
>JBDNFI010000032.1:0-52543 GCA_041689935.1 Cyclobacteriaceae bacterium
ACAGTGATAGCCATTTGGCCATTTTAATTTGGCTAAATAAGCATAGCAGGAAGATTTGTCTCCAAATTGCTTTTCAAAGGTTTTTCGGTCTAATTGAAGTAGTTTCATATGGGTGATTTTATACTCTAATATATTACTTAATATATTGATAAACAATGTTTAGTGGCCTAAATGAGTAACCCTATTTAATTATATCAAATGTGACGACCGATTCATCTTCATCTGTAGCATAAAAGATTAAACCCTCTGAACAAACGGCAGCACTTAAAAAGGATAGCCTTTCATAATTTTCAATTATGCTTTCGCCTAGGTAGTTCAGGTCGTTGTCGAGAACGATTATTGAATAAGGCCTAAAAACAGGATTATTTTTGCTATTGGTAAGCGGGTTTATTTGATCTTGGCTATGTGTAACTATTCGATAATAAACATCTCGATAGGAATCATACATCAGAGTGCGATAAGTGGCATCTGTAACCATAGGGTCATGGTCTAATTGCGCATTTTGATTTCTTGGTATTAGCTGAAATTTATCAAGGAAATTGGACTTGGCTGGAATGTACCTTTGCTCTTCCGTTTCCAGATCTAAAACCATAAGATCATGTGATCTTCTAAATGATACAAGCAGCTTGTTCTCATCGGAGTGTGATTTCAGCCAAGAAAATTGATGCTCGTTGTGAAAGAATTCATCTGAATTTTCAGCCATAAAATCTGGAAAGTTGCCTAAAGTCCGAGTAATTTTGTTCGCAACGATATCATATTCCAACATAAAAGGTTTTTCATAAAATATTTTATCTGAAAATCCAGTATTTTGAGGCCATATCGTTACATAAAGTAAGTTTCCATTTAAAAACACACTTCCTCCCATGTTTAATGGTTCAACCGTCACTAATTGATCATTAGGCTTAACGATTCGGCTAAAATCCCATTTATTGATTACACTCATTTCATTATCTGCCAGAAAAACACGCCCACCAAAGCCAAATATGAAAATGGAGTCCTCGCTTATACGAACTACCTCACTTAAAGGGATATTATACAATGCTGGGTCAGTATCAATGAGTGTTGTTTTTATATGTGCCTCATTTATTAAGTCAAAACTATCAATGATATTGGACATCAAATCTGATGCATATATAACTTCCCTGTTGTCTTCGAAGCCAATTTCAACTTTACCATATACCCCTAAAATTGTATCGCTAGGAATTGTAATAGTTCTGACCAACTCATTTGGTAAAGGCTTGTATTCATTTGTGATCACAGAAACTTCTTGATTAGATGTTTCTGAGGAACAAGCCATACAGATAAAAGCGACTATTAAAATGAAATATGCTTTCATAGAATTTTAAAATATTTTTTAAAGATATAAATTTAATTTTTTTGGTTATAATCAATTATATAAATTTAGATAATTTATTATTGAAAATGTATTTTAATCTGCCATAATTAAGGGCTTCCCAATATCAGATGCAGGAGTACCTGATGCCACATCAAAACAAGTTCTTCTAGGATAGGAGACACATACCGAATGAAAATTCCAGAAGGGCGGTCATGTTAAATAAAAGGACTGCTGTAATTCGAAAACAAACAAACCCTACTCTAAGCAGAGTTTGGTTTGGTGGATTAATCTTTGTCACTCGTTGAATTCACTCGGATTTCGCATCCATTCATCCACTAGATGCTAGCCAGACCTAATAATTATCAGTGTGTTATAATAAATATAGACAAATGCAAGTGTAATTTTATATATCCTTTAGCGCAACTTACGAAGTATGCTCAATGTAGTTCAGGCTTTATAATCTAAATTCTTGGTGTCTATTGCACCAAAGGAGCTTTGATAATCGCATAGTCTTAAACTTTTTCAAAATCCAAATCGCTTCTCCATTCTCTCATAAATACCTAAATTTGCGGCATGCAAAAAATCGCAAATGAAGACCTCGGCAGAATGGGGGTAGATGCTTTCAAATCATCTGCTAAGACAAAAGCCGTCATAATCTTGGATAGTGTGCGGAGTCTGAACAACGTGGGTTCTGCATTTCGCACATCAGATGCATTTGCTGCGGAGCATTTGTACTTGGCGGGCATCACAGGCACCCCACCGCATCGGGAAATCGAGAAAAGTGCATTAGGAGCGACCGAATCCGTAGCTTGGTCGCACCATGCGGATATAGTGGAGCTGCTCAAAGACTTGAAAAGTCAGGAATATGTCTTAGTGGCTGTGGAGCAGGTAAAAGGTGGCCAATCTTTGGAAGCTTTTCATCCTCCTGCCCATTCCAAGGTCGCGTTTATTTTTGGCAATGAGGTATTTGGCGTGTCTGATGAGGCCATAGCACTATGCGATATTGGCCTAGAAGTTCCGCAGTTTGGGACCAAGCATTCACTCAATATTTCTGTTTGTATAGGGGTGGTTTTATGGGACTATATGGCCAAATCAGGTATAGCGCAGCTTAAAGACTCTTAACTTCGCTTTGAAAAATCACCTACTGTTCATCCCATTTTTGATGGACAGTGTGCAATTGATATTAACTTTGTTTTCAAATAAAAATAAACAAATATGAAGGTTAGAATAGAGAAAGATACCATGGGCGAAATGGAAGTGCCTGCCGACAAATATTGGGCAGCACAAACACAACGCTCTATCCAAAACTTTACCATTGGTGGCGAAAAGGCCACTATGCCGATAGAGATTATTCATGCTTTTGCCATACTGAAAAAATCAGCCGCCTTTACCAATGCCGAATTGGGCGTGATGCCGCAAGAAACCGCCAATATTATCGCCAAAGTATGCGATGAAATAGCGGGAGGAAAACTGGACGATCAATTTCCATTGGTCGTATGGCAAACAGGCTCGGGCACGCAGTCCAATATGAATGTGAACGAGGTAATTGCCAACCGTGCCCATGTATTGCAAGGTGGCAAATTGACCGATGAAGAAAAGAGCATCCATCCAAATGACGATGTGAATAAGTCGCAATCCAGCAATGATACTTTTCCCACGGCCATGCACATAGCCACCTATAAATTGGTGGTGGAGCATACCATTCCGCTCGTGCAGAGCCTGCGCGATACATTGGCACAAAAGGCGGAGGCTAATATGAAAGTGGTGAAAATTGGCCGAACGCATTTTATGGATGCTACACCACTGACGCTCGGCCAAGAATTTTCGGGCTATGTGTCCCAGCTCGACCACGGCTTGAAAGCATTGAAAAATACATTGGCGCACTTGTCGGAAATAGCTTTGGGCGGCACGGCAGTGGGTACAGGCATCAATACGCCCAAAGGCTATTCAGCATTGGTTGCCAAGAAAATAGCCGAGTTTAGCGGACATCCATTCGTATCGGCAGCAAATAAGTTTGAGGCCTTAGCAGCACATGATGCCATGGTGGAGACCTCTGGAGCATTGAAACAGTTGGCAGTAAGCCTAATGAAAATAGGAAACGATGTGCGCATGTTGGCATCAGGGCCACGCTCGGGCATTGGTGAAATATCGATTCCAGAAAATGAGCCCGGCTCGTCCATCATGCCTGGCAAAGTAAATCCTACTCAGTGCGAAGCCTTAACGATGGTGTGTGCCCAGGTGATTGGATTAGATGTAGCAGTATCTGTGGGTGGCATGAATGGCCATTTCGAGCTCAATGTGTTCAAGCCCATGATGGCATTGAATGTATTGACATCAGCCCGATTGATCGGCGATGCGTGTGACTCATTCAACAGACATTGCGCAGTGGGCATAGAGCCAAACCACTCCATGATTCAGCGCCATTTGGAAAATTCCTTGATGCTGGTGACGGCATTGAACCCGCATATTGGCTATGAGAATGCAGCCAAAATCGCCAAAAAGGCGCACAAAGAAGGCACATCTCTCAGAGAAGCTGCCATCGAACTGGGGTTGCTTACCAATGAGCAATTCGATGCTTGGGTCATCCCAGCCAAAATGGTCGGAGGCTTAGAATAGCTGCTTTCATTATTCAACAACTTTAACAGATGAGACCGAAAGGATATTTCCCTTGGGATTGCCCTTTCGGTCTTTCTTTTATCGAGTATTTTTCGATAGCGTTTTGGCTAATTTTAGTCTTGCCGTGGTTTATAAAACAATCAAGCCTCAATTATTTGTACTTTTGCTAAATGCAGAAACGATGGAATTGTAAGCCCCGACCCGAACCCGAAGCTATTGAGGCTTTATGCACTAGTTTGGGCGTGAGCAAGGATATTTCTCTATTGCTTTTGCAAAGAGGCATACATACTTATGAAGAGGCGCAGTATTTTTTTCGCCCTTCATTAGGCAATCTGTATGATCCATTTCGCATGAAGGATATGGACAAAGCTGTAAATCGCCTCCTAGCGGCGATGAAGAAAAGAGAGAAAATCTTGATTTATGGCGATTACGATGTGGATGGCACCACGGCAGTAAGTCTTTTCTTCTCCTTTCTTAGTAGGCGATATTCACTGCTCGATTATTATATTCCCGATAGATATTCCGAAGGCTATGGCATTTCTAGTCAAGGGATTGAATATGCGCATGCAAATGGATTTACGTTAATCATTAGTCTTGATTGTGGAATAAAGGCAGTAGAGAAAGTAGCCGATGCCACAAAGTTAGGGGTCGATTTTATCATTTGCGATCACCATAGGCCGGGGGCAACATTACCTCCCGCTGTTGCCGTATTGGATCCAAAGCGGGAGGATTGCGCCTATCCGTTCAAAGAGCTTTCTGGATGTGGAGTTGGTTTTAAATTTTTGCAAGCTCTAAGCATGCACCAAGGCTGGCCAATGCGGGAACTTTACGAGTTTCTGGATTTACTCGCAGTGAGTATTGCTGCCGATATAGTGCCAATTGAAGATGAAAACCGTGTTTTTGCCTCTTTCGGACTTGAAAAGCTGAATACAGATCCACGTCCCGGACTGCGTGCCTTGATGGATATATCGGCATTGCGCGGGGAGTTAGATATTGGTAAAATTGTTTTCACCATTGGACCAAGAATAAATGCAGCTGGCAGAATAGCCCACGCTCGAACTTCCGTGGATTTGCTGGTGACCGAAAATGAAAATATGGCGCGTGATTTGGCCGCATTAATCAATGAAAATAACGTAGAGCGAAGAAGCTTCGACGCTTATATTACCAAAGAGGCTTTGGATATGATAGAAGGCGATGCCTATTCGCTCCAAGCAAAGAGCACGGTCTTATTCAAAAACAATTGGCATAAGGGCGTAATCGGTATTGTTGCCTCCCGCTGTATTGAGCGTTTTTATAGGCCTACCATTATTCTTACCGAGAGCAATAATATGGCCACCGGTTCGGCTCGTTCGGTACCGGGATTTGACGTGTATAATGCCATTGAGGAATGTTCCGATTTATTGGAGCAATTTGGCGGGCATAAATATGCGGCTGGTCTTACGCTAGATTTGGACAATGTAGATGCATTCCGAACCAGGTTCGAAGAAGTAGTGAGCCGGCAGATTACGGAGGAAATGTTGATCCCTGTGGTGAATGTGGATCATGAAATCCCTCTGAAACGAATTAATGACAAGTTTTATCGAATTTTAAAACAAATGGCTCCCTTCGGGCCGGGGAATATGCAGCCTGTATTTACCTCTTCTGGCATTCGCGCCAAAGCAGAAAGCTTGCGGGTGATGAAGGAAGAGCATATCAAGTTTATTGCCACCGAGGAGGGTAGCGACGCAGAAATTACCGTAATAGGATTTGGCTTTGCTGCCTATGCCGAAATGATCAATAGTGGAATGCAGTTAAGTATGGCCTACAATTTGGAAGAGAACGAGTTTCGAGGAACCACCACACTTCAAGCCATGCTAAAAGACATCAAATTTGAATAGATGATAAAATTAAGAGCCGAGAATTTAATCAAAAAGTATAAAGGTAAGTCCGTAGTAAACAATATCTCTGTGGAAGTGGGTCAGGGCGAAATTGTGGGTTTGCTCGGCCCAAATGGAGCAGGTAAAACGACAACTTTTTATATGATAGTGGGGTTAATAAAGCCTAATGATGGCAAAATATTCCTCGACAATGAAGATATTACAGGGTTGCCAATGTACAGGCGCGCAAAGCTTGGTATTGGGTATTTGGCGCAGGAGGCGTCTGTATTCAGAAAATTGTCGGTAGAGGATAATATCTTGGCGGTATTGGAAATGACGAAACTCCCGAAAAAGGAGCAAAAAGAACGAATGGAAAGTTTGCTAGAAGAGTTTAGCTTAACCCATGTCCGTAAGAACTTGGGCATGGTACTATCTGGAGGAGAACGTCGCAGAACAGAGATTGCTCGGGCATTGGCTGTAAATCCGAAATTTGTATTACTCGATGAGCCATTTGCTGGGGTAGATCCTATTGCGGTGGAGGAGATTCAAACCATCGTAGGGCAATTAAAGCAAAAGAATATAGGCATTCTTATTACCGATCACAATGTAAATGAAACTCTTTCTATTACCGACCGTGCCTACCTGATGTTCGAAGGCAATTTATTGAAAGCGGGAACGGCGGAAGAATTAGCGGCAGATGAACAAGTAAGAAGAGTATATTTGGGTAAACATTTCGAACTGAAAAGAAAACTATAAAGAGCTTCCTCGAATGGAAATACTCAATTCAATAATTACCTGGGCCATGAAGCGCAGGATAGATCAGATTAATTATTTCAAAGAAAACCCTATTGAAGCACAGGAGGGTATTTTGAATAATCTCTTGCTCACGGCTAGAAATACCGAGTATGGGAAGAGGTATAAGTTCTCATCTATTCGCAATCGGCGGGAGTTTAAGGAGCAAGTGCCTATTGTTAGCTACGAGGAGCTATTTCCATACATTGATAGGTTGATGAAAGGGGAGCAAAAGCTTCTTTGGCCGACAGAAGTAAAATGGTTTGCCAAATCATCAGGAACGACGAATGCGAGAAGTAAATTTATACCCGTCACTGCCGAGGCGTTAGAAGATTGCCATTTCAAGGGAGGCAAAGACTTACTTTCCATTTACGTAAATAATTATCCAGACACTAAATTATTTACTGGGAAGGGTTTGGGCATTGGTGGCAGCCATCAGATCAATCAGTTTGATAAGCAAGGCGAATCTTATTACGGAGATGTATCCGCAGTGATAATGAAAAATTTGCCCTTTTGGGTGCAGATTACCCGCACACCAAGCCTAGATATAGCCCTAATGGATGAATGGGAAAGCAAAATTGATAAGATGGCGCAAATCACTTCCAAAGAGAATGTGACCAATCTGGCTGGTGTACCCACATGGACGATCATCCTGCTGGAGCGCATACTGGAGCTTACCGGCAAATCGGAGATTCACGAAGTGTGGCCAAATTTAGAAGTGTTCGTGCATGGGGCGGTGGCATTTGGGCCATATAAGAGCATATTCAATAAATTGATCCCATCCTCCAAAATGCGTTACCTAGAAACCTATAATGCTTCGGAAGGCTTTTTTGGCATTCAAGATCAGCCCAATTCAGATGAAATGCTTTTGATGCTCGATTATGGTATTTTTTATGAATTTATCCCTGCCGATGAGTTTGGAAACGATGATCCAAGCGTATTGGATTTGCATGAAGTTAAGATTGGAAAAAATTACGTACTGTTGATAAGCACAAATGCGGGTTTATGGCGCTACTTGATAGGGGACACAATAAAATTCACCTCATTAAATCCATTTAGGATCAAGATTTCAGGTCGTACCAAGCATTTTATGAACGCATTTGGTGAGGAGGTAATTGTAGAAAATGCTGAACAAGCGGTGACCTTTGCTGCAAATGAAACAAATGCGAGCATAGCCAATTTCACAGCGGCTCCAAAGTACTTTTCGGAAGGCAAAAGAGCTAGCCACGAATGGATCATTGAATTTGACAAACAGCCTGACGATATTGACGTATTCACCCGCTTGATGGATCAAAAACTACGAGAAATCAACTCCGACTATGATGCAAAACGCTATAAGGATATAGCCCTAGAATTGCCCAAAGTATATATAGCACCCGAGGGCACATTCTATAAATGGATGAAAAGTAGAGGCAAATTAGGCGGGCAGAATAAAGTGCCTAGGCTGAGTAATAATCGAGATTATATTGATGATATATTGGCAATGTTATAAAATCGTAAATCGGAAGGAAGGAACAACCTTGGGTACTGCTAAATTTGTTTTGGTCTAGATTTTTACGCACTGCTCATCAGGGATATTTTTTTTTGACTTTTATTTCTGCTATTTTCCATATCCACCATGCTAAAGCGATCTTCTATAAAAAATTCATCTGTCAATATTGGGAAGATTAAAATCTATCCTTAACTTCGCATCCCAATTTGAAATCAAAGGAAAAGAAATGATTATAGTTAACGTAAAAGAAAACGAGTCTATTGATAAGGCTCTTAAGCGTTTCAAAAAGAAATTCGAGCGTACAGGTGTGTTGAAAGAACTTCGTAGTAGAATGCAGTTCGAAAAGCCTTCCGTAGTAAATAGACACGAGAGAATTCGTGCTGCTTACCGTCAGAAAATGCAGGACGCAGAAAATAATTAATTAACAACAGGTATTCTCAACGATTTTCGCTAAGTTGAAACTAATTAGTTTTGACCTATGGTGAAATCGTTTTTACAGTTTTTAGCATTTGAGAAAAGGTATAGTGCCCACACCGTAGTGGCTTATGAATCTGACTTAGCTCAATTTGCTGAACACCTGAACACATATTATACAAATACCCAAGTCGCAGATGCTGATTTTAGCATTTTGAGGTCTTGGGTTATTTTTTTGATGGAGAAGGGTATATCCTCCCGCTCTGTCAACCGAAAAATTGCCACGTTACATTCTTATTACAATTTCCTTCAAAAAGAAAGTTATCGAATAGACAACCCAGCCATTCGATTGAAATCCCTCAAGACTGGAAAGAAATTGCCTGATTTTTTACGTGAGCAAGAATTAGAGAGTTTTCTGGATGGAGCTAATTTTCCTCAAACCTTCGAGGGCTATCGCGATCGGTTGATTTTAGAATTATTTTATGGTACTGGCATTCGCCTCTCTGAGCTACTTAATTTGAAAGATGAGGATGTGAATTTGTTTGCCAACACATTGAAAGTGATTGGGAAGCGAAATAAGCAAAGGATAGTTCCGATTTTGCCTCAACTCGGAGAGCTAATTAAAATTTATAAAACTGAAAAAAAACTTGCCTTTAATGGTAAAGATTTAGCTTGGTTTTTCGTAAATAGTAAAACAGAAAAGGCCTATCCAATGATGATTCAACGAATAGTCCGCAAATACATACAAAGAGGAAATTCTAGTCCACATTTATTAAGACATACCTATGCAACACATCTACTAAATCATGGTGCAGATATCAATGCCATAAAAGATCTCTTGGGTCATGCCAATCTTGCCGCTACACAAGTGTACACGCACAATAGCTTGGAAAAGCTAAAGGCGGTATTTGAAAAGGCTCATCCAAAAGCGTAATAAATTTTTAACACAAAAACTAACAAATATGAAGCTGCAAATTCACTCTATCCGTTTTGACGCCGATGTCAAATTATTGGAATTTATTCAGAAGAAAGCAGATAAGCTGGAAACTTTTTATGACAGAATTATTGACGGAGAGGTTTTTTTGAAACTTGACAAAAGTGATGTCAATGAAAATAAAATCACGGAAATAAAATTAAATATTCCTGGAAAGCAATTATTTGCTGGCGGGAGGTCTGCCTCATTCGAAGCGGCTACGGACGATGCCATCGAAGCACTGAGAAGACAAATCAAAAAGCATAAAGAGAAACTAACTCCTCATTTATAATACAGCATAAATACACTTTTAAAAAGAAAAAGGCTTCGATATTCGGAGCCTTTTTTAGATTACAGGTTAAATGCTTTTTGAATTTTATCCAAAAAGTCTAATTTCTCCCAAGGGAAAAGCTCCACTTCTACCGTTTTCACTTTACCAGAGCCATCTTTAAACGTTTTTTCAACCTTTATAGGCTTTCTACCCATGTGACCATAAGCAGCAGTTTCGGCATATATGGGTGTTCTTAGCTTAAATCTGTTCTCGATGGCAAATGGACGCATATCAAAAATCTCTTTTATTTTAGCTGAGATTTCACCGTCGGAGAGTTTCACTTTTGAAGTATTGTATGTATTCACAAACAAACTCACTGGTTGCGCTACACCTATGGCGTAGGCTACCTGCACAAGTACTTCGTCGCAAATACCCGCAGCAACCATATTTTTGGCAATATGTCGAGTGGCATAAGCACCAGAGCGATCTACCTTCGAGGGATCTTTTCCGCTAAATGCTCCTCCCCCGTGAGCACCTTTGCCACCGTAGGTGTCTACAATTATTTTACGTCCTGTTAGTCCTGTATCCCCATGCGGCCCACCAATTACAAATTTGCCAGTTGGGTTTACTAACAGGATCACGTCATTGCCAAATAGTTTTTTCACTCGCTGTGGCAATAGTTTTATCACCCTTGGCAATAGTATTTGCTCTACATCTCTTTTGATCAACGCCAGCATTTCAGCTTCAGCCGCATCTTTCCCTTTATTTGTATTTGGCAATACAAACTCATCATGCTGGGTAGAAATCACAATGGTATCAATTCTCAGCGGTTGGCCTTTGTCACTATATTCAATAGTTACTTGACTTTTTGAATCGGGACGAAGATATTTCATTTTCTTTCCTTCCTTGCGCAGCGCGGCCAGTTCAAAAAGCAATAAGTGAGAAAGCTCAAGTGGGAGCGGCATAAAATTGTCGGTTTCTCTGCTTGCATAGCCAAACATCATCCCTTGGTCACCGGCACCTTGATCTTCGACATTCGCTCTTTCTACTCCTTGGTTGATATCTGGGCTTTGCTCATGGATGGCAGACAGCACACCACATGAATTAGCTTCAAACATATATTCACTCTTTGTATAGCCAATTTTGCGAATGACATCTCTAGCAATTTTCTGCACATCCAAATAAGTATTGGATTTTACTTCTCCGGCAAGGATTACCTGTCCAGTAGTTACGAGTGTTTCGCAGGCTACTTTCGAGTCCTTGTCAAAAGCCAAAAAATGATCAATCAATGAATCAGAAATCTGATCGGCAACTTTATCCGGATGGCCTTCTGATACGGATTCTGATGTAAATAAATATGACATTATAAATTAGTTAAGTTTCAAAGATAGACTATTATAAAGGGTCAAAAATAGAAGAATTTTGAAAAAGGAAAAAGCTTCTTTTTGTTATTCGCAAAATAGAAGAAAAACAGCGGGTATTTTATGCAGATCTAGTTCTTCTTTTTTCCATTCAGAAAGCGGGAGGGTTCGGATATATTCACCTTCACCAGTAATATCAGCAGCAATACACAATTGGGTATGGCTACGGCAGCTGCTTAGAATGCTTTCCAGCAGACTATTATTGCGGTACGGCGTATCCATAAATATCTGAGTCTCCTTTTTACGAAACGATTGTTCCTCCATTTGCTTCAAGCAACTGCTTCTTTCGCGCTTGTCTATCGGGATATAGCCATGAAAGGCAAAGGATTGTCCGCTAAAGCCAGAACCCATCAATGCAAGCAAAAAAGAGGATGGGCCAACCAAAGGTTTTACGTCAAATCCCATTTTATGCGCATATTCCACTGCCAAGCTACCTGGATCTGCTACGCCTGGGCAGCCAGCATCAGATAGCACACCTACATCATGGCCATTGCTAAGCGGCGCTAGCAGTTCGGCTATTGACTCCATGGAGGTATTTTTATTTAATTGCTGAATATGGAGCTCTTGTAATGGGAGCGGCATTCCCAACTTGCTGAGAAATCGCCTACCCTCCCGCGGATTTTCCATGAGAAAGTAACGAATAGTTCTACAGCTCGCTATGGTGCCTTGAGGAATGGTTTTATCAATTTCTCCTGCAGATAATAAGGAAGGAATTAAAAATAAACGGCCTTTTTTTATTTCTGCTTTTGTCAAAATCCAGATTTATTGGGTGAAGATAGAAATTGAATGAGCATTTTACCTCATTTTACGAAGTCCATTACTATTTTATAAAACGCCTTAGGTTGCTCAGCATGGAGCCAATGTCCAGCATTTTCAATAGTTTTGAGTTGAGCATTTAGGAATTTTGCTTTTAATGCGTTCCAATTTTCATCTTTTATATAATTGGAATGGGCTCCTCGTATAAACAGCGTCGGAAGTTCAGTACTTTGCCCTTTTCCGATTTCAATGCCCACATTTTCGATGTCTCTAGTAATTACAGGCAGATTCATTTTCCATGAAAAACCAACATACGTACGATCAAGGTTTTTGAGGAGAAACTGACGGATTCCAAATTCATCAACATACTTAGCAAGGTCATCGTCCGCTTCTTTGCGAGAACTGATTTTGTCTATCGGGAGTGCATTTAGGCCTTCGAGAATCTCCTCATGCTGTACATGGTAGGCTTTTGCATCCATATCTGCTACGATCAGTTTTTCAATTTTATCTGGATAATTCAACGCAACATTCATCGCTACCTTGCCACCCATAGAATGTCCCAATAAAATGGGCCGCTCAATACCTTCTTTCTCAAAAAGCTCCAATATATCTTCCATCATGGCATCGTAAGTAAACTCTTCCGAATGTGGTGAAAGTCCGTGATTGCGCAAATCTACAAGATATACGGTGAAGTACTCCGAAAATTGTCGGCCAAGAGTTATCCAATTATCCAATGTGCCGAGTAAGCCATGCAAAATCAATAGAGGCTTACCTTCACCTAATTTTTTATAGTTCAGTTCCATTCTTAATCTGATTCAAGTATAGTCCGATGGTATTTTCTAGGCCATAGTAAAGCGCATCACATATTAGTGCATGGCCAATGGATACCTCATCAACATTAGGCACCATTTTTATAAAGTATGCTAAGTTATCTAGGCTCAAATCATGCCCTGCATTTACGCCCAATCCAAGCTCAGTGGCTCTTTCAGCTGCCAGTACATAAGGCATTACAGCAGCCTCTTTATCAAGTTCGTATTGGCTTGCATAAGGTTCTGTATAGAGCTCAATGCGGTCGGCTCCAATGGCTTTTGCACCTTCCACCATCTCGATGCTAGGATCTACAAACACGCTCACTCGTGTGCCGAGTGCTTTTAATCGAGCGATTACAGCTGTCAAGTAATCATGATTTCTTACCGTGTCCCAGCCGGCATTCGAGGTAAGTACATCTGGCCCATCCGGGACCAAAGTTGCTTGAGCAGGTTTGGCCATTTCAACCAACTCAAAGAAACGCTCATCGGGATAGCCTTCGACGTTAAATTCGGTAGTCACTCTATCTTTGAGTGCGATCACATCGGAGTAGCGAATATGCCTTTCGTCAGGTCTTGGATGCACCGTGATTCCCTCTGCACCAAAGCTTTCGCAATCCATGGCGATTTTGAGGACATCCGGATTATTGCCACCACGAGCATTTCTCAATGTGGCTATTTTATTGATATTGACGCTTAATCGTGTCATTTCTAAAAATTTATCGTTATTTACAATGCCTTAATTTGGGTAATTCACCAGATAATTTACCATAAGTTTTTCAGACCTTCTAAGCGCCATTTACTATAAACTCTATGTTCAGAGTCAATTCTTTCGGATTAGGATAACTCGTTGGTAATAAGTTAATTTTAAAAGGAAGTTCTATGTCTTTTAATTCATCAAGCTGCTTGTCAAGTAGGTTGTTTTCTTTGCAATAGTTAAAAGTCAACTTTAAATATCGTCTAATGACCATTAAGGGTAAAAATTGTCCTCGAAAGCTCATCCACTCCATTAAATCTTTCTTTCCTTTTGAACTGTTACAAGTCCTACAAGCAAAAATTAAATTCTCAGCGTTGTCTTGACCACCGTACTTTTGAGGAAATATGTGATCTAATGCTAACTTATTACCAGAGCCACAGTAATTACAAATTTGACCAGTTTGGAGCTTAATTTTTTCATCGTCGAATATTGTCCTCATATTCATGGTTCCGTTCTTAAGTCCTTTGAATAGTTTGGCTCTAATAATATAATTAAAAGTCCCATATTTTTCTTGCTTTTTTTCGACAGCTGTATGAGCCATGGCTGAGTTTGAATATGAGTAGTAGATTAGTTCTTTAACTGTTTCAATTTTTTGTTTTGCCATTTTTCTGTTTCAAATTGTGAAACCTATATTTCCGAGTATTTTTACTTTTAACTTACATCGCTTAACAAGTGATTTAAAAAATCAAATTACATGGATTTGTAACCCAAAAATGATGGTATCAATTCCTTTTCTTAATTTTGAATCGAAATTATAAAAATAATCGTACAGTTATGAGCTTAAAGCAAACTATAGACGGAGACATCAAAAAAGCGATGTTGGCAAAAGAGAAGGATGAGTTGCGTGCATTACGTGCTATTAAATCAATGATATTACTTGCCGAGACAGAAACGGGAGCCAAAGAAGAATTGGAAGAAGCGGATGAGTTGAAATTACTGAGCAAGGCTGTAAAGCAAAGGAAAGAATCTGCCGAAACCTACAAAGTGCAAGGGCGGGAGGATTTAGCTACTGTGGAAGACGGCGAAATTGAAGTGATCAACCGCTATCTACCCAAAATGCTAACCGAGGCCGAATTAGAAGCAGAAGTAGATGCCATTATGCGCGAAACGGGTGCTTCGGGGATGAAAGACATGGGCAAAGTAATGGGCATTGCCAGCCAAAAACTTGCCGGCAAAGCAGATGGCAAAGCGATTTCGGTATTGGTGAAAAGCAAATTGGGCTAAGATCGAATGGCGCTTGTTGATATCATATTGGTGATTGTCTTGGTCATTGGCATTTCAGCCGGCTACCGTACAGGCTTTGTGAAAGGCTTACTAGATGTGCTAGGAATCATTATTGGTGTGGTTGCAGCACTTACTTTGTCCAATGGTCTGGTAGGCCTTATTACTTCCATGGGTGTGAATGAGTCAGAATACCTGCTAATAATTATAGCCTTGGTTATTTTTATTGTCGTTATGGTCATTTTTTCTATGATTGCTGAATTTTTGAGGACAATCTTAAAAGCCTTGTTTCTAAAAAAAGTGGATGGCATTGCTGGGGCAGTTTTGGGCTTAGCGAAAGTGATTTTCTTTATTTCTTTATTCTTTTGGATATCCTCGCAGTTTGGATTTTTGACGGAAGAGCGGGAGGAATCAAAAGTACTAGCCGTAATTCAGCCATACGCAGAAAATACCTACGCCTATATGGTTAGTCATTTTTCAGTTGTCGAAAACTTTAACACAATTGTAAGAGCCCTGCTTGATGGCACTTAATATTATTCTCATTGATAATTATGATTCCTTCACTTGGAATCTGGTTGATTATTTTTACCGATGTGGAGTTCACTTGCAAGTATTGCGAAATGACGTATCGTTGGAGCAAATTCAACAGTTGCGACCAGATGCCTTGGTCTTATCACCCGGGCCTGAGAGTCCTCAAAAGGCAGGTAATCTTATGCAATTTGTAGCGCATTTTCATGATAAATTGCCCATTTTGGGCATTTGTTTGGGATACCAAGCCTTAGGAGAGTTTTTTGGAGCAACCTTGAAAAAGGCCATTACACCAATGCATGGAAAAATTTCTACGATCGACGTTTTAGACCATGTAGGTTTGTATCGGAATTTACCAAATGAATTTGATGTGGTACGTTATCATTCACTCATATTAGATAATTTGCCTAAGGAACTCATCCAAACTGCCATTAGCAAGCAAGGAGAATTAATGTCTATTCGGCACGCAACATTACCAATATGCGGAGTGCAATTTCATCCAGAGGCGGTTCTTACTCAAAATGGACTAGTTTTGATTAATAACTGGCTTGATGATATCTTGCTCACTTAAATAGATTTTGAGTATATTGCTTTAAAGCTGTATTTATATGACCTTAGAAATAAAACATGAAGGCAAATTTGATTACATCGACGAAGGAAAAGGAGATGTATTGCTATTACTGCACGGCCTATTTGGTGCCTTGAGTAATTGGCAAGGTGTAGTCAATAAATTTTCTAAAACGAATCGGGTAATTATTCCCATGTTGCCAATATATGAAATGCCCTTGCGAAAGGCAGGATTAGAAAGCCTTGAAGAGTTTGTGTATGAGTTTGTGATCGCACAAGGCCTAGATCAAGTGACTTTAATGGGTAATTCACTTGGCGGGCATGTAGCATTGATGTTTACATTGAATCATCCGGAAAAAGTTAAAAATCTTGTTTTGACAGGTTCATCAGGCTTATTCGAAAATTCTATGGGGGGGTCTTTTCCACGTAGAGGAAGCTACGACTATATTAAGGATAGGGTAGAATATACTTTCTACGATCCAAAAATTATCTCTAAGGCTTTTATAGATGAAATTTTTGAAATCACCACAAGTATCCCCAAGTGCCTACGTATTGTTGCCATCGCAAAGTCCGCGCAGAGGCATAATATGGCCGAAGAAATAGTGAAGATCGAAAAGCCCACGTTATTAATCTGGGGACTTAACGATACCATTACGCCACCTATAGTAGGCTATGAATTCAACAGATTAATTAAAAATTCAAAACTTCGTTTCATAGATGAGTGTTGTCATGCTCCAATGATGGAACAACCCGAAAAATTTAATGAACTGCTAGAGGCATTTTTAATAGAAGAAAATGAAGTAGTATGATAGCTGCAGAACTTATAAACCAAATGATTCCACCGCTTAAACCGACAGATCTTGCCTCAAAAGCAATTTCTTGGATGGAAGAGATGCGAATATCAGAAATTCCCGTTTTGGCGGATGGGAAGTTTGCAGGTTTTATAAGCGAAGACATCATATTGGAATCGAATAATGCTGAATTGGAGATTAAGAATTTTCCATTGATCGGACAAGATTGTTGGGTCAAAGATGATGTTCATTTTTACAATGTATTAAAAATAGCTTCGGAGCATCATGTGAAAATGGTTGCTGTATTGAATGAGCTCAATGAGTATGAAGGCGTAATTACTATTGAGGATACTATTACGGCCTTTGCCCAAACGGCTTCTGTACAAAGTCCAGGAGCAATTTTAGTATTATCGATGAGTCAGATTGATTATTCCCTTTCGGAAATCAGCCGCTTAATCGAAGAAAATGATGCGAAAATATTGAGCAGCTGCATAACTGACGATCAGCTGGATGCCTCCAAAATCAAACTGACGCTGAAAATCAATAGAACTAATCTATCGCATATCATTGCCACCTTAGAACGATTCGGGTATAAAATTATTGGGCGTTTCCAAGATGCTGTCACCGAGTCTGATGATAAGGGCCGCTGGGATTTGCTTATGAAATACTTGAGTATTTAAGTGTTTGTATCCTCCCGCTTCTATTCCATCACTATTGAGCGGGTTTAGTAAGGAAAGAGAAATAATGATGAAACCTTTTATCATGCAGCAGATTATTTAATCTATCGACACAGATGAAAATTCATCCATTGATACAAAAATTAGATGCTAAATAAGAATATAAAAACCATGAATTAAGTCAATAAATTGTTAATTCGCAGAGTTAGCTAGTGTATACGAACTCTAAATACCAATAAAATGGAAAAGTTTATGAAATTAGCCGACGGCACACCATTGACTCAAAGTTCTACTTTAGGGCTAACTGCTCAGTGGTTAAAATTGGAAGCAAATAAAGCAAAAACAGAAGACGAATTTTGGGCTTTAGTTGTCGATTTACATGAAGACGGTCTTAATAATGATCAAGAGGATTCTTTGAAAGCCAGAAGGAAGATCAATAAACATCTGGTTCCTCCAGATTTCTTAATTCAACTAAACTTTGTTCTAGACCAAATTTTTCAGAACAATTATTCAGAACTCAAAAAAAGAAATATAAGAATAAAAGTAAAGTAAATTGTTTACGCTTTGATATAATGAATCATAAATGAAAATTGCTATCCATGGAAGAAGTCTTAAAAATGAATCACTGATTTATGTTCAGGATCTTTTCAATGAACTCCATTCTCGCAAGGTTCAAGTGTTAATTAGCCCATCTTTCCACGAGCAATTACTCGCTCATAAAAGTCTTGATATCGGCGAGGCTAAGATCTATTGTGATAAGAGTGATTTGAACAAAGTTTCTTTTTTCTTCAGCTTGGGCGGAGATGGCACTCTTTTAGATTCTATCACCCATGTGCGTGAATTGGAAATTCCTATCGTAGGGATAAATACGGGCCGATTAGGCTTTTTGGCTACTACCCCGCGCAACCAAATTAAGAAGGCGATCAATGATTTGTTTAATAATGCTTACAGTATCGATAAGCGGACGTTGGTAAAAGTAGAATCAGATAAAATGCTTTTTGGAGGAATAAATTTTGGCCTAAATGAAGTCACCATCCTCAAAACGGATACTTCCTCCATGATTACTGTGCACACCTATATCAATGGAGAGTTCCTCAATTCCTATTGGTCGGATGGGCTAATTATCGCCACTCCGACGGGGTCTACAGGATATAGCCTAAGTTGTGGTGGCCCACTGGTGTTGCCTCAATCGAGCAACTTTGTGATCACACCGGTAAGCCCTCATAACTTAACTGTGCGGCCAATGGTCGTATCTGATGCGAGCGTTATTTCATTTGAAGTGGAATGTAGGGCAGGGAATGTGATGATTTCCGTAGATTCGCGTTCTCAAGTAGTTGATATTAGCACGCCATTGGCGGTAAGAAAAGAAAGCTTTTCAGCTAATTTGGTCAAATTTGATGGCTACAGTTTTTTTGATACCCTTAGACAAAAATTAAATTGGGGCCTCGATGTCAGAAATTAATTCGATACTATATAATAACATTGAGTTTAGCGTTTAGATGCAAATGGTTTTCTTGAAACAATTACTTTCCATTCGAATCCTTTCGGTTTTCTTATCATTGGCATTTGGGACATTGTGTGCTACCTCAGCGAAAGCACAAGATGCAGCTGTAGGATTTGGGCTGGGCGGAATCAGCTATACTGGTGACTTGCAACAAGGCTACGCTTTGGACCAAAACAGAATTGCAGGCACCATTTTTTATAAGAAGCATTTAGCAAATCCATTTAGTGTGCGATTTGCCGGTACAATAGGCGGGATAAAGGGCGAAGAAGACCAGCGAGATATTTATAGTGTAAATCGGGCAAATTTCTTTAAAGGAATCCTATTTGAAGGCTCAGCATTATTAGAATATCAGTTTTTTGATTTCACCGACAAATCAGGGCCTTATGGCTTCAGCCCGTATGTATTTGTGGGCATAGCAGGGTATTATCTTTCTGCAGAAGATCAGGCGGAGGAAGATTATTCCGAATTTAGTCCGTCCATTCCTATTGGCGGCGGGCTTCGTTTTCCGCTTAATTATAAATGGACCATGGACATTGAATTTAGTGCAAGAAAGACCTATTCTTATGCATTGGATAATATCAGTGAAGCACCGCTTACCAAAAACTACGCAGGTGGAAATCCATACAAGAGGGATTGGTATTACTACCTAGGCGTTCATTTTTCCTATACAATTTTCCGTTCCAACTGTCCAACAAACCCTTATTTCTAAAGGATTTTGCTCTCGACTCGATTTATTAAAAATAAATAGCCAATTTTGTAGCCTTAAATTTGGGACAATTGCAGGCATGCTGGAAAAGGTTGATAAAAATAAACTTCCGTCGCATATAGCGGTGATCATGGATGGAAATGGTAGATGGGCTAAACAAAAGGGTGCTCAGCGCATTTTTGGGCACAGAAACGCCATTAAATCTGTAAGAGAAATCACCGAGAGTTGTGCTGAAATAGGTGTGAAACACTTAACTTTATATGCCTTCTCTACCGAAAACTGGGGAAGGCCGCGAGAAGAAGTAGACGCTTTAATGAGTTTATTGGTGTCAACAATCCGTAAAGAGCTTCGTGTCCTAACAAAAAATAACGTTAGATTGCATTCTATTGGTAACTTAGCTACGCTACCAAAGAGCTGTCAGATCGAATTGGAAGAAGCAATAAAAGAAACAAGTGAAAACACGGGCCTTGATTTAATTCTGGCCCTTAGCTATTCTGGCCGTTCGGAAATTACAGAAGCAACGAAGATTATTTCTGAAAAAGTTAAAAAAGGTGAAATTTCTATCGAAGAAATAAGCCAAAATACAATATCTGAGCATCTTAGCACGCGTGAATTTCCAGATCCAGAGTTATTGATACGAACAAGCGGTGAAATGAGGATTAGTAATTTCCTTTTGTGGCAATTGGCTTACTGTGAATTATATTTTACAGAAGTCCTTTGGCCGGATTTTCGCAAGGAGCATTTATATGATGCAATTTATGCTTATCAACAAAGAGAAAGAAGATTTGGCAAAATTAGTGAACAAGTGAAATAGTAGTGGTTGGCATGAAGAAAATATTACTTACCTCAATATTCTTAATGACCATTTTTAGTCTGCAAGCCCAGATTAGATATGGAGTGAGATCACAAGAGCAGAAACCAGAAGAAATCAATATCATTGACCTTTCCTATACCAATCCCAAGACGTACGAGATTGAGTCTATTGGCGTAGTGGGAGCAAATATCCTAGATTCAGCCATCCTTGGGAGCCTAGCAGGGTTGAATATAGGAGACAAAATCACCATCCCAGGAGAGCAAATTTCAAGAGCGACCAAGAAACTTTGGGATCAAGGATTTCTCGATGATGTAGGAATATACGTCACCGATGTAGTCGGTGATAAGGTTTCCCTTATCATATACATTGCCGAAAGAGGTACAGTAAATAGAGTAAACTGGGTAGGAATTACCAAGACGGACGAGTCTGAATTGAATGATAAAGTTAATCTTATAGGGAAGGTTCCCACGAATTCTCTTATCAAAAATTCTGAATTAATCATTAAAAAGCACTTTGACGAAAAGGGTTTTCTAAATGCTTTCATACGAACAGAATTAGAGCGGGATACCATTATGCGATCTAGAGATCGCCTCACTTTTATCGTTGACAAAAAGCAAAAGGTTAACATCAAGGATATTATAATTGTTGGAAATGAGGAATTTGATGCTCGAAGAATTAAAGGGCAGTTAAAGGGCACGAATGAGAAAGTAAGGTTCCACTTGGTGAGCAACCTTATTAAGGGGATCACCGAATTAACTCCAAAGAAGGTAGGTAATTTAATTACGAAGAGAGAAAAGATGGAATTAGAAGTAGCTAAAAATTACTTTTATGACAATGTGAAATTAAATATTTTTGGAGGGTCTAAATTTGAAGCTAGTAAATATCGAGAGGATAAAGCGAAGCTTATAGCGTTTTATAATTCTAGAGGATTCAGAGATGCCTCCATTGCGCAAGACTCAGTATATAAATCTGGAGAAAACACATTAGATGTTCTACTAAGAATTGATGAAGGGAATCGATATTATTTTGGAGACGTAAAATGGGTGGGAAATTTTGTCCATTCTGATGAAGAACTTGGCAAAATATTGGGCGTACAACGAGGGGATATCTTCAATCAGGATTTATTAAATCGGAAATTAAATTTTGATCCTCAAGAAGACGTAGCTTCTTTATATATGGACAATGGGTATCTATTCTTTCAAGCCAACCCTGCTGAAGTAAAAGTAGAGAACGATACTATTAATTTGGAAATTCGAATCATGGAAGGTCCACAAGCGTCCATTAATAAAGTGACGATAGCGGGTAATGATCGAACCAATGACCACGTGGTAATTCGAGAGTTATTTACAAGGCCTGGCGAGAATTTCAGCAGAAGCAATATTATTCGTACCCAAAGTGAATTATCTGCATTGGGCTACTTCAATCCTGAAACCATAAATCCTAGACCTCTTCCAAATCAAAATGATGGAACAGTGGATATTGCTTGGGATTTAGAAGAAGCACCAAGTGATCAAATTGAATTGTCAGGTGGTTGGGGTGGCATCTTCGGCTTTGTGGGTACTGTAGGTCTTCGATTCAATAACTTCTCGATGAAAAATTTGACGAAACCAAGTACATGGAGACCACTACCAGTGGGCGATGGTCAATCCCTTGGTATTAGAGTTCAAGCAAATGGCAGACGATTCCAAAGTTATAGTTTAGATTTTTCAGAGCCTTGGTTGGGTGGAAAAAAGCCTAATGCCTTTTCTTTTAACTTGAATAGATCCATCCAACGTAATATTGATATCCGTACCAACCAGCAGTTTGGTTCTTTCACTGTTTCAAGTGCAACTATAGGATTAGGCCGAAGAGTGAAATGGCCGGATAACTATTTCCAAATCCAAAACTCTGTTACCTACATGGTATACGATGTCAATAACTTCGGTAGTTTATTGGGTTTCGACAATGGCTTGTCTAATAATATCACTTTCAATACCGTAATTTCCAGAAACAGCGTGGCCAACCCAAGATTTCCTCAATTCGGAGGAACTGTAATGCTTACGGCCAATCTCACTCCTCCTTATTCTGCATTCAATAGGGATCGAGAATATTCGGACTTGGAGCTTTCAGAGCAATTCAAATGGGTAGAATATCATAAATGGATGTTCGATGCATCCTTCTTTATACCATTGCCTGCCAAATTTGTGTTTATGGCTAAAACCAATCTAGGATTTATTGGTCAATACAACAATCGAACTGGCTTCAGTCCTTTTGAGCGATTTATTATGGGTGGAGCGGGATTAGCAGGGCAGCAAGGCTTTATCCTAGCACAGGAAATCATTGCATTAAGAGGATATGAAGACAATAGCATCCAACCGGTTGATCAGCAAACAAATTTCCGAGGAGGCGTCATGTACAATAAATTCACAATGGAAGTGAGGTATCCTGTTTCTATGAATCCACAAGCATCCATATTTTTATTAGGTTTTGCCGAAGGCGGGAATACTTTTAACAACTATCAAGAATACAATCCATTCAACTTGTATCGTTCTGCTGGAGTAGGTGCTAGAGTATTTATGCCAGCATTTGGTCTTCTTGGGGTAGATTGGGGATATGGATTTGATAGACTTCCTGGCAGTAATGTGCCTAGTGGCGCGCAAGTTCACTTTACGATTGGACAACAATTAAGGTAATAATGAAACAGTTTTGTGCTTTTTTTGCTTTATTATTACTCATTCAATTTTCTGCGAATGCCCAGAAATTTGGGTATATAGACTCAGAATATGTGCTGAGTAAAATGCCTGAACATGCAGGAGCACAACAACAGTTGAATGAATTAGCAGCAGACTGGAGAAAAGAGGTACAAAATTTGCGGATAGAGGTTCAAGGCTTATACGATGCCTTGCAAGCAGAAGAAGTATTGTTGACGAAGGAAATGAAGGATAAGCGATTAGCTTCAATTAAATTGAAAGAACTAGAGGTAGAAAATTTTCAATCCTCTATCTTTGGATCAAATGGCACCTTCTTTGTAAGACAGCAGGAATTAACTCGACCTATACATGACAAAGTTTACGAAGCCATTGAAATCGTTTGTAGAAAACAAAGGCTAGATTTTTTGTTTGATAAATCAGGAGAGATGGTAATGCTCTTTACAAATCCTAGACATGACTATACGGACTTTGTGTTAGAAGAACTTGGGCTTAAAAATCCAAATAATCCCGGAAACTAAAAAAAATATTAATTAAACGAACATTCTCATGAAATCGAAATTTTTCATCCTGCTTGCAGTAGTAACTTCATTGAGTTTTGCGACTCAAGCTCAACTTAAAATTGGCTATACCAATATTGATTTGATTGTGAGCCAACTACCAGAAACTAGAGCAGCTCAAAATGAATTCGAATCTTTCGAAACTAAGCTTGGTCAACAGTTCCAAGCAAAGCAGCAAGAATTCCAAGCAAAGCAGCAACAGGCTGAGCAAACGGCCTCCACACTTACCGAGCAGCAATTAGCAGCTCTACAATCTGAATTGGAAGAAATGTATAATGGAATAGAACAATTCCGAACAGAAGCTGATCAGTCACTTTCAAGAAAAAGAAATGAATTACTTCAGCCTGCCTACGACAAAGTACAAAATGCAATTGAAGAAGTAGCCAAGGAAAATGGATACACGTACGTATTCAGCGACGGAAATGGTTCAATTTTACTCGTAGCTCCAAAGCAAGACAATATTACCAATTTAGTATTTGCTAAGCTAGGCATCACACCACCTTCTGTAGGTGATGGGCAACCAAGTACGATCATTGACAATGAGTAATCATTAAAAGATATTCAAACACCCTGCTTTTCTCAAAAGGCAGGGTTTTTTTATGTCCTTGCTATTGTTTTAATTCAAGGCAAATACAATTCAATGATTTTTCCTCCCTATTTAAGAAAAGGTAATATTGTAGCTGCCATCTCACCATCTGGCTGTGTAGAAGAAAATGCATTATTGTTAGGGGTAAAGGTATTGCAAAGCTGGGGACTGAAAGTAAAGCTCGGAACCTATGCCATGCAAAAAAGCGGGAGGTTTGCAGGCAATCCTTCCCAAAGATTGGCCGATTTGCAAACGGCGCTTGATGATCAAAAAATAAAGGCCATATTTTGCAATAGAGGAGGGTTTGGCATTAGCCACTTATTAGATCGGATAGATTGGCGTGGCTTTGCCAATAATCCAAAATGGATCATTGGATACAGCGATATCACTGCTTTACATTTTGCGGTACAAGAAAAAGGAATCGCTTCTATTCATGCGATGATGACATCGGCAATGGGGAAGGAAGAGGCAATCACATCCCTCCCGCTTCTTCGAAGCTTTTTATTCGGCACCAATTCCGAATGGAGTTTTCCAATTTCTAAATACGATATTCCCCGAAACGCCATAGGAACCTTGGTAGGAGGGAATCTTTCCTTGATTACGCACCTCATTGGTTCCAAGGAGTTTTTAGTTCCAGCGGGGAGCTTACTCTTAATTGAAGAAGTAGGCGAGCCCATGTATAAAATAGATCGAATGCTTTGGCAATTGAAAAGAGCTGGAGCATTCGAGAATTTGAGTGGATTGCTGCTGGGTTATTTCACCAATATTGCTGAAAAGAGCGATTACCAAGAAAGTATAGAAGAGCTCACTCTAAATTTGGTAAAAGAATATAATATACCTGTATTTTTTGGGGTGCCAGCAGGCCATGAATTCCCTCATTTTCCGCTAATTATGGGAGCCGAAACGCAAATCAAGGTGATTGAAAATATTGCGTATCTCAATTCAAAAAATAAATCCTGCGATGAGTCCAGCTAGGATAATAAATGGAGCAGGTATTTTGGTGAAATAAAGCACACAAAATGTTCCCACAATCACTAGGATATTGATGTAGCTGCCGTCAATTGGATCGAACAGAATGATGGCCGTAGCAGCTACCATGCCTACAGAGGCTGCATTTATTCCTTCTAGCGATGCGCGTACCACTCGGTATTTCTTTAGCCCTTCCCAAATACGAATCACAAAAAAGATTAAGAATGTGCCTGGCAAAAATATGCCTAATGCTGCTAAAATCCCTCCTCCAATTTCACCACCAATCCCCATTTCTCTCATCGAAAGTGCGCCCACAAACGCGCTGAAAGCGAAAGTTGGGCCGGGCAATCCTTGTGCTAATCCATATCCGATAAGAAATTCCTCGGAGCTTAAAAATGCCTTGAATTCTACAAATTCAGTATAAATCAAGGGTATAAGCACTTGACCACCGCCAAAAATCAAAGAGCCATTTCGATAGAAGTTTTCAAATATTAATACACCACGCCACTGGGTAATCGCACCAATCACCGCTGCAGCAATAAATACCCCACCCCACAACAGAAAATTATCCCATTTGATGTCTATTTTCTCTTTTTCTTCTATCGCATGCCGCTCATATTTGATCGCTGTAAGTGCGCCTGCTACCAGCAATAATACAGGAAATAAGTAAGGAGAACTTACATAATAGGTTACAATGATACTTACCACCATTATGGCTAATGCGTCTTTCGTTTTCACCAGTTTAGTGCCAATCATCAACGCTGCGTAGCTCACAAAGCCCACAGCCATGGGTTGAATAAACTTAGTGAAACTCAAGTCTAGATTATTGGCATTGAGGTAGTTAATAAATATGCCTAGCGCCGTCATCAAAATGACTCCAGGCATTATCCAAACCAATAGCGTGAGATAAGCAAGATTAGGCCCGCCAATTTTGAACCCTAATGAAATCAGTATTTGTGTAGAGGCTGGCCCTGGTAGGATGGAGCAAAGAGCGGTAAGCTCCAGCAAGTCGTCTTCAGTCAAGTAGGCTCTTTTCTTGACTAAGCGCTCAAGAAAAAACGCAAGATGTGCCTGCGCTCCACCAAAGCAAGTAACAGACAAGATTAGAATGTCTTTTAAAAAGATGAGATAGCGTACTTTCCTGATCAATTGATATAATTATCTTGAAAAATAAGTAATAGAATGGATATTTCAGCAAAGGATCAAAAAAGCCGGCATTTAGCCGGCTTTTTCTTATTTTTTCAAACCAATTTCTCGAAGTCTTTCATCTAAAAATTCGCCAGCCGTGATGTCCGTAAACTGTTTGGGATTATGGGCATCTATGCAACTGTCTAAGCAGGTCAAATCCATACTGGACTTGGGATGCATAAAAAACGGAATTGAATAGCGAGAAGCATTCATCTTGTGCTTTGGTGGATTTACCACGCGGTGGATGGTAGACTTCAATTTATCATTGGTATGTCGGGCAAGCATATCACCAATGTTCACGACAATTTGCTCTGGCAATGCTGTAATCGGAATCCACTTTCCATCACGACGTAATACTTGTAAGCCATCAGCACTAGCCCCCATCAATAGCGTAATCAGATTAATATCGCCGTGCTCTGCAGCACGCACAGCATCTGCTGGTACCTGGTCGGGATTCTCAATTGGGAAATAATGAATGCAGCGTAAAATGCTATTTCCATTTCTCACTTTATCATCAAAGTAGGTTTCCTCTAGTCCAAGATATTTCGACACAGCCTTTAGGATTTGAAAGCCAGCCTTTTCTAAGGTTTTGTAGGCTTCCGTACATATTGCTTCCATTTCAGCAATTTCGGTAGGCCATATATTGTCAGGATATTCATCTTTCACAGGGTCGCCATCTTCCACGATCTGACCAATCTGATAAAATTCTTTCAAATCTCCAGTAGATCTACCTTTCGCATGCTCTTTTCCTTTGCCAGTATAGCCACGCTGACCAGCCAATTCCGCATCCTCATATTTCTTCTTCATATCGTCTGGAAGCTGAAAAAACCGAATGATATTCGCATAAAGTTTATCTCGCAACTCGTCAGAAAGACCATGATTTTTCACCGCAATAAAGCCTATGCTTGTATAAGCTTCTCCTAGTTTCTGAACAAATTCAGCTTTTTGGGTTGGAGTACCCATAGTGAAATCGTGAAGGTCTAATGAAGGAATTTCTTCAAACAGTTTATCAGCCATAACGTAAAGCTTTTGTGAAATTTATTGATGTTGGTCACAAAAGTACGTAAATTTAATAAAATTGTATTTAACAGATAGCATTCATATTATGAGAGCAAACAGAAGAGTATTTATTAAAAAGAGTCTTCAGGCATCTATTTTAGTGGGAGCAGGTATTCCAATGCTGAGCTCATGTGCCGATGGAGCGGGAGGTGGAGAAAACGAAGAGATGGTTAAGCAAGTGCCTTTGACTTTTTCTCAGGCAATTTTGCCTTATGCCGTTGGTGCATTGGAGCCAAATATTGATGCCATGACCATGGAAATCCATTATGGGAAACACCATGCTGGATATGTAAAAAACCTAAATAATGCGTTGGCAGAAAATAATATCAATGCGGCAAGTGTCGAAGAGCTATTAGCGAATGTATCTAATCTTCCCGTGGCCATCCGCAACAATGCGGGAGGGCATTACAATCATGATCTATTTTGGAATGTGATGACGCCCGGAGGAAATGAAGTTCCAGGGAAAGTGAGTGAGGCAATAAACGCTTCCTTTGGCTCAATGGACGCATTCAAAGAGGAGTTTTCAAAAACTGCTAAGGGTAGATTTGGCTCAGGCTGGGCTTGGTTAGTCGAAGCAGATGGAAAATTAATGATTGGCAGTACGCCAAACCAAGATAATCCCTTAATGGATGTGTCAGAATTGAAAGGAACACCACTCTTGGGACTGGATGTTTGGGAGCATGCATATTATTTGAAGTATCAAAATCTACGAGGCGACTACGTAAAAAACTGGTGGAATCTGGTAAATTACGACCAAGTTGCTGCAAGAATGAGTTAAACTCAATTAGAAAATGGATAGAAAAAAGCTGGATTAATTTTGGCGTTTTTAATGCATAATTTCTTGTAAAATCTCCAAAGAGCGAAGTTCTCCGAAACCATCAATATGGGATTTGTAAAACTCCAAGGTTTGTAGTAGAAGGGCTTTTCTATTGGCTCCGCTAATCTGAAAGGTGAAATCAAAATCCTCCTCAATTAATTTAGAAATATGGCTGCCGATATGCTCATTGCCTTTTAGAGAAGTATTTGTATCCCGATAGAAATCTTCAGGAGAATTAGGAAAAATTCCTAAGTACTGCGTCAGCTTAAGGAGTAGCTGTAAATGGAAATTCTCAAATCCCGCTTGCCTTTGGTCAAACATTCTAAGGGCTGAATACAGAAAATGAAACTGCTCATTATTTTCTTCTTCCTCCCGCACCACTTTTCCTAAAACTTCTGAAAGAAATAGTGCAATGGTTGTTTTCTTGAATATATAGGGGATACTCAAATAGGGATGTGCACAATGGAGTTCGGATATTCTACTCATTCGGCCATCTCCTTTGTGATACACCACCAAATCGAGCAAAGTAAGCGGCTGATAGAGGGAGATTTTGCCTTTGGATTTGGCAGCCCTTACGCCATTCACAATATACGTCTGTAAGCCAAATTTCTCCGTAAGGATGCGCACAATGATGGAGGTTTCACGGTATTTTATACTACTGAGAACAATTCCGTAGGTTTTGTAGCGCATAGTATTACTGTTACTTATTGCTCATGCCAAGGTTGAAACATTTTCGGCATCGAGCTTCATAGGCTTCTTTTTCCCCTAACAAAACTTGCTGTTCTGCCGCTTTCAATCGATAGGAATAAGCGGCTATATCGCCACACACCATGCAAATGGCATGTACTTTTGTGACGTATTCTGCTATGGCCATCAAAGCGGGCATGGAGCCAAAGGGCTTTCCGGCAAAGTCCATATCCAATCCAGCCAATATCACACGCTTGCCCGCATCCGCCAGGGCAGAAACCACTTTCACGACATCATCGTCAAAAAATTGTGCTTCATCTATCCCAACGATATCGCAATCGCCAGCAAGTAATATTATATCATTTGCAAACTGAACGGGCGTGGACCGAATGCTATTCTCATTGTGAGAGACAACCTCTTCATCATGGTATCGAGTATCAATGCTTGGTTTAAAAATCTCTACTTTTTGGCGTGCAATTTTAGCCCTGTTGAGCCTACGGATGAGTTCTTCTGTTTTGCCAGAAAACATAGACCCGCAGATGACCTCAATACAGCCAGTGCGATTTTTATTGTCGGAGCGAAAGCTCCTAAAGTTGGGTTCGATAAATAATGACACTACTCTGAATAGTCTAGATGTGGAAATTTACAACTATCTGGGATTTTTACGACTACTTTGCCCGTTAAAACTGCCTGGCAAGCCAACCTTTCATTGGGCTTAAGTTTGTTCAAATTAAAAAAACGTTGCTCTGCATCAGTAATCGGCTCTAAGTTTGTAGAGCCATTTACCACTTCCACGCGACAGGTTGTGCATCTACCTTTGCCACCACAAGCATGCATCCAATCCATATAATGGTCTTGGGCTAGGGTGAGCAAGGTTTGAGCATCGGATGAAGATTCGAAGCTCTTATTATGGAAGTTTTGGATGACTAACTCAAGCATATTTTTTAGCTTTACAAAAGAAAGAAATTCAGTTATGGAGAACAAACTTAATCAAGCCTCGCTAATTAAATACAGCAAGGAATATGTAAAAGTATTTTGTGCCGATGTATTTACCAATACTAAAAAGCTAAGCGGGTCTGATATTCTCAACCTAAAGCAAAGTAAGCAGGTAAATCTGCTGATTGTAATGAATCTTTTTAACCGCTGGAATGAAGAACGTAGGCAATTGATGTCTCCTTTTTTCAATTTCGAAGCAAAAGAAGTGAAAGAGCAAATGGATGAGCTGATGAATGCGCTCTCCAGAAATATTTTGATAGGTGAAAAGGATTTCAAACCCTTGATAGAAGAGGCTGTAAAAGATACAATTACGCTAATATTCGATCCTTACAAATGGGTTCATCAGTCCATTGCTAAGTTGCAAAATGTAGGCAATGAGGAGATCACATCCTTCAAAAAGTACGTAAAGATAAATGCTGAACTAATTACAGGATTGGAAGCTAAAATAACGGGACGAACCGTTGGTGTGCTCGAAGCGCAGGAATTTTTAAAACAAGTATGGGATGAAATGGATGAGGAACTAGAGGATACCCTCCCGCATATTAAGGGCTTATCAGAAATATCAGCACCCGATTTAGATATTTTGTATTCCAATAATGTGGAACATTCGCTAAAAGAGCAAATCAAGGAAAAAGTTACATCCAGCACCAATATCCAATACCCAAAGTCAGAAGAAGCGGGAGGGAATAAATCCAGAACCTTTTATGATACCATCGCTGTAGAAAGCAAAATGACCTTGGCAGATATCCATAGCAATAAAAAGATTGAAAGCTTAAGTAAAATCATGACCATCAATCAGAAATTCATGTTTACCAATGAGCTATTTAATGGTAATAGAGAAGAATTTATCAAAGCACTCGATGCATTCGATGCATGCACTAATTATGATGAGGCCGAGGGCTTGCTAAGTACAAAATATGTAAATATCTACAATTGGGATCTTGACTCTGAACAGGTTGGCGAATTCCTGGAATTAATCGCCCGTAGATTTGGTGTGTAAATATTTGAACATTTAGCTAGTAAATAATTCAAAATAACCGTATTTTAGCTCCAAACAGTAAACATGAAACAGTTTATTTTTGGAGTTTTTTTATGCCTTTGCTGCATCAGTTCGCAGGCTCAATTTTTTTCGCTCAACGATCTGTTGATTACGGAAATAAAGGCGCGACCATCTACCCGTACCCAATTACCAGACTCTGAATATGCCGAAATTTACAATCCTGGCCCAATGGCTATTTCATTGCGGAATTTTACTTTTAGTGATGCTACGCGGGCTGTTCCTTTGCCTAATGTGACCATTGCAGCAGGAGACTACGTCCTATTGGTTCCCGCTACTAGGCGCGCTCTTTGGGTGAATTATTCAGACTTTCAGATTATTGGTCTAAGTCCATGGCTGACTTTGAATGTAGCTGGGGACGATCTAAGCCTCAAAGGCCCAAATGGCGAATTGGTATTTACCATTAGCTACAGCGATACGTGGTATAGAGACAACTTAAAAGCTGATGGGGGCTATAGTTTGGAAATGATTGACCTCAATTATCCTTGTATGGAGCAAGCCAATTGGCGTGCGTCGGACGATGCAAGCGGAGGCACTCCCGGCAGAGAAAATAGTGTATCAGCGCCAAATCCAGATAATGACCCGCCTATTTTGCAGAGAGTTGCTTTAGATAATCCAAACCAGATTCGGCTTATTTTCAATGAAAAGCTGGATCCTATTTCGGCACTCAATGCGGCTATTCAGATAGTGCCGTCACTTGCCATCGAGAGTACCGGTATTATGGAGCCTGCCATGCGAGAGGTTATTGTTCGGCTTGATGGTGAGGCGGTTGAAGGGATTTATTATTCTATACAAATAGATGGAATTAGGGATTGTAGCGGCAATTTGCTGAGCGTATCGGCCAATAGTGGAAGATTTGGCTTACCATCTCAAGTAGCACCCCTGGATGTGGTGATTAATGAATTGCTGCCCAATCCACGAACAGGAGGCGTCAAATTTGTAGAGATTTTTAATACATCAAATAAGATTCTAAACGTGCAAAATTGGCGGCTGGCCAATACCAATTCTGCTGGCGACCCCGCAAATTTCTCCACCATCTCTGCAGATGTTTATCTGCTTGGCCCCAAGGAATACCTAGTACTTACCGAAAATGCTAATATTTTGGCAAATGAGTATCCCAAGGGAAAGCTGGAGCGATTTCTCAATATGAGCTTGCCTAGCTATCCACAATCGAGCGGCAGTGTGCTCCTGATTGATGGAAATGCGACCATTCTAGATCAATTCACGTATGACGTAGGTTTGCATCATCCTTTGGTAAAGGATTTTAAAGGAGTATCGCTAGAGCGGATTTCAGCAAATATGCCAACGGAAAATAAAGAGAATTGGATCTCTGGCGTGCAAGCGGAAGGATATGCCACGCCCGGCTATCAGAATGCCCAAAGGCGGCAAATCGATGGCATTGCAGAAAACTTTAGCATAGAGCCAAAGAGTTTTGCTCCAGACGATCCAGGTACGCCAAATTTCGCTACGATATCCTACCAATTTGCCAATCAGGGAAATGTTGCCAGTATCACCATTTTTGACGTGGTTGGCAGAGAAATTATGCCATTAGCTCAAAATGAATTGCTCGGAACGGAAGGTTTCTTCAGATGGGACGGTACCGACAAAACTGGCCGTAAAGTGCGTATTGGCTATTATATCGTGTTTTTCGAGATATACGATATGGAGGGTCGGCTACGTTCGTTCAAGGATACGATCGTCATTGCTACTCGTTTTTAATCCTTCCATTTCCTCCCGCTTCTTCTCAAGTATCAATTATTTTCGGTATCCTATTTCAATTCTTTTTAGTTTTGTCAAAATTCCTTTTACACCATGACTGACAAATACATGCAAAGAGGTGTTTCTGCCTCCAAAGAAGATGTACATGCTGCCATTAAGAATATTGACAAAGGCTTGTTTCCAAAAGCTTTTTGCAAAATTGTGCCAGATACCCTGGGTGGGTCGGACGAGCATTGCATTGTAATGCATGCCGATGGCGCAGGCACCAAATCATCCCTTGCGTATTTGTATTGGAAGGAAACAGGTGATTTATCGGTGTGGAAAGGTATTGCGCAAGATGCCGTAATCATGAACACCGACGACCTGCTTTGCGTGGGCTGCACTGGGCCTATTCTACTATCGTCCACCATTGGCCGAAATAAAAATTTGATACCAAGAGAGGTGATCAGTGCGATAATTAATGGCACAGAGGAAGTGCTCCAAATGCTGAGAGAACATGGCGTAGATATCATTAGCACTGGTGGCGAAACGGCAGATGTTGGCGACTTGGTGCGTACTATTATCGTAGATAGCACCATTGTGGCAAGAATGAGAAAGGATGAAGTGATCTCGAATGATCGGATCCAACCGGGAGATGTCATTGTAGGTTTGGCTTCCTTTGGGCAGGCAAGTTATGAAGATGGATACAATGGGGGAATGGGAAGTAATGGCCTTACTTCTGCTAGGCACGATGTGTTTTCAAAAATATTGGCTGAAAAATATCCTGAGAGTTTTGATCCTCAAGTGCCTAGCGAGTTGGTATATGCGGGAGGAAAAGCATTGCTCGATGCGGTGGAAGATTCGCCAATAAATGCCGGCCAATTGGTATTGTCACCCACACGAACCTATGCGCCAGTGATCAAAAAAGTACTTGAAAAGCATAGAGCAGCCATTCACGGGATGGTACATTGCAGTGGAGGTGCGCAAACCAAAGTATTGCATTTTGTAGACCAACACCATATCATCAAGGATAATCTATTTGAATTACCTCCATTGTTCAGGCTGATTCAAGCGCAAAGCCAAACCGACTGGAAGGAAATGTATACCGTCTTCAATATGGGACATAGAATGGAAATATATACCGATACGGAAACGGCAAAAGAGATTATTGACATATCGGAGAGTTTCCAGATTGCTGCAAAAGTGGTGGGCAGAGTGGAGGCAAGTGAAAAGAAAAAACTTACTATTAGTAGTGAGTTTGGGAAGTTTATCTATAGTTAATAGAACTCGAAGTAGCGGATTTTTAGCACAAATGTTAATAAAAAGCGCTAGATGTTGAATTTCGTGCTAATCCTTTTTTAGAGGTATTTAAACCAATTTTTTGCAAAGAGCCTCGGCTTGCTTGTGCCTATAAGTGAGGGAAATTGACAAAAAACAGCCGTACTGGCAAAAAATAGTACCTCCGCAAGATCCTTATTTAAAAAACAAGTATTAGTACAGTCTAATAACGGCAGGTCTCTTCTTGAAGAACAGGACAAATACCTCTAATTCCTTATTAAGTACACATCCTGGATCAGTCAACAATGTATATAGCCTTAGCCTATGGGCACGCTACGTACTTAGTTATTAGGTCAAGTAATGCTTAATTCAAACTGCGATATTCTTTTGGGCTAACTCCTGCATTGTTTTTGAAAATCTTACTAAAATGTTGAGGATATTCAAAACCCAAACTAAAAGCTATCAGACTGATAGCATTATTAGAATTCAATAGTTTATTTTTTGCTTTTTCAACAATGTGAAGATGAATGTGTTCTGTTATGCTTTTGCCGGTTTCTTTTTTGAGTAAGTCGCTCAGATATTTACCCGACATTCCCAAGTTTTCTCCACACTCTTTTACAGAAGGAATACCTTTTTCTGAGGGTAAATTACTTTCAAAATAGCTTAGTAGATATTTCTCAAATTTGATAATAAAGTCTTTATTCAAATCTTTTCTTGTCAGATATTGACGGTCAAAATAGCGTTGACTATATTTTAATAAGGACTCAATATTGTGAATAATAATTTTTTGGGTGTGTTGGTCAATATTCTGTTGTATTTCACCTTCTATCTTTTGAACAATTTCGGTAAGCGAGTTTTTTTCTTTTTCAGATATATGCAAGGCCTCGTTGCTATCATAATCAAAAAAGGAATAGTGCAGAATGGAACTGGAAAGTGAATAAGCTCTAATCAAGTCAGGATGAAAAAAGATACTCCAACCGCCTAAATCTGATTCTGTATTGCCAGAGGTTGAAGTAATTTGGTTGGGACGTATAAAGACTAAACTCCCCTCTTGAAAATCATAAGCTTTTCTACCATATTGAAATGCTCCTTGAATATTCTCTTTTAAAGAGATAAAGTACAAGTGGTTGTTTACACGCAAATTTTTCCCAAAACTCAAGTTCATATCTTTTGTGTGCCTAACAACCGATATTAAAGGGTGCGCAGGTTTTTCAATAGCTAATAATTGGTGCATTGCACTAATGCTCTTTATGTGCAAAATGTCCTTCACTATAGATTGTTCAGAATATGGTCGTAATAAATTTGAGCTCTTTCTTTTGAAAAATAATCAATAATAATTAATGATACACCAAAAACCGTTAAAACTATGCCAATAGCATGAAACGTAGGGTTTTTCGAATACGCAAATGCAAGAACCGTAATTAGAAAACATACGGCACTAATGACCAATGATGTAGGATACAAAAACTGAAAATCTTCGACTCGCTTCTTTTCGTTTTGAATAAATGTTGTTGAATCTGTTTGATAAGCGTTTTGAAATTCGGTAACGCGTTTGGTATTGGAATACACCATAAAACTTCCCATTATACTAAAAAGTAACCCCAAAGTAAATGCTGGAATTAGCAGCGCTTTGGCGTTGACAGTTGCGCCAAATTTCCAAATTAGTAACGTACAGATCAACGTAAGTATACCAGCAATAGTGATACACGTACCTTCAAAACTTTCTCCTTTTGCCCATTGGACACTATATTCTACTAATTGCATTATTTTATTTTAGTTATGATTTTAAAAAGTCAAGTATCATTTTGTCAAGCATTCTATCTGATAATAATTTTCTTGACCAAATCATTTGTTTCGAAGTTTTACCGACTTCATAGCTTGTTTTAGGTTTTTTACTTTTTAAAATTTTGAGAACGGTATCTGCAATAACTGATGGTGGCGATGAATACTTTGGGTTATTGTCTCTAGATTTCGACCATTCTACCAATGCTTTTGTCATTTCTGCGTAAGGGCCATTTCCAGAACGCTTAACCATACTATCTACAAAGGTACTTATAAGCTCTGAGCTTATCGCGCCAGACCTGATTATAATTATTTGAATGCCAAAAGGTTGCAACTCTACACGCAACGAACTTGATAATCCTTCTAGTGCGTGCTTGGAAGCAACATACCAAGAACTTACAGGGCCGTGAACTTTTCCTGCGATAGATGAGGTGTTGATTATTTTTCCAGCACCTTTATTTCGCATATAAGGAATTACTAATTGCGTCAATCTTGCCAAGCCAAAAAGATTGACTTCAAATTGTTTTTTTGCGTCAGCAATGTCGGTTTCTTCTAAAGAACCTTGTACTGCTATTCCTGCATTGTTAAATAATACGTCAACTCCACCGTGTTCTTTATTGATTTTGCTTACTGCATCTTCTATTTCTTGTTCCTTAGCAATATCCATCCGAATGGGAATGCATCCATATTCTTTTAGTTCATTTAATTTGTCTAATCTTCGGGCTGCTGCATAAACTATATGGCCATCCTTTGCTAGTTTTATCGCCGTTTCTCTTCCCATTCCAGAAGAAGCTCCTGTTACCAAAATAATCTCTTTGTTTTGCAAATTCTGATTTTTTTTACAAAAGTAAAGGTCATTTTAATCTTAAAGTGCAATAAAAGGCAGAAGTGCTAATACATTTGGCAGAGATAGAATCGGTTTCCTGATTTTAACTAGCGGTTAGATTAAGAACTATGGGGCAACAGGCAAACACTTTATTTTCGATTTACTACTTAGCTAAATATAAATATTTTGCTTTTATTTTTTCTCTTAAATACTAAATTTTGTATTTAGTGGACTCGCTTAATCAGAACAAGCATTTAGGTTTAGCACAAACCCCTATGTTTTTTATACATCGTTGGCAGCGGTAATTCTAGTTTACTTTTTCCAGTACTTGTCGCACTTTATCTTGATTTAGTGGTTTCTCTACGTAATCTACCACATTGCTAAATTGGCTTGCTTGGTTCTTGTCACTTTGGCGATCGGATGAGGTGAGTATTACCACGTTCATCTGCATGCATATAATCTCTTTGGCTGCTCGGGTAAGAAAAGTAAAACCATCCATAACTGGCATATTGATGTCTAAAAACACTAGGTTAGGACAGTTCTCTTTTAGACTTTCTAAAGCTTGTTTGCCATCGTTGACTGTTTTGATATTGCGAAAGCCCATGTCCGTCAATATTTTTTCTGATATGAAGTTCACGATATGGTCATCGTCAACTAATAATATGTTTGTCTCATTCATTACCCAAATATATTTTAAATGTTGTGCCTTTGTTTATTTCGCTGGTCACCTCAATGGTCCCTCCATGTGATTCTATAAGTGAATTGACAATGTAAAGACCGACTCCATTGCCTTCAACGTGTGTGTGCATCCGCTTGAATAGCTTAAATATATTGTCCCTTGAATTATCCAAATCCATACCAAGTCCATTGTCGTTAATAACAAGGTACAAGTCTCCATCTTTCTCCAGTGTCTTTATTTTTATAAGTGTCTCTTTATCAGGGTGTCTGTATTTGATTGAATTGGTGAGTAGGTTTTGTAAAATGCTTTGAAGGTGAAACAGTGGATAGTTAATAACAGGAGCTTTAGTGAAGTTCGCATGAATTTTCACCTTAGCTTGCTTAATTTGGGTTGCTACACTGTCTTTTACGGTATTTAATACCTCTCTAAAATTGAGATGTTCATCATTGGGATGATGGGATTCCTGTATCGCAATAACATCATTCAAAGTGTAAACGGTATTGCGCATTCTTTCAATAGAGGTAACTATCTTATCGAATAGCAACCGAGATTCATCTTTTATGCCATCTGATTCACTAATAAACTGAACCAGTGACTGAAGGTTGGTGAGCGGTGCTTTCATATCATGTGCAGTTATATAGGCCAATTCCTCCATTCGTCGCTTCGCTTTGATTAGTAGCTGCTCTGTCTTTTTTAATTCTGTGATGTCACGAGAAACTACCGCAAGGCCTCCTGATGTTATAAAAGCTCGAACGCTAAATTGTTTGTTTCCAATTTTTTTGGATTGGCTTACATTCTCACTCATATAAGGCTTTCCGCCCCTTATGACTGCCCTGTATTCTTTCAAGCGGCCAGTTCTTTCAATGCCTGGTGAAAGTGTTTTTATATTCTTACCAATGGCTTGCTCCCGGGTCAGTTTCATTAGCTGTAGACCCGCCGTATTGATTTCTAGCAGATTAAGTTTCTCATCGTAGATTGCAATCGAGTCAGGTGAATTTTCTGTAAAGTCTTTCAATATTTCATTTTTCATGTTCGTTGATGGAGATGACTTATTTCTGACAACGATTCGTTTACGGTTTGTTGCGTGTTTAAGCAACCAATTTAGTAAATAAATACAGCCTGTCTTATGGCAGAAAGTCTTCGAGGACTTGTGCAAGAAGGTTAGCACTAGCAATAAACTATGTACGGTGTTTCTGGCAGTACTATATTTAAAAATAAATGTGAATCCTCTGATAGATACTCAAAGCTTGATGTCAAGCTAATTACATTATTTGATTTTAACAAATTTGATTTATGTGCTCCACCATCGATAGCTATGCATGTTCCGGTAACCCAACTGGCACAGGGCGAAACTAAAAAGGCGGCGACTTTTGCAATTTCATCTGGTGTTCCCATATTACTCGAGGGACTGGCGTCGATTGCCATATCGTAAAATGGATGGTTATTTTCTTTAATCATTTCCCAAAGTCCGCCTTCAAATTCAACTGCACCTGGCGCAATGGTGTTGACTCGAATGTGTTTTGGAGCTAACTGAACAGCCATTGTTTTTGAATAACTGATAAGTGCTGCTTTTGCCGCGGCATACGCTGGCGGAGATCCCGATTCTAGACCGGATACAGATGAAATAAATAAAATACTACCACTACCAGACTCAATCATCCAAGGCATTACTTTTTTTGTTGCTCTTACGCTTGCCATCAGGTTAATTTGAACTGATGCTTCCCAATCTTCGTATTCATCACCCATAGTGAGTGCCGAGGCATTATTGACTAAAATATCTACATTGCCAAACTCATCCTTTACAGCATCAAGAAATAAATTGAATCGTTCTGTATCGCCAACATCGCAGATCTGTGTAAAAACCTTTACTCATTTTACAAGAAGTTCGTTTTTTGTTTTTTGGAGGGCTTCTTCGCCACGAGCACAGATAGCAATGTTTACGCCTTTTTCTGCAAGTGTTAGGGCAATACTTCTTCCTATTCCTTTACTCGCTCCCGTAATTATTGCGTTTTTCCCTTTTAGTCCTAAATCCATCAGTGTTTAATTAAAAATGGTTTATTAATATCGTTTTGTCGATTGAGTTCTAAATGTATTGGCGGTATCGAATGTGTATAAGTGGTGTCGTTTTAATGCCACTTGTAGGTTGTGTGTGCCTTGAATGGTGAACATATGTCAATTAGTTGACAGATCATCGGTGAAAGTCCCTAAGTGCGGGTGCAACGCTCCGAAGCTAGGCAAAGGAGTACTGGCCAGGAGCTCGGACGGGCGCAGCGGGCAGCTACAGGGCGGAACTCGCGCAAAGGAAGTGTACGGCGCGCCATGTCGGAAAGAACAAGAAAAAGACCTTTACGTGGGAGATACGTTCTTTTGTGGGGCTGTACCTTAAAGATGATTACTGTCCGAAACAGATAGACGGCCCTACCAAAAGGATGGGCGAGCCTAGTGTCTTGACGGAAAGGATATACCTTTTCGTATGGCAGGACAAAAAGTACCCTTTACTGTCATTTAAGGACAAAGGGAAGGAAATATAAAAATTGGAAGGCGGCCAAGGCTGGAAGGAGGCATATCTTACAGGGTCGATATCGACCAAAGACCCAGAATCATGGATAAAAAGGAACGATTCGGCGACTTGGAGATAGACCTTATAATCGGACCTGGCCACAAAGGGCTGCTCTTACCACAAACGAAAGGGCGACGGGAATGTTGAAAATGGGGCATATAAGGAACGAGGCGGCCAAAATGATGGAGGAAAATGCCATAGGCTTATTGGAGGGATGCTTGCCCTTCATACATACCGTTACCATCGACAAAGGGAAGGAATTTGTGAACCATAGGGTAAGGGTAGAGGAGCTCAAGATCGACTTTTTCTTCGCAAAACCCTATCACAGATGGGAAAGGGTGGCGAACGAGAACCTCAACGGACTGGACAAGCAATAAGTCTCGAAAAAAAGTAATTTTGACCTTATAAAAAAAGAACAGGTAGAAAAAGTAGAAAAAATATTAATTAACAGACCCAGAAAAAGGTACAGTTATCGAACGCTGGAAGAGGTTTTCTCAACGCCATTAACAATAACGGAATCGTTGCGTTTATGACCTGAATCCACCTTTGACAATTTATTCGGAGTCTGTAATTACATTTTTTACTTCGGGAAGCATCTCCCTTAACAAATTTTGAATACCCATTTTTAAAGTTGTATTAGTAGACGGGCAGCCGTGACAAGAACCTTTGAGCGTCACAGTTACTTCTCCGTTTTCAAAAGACTTGAAATGAATGGCACCACCATCTCCTTCAACCGCAGGCCGAATATATTCATCAAGAATCTTAATAATTTTTTGTTCAATATCTCCAGAAACGTTTATTGGAACTTCGGATGCTTCTTCAACAAAATCACTAGTGAGAAGGGGTTCTTTTAGTGTAAGCTTTGCTTTAATTAGCTCCTTCATTTCTGGCACAATCTCGAACCATTCGCAGCTTTCATTTCTGGTAATTGTAATAAAATTGGAAGTAATAAAAATGCCAGTGACATAAGGAAGCTCAAATATTTTTTTGGCAAGAGGAGAAATCTCTGCCTTTTCTTTTGTGCGGAATTCAATGCTTGTGCCTTGCTCATCAATTAATAAAAAGTTCAGTACAAATTTCATTGTGACGGGATTAGGCGTCATTTCGGTATAAATAGATATCGGTGCGTTCATTTTTTTTATATTTATCTGCTCTTTTGTCTAAAAAAAACAGGAGTCATTTCGTCATTTTACCATTTAACATCCGCCACCTGAGCTATTGGCACTTTTGCATTTTGCATGGATACCTGTTGCGCCACTTTACTTGCCATTTCCATGTATGCAATAGCTTGTAGGGTATTGTCTTGCATTACAGCCGGACGGCCTACATCACCGGCTTCACAAATACTTTGCACCAATGGTATTTCACCTAATAAAGGAACGCTTAATTCTTCTGCTAGTTTTTTTGCTCCGTCTTTACCGAATATGTAATATTTCTTATCCGGCTGGTCGGGCGGACTGAAATAAGCCATATTTTCTACAATGCCTAAAACAGGGACATTTATTTGCGGTAACTGAAACATTCCAACACCCTTTTTTGCATCAGCCAAAGCCACAAGTTGAGGAGTACTTACAATAACAACCCCCGTTAAAGGAACAGCACCAACCAATGTTAAATGAATGTCGCCAGTTCCGGGAGGTAGATCAATAATCAGATAATCAAGCTCACCCCATTCTGCATCCTGAAACAATTGGACAGCCGCTTTTGATGCCATTGGTCCACGCCACACAAGTGCTTGAGAGGTGTCTACAAAAAAGCCAATGGATAATAATTTTACTCCATAACTCTCCACAGGAATAATTTTGCTTTTGCCATCAATCTCTCTCATCACTGGCTTTTTGTTCCTTACATCAAACATAATTGTTTGTGAGGGGCCATAAATATCGGCATCCACTAAACCAACCGATGCACCTAATTTCACCAAAGCCAGCGCTAAGTTGGAAGCCACGGTTGATTTTCCAACACCACCTTTACCTGATGCTACTCCTATAATATTTTTTACGTTTGGCAACAAAGGGCCGCTTTTGTTCTGCGATGATACATCGGATGTCATTTTCACATTTACATTCGCCCCTGCATGTATATACTGCAAAATTGCATTTACACAATTCTTGTGAATCAGCTCTTTCATTGGGCAGGCAGGCGTTGTAAGTACTACGGTAAAACTTATGTTTTTACCGTCCACAACTAAATCCTTTATCATACCAAGCGTTACCAAATCCTTTTTTAAATCGGGATCCTCTACATGTTTTAACGCTTCTAAAACCTGTTCTTTTGTAATATTCATCTTTGGCTTCCCGTTTTATTATTTCTTCTCTTTACTTCTGAAAACTAATTGCCTATCAAATTTTACATCTTAATTGGGAATTGAAATTTTAATTTTATTCAGATTTTTATTCAATAGTATCTGACAAGACCATCGTGAATTTTCGAAAATCACAGGCAATGTTTCAAGCATTAACAGCTCCTCATCCGTTTGTTCATTCAAAAGTGGGGAACTCTCCAGGACCCTTACATGGCAGGTTGCGCACAAAGCAATTCCGAAGCAGGTTCCTTCAATCTGTTCGTAATCATTTGCTTTTAAAAACTCCATCAGATTTAAACCCATATCATTTGGGGCTTCAAGATTGATCTCTCCTGCGCTATTAAGCACAGTTATGGTTATACTATTTTCCATTTTTATTTTTTAAAAAGCATTTACACCACTTACCGTAGTGTATTTCATAGTATATTTTGCTCCTGGATTGATGTATCTAAAAGCGCTGTGTGCCATTATTGCCGCTTCGTGAAAACCACATAAAATCAACTTCAATTTATTTTGATAGGTGTTAATGTCTCCGATGGCATAAATACCAGACTCGTTGGTAGAATAATCTTCGATGTTTACTTCGATGGCGTTTCTATCAATATTTAATCCCCAGTCTGCTATCGCCCCTAACTTAGGGCTCAATCCAAAAAGAGGTATTAAATAATCTACATCAATTTTTTCGATGTAATTTGTTTTAGCATTTGATACCAATACGTTTTCTAACATTTTTTTTCCTTGTACTTCTTTAAGCGTAGAATTCAACAGGACTCTTATTTTTTTTTCTTCCGCAAGTTTTAACACTTTATTTACGCTGTGAGGGCTTCCTCTAAATGATTCACTGCGGTGTACAAGCGTAAGTTCTGATGCAATATCAGAGAGGTATATCGCCCAATCTAAGGCACTGTCGCCACCTCCGGCAAGCACCACTTTTTTATTTCTATATTTTTCTGGGTCGAGTATCATATAACTCACGCCCTTTTCATTTTCAAATTTTTCCAAACCAATTACTTCCGGCTTGCGTGGTTCAAAGCATCCTAATCCTCCTGCTATTACCACCACACTTGCGTGTATTTTTGTGCCTAGATGGGTAGTAATAATAAAATCTTTCTCTCCGATTTTATTTAATGATTCCACGCGTTCGCCAAAGGTAAATGTGGGTTCAAATGGCTCGGCTTGTTTTAATAAATTAGCAACTAATTCCTCCGCTTTTATTGTCGGAAAACCGGGTATATCGTAAATTGGTTTTTTGGGATATATCTCTGTGAGCTGCCCGCCTGCTTGCGGTAAATAATCTATTAAATGGCATCTCAATTTTAATAAGCCAGTTTCAAAAATTGCAAATAACCCTACTGGACCTGTACCAATAATAGCGATATCGGTTGTTATCATAATTTCGTTTTATTGTTCGCGGTAAACCATTAAACTTCAATCATTTGCCTTACAAAAATCATTTTATCATCACCTACAGAAACTAAATAATTATGATAAGTACTCCAGATCAATTTATTTACTGAACATGTATGTGCTTCAAATTTTTCTTTGGTGATGCGCTTTAATAATTCATATGTTTTCGCATCCCAAATTTTTATAGTTTTATCGCGGCTGGCGGTGGCAAATAATGTTGCATCAGGATTAAATACGATATCGTAAATAGCCCAATTGTGTGCAGGAATTGACTTTACCAATTCATAATTTCCTGCTTGCCAAACATTCAAATGAGCATCTCTTCCTCCTGTTAAAAGGAATTTACCATCTGGGCTGTACCGCACAACATTTGACGCAAGCTCATGTGCGATAAAATCTATTTTATGATCTAATGTATGCAGGTCAAATACGAGAATATTGCAATCTCCTAAGGCAACAGCTATTTCAGAAGTCGTATAATTAAAATCAATGCTGCGAACTTTCTTCTGTGATAGTTTTTTCATTTTAATCAATGACAAAGTATCAAGGGAGCAAACGGCAAAATTACCATCGCCACCAGCCGTATAAAAACAATTGGTCTTTAATGAATACTTTATGTCGAAAATCGGTGCTGTATGATGTTGCAGGATTTTAATTTCTTCTTTTTTCTCCAAATCGATTATGTGAACACTTCCTGCTGTTGTTCCCGCGAGCAATATATTTTTTTCAGGAATATGACAAATTGCATAAACAGGCGCTGGTAAGTATGCCGCAAACTCTACTGATTGCAGGGTTTCTAAATTCCATAATGCAATAAACCTATCACTGCCGGCTGTATAAAGAGTATGTTCAGATGTTCCTTTATCTATTGCATAAATACATCCACCATGTCCAGTAAGTGTTGCGATGTGCTTTATATCAACGTCTATTTTTTGTGCTGTTTTCATGCTACTCTTATTTTCTTGTTCCTATTCTTTACGCCAGACTTAAATTTGTTTAGGCTGTTTATATAAGGGAACAGTAGAACACGCTTCGCCATACATGATGCTTTTTGCAACTGGACGTAAAAGTCTGGTGATTTCAACATAAGCAGCCTTTGGCACAGGCAGATGGCCGCAACCCTTTATAACAACACGGGCATCTTTATAATCATTGATATTTAGTTTGTTGAGTATCTCGTTATACAAAATTGTTTCAAGTGTTTCTAAATCACCGAACACTACTCTTTTTACAAATGGATCTAACCTTGTTGCCAATAGCATATATGCCCAAGTTGGCACAACAGCGTCTGCTGAACAAATAAGTGCAACGTATTTACCTGCGTATTTACTCCAGTCTTCATTCTTAACAAAATCCCTAAAGTCTTTTTCTTTCAATAATAAACCTTGAAACAAATGCTCTTTTATATCGAACAATATACGCTCACCCTGAGGATAAAAGTCTTCAAGGTTGATGGTGATAATGCCACTTAACGCTACTTTATTAATTATTTCCTTCTCCATTTTACATAAAGCCTAATTCGAGTTGTGCCTCTTCGCTCATCATTTCTTTCTCCCAGGGCGGTTCAAAAGTCATTGTTATTTTTGCTGATTTAACCCCTTCTATTTCACGCAATTTTTGTTCTGTCTCAGGTGGCAATGTTTCAGCTACTGGGCATGAAGGTGATGTTAAAGTCATTATCATTGTGAGGTTGTTTTCCTTATCGATATTGAGTTCGTAAATCAAGCCTAACTCCCAAATATCAACAGGTATTTCAGGGTCGTAACAACTTTTAAGTGTATCAATAGCCTTTTGTGTAAGCTCCGTATTTTGTGTGATTATGATTGCTGCCATACTTTTTTTTAATGTTGTAAACTTATTAATGTTGAGATTTTAAGCTTTTAGACTTTAATAGCATGGCATCAAGCTTCATTTGTTTTATCATACTTACTAGACCATTACCACGGGTAGGGGAGAGGTGCTCCATCAAGCCTATTTTATTAATAAAATCAAATTGTGTATCTATGATTTCATCTGATGTATGACCTGATATAACTCTTATCATTAACGCTACAATTCCTTTCGTAATAATTGCATCGCTGTCGGCTGTAAAAACAACTTTTTTATCATACAATTCCGAGTGCAACCAAACGCTGCTTTGGCAGCCCTTTATTAATCTGTCATCCGTTTTGTATTGCTTGTCAATCAATGGTAATTGTTCTCCCAAATCAATCAGGTGTTCGTACTTTCCTTCCCAGTCGTCACCAAATAATTCAAACTCTTCTATTACTTCATTTTCTATTTCTTCGATCGTCATTTATATGTTTAAAAGTCTAATGTTTAAAATTCAATAGTAGAAATCTTAGTCCTGCAAACTTTGGACTTTCAACTTTTGCGTTGTTGCCCCACTATCCAAATACAGTAAAGGTTTGCCATTATTCTTTTTGGAGAGTTTAGGGAAATCCTATCGCAGTTTTTAAATATTGAGAATACTGTTTTATTTGATAGTTTCCATTTTTGTTATTAAAATTTATTGGAAATCCTTTCTTTAACATATTCACGCAAAGCCTCAATTTTTATAGTATCTACTACTTCCGAAGCAAACGCGTGCATCAATAATCTTTTAGCACTTTCCGTACTCAAACCACGAGCACGCAGGTAAAATATGCTATCTGCATCCAACTTGCCTGTTGTGGACCCGTGTGAACATTTAACATCATCGGCATAAATTTCTAATTGCGGTTTTGTATTGATTGTTCCAGCTTCACTTAATAAAATATTTTTATTTGATTGAAAGGCATTTGTTTTTTGCGCATCTTTTCTAACAAATATTTTCCCATTAAAAGTAGCGGTGGACTTGCCATCAATAATACCTTTATAGAGCTCGTTGCTATTGCAGTTTGGCTTGCGGTGATCTACCACAGTGTGGTTGTCTACCACTTGATTTTCGGTGGTTAAATACAATCCGTTCAAATGCGACTCGATATGTTCATCATCCAACACTAAAGTCAAATTATTGCGGACTAACGAACCACTTAAGGTAAATGTGTGAGTAGAAAATACACTTTGTTTTTGTTGAATTATTTGTGTGGTATTCATTAAATAACCCAACTCATTTTCATCTTGGATTTTATAATGATCGACAATTGCGTGTTTATCAACTACAATTTCTGTTAATGCATTACTAAATACTTTTGCGGTAGAATCTACCGTTTCAAACGATTCTATGATTTTTGCTTGTGCATTTTCATCAACAACGATTAAATTTCGTGGATGGATAATGGTATTTTCAAATGCCGTTGAAATGTGAATAATGTGTATCGGGTTTTCAATAATCGCATTTTTTGCAACATGAATAAATACACCGTCTTTAGTCATGGCAGTATTTAATGCGATGAATGGATCTGATTTCACATCTGCATATTGTGCATAATGTTTTTCGAAAACGGGCGAATCACTGGTTACTGCATCTACTAAACTACAGATTGTTAATCCCTCTGGAAGATCCTGCAAGTTTGATAATCCTTCAATAAAAACACCGTTCTCAATAATTACAACATACGCATCTTTTAAAAATTTCAGGGGCTCAATTTGCTCATCTTTACTGTTTTTATTTGTTGAGAAATTAAAGTCCTCCTTCAGCATCAAATCCAAACGAGTATACTTATATTCTTCGTGCTTTCGGTTTGGAATACCTTGTTCGTAAAAGCTTTCCATGGCTTGATTACGAAGTTCTGTATCACCAAATAAAAATAATTTGGATGTCTCAAATTCAGAAATCAATTTGTCCTTTATCGAACTTGTTTTAATAGCTGTTTCCATTTTGTAATAAATTAAGCTTCTACCTCTTCTTTAATAAAATCATATCCTTTTTCTTCCAGCTCTAGCGCCAATTCTTTTGATCCTGACTTTACAATTTTTCCGTTGTGTAAAATGTGAACAAAATCAGGTATGATATAATCCAATAACCGCTGATAGTGTGTGATGATAATGGTTGCTTTCTCTTTCGACTTTAATTTGTTTACTCCGTTGGCAACAATGCGCAACGCATCAATATCAAGCCCACTATCAGTTTCATCGAGTATAGATAGTTTCGGGTCCAACATTGCCATCTGAAATATTTCATTACGTTTTTTTTCACCACCACTAAAACCTTCGTTTACCGAACGGTTGGCGAGTTTTACATCCAACTCAACTAAGTTTTGCTTTTCTTTGAGCATCATTAGAAAATCTTTTGCTTTCATAGGTTCCAAGCCTTTGTAAGCACGAATTTCATTAATAGCAGTTTTCAAAAAATTAACATTGCTTACTCCCGGAATTTCAATAGGATACTGAAACGCAAGAAATACCCCTTCTCTGGCTCTGTCTTCAGCCTCTAGGTCTAACAGATTTTTACCATTATAGATTACCTCACCTGCAGTAACTTCATGTTCAGAACGGCCTGCAAGCACTGCTGCCAATGTGCTTTTTCCTGAACCATTAGGCCCCATAATAGCGTGAACTTCTCCCTCTTTTATTTCTAAATTAATTCCTCTCAGAATTTCTTTTCCGTCAATTGACGTATGTAAATTTTTAATTGATAGCATTTTTTGAATCTTAAGAATTATGAGAATTTGTTTTACCCTATTGAGCCTTCCAACGAAACTGCCAGCAGCTTTTGCGCTTCAACAGCAAACTCCATTGGTAATTGACTTAATACATCTTTGCAATAGCCGTTTACAATTAAACCGATCGCTTTTTCATTATCAATACCGCGTTGTTTGCAATAAAACAGCTGGTCTTCACCAATTTTAGAAGTTGTTGCTTCGTGTTCTACAATAGCAGTGTTGTTTTTTATTTCGATGTACGGAAATGTATGTGCACCGCATTGATCTCCCATTAATAAACTATCGCATTGTGAAAAATTACGTGCATTTTCGGCTCGTTTCGCAATACGCACCAATCCTCTGTAACTGTTGTTGCTAAAGCCGGCCGAAATTCCTTTTGATATGATGGTACTTTTAGTGTTGTTTCCGATATGGATCATTTTTGTTCCTGTATCGGCTTGCTGATAGTTGTTTGTCACTGCAACAGAAAAGAATTCACCTACCGAATTGTCGCCTTTTAAAATGACCGACGGATACTTCCAAGTAATTGCAGATCCTGTTTCTACTTGTGTCCAAGAAATTTTAGCATTTTCTTCCAAACAAATACCACGTTTAGTGACAAAATTGAAAACTCCTCCTTTACCGTCTTTATCGCCTGGGTACCAGTTTTGCACGGTACTGTATTTTATTTGCGCGTTTTTATGCGCTACAAGCTCAACTACTGCTGCGTGCAATTGATTTTCATCGCGCATTGGTGCTGTACAGCCTTCTAGGTAACTCACATACGAATCTTCCTCTGCAATAATTAAGGTACGTTCAAATTGACCCGTACCTGCCGCTTCTATTCTGAAATAAGTGGAAAGCTCCATCGGACAACGAACACCTTTTGGAATATAACAAAACGAGCCATCGGTAAATACAGCGGAGTTCAGTGCCGCAAAAAAATTATCATTAGAAGGAACAACCGAGCTTATGTATTTTTGTACTAATTCAGGATGTTTTTGAATCGCTTCGCCAAACGAACAAAAAATAATTCCTTTTTCAGCTAGCGTTTCCGTAAATGTAGTTTTTACAGAAACACTGTCCACAACAATATCCATTGCGACTCTACTTTCTACACCTGTAAGTCGTTCTTGCTCTAGGATTGAAATACCAAGCTTCTCAAATGTTTTTAACAATTCTGGATCAACCTCATCTAAACTATTTAGCACTTTTTTTGGCTTTGGAGCTGAATAGTAAATGATGTCCTGAAAGTCTGGTTTCTGGTAAGAAACATGAGCCCAGTTCGGCTCCTCCATTGTTAACCAATGACGGTATGCTTTTAAACGATAGGTTAACATCCATTCAGGTTCGTTTTTCTTTGCAGAAATAAAACGAATAATATCTTCATTCAATCCTTTCGGGGCGCTGTCAGAGTCCATATTGGTAACGAAACCGTATTTGTATTCCGCGCTGATTTTTTCTTCTATAACCTCATTCATGCTTTTTACTTTTTTCGGTGTGTTATTTATTGGGAAATCCCAATAGTCATCTAGATTAAGCTATTAGGTGTAGTGTGTCTTTTTTGATAAATAATTCTTCTTCGCTTTCCCGCCAGTTTTCATCATCTACACAACAGTCAACAGGGCAAACAGCGGCACATTGGGGTTCATCATGGAAGCCAACACACTCTGTGCATTTATCGGCTACTATGTAATAAACTTCGTCTGAGATAGGCTCTTGCGGATCACTTGCATCTGCAGTCATTCCACTTTTTGAATTGAACGTTCCTTTTATTGACGTTCCATCGGAAAAACGCCATTCATCGCCTCCTTCGTAGATCGCATTATTCGGACATTCCGGTTCACAAGCGCCACAATTAATGCATTCATCTGTAATTATAATTGCCATATCTTATGTACTTCTATTGTTGTAAGACCATCCAGGTTGTCACATTCTCTACAAAATACCTCAACACTTTTAACCTTACATTTTTAAACTTTTTTACACGCCAAACGATTCTCCACATCCACAAGTTCTACTTGCGTTCGGATTGACAAATACAAAGCCTTTTCCGTTTAAGCCTCCCGCATAATCTAGTTCGGTACCTATTAAATACAAAAAGCTTTTTTTGTCAACGGCAATCTTTATCCCTTTGTCTTCAAAAATTTGATCACTTTCTGTAATAACATTATCGAACATGAGCTTGTAGGAAAGACCTGAACAACCACCACCTTCAATACCTACGCGAATAAATGTTCCTTCGGGGCTGTTTTCGTTTGATATTAAACTCAACGCGTGTTGTTTTGCATTCTCTGAAACTGTTATCATTTTGTTTGTTATTAATTAATAATGCGTTTTTGTTGTCTATTTTTAATTGCCATTTTCTTCAAGAAAACCTTGGAAAGTAAATGTCGCTTCTTTTTCATTATTCGATAAATCTGCCAGTGTTACCTTATCTAGTAGTTTGTCAATAGTAGATTGCACCATTGACCAAAGTGAACGAATAGAACAATCAAGAGAATTAGTGCACAGTTTTAAGACTCCCACATGGTTGGCACAAAAATCTTGATCAAATAAACGTCCACCTAAAGCTTTTAAGACATCATTTACTGTAATGTCCGCAGCAGGCCTAGCAAGTACATATCCACCAACATGTCCTTTGGTGCTGTTAATCAAGCCCTCAACACGAAGTATTCTGGTTAATTTGGCAACATTTGGTTGTGATAACCCTTCCGCATCGCTCAGCTGAGGAATGCTTAATCCGGACTGATTCTTACACTTTGCAATACGTACTAATATCCTTAATCCGTACTCATCCTGCGCTGTTATTTTCATTGTTAAAAATTTTAAGCTTATTGATAGGTTTCATCGTGATTGAAATAAGCCAACAGGACAAATGTAAACATTATTTCTCAATCTGTACTATAAAGTATATTTTAATCTATAGATAAAAGTATATGAATGTTATCTAAGATAATATTGCCGTTACCAGACGTTGAAACCTGTGACTATGATTCAAAGCCTAATGGTCATTACACTTAGCATTATTAATTCAATATGAGGGGAGGGGAAATGGCTCTTTTGGTTTTGCTAAGGGGTGGCTCGAATGGTGGGCAAAGCCAGTTATTCCAAAAGTAGTTATTGTAATAAAGCAAAACAGTGTTTTGAATTTTATATAATGGGTTTTATTTATTAAGCATAATGTTTGATATATAATTTTTCGCGTGTTTAAGTAACTAATTACGCGAATAAATCACAGACCTGCTTGTCGGGAATGTAAGTAGAGTTTTCATAGGTCGTCTAGGACTAGCCATAAATTATATTCTGTCTTGAACTAACGGCTGTACCCTGTCTCGTCCTCAGAGAAACATCCACAAGGCAGTGCAACAAAGCTTGAAATATAGGGCAAAGCGAGAGCTTTGAGCCAGAATGTGGGAGGCATGGCTATCAAGATATTGTAGACATTGAACTGAAGAGTTTCTTCGATGAAGTGCAGCATTACAAACTACTACAGTTGATTTACAACAAGGTGAAATGCGAAACCACCTTATGGCTAATCCGCAAATGGTTGCGAGCACCAATTCTTGTAAAAGGGAAGTTGCAGCAACGCAGAAAAAGGGCAGAGCGTAGAGAAAATGTCCAGTGGACATTTTTAGCGAATGAGCCAGCTAGCGGGTTGGAAAAGGCAGCCCACTGAGTCCGTTACTATCGAATATATTGCTCGATGTATTGGACAAAGAACTCCAAAGGAAAGGCCTACGTTTTGTGCGCTATGCAGATGATTTTAGCTTGTATGCAAAGTCAAAAGTAGAGGCAAAGAAGTTGGGTAATGAAGTGTATATGTTCTTGAAAGAGAAGCTAGACTTGCCCATCAACCGAGCAAAAAGCGGTATTTGGCATTCCGGGCGCCATGCGCTTGGCAATTGGCTTTGTAAATTTCTTCTAGGTCTTCGCCAATTTCTTCCAGAAATGCATCTTTGCAGAAGAAAGATATAAATCGATAAATCCAGCGAGGTGGCGTTCTGGGATGTTGCTCCTTGATTAGTTTCCAAATGAGATATCTGGAATACGATTGTATAAGCTCATGCGCTGCTCTTGGGCATCGTCTAAGGCTTTTTTACCAAAAGCCGTCAGCTCAAAAAGGCGTTTTCTTCGACCTTCCCTTTCATTGGTGGGTCCTCCCATTTCTGACTTTACAAAGCCCTTTTCATATAAACGCCTTAATGACGAATGGATGGCACTAATATTCACCTTACGTCCAGTCTCTTTGCCTATCTCATCCATAATGCCTACTCCATAGGCATCGGGGTAAAGTGCGCCCACAGTAAGTAAAACCAATTCTTCAAATTCTCCGAGATGTGTTCCTTTCATTTGTATCGTTCTTGATTGATTTATTACGTACACAAATATAAAAGAAAACCCGTTGGGTGAAATTACTTAGGCTGTTAAACGATGAAATAAAACAGGAATGATATTGGTCAAGATACTGAAATTCAGTATCTTGAAGTCGCAAAACAAGCCAATATCGATGTCAAATATACTCAATAATTATTTAAA
>JBDNFI010000033.1:0-67796 GCA_041689935.1 Cyclobacteriaceae bacterium
GAATACATCTTCTTTTTTCATAATAGTAAGTGTGTGAATATATCCCGAAAAAGGTATTCCGTAATTTTTCTCGGCCTTTTGTTGGCCGAAAAATTCCAGAATAACTTTTTCTACCATTTACACACTTTTAGGGATGGTACCCAGTATTTGAAAATCTTGCTATGTAATTGAAGACTTCCGTTTTATAATTATTAAAATACGCTTTTGTATAGTAAAAAGCTTTATTACTGATACCTATTATCTCGCTGTTATCCTGATTAGGGTATCATAGAATACTACTCTTTTCTCATATGTATCGTCAATCATTTGTCCGTCTTGTTCAATTTGGTGTCTAAATTGATATCTATAAGACTTGGCTTTTTCCTCGTTGCCTTCACAATTTTTATATAAATTATAAAAAGCATCAGCTTTCATTTTTACCGGATCAATGAAAATGCCTCCATATAGAATCATTCCCGCGATATCTAAATCATATTTTAATTGGTTTAAAGTGACTGTTACACCTTCTGACCATCCAAACAGAATTATTTTTTTTTCTTTAATTGAGTATTGCTTCGAATCTTTTGAGTAATATAATTTAGACCGTCAATGAAATCTGTAACAACAAAATCCTTATCACTTGAATTTCGTTTACTTAACTTATCATAACGTAGCGTTGAAAAGCCGAGCTCATATAAATTTCCCGAAATCTCATCAAATAGCTTGAATTCTCTATTGGCGTACTCATTATAAAAACACTCAGGCTTTGAACCAAAACTCAAACTGCCCTCCATATCTTGTTCCCCTGACCCATGAACTAAAACAACTAAAAATTCGCTGTCTTTATTATATTTCAAAATAGATTTTACACCTTCGATTTGAAAGTATCTTGACCTAATAGTAATGAAGAGTAAAGTAAAATTATTATAATTAAGTTGTATTTAATTTTCATATAACTTGTTTGAGTAAGCTTAAAATATTTATAAACTAAGCCCTACCTCATTCCTTGCGCAATTCGTCCGTTTGCGCATATTCGGGTTGTGTACTCCAATTGAAAAGATCCAAGCGGACGCCCGCCTACCGGAGGACAGGCTTGTACCAGCTAGCCCGATGGAAATTATAAATGAGTATTGAACCAATCGGTCAACGCTATTTAGGGAAGGACACTATTCAACCGTCCTCTGTCAACCATCAATAAATTAAATCAATCAACGTTCACAAGCACCCAAAGTTCTACGACTTCCGAATCGCGCCAATGCTGATCTCGTTTGGTTTTGCCGGAAGCAGCTTGGACTGATTTTTTGAGACATCTTTCCAGTTTGAACCTCCCGCCCATTGCCAATTCGGTTTCTATCGGATGTTCGGTGGTTACATTGGTTATTTGGGCTAAGTTTGAAAAGATAAGTACCAGCTTTCCTTCAGGCAACAGTCTTTTTTGAGCCTCAGCAAAAAATTCTGGAAATAAGGCTTTATTATAATAAATAGCGCTGTCAATGTTGCCCAGACCCAAATCATCGGCTTCTGGCAACCAAGGTGGATTAAACACAATCAATTCGGTTGGTTTATCCCACCTTCCAAAGAGGTGGCCTACATCCAGCTCAATCTTCCGAGACAGTTTTGTCGCTCCCATATACTCTTTCAATCCCACAATTGCATTGGGATTAGTATCTGTGGCAAACACTTTTTGGAACTGATGCTGCACCATTTGAAAGGACAATACCCCACAGCCAACGCCCACATCTATAGCTGTCTTTTTTGGCCCTTCGTATCGCTTCAGCCAATTGTCAAAAAGCACTAAATGTTCAAAACGAGTAGGAAAGTATGTACCGTAATACGGGTGCAATTTGTTTCGGAGTACGGGTATAGAAATGCCATTTTTGTACCATTCCCACGAACTGTTCAACCCCTGTATTTGAGGAAGCGTTAAATAGAAATGGTTGTTTTCAGGATAAAATATCTTGAGCCAGCCAATATTTGGAGATTTACCGACAGTTAATTTTTGATCTACAATTTCTAATAATACCAGGTTGGAAAGTCTGCGATATGCCGAGCGATACTCGCGCTGCTCTTGAAAAGATTTGTTGGGTAGTTTTACCGTCAGGTAGTTGTGTAACTCCTGAAGCAGGGATATTCCATCTTTGTAAAACTCGTCGATTAGTATCCATTCGCCTTGGTCTAAGGCTTTTATGGTAGACGCAACCTCCGTCCCATTTTTAAATGATTTTATTTTTTCGCCGATGGCTATTGGCTTTGGTTTGTTTACTTCTATTTTAGAAATCATAGCTTGGTTTTCTTTTTTGATAAGGTAGATAATCCTTACCCCCTATTAATGTGATTTAATATTGAATATTCAAATATCGTTGGATAATAACGTAGATAATTATTTGAAGCGAAATTTTCTTACTGGAAATACGCAGAAATTAATGTAGCGCCAAGTTGGAGGACATTATCAATGACAAGGATATTGGGAAAGCGGAAGTTGTCTAGTCCTGAAATAGGTTTACACAAGGAACATGTAAAATGAAAGGAGAGATAAAAACAGGCACGCGGGCAACATGGCTGGCGTGGGCGTATGTGGATGTAGGATGCTTACCGAACCAAGCCAATTAAAAAGAATCAAAAAAACTTGTGCTACCTAGAAACAATTCTTAAATTTGAATTGTATCTAGGAGAGAATAACTCTCTTTAAAGAATAAATGCGAAATCAACAATTAATAGATCAGCTAAAAGACAAGAAATTAAGGGTTACCCCTCAACGGATTGCTATATTCGAAGCTATCAAAAAGCTGAATAATCACCCGACGGCAGATAATATAATCAACTATGTGAAGAAAAACCACCCAAATATATCGGTGGGGACGGTTTATAAGATTTTGGATTCGCTGGTAGAGGCTGATCTGCTAAATAGAGTGAAAACGGAGAATGGTATTATGCGCTATGACCCATTTGTTGCCAAACATCATCACTTATACTGCGCTGAGTCGGATAAAATTGAAGACTATGAAGATGGCGAATTGGATCAAATAATCAGTGAGTATTTCAAAAACAAAGAAATCAAGAATTTTCAAATCAACGATATTAAACTACAAATAAGCGGAAAATTTAAAAAATAGAATATGGAAAACATGAAAGCTGGAAAGTGCCCTGTGATGCACGGCGCAAATACTCAAACGACTGATTCTGTAACAGGTTGGTGGCCCAAAGCCCTGAACATCGATATTCTGCATCAGCACGACAGAAAGACCAATCCAAATGACGAAGGCTTCAATTACAAAGAAGCATTTCTTGAACTGGATTTGGAAGTGTTAAAAAGTGATCTCAAAGCATTGATGACGGATAGTCAAGATTGGTGGCCTGCCGATTGGGGTCACTATGGTGGTTTGATGATTCGTATGGCATGGCATTCCGCGGGAACTTACCGAATAGCAGATGGGCGTGGAGGTAGCAATACAGGCAACCAGCGTTTTGCACCATTGAATAGCTGGCCAGATAATGGCAACTTAGATAAGGCACGTAGATTATTGTGGCCGATTAAAAAGAAGTATGGAAATAGCCTTTCTTGGGCGGATTTATTTATCCTTGCCGGCAATATGGCCTATGAGTCTATGGGATTCAAAACATTTGGTTTTGCGGGAGGACGTGAAGATATATGGCATCCTGAAAAAGATATAAGCTGGGGTCCGGAAAAAGAATGGCTTGCTGCTACTAAAAACAGATATGCAGATGATAGCAATCGCGAATCTTTAGAAAATCCTTTGGCTGCTGTACAAATGGGCTTGATCTACGTAAATCCTGAAGGAGTAGATGGCAACCCAGATCCACTAAGGACCGCCCATGATGTTCGCGAAACATTTAAGCGAATGGCCATGAATGATGAAGAAACCATGGCACTAACGGCGGGAGGACATACAGTAGGTAAGGCACACGGAAACAGTGATCCATCAATTTTGGGGGAAAGTCCCGAAGGAGGCGAAATATATGATGCCGGTTTCGGATGGATGAACCCTACCCGCAAAGGAAATGCTGAGGATACCGTAACCAGTGGGCTAGAAGGAGCATGGACAACTATTCCAGACAGATGGGATCACGCATATTTCCATTTATTATTGAACCACGAATGGGAGCTAAAGAAGAGCCCAGCCGGTGCTTGGCAATGGGAACCAATCAACATCAAAGAAGAAGACAAACCTTTTGATGCACACATTCCCAACGTACGCAGAAATCCAATCATGACTGATGCGGATATGGCCATGAAAATGGATCCTGAGTACAGGAAAATCACGGAGCGTTTCGCTAAAGATCCAGCACACTTTGAAGATGTATTTGCTAGAGCTTGGTTTAAATTAACACACCGCGACTTAGGCCCAAAGAGCCGCTACCTGGGTGCAGATGTGCCAAAAGAAGATCTTATCTGGCAAGACCCAATCCCAGCAGTCGATTACACACTTTCAACTGCTGAAATTGAAGATTTGAAAGCAAAACTATTGAACTGCGGCTTAACGAGTACTGAGCTTATCAATACAGCATGGGACAGTGCAAGAACATTCCGTGGTTCTGATTTAAGAGGAGGTGCCAATGGCGCAAGAATCCGTCTTTCGCCACAGAAATTCTGGGAAGGAAATGAACCACAGCGCCTTGAGAAGGTGATCAACAAGCTTACTGAAATTCAAGCAGGCTTAAGTAAGAAGGTGAGTATCGCTGATTTGATCGTCTTAGCTGGAACAGCAGCTGTTGAAAAGGCAGCGCATGAAGCGAGTGTGAACGTGAACGTTCCGTTTGTACCCGGTAGAGGTGATGCAACAGCGGAAATGACGGATGTAGAATCCTTTGACGTGCTTGAGCCTATTCATGATGGATTTAGAAACTGGCTGAAGAAGTCTTATTCGATAGAACCAGAAGAGCTTCTGTTGGATAGAGCGCAGCTTATGGGCTTAACTGCTATTGAGATGACAGCTTTGATAGGTGGTATGCGAGTGTTAGGGACTAATCATGGCGGCACAAAGCATGGAGTATTTACGGATCGTGTAGGTGTGCTTAGCAATGACTTCTTTGTAAATATCACAGACATGAACTACACTTGGAAGCCAGCTGGAGAAAACGTATACAATATCGTGGACAGAAAGAGTGGCCAAACGAAGTGGACAGCCACTAGAATAGATTTGGTATTTGGGTCAAACTCAATATTACGTTCTTATTGTGAGTTTTATGCGCAAGATACTAATAAAGAAAAGTTCGTGAAGGACTTCGTAAATGCATGGACTAAAGTGATGAATGCAGATCGTTTTTAGTAGCATTAGTCATTGCAAACTATTATAAATAGGCTGTAGGTCTGTTACTTTTAAACCGAGGGAAATTATTTTCCTCGGTTTTTTTTATGGATGCTAAGGATGGTATGGCCATTGCAAAAATTTGTCTTTATGGGCAGGTAAATGGGGAAGTCACCGATTTGGAGACTATTTCGCACATTAATTTTTAAAAATGGCTTAAGCATTTTCCTTCTCATCTTCAGCTGCCAACAGGCACTCTCCTTCAAACTCCAGAGTGGTAAATTCCTCGTCTTTCATCCAATACTCGGAAGTTGCCAAAGTGAAATTTGTCGCATCTTTTTTATTCAATTCCCATAAAACTGCCTCGGCTTCCACAAATTGCGTATCTGTGCTCATTTTTTCGGTAAACAATCTTTTAATGAGACTTCTATTTGAAAGGCCGTTGTTAAAGGACTTTAAAACAATTTCTTTCGTAATATCCTCCTCGTAGCCATCTTTAGAAAGAATAGTAAATTCTATAACAGTCGCTCTTGCATTTGGAAACTTCCCATTGTAGGCCTTATAGAGCAATTGGTTGACGTTGAATAAGGTATAATGCAAGTCAATTTCTGGATACTCTTCACATACCTTGTCAATCAACATATCGTTAGAAATCTGAGCAATCTGACCTTCATTTAGCCGGTCAGAAAGTTTATAGCTTAATACAATCTCGGCAGCTTCATTTGGTTCAAAATCTGTAATGGCCATGTAGAGCATTTCCTTCAAATTTTCTGGCTTTATGGTATTTGCATCAGGAAAATTAAACTGCTCCAATAGATTGATGTAATCTTGATTCTGCCAATAGTTAGTAATTTCTTCTACGGTTGTAAGGCTATTGATTGTGATATTAAATTTCATATTTTTCGTTAATCCTAATTCTACCGACTCTCAAAGCTATTCGGTGTGTGCTCCTTTGGAATGTGAGGTCATCTTTCTAAGAGGTCAACGCCCTATCAGTACAACGAACCTCAGCTAGGCATGTTGGCGTTTTCTTTAGTCAAGTATAAAAACCATAAATCTAGAATCCAACGCAAAATTTAATCACTGAACCACCCGCTTTCATTTTCCTCGCCCAATGCAACTTTGCAATTAGGCTAATTCCTTAAGAATAGTACTACCGCAGCAGCTAGAATAACTAGCAATGAATATAGATAAAGAGATTTTGGACTAAATTTTTCCTTCACCAAAAAGACCAAAGAAAATACTGGAAGAATAAATAGTGAAGCGATCATCGGCAGCCATAACATTTCGAATAGTGCACCGCTCACCGCAAAATGATAAACATCCACAAACTGTACCAAGCACCAGAAAACTGCCGTTAGAATACTTAAACCAAAGACGATTTTAGATTTGTTGTTTGCTTTCATATTATAGAATTCTTAGTTATGGTCTTCTTATTTCGAAGGAATGTTATGTGCCAAAACCAATTTATAGGCACGTTAAAAAAGGTTATCAATTTTGAAATTACATCTTATGATTAAGTATTGTTATATCCATAAAAGGCTAAATACTCATGGTATTCATATGCTAAGCTTAGCGAATTCACTTTTCCATTCATCCATTGACTTTGGTACACGTGAACAATAGGGTCTATACTTCCATGAAATAGGATGGTGGGTTGGCTATTGGAAAAAATATTCCAATATGAACTTACACTTTCATACACCACATCATCCCAAGGCTGCCCCGCATATTCTGCTAAAATATCGACCACTGAGCCTCCTAAGCAAATATTTGTGCTATTGTACCATGTCCAACCCTTGCTTGCGGTTGAGCCAAAAATACTCGCCACACAATTGATATTATCATGGTCATTGTATTTATGCGCATAAATCATGGCAAGTTGACCGCCAGCACTAGCTCCATTCATACCCATTTCTGATGATATTTGATATTCATTTAACTTGGCTAATACATCTCCAATCGCCATATTGATATCATCCATTATTTCATCATGATGATTGGCATCGGCATTAATGCCAATCGGTAGTTCATATTTACGATAGCAATATTCTTTCATCTACTTTTGATTAGGTTAATATACTGGTTGAAATCTTCTTTTTGTCTTGCTTTCCACGCTCCACCATGTATAATTAGAATAACGGGCGTGTTAACATCCCGCCCTGCCGGCAAATGAATATCATATTTCTGCCTTCGATGGTTTCCATAACTAACGTCAGTAATCGTAATGTCAGTTAAATTACTATTACCTGGAGGATCAATGGTGGTTGATCCTTCTTCAGTACAAGAGCAGAGTACAATAATAGACAGTAGAATATAAATTGCTTTATTCATAAGATTATTTCAAGGGTGAGCGTAGTAATAGAACGTACAGCTGATATAATGAACGTACAATAGATCTAAATTTTAGTTGAGCCAGTTTTTTTATTTATTGTTTCCCAAAAGTACTTTTTAAGTTAGTTAATTTATTGATAATGTTCTATTTATGAGTTCGATTTATAATTAGGTGAGTTTCAGTATTTGAATATAGCCAGTAAATATGCAACAAAAAAACAGACAATATATTAAGCACAATTTTCATAATTGACAATTCCGTATTGTTCAGGTGTTTTATATCCTAAATAGGAATGGATTCTTTTGCGATTATACCATATTTCAATAAACTCAAACACCTCATTTTTCGCATGTAAAATGCTATTATAGTCGATATGATGGATCATTTCTGATTTCAATATCTTAAAGAAATTTTCGGCTACTGCATTATCCCAACAGTTCCCTTTCCTGCTCATGCTGCTTAGAATTCCATATTTTTTGATCTCCTTTTTACATTCATGACTCGCATATTGCACCCCTCTATCTGAATGAAATAGCACCTCATATGTTGGCCTATTTCTGATTGCCATACGCCATGCTGCCAATACGGTTTGGGTTGTAGTCATGGTGGTGCTTAATGCCCAACCAATTACTTTTCTATCAAACAAATCCAAAACAATGGTGAGATATAACCACCCCTGTTTTGTAGGGATATAGGTAATATCAGATACCCACTTTTGTCCAGGTCTATTTGCCGAAAAATCTTTATCAAGATGGTTTTCTGCCACTGGAAATGAATGGTTTGAATCTGTAGTAGCACATCTATACTTCTTTTTGATTATGCTCCTAAGACCTTCACTACGCATCATTCTAGCCACCCTTGGTCGAGATATGGAATATCCTAAACTGGTTAATTCTTCTGTTATTTTGATACTTCCATATCTACTCTTACTACCCTTGTAAATAGCTCCTATGATCGTTTTTAGTTGATTTGATTCTATTTCCCGTTTTGATGGCTTTCGATCTAACCAATCATAATAACCACTCCTGCTTACTTTGAATACCTTACACATCCTCTCAACGACATATTTTGATTCATTCTCGCTCATGAATTTGAATATTTGCCGTCTCCCTTAGAGAAGATGCGTACTGCCTTTTTTAAGATGTCCCTTTCTTCTTAAGCGTCTTTAAGCTCTTTTTTAAGGCGGACTATCTCTTTCTGCTCTGTGGTTAAATTAGCATTCCCATGACCTGTAAAACTCGCTTCACTAAACTGTTTATACTCTCTTTGCCAACGACGAACTAGCTCGTCACGAATACCCAATTCATCGGAAACTGTTTGAGTTGACTTACCTGTCAAACATAAATTAACAGCCATCATTTTAAACTCCTTATCGAAGCTTCTTCTTTCTCTTTTCATAATCAGTAAATTTAAACATTACGTGCTTAACTTACTGTCCAGTCAAATGTAGCAGGTCCAATTTGTTTCAATATCCTTTTAACAAATCTGTGATTTCCTTCCAGAACGAGCAGGATTGGTGGAGAAAGAGGAGGAGTATTTGCGGAGCAGTTGTGCCGATTTTTATGGTATCTGAAAAGGGCCATTGGAGTTGGAATTAATTTAGGGGTATCGGATGGAAGGTCCTCTTTATTTATAATTCGACATTGCAAATGTCGAATAGGGGTTTTTTGAGTATTAAATTAACTGTTTTCATTATAATACCTTAATTAAACAAATCAATTTTTTGTCTGAAACCATTGCCAATATGAAAAGGAATGAGTGTTAAATGTTGCAGCCTTCCAATGATAATACCTGCATGAGTTCTAAATTTTTCAGAAAATTTATGTATCATTTCTTCGGTTAATGGTGCAGCATCAATTATTTGTTGCAATTCATTTTTTGTCAATAATATTTTAGCTGCAAAAGCATTGGCTTCTTCTTCTTTTGCTTGGTCTATTTCGGTGCCTTCCACATTTTCTAAGAAAATATCTTTTTTTCCGTGCAAAATTATATGTGCTGCTTCATGGAAAAAAGTAAACCAAAAATGGTCGTTGGTTCTAAACCTGCCTGATAATTGAATAATGGGTTTGTTATGAAACCAGCGTACTGCGCCACTAATAGGGGCTCTAGGTAAATTTTGAGTAAATACAACTGCTACGCCACACTTCGCACAACTCTTTTGTAACTGTTGGGCAAAATCATCGGGCATTAAAAAAGCCAGTTCTTTGATTTCATATAAAGCATCTTTGAACTTCTTTTTATCAAATTCAGCAATTTCAATTTCCTTGGCTTGTATTTCTCCTTTACGCAACCATGCAGATATAGCATGAGGACTTTGTGTATGAGCCAATGATATTTTGAAAGCAACAGAAACTTCTTCGTCCACATATATTCGTTCCCATTCGTCCGTTGATGCTATACTAAAAAATCTTAATAGGTTGTCAACCAAAACATGTTTCTCTTTTGTGTCAGGGAGCCAAGCAAATTTTCGCATTTCATTTATGGGAAATGAACTCAACCAGTCTTTTTTCTTTTCAAATTTTTCTTGTTGATCCAATTCGAACAGTTCTTTGCGGTACGATTTTTCACTGTTTAACCAAAAGCTTGCAGGAATGCCCAAAACTTTATCTAATTGAAAAGCAGTTGCCGTTGTAATTGGCTCTCTTCCTTTGATGATGTCGTTAACTTTCTCTTTGGGTCTTCCCATTCTTTCGGCAAGTTCAGCTTGGCTCATGCCAATAAAATCAAGGTGCTCCTGTATTGTGTCGCCAGGAGGGAATAGTAAAGATTTTGCTATTTCAAGTGCCGTTGCCATGTCGTTTGTTTTAGTGGTAGTCTTCAATTGCGTTCATCTGAATTTTTGTGACATTTTCCCAGTTTAAACCGCCGTCGTCTTTTCTGGGGATTGGGTTGTGATTTGGCTCAAAAATCATTCGGTAGTTGCCTGAAACGTCCACCGCTATTTCTCCTTTGCGTTCTCTAGTGAGTTCGTGGCATCGTGCTGCCGGAATGGTTCCCATAATCGCTAAATTGTCTGCATCTGTTAAGTTTTTAAGTCGCATTTTAATTTTTACAGCCAACTGCCCAAAGGATTTTGCCATCTCTCTTGGGTCGGTTAATTGCTTTTCAAGTTTTCTGCTCTTGTAACTTAATTCCACCTCAAAGGTAATTATTATTAACGAAAAAGGTTAACAAAAATAGTTAATAATTTTAAACTACCAAAACAATCGTTCGACATCGCAAATGTCTAATAGGGGGTTAGCAACTGGCTTTATTTACTCAATGCTTTTAAAATCCGTTCTTCGTTAATCACTATATCTCTAAATAATACGTGTGGAAATTCTCCATATTTCGAAGTTTTAAATGCTTCGTAAATTTTTGAAAGGGCTGAAGCTGTCAATAATGAGAGATTCATTTCTGTATCCATTTCACAATCATAAACAAAATCGTCACTAAACTCTGGCGCTACAAGCAAGATTTTTACTATGCGTAAGTTGTTTTTTAATGCTAAATTTTGATATGATTTGAGTTGTCTTGAAACGGAGCTAAATTTGTTGTAGCCTTTTTCCTTACTAGTTTTACATTCTACAATGATAATTTCATTATTACCTAAATTCAAAAAAATATCTATCATATCTTTTTGTGTATTTAGCTGATTTTTAAACTTCTCATCTATATTAAATCCTAACCCTTTAAAAATGGTTTTTGTCAATTCCTCGAACTTAAGCCCAAGTTCACCTTCTTTTATTATAATTCCGTTTTCCTTTAATAGATTCAAATTCCGGTAAGCTACATTTTCATAATTTTCTAGGTAAAGATTTTCAACATCCTTATAATGATCTAAAATGTTTAAAGTATCGTCACCACGCTGTTTGATTCCATTGTCTTTAATGAATTTTGAAAAGTCAGATTTTTCAATTAAATCCAAAACATCTCGTGGTTTTATATTATAATCTAATAAGTAACTTGCGGTTAAAACAAACTCATCTTGTAGTTCAAATTGTTCTTTTAAGTCCTTATTTAGATTTGGTAAGGAAACATTTAACTCGGTTAGCATTTTGTCAAAGCCATCAAGTGAAATTCCTACCTTTTCGTCTTTTTATACACTTTCAAAATATTCAATTAAGCTACTTATTTTATCTTCTAAGGTGCTGCCTTTTAAATTTTGAATGTTTAGACTCTTTTCACAAAGTTCGTTCAGAGTTTTTTTCTTTTCGGTTAGTGTGTTTCCTTCTTTGTATATGTCATTGGAGAGCAACTCTGTAAAAGAAATACCCTCTTTTATTATTTTCTCAATTTTTTGAGACGCAATTAATTTTCTATCAATATTGTGATTTTTTGCTATTTGATTTATTATTGGCTCTCTAAGTAGTTTTAACGTTCTTCGATAAAATTTGTCGGCTACTTCTTTTTGTCTTACTTTCCTTAAAAGCCTTACCATTTCGTCAGCGACATAAATTGTGTTCTCTTTTTTTGAGTAAAACGCAATTCCAAGATTTTTTAGATTATTGATTACATCTAGTATATCAACTTTTTTTACCGGAAGTATTGAGTAATTTATTAGCTTAATTTCTTCTTGAGATAAACCTATTTGTCTGGAGAGAGTTAAAATTAAAGACAATTCATCCGAAGTTATTTTGGCTTCTCGATTATTCGCAATGTCATTTGTGTACGCCACTGATAAACAAGATTTATAAATTTTATAATCTCTTTTTCTTGAATCACTAAGTTCAGACTTTTCGTTTTCTAATTCTGAGTTTAGTGTTTTAATCTTTGTCTTTAGGTCTCTGACTTCATTTTCGTACAATCTTGAAAACCAATCTTGTTTCATTATACAATTTCCGTCACGGATAATGATGTCAATTAATATGTCTAGTTGTGAATTTGCTTCTTGAAATTCACAGTTGATATGGTCAATAAATTCTGCTGATGTTAATTCAAATATGTTAGAAATGTTCTGATTGTCGACAGTTTTTAAACTCTTATCAGATGAACTCAATATTTTCTCAATTTCTTTTGCGTTTTTAGGATTTTTTGAGATGATATTGTCAATTATTTTAATAAAAGAGTTCTTTTCTAGAGAACCGAGCTTGTCTAATATCTTTTCTAACTTCATTTGTCTTTATTTTCGGTTTTCTTTATTCGTAGTGTTCCTTTAGTTTGTCGCCAACCAACTCATTTTACCCCTCCAATATGGTAGTAAAGACGCAACTGTTGCGTCTATTTCCTATTTCCCAGAGGCTATATTGTTAGGGTTTTTCACCCTTTACTTATAAACATACGCTAATCCATCTATAAATCCAATTTGTAGATTAACCTATAAAGCATTCTGCACGAGTAGTCTGTAAATTTTCTTTAACCCAAGTTCCTCGCCTCACCCAATGCCTTCACCAATTGCATGGTGTCTATTTTGAAGACGCAATTGAAATGGCCTTCGGGGCATTCTTTAAAGCCGTGTAGGCCGCAAGGGCGGCAGGAAAGGCTTTCCTTTATTTGGATGATCCGCTTGAAGCTAGATAAGGGGCCGAAGCCAAACTGTGGAACGGTAGAACAAAAAACAGCGGCTACGGGCGCATCCATCGCAGATGCCAAGTGTAGCGGTGCGGAGTCATTTACATAATTCAAGAGGGCACCTTTCATAAGGGCAGCAGATTGCAGCAGGGATAGTTTCCCACATAGGTTTTCTAATCTACTGTCCTGCGTTTCTTCCATTATGCCATTCACAAGTGCTGCATCATTGGGTGCGCCGAGCAGATAAATCTTCCCTTTGAAATCGAGGTGGCGGATTAAGTCGCACCATTTCTCGGCAGGGTATTGCTTGGTGTACCATACCGAAGCTGGAGCAATACAAATATACGCACCTTGCTGGAGCTCGGCTACCTTTTTATAATCTGCGGCAGAAGGATATAGCTTGGGCATGCATGGGTTTTCATCTGTCCAAGGCAATATCAATTGCTGATTGCGGCTGATCTCATGCGTACCATCGCCTACTTCGTGGCTCACTCTGTATTTGAACAGCGCAGAAAAGGGATTTTTGCGGAAGCCAACTTTTATCTTGGCTTTGGATAAGGTGGTGAAAAGCCCCATAGAGGCAAATCGCTGTAGGTTTACCAGCAAATCGTATCGCTGCTGCTTTACCTCCCGCAATAACTCCAGCCAATGTCCATATTTATCGGTTTTTTTATCCCATACCAACAGATTACGGATATTTGGGTTTCCATCCAATACCGATTCGTTTCCTTTTCTACACATAAAATCTATGGCACTTGCTGGATAAAACCGACGCAATTTTTCTACTAAGGCAGTAGCCAAAACCACATCACCGATAAAGGCTGTTTGGATAATGAGGATGGAGCGAATTTGGATTTTCTTTTTCATTGGCAGCTTAAAGATAAGACTTCCATTCAAAAGGCAATTTGCCACATAGTTATTTTGTAAGTTTGTGTAATTTCTAGCAATGCACGATTACGATATTATTACCTTAGACAATGGCATTCGGGTGGCCTTCAAACCCAATCCGAATAGCCATATCGTTCACTGCGGCTACATAATAGATGTAGGCAGTCGCGACGAGCAGCCGGGCCAAGAAGGACTCGCTCACTTTTGGGAGCACATGGTTTTTAAAGGAACCTCCCGCCGCAATTCCTACCAGATTATCAATCGGCTCGAAAGCGTAGGTGGAGAGCTGAACGCGTATACGACCAAAGAAAAAATCTGCTTCTATGCATCGGTTTTAGATCAGTTTTTTCCGCAAGCAGTGGATTTACTTACGGACATTACTTTCGGCTCTACTTTTCCCAAAAAGCAGCTTGAAGTAGAACGAGGAGTGATTTTGGAAGAAATGTCTTTGTATGAAGATACGCCTGAGGATGCGCTGCAAGATGTGTTTGATGAAGTGGTTTTCGGGAAGCATCCTTTGGGAAATAATATCTTGGGAAGTAGGGAATCTGTCCGCAGTTTTTCGCGGGAGGATATGCTCCAATTTGTGACGCGGAATTTACGATCCGAGCAAATTATTTTCTCCATCGTAGGTAATTTGCCATTGAAAAAGGTGAAGTACTATGCCGAAAAATTTATTGCGCAATTGCCAATTTTGAGTGGACGAAAGGTTCGGACACCATTCGAAAAGTATGAACCGAAATCGGTGAAATACGAAAAACCAATCACCCAGGCGCATTGTGCCATTGGCGGCTTGGCTTATCCGATCAACCACAAACATCAGTTAGATTTCTTTATCTTGATGAATCTTCTCGGTGGGCCAGCGATGAACTCTCGATTGAATATGGCTCTGCGCGAAAAAAATGGCTTGGTGTACGCCATCGAAGGTTCTTACCAACCTTATTCGGATACGGGCAGTATGGGAATATTTTTTGCGACTGAGCCCAACCAAATCAATCGCGCCATCCGTTTGGTGATGAAGGAAATCAAGAAGCTTCGTGAGCAGCCATTAGGCATTATGCAAATGCACCGAGCCAAAGCCCAAATAAAAGGTCAATTGGCCATGGGCGAGGAGAATAGCGGAGGAATGATGCTTATGATGGGAAAAAATCTGCTGGAGCTTGGCAAAATGGAACCACTAGACAATATCTTCAAACGAATTGATGCTATTACAGCCGACGGGCTAATGGATATAGCGAACGAAACCTTGGCAACAAGTACATTGAGTATATTAACATTTGAGCCAGATTGAGGTATAAAAGTAATTTTTTGATCAAAAAACGGTTATTCTTCTAATGGAATTTATTGATCCCAAGTTATACGAATATTGCGAGCTGCATTCAGGTACAGAATCGGACGTATTGAAAAAGCTCGATAGAGAAACTCACGCCAAGGTACTGATGCCTCGTATGCTTTCAGGGCATTTGCAAGGGCAATTTTTGGCGATGATCTCTAAAATGTGCCAGCCTAAACGAATATTGGAAATAGGGACGTATACTGGATATTCAGCCGTTTATCTTGCTCAAGGCTTGGCCGAAAACGGCATACTTATTACCATCGACATCAACGAAGAGCTGGAGGAGATAGCCAACAGATATTGGGTGGAGGCTGGAGTGAATGAAAAAATCGATTACCGACTCGGAAATGGGCTGCAATTAATACCTTCGATTGACGGGCCATTCGATCTCGTGTTTATTGATGCCGATAAGAAAAACTACTCTAATTATTACGACTTAATCATCGATAAGATGGCTCCCGGCGGAATCATCCTTGCCGATAATGTGCTCTGGAGTGGAAAGGTGATGGACGAATCGGCAAATGATAAGGATACAGAAGCATTAAAAGCCTATAACAAAAAAGTGCAGGAAGACGAGCGAGTGGATAATATGCTCCTCCCGCTAAGAGATGGGATAATGATGGCAAGAATGAAGAAATGAGTACATGGGGTAGATTCATATCGATTGGTTTTTTTATCCTAAGTAGCCACTTAGTACAGGCGCAGGCGCCAAGAGTTCCCTCCGATCTGAGGTTTGGCGATATCACCTTGGACCTAGACAATAAAGTGCGGGAGGAAATTCAAGTAGATGTGGATAGGCTTTATCGCAGCCCAACGTATTTCCAGAGCTTATTAGATCGTGTCAACCTTTACTTTCCGATTATTGAAGGAGTGCTCAAGCAAGAAAATGTGCCAGATGAATTCAAATATTTGGTTATTCAAGAAAGCGCTTTGATTTCCGATGCAGTCTCCGTTTCTAATGCGGTGGGTTTTTGGCAATTCAAAATGGCTTCTGCCCAAGAAGTAGGCATGCGGGTGGATCGGCAAATAGATGAGCGTGCCCATATCGAAAGAGCAAGTAGGGGCGCTGCAAAATACCTCAAACGAAATAACCAAACATTCGATAATTGGATATATGCGTTGCTATCCTACAATGTAGGCTTGGGCGGTGCTTTGTCTATTGTTGACAAAAAATATTATGGTGCTCGAAAACTTCCAATTACCTCCAAAACACATTGGTATGTGAAGAAATTTCTGGCGCATCAAGTAGCCTTCGCTGGGAAAACAGGCCTTGCTCGCCATCCCGAATTAGCCTTATTCAATCTGAAAGGCTCTCCCGGTATAGCATTAGAAAAGATTGCTGCCGAGTACAGCTTGGACACCAAACTAGTCCGCGACTATAACAAATGGCTGAAGACAGAAAAATTGCCTCAGGAAGGAAGCTTTGATGTGATATTGCCTGTAGCACATCAAAATGAAAGAGCAATTGCCCAGCTGACAGGCAAATCTTACCTAGAGAATACAAGGATTCCCGTAAACCAAGAAATCAGGACGGTGACGCAGCCTACCAGCAACACCGCGCGATATCAAGTGCGCAACGAACTGGAGGCTGTATTAGGCCAGAGGAACGATACACAAAAGGAGTTGGCAAAATTAGGAGGCATTTCGAAGCGAAAGTTTCGCCGCTACAATGAACTACTCAAAAAGGAGGAGATTCGTCCTGGGCAGATTTACTATTATGAAAAGAAAGCCAAAAAGGCAGAGCAGGAATTTCATGTGCTCCGAGTGGGGCAGAGTTTGTGGGAAGTTTCTCAAGAGCATGGCATCCGATTAGACCAGCTAATGCGATTGAACAGAATTGAATCTGATGAGAGGGTGAGAGACGGCAGAAAGCTTCATATTAGAAAACGAATTAAGAAAAAGCAGCAAATTGAATACAATCGGAATACCACTCGCCTGGCAAATAACGCAACCAATAGTACAACAACGAATAGTGAAACAAGTAAACCCTCATCTAGCTCAGCAGAGAGGTATGTGCCCACAGCGCAGGGCAATGTGATCCCAAATGGACACACTAAGGTGAATTATACCGTAAGGAGGGGCGATAATTATTTCAATATTGCCGCCAAGCATTCGGTGTCAATGGATGATGTGCTCGTTTGGAATGATGCCAACGCTTCTCAGGCATTAAAGGAGGGAGCCGTTTTGGTAATTTACGTAGATCCCAACCGCAAGCAATTACCTCCCGCTGGTCCTGGTTCGTATTATGAAGTGCAACCTGGCGATACTCTTTCGGCGATTTCTAGAAAGACGGGAGCGAGTGTTGCCAATATTAAAGATTGGAATAGTTTGAAAGATGATATTATTCATCCCGGACAAAAACTTCGAATTAAGCTGTAAAAATTTATTTTGATTGTATAATTGCAAATCACTTTGCTCATTTAAAGAGCTGTATTTTTAATTTAATTGATATCCGATCTTGCGCGCGTTTATTCTCTTCTTACTTCTGCTCATTTTTTCAGTCCATTGCTATGCACAAAGTGACTCTACAATAGTAGTGGTAGAAGCGGACTCCGTAATGGCTGCTGATACAGTAAAATATTGGTCGAAAACGGGAAACTTCAGAGTCAATTTCAGAAATGTAACCTTGAAAAACTGGAATGCGGGTGGTTCTAGTAATGTTTCGGTTGGGGGAGAATTGAGGTTAGGCGCGATCAAAGAGAAAAATGACATCACTTGGACCAGTGATTTGCTATTTGCCTACGGCTTGATTCGTGAGAGTAATAGTGATTTCCCGTTCAAGAAAAATGATGATCGGATTTTAATCAACTCTAAATACAGCCACAAAATTAATGACACTTGGTCACTTACCTCCATTCTGAATTTCCGTACCCAATTCGACGATGGGTTTCGCTACCGAAGAGACGCAACCGCTGATCGAGAAACGCGTACTTTTTTGTCCACTTTTATGGCACCGGGCTATTTACAAGGCTCGCTCGGTCTCACGCTGAAGAAGGTAGATTGGTACTCTGTGACGATGGCGCCGTATACCGGCAAGCTCACCTTTGTATTGAATGATAGCCTTTCCCAAGCAGGAGCATTCGGTGTAGCAATAGGGGAAAGAAGCAGGCTGGAGGCTGGCTCCAGTATTACGACTTCTCTTAAGAAAACGGTATTTGAAAATGTGAAAATCACCAGCTTGCTCAATTTATTTGCAGGCTATGAGTCGTTTGAAAAGGTGGATGTAAACTGGGAAGCATTGGTGGAATTCAAGGTGAATAAATACATTACTTCCACCGTATCGGCAGTCCTTATTTACGATGAGGATATAGATGTGAGAAGAGACGACGGCACCAGCGGACCAGCTGTGCAGTTTCAAAATGTAATTAATATCGGGTTTAGCCTCGACCTCCATGGGAATAAGAAGTAAAGATGATTTTACAAGGTCGATTGAAATGTAGACCAATTCTTAAAATTCGTTTTCCACTATGCTTTGAATTACTTTTTCTAAAGCATTCAAATCTTGCGTGGCATAGTAGATTCTTTCCATTTTCACTCCGCGATAAACGTGAATAATGAAATTTCTAAATGATTTTGGGATATGCCAAGGATAGTCATATTTGGCTAAAATTCTTTCATCTGTACATCTTATCGCCTCACCAATAATCAAAAACTGATATTGAACAGCACTTTGAATTTTAACATCATAAATTGGGAATTCATTGATAACACGAGAACTGTTACCAACTGGCTCGCTTTTGCAAAGCGTACCTCATCTATTTTCCTTTCCAGATCGCTACCCAAAATCCGCTCTATAGCACCTTGATCCTTTCTGATTCTCAACACTCTCGGATTACAAATCCTAGAATGAAATCAGCACGCTTTGCAAGAGGGCAATAGAATAAATCTAAAAATACCATAGCTAGCATTTAATCAATTTCATCTCTCCTCGGCCTTCGGTGGGATGGATCAGACAATTTGTAAGTGGTATTTGTGATTCATATTGTGGTGATTATCGGATTTTAAATTCAATTTATTTGTAATATGACATTAAAAATGTCGAACAATGAGATGGATTCTTTGAACGGTGTTGGAAGCGAAGGCTTTTCTTTATCCTCAACATAAACCATTCATTTAAGCATTTTATAATTTTTATTAAATTAGTTTCTAGATTAGATTTGTAATCTAAAAACTAATAAATGAAAAATTTAAAAACTCTTACGTCGAAAGCAGCTTGTGGAGGTATTGTTCCCGCAGAAGTGGACATTAGGCTAGAGGTTTGTAATCCAATCATTGAATGATTCGCTTAATTTCGGGTCTTTGTTTATTCTTAGGCATTCACTTTATGTCTTGCACCTCCGAGAAAGAGGTGCAAGACATTTCCTTTGCTCAGCCTGATACTTTAGTCATTAAAACAGATATTAATTTTTTGACTTATTATGAACGGAGTTATACATCCACCATTGAGAAAGGACAGACTATTTTTTATGGATTTAATCATACTCGAAACACAATTGATAGAATAAACCTTACTACGGGTGAGATTGCCAACTTCAAACCATGTGATCCGCTTGTAAGTCTCTATTCAGGGTCTGCTTTAGGAGTTTATGGACAAGATATAATTGTTCAGAATTTTCGTACTAATTATCAACATTTTCAGATTAATAAAGAAAAAAACTGCTTAAAACTAATTTCGGAAATTGATTCCAAAAGTTTGGCGGGTAATATTAGCGTTGTGAATCCAGGTTTAGATATAATAATCAATCCAACGGTTAAACCTGCCTGGGTAAACAATAAATTCATAGAAGGTTTTTATCCATTTTTATTTGACCAAATTCCAAGGATGGTGTGGATAAACCCAGCAAGCAAAACTGTTCGACCGTTGGAGGTAGCTTTGCCTGAGGAAATAATGGAAAGGTTTCGGCCATATGCGGATATAGCCAAGCCCATAATTAGTGTCATAAATGATCAGCAAATAGCCTTTTTCTTTCCCTTTTCAGATTTGATTTTTACTTATCACCTCATTGATGAAAATTTTAATTACTCAACAGTACCCGGTGAATTCATAAAAGGAGAGATTGAATTGCCAGCTGAAAATGAAGACTTACGGGTTTGGCACCTTAGAAGGAGCAGTTTTTTTCACAATCTAATTTGGGATCCTTTCCGAAAAGTTTTTTATCGTGTTGAGGTTACATATAATCCTGATGAAGATTTCAAGACACCCAGTTTCTTTATTAATCGTCATTATATCTCTGTAATTTCTGAAAATTTAGATTTAATTGGTAGGGTTAAGATTCCAAAAAACTGTTACTCTATTCCCATCCCAATAGGTGATAGGCTATATTTTATGTTAATCCAAAACATTGAAGAGGAAGCTATAATGTTTGTTGGTATTCCCACACCTGAGAATTAGGTGTTTTTACTCCAATTTGCTCGCTTTTGCAAAGCGTACCTCATCTATTTTCTTTTCCAGATCGTTACCCAAAATCTGCTCAATTGCTCCTTAAATACTCCTGATCCTAAACCTTCCAGGAGTACAAATCCTAGAATGAAATCAGCACGCTTTGCAAAAGCGCGCTAGAAAATAACATATTTCACCAAACACTTACTTCTCGTAAGCATAAAATCCCCTACCACTTTTTCGGCCATGATAGCCTGCATCCACTTTTTGTTGCTGGATTCTGCTCGGGCGGAATTTTGAATCTTGGTAAAAGGAATTGAACATGGAGGTAGTCACCGAAAAGTTCGTATCTACACCGATTAAGTCCATCAGTCTGAAAGGACCCATTTTGAATCCACTTGCTTCCATCAATCTGTCGATGCTTTCATGGGAGGCTACATTTTCTTCAAGCACTTTGAGGCTTTCGACATAGAAATGGCGTGCTACACGGTTTACAATAAATCCGGGAGCATCTTTGGCCATTACGGGAGTTTTACCCAGTTTTATGGCAAGGTCATAAATAGTCTTAGCTACGTGCTCATCGGTAGCTGCACCACTGATTACCTCTACCAATTTCATAATGTGCGCTGGATTGAAAAAGTGCATTCCCACAAAATTTTGCGGGCGGCTCAATCCAGCACCAATTTGAGTAATGGGTATGGACGATGTATTGCTAGCTAAGATGCAATGCTCAGTATTGATTTCTTCTAATTTGCGGAAAATACTCAATTTCACTTCTAGCTTTTCTACCACAGCTTCAATGATCAAATCTGCCTTACAATCTTCCAATTGCTCTACATAGCTGAGATTTTTTAGGGTGGCTTCTTTCCCAGCGTCATCCAATTTGCCGATCTCGATGGCCTTATTTAGATTTTTTTCAATTTGCTTGGCAGCCTTTTCGAGCATAGCTGTGGAGATATCGAACAAGATGCATCGGAAACCATTCATGGCGGCTACTTGTGCTATGCCCAAACCCATGGTTCCTGCGCCTATTACTGCTATACTCTTAATTTGCTGCGTCATAATTAAAATATATTTTCGGTTTTTTATCCTCCCGCCTTAGCTAAACTGCTTGAGGAAGCGGACATCATTTTCTGTGAATAGCCTCAAATCATTTATTTGATATTTCAACATGGTGATCCGCTCCAAGCCCATTCCAAATGCGAATCCTGTGTATTTTTTACTATCAATTCCGCAGTTTTCCAACACATTGGGATCTACCATTCCACAACCCAATATTTCTACCCAGCCTGTATATTTGCATACATTGCAGCCTTTGCCAGCGCATATTTGGCAAGAGATGTCACATTCGGCACTTGGCTCAGTAAATGGGAAATAAGATGGTCGAAGACGAATTTTTACCTCTTTATCAAAAAATTCTTTGGCAAAATGATAGAGCGTTTGTTTCAAATCCGCAAAGCTTACATTTTCATCTATATACAATCCTTCCACCTGATGGAAAATACAATGCGCTCTTGCCGAAATGGCCTCGTTTCGAAATACACGACCTAAGGAAAGCGTACGAATGGGCGGTTTTTGGTTTTGCATTACTCGCACCTGCACCGATGATGTATGCGTACGTAAGGCGATGTCTGGATTTTTCTCTACGAAAAACGTATCTTGCATTTCGCGTGCGGGGTGGTTTTCGGGAAAATTTAGGGCAGAGAAATTATGCCAGTCATCCTCGATTTCGGGTCCTTCGGATGTATTGAATCCTAATCGGCCAAATATTTCGATAATTCGATTTTTTGTCTCTGTAATTGGGTGAATGCTGCCCAAGCTATCTGGAATAGGCGGGAGGGTCAAGTCAAAAGGCGCGGCAATCAATTCCTCTTTTTGAGCCTCCAATACAGCAATGAGTTCTTTAAACTTTTCTTGTGCGGCATCTTTCACTTCATTAATGGCCGCGCCATAAGCTTTGCGTTCTTCTGGAGCCATAGTTCCCATTTTCGCAAACAATTCGCCCACTACACTCTTCTTACTAATGAAGCGCATTCTGAACTGCTCCAATGCTTCTTCTGAATGAGCTGTGAAGTCTTTAATTTCTTCTGTAATGGATTGTAACTCGACCGCCATAAAGATGTAAATTGAACTTGAAAACAAAAATACACGCCTAATGGTGAAATAAATAGTTATCTGATAGAATATGATAGATTCTAGCGAAAAGAATGGGTTTGAGATGGATTGGATTCCTAAGTTATTGGAAAGTGCGCGGGAAGCGGGCGATATTCTGATGCATTACTTTGATGGGCATAGCCCACTAAGGGTAATGGAAAAGCCTGATGAAAGTCCTGTAACCCAAGCAGACTTAGAAGCGGATAAATTTATAAGAAAGCTTCTTTTGGACATTGCGCCATCCATCCCGGTGATATCCGAGGAGCATAGCCTGCCCAGTGATGAAGAAATCTCCACTTATTCAGATTTTTGGCTGGTCGATCCTCTCGATGGTACAAGGGCTTTTATGCGAGGTTCGGGCGAATTCGCCGTCAATATTGCTTTTATGCATCAGCAAAAGCCAGTGTTTGGGATCATCTATTTGCCATTTACCCGACAGCTGTATTGGGGGCATGTAGGCAAAAAAGCCTTTAGAAGTCAGTCCATTACTAAGGATGGGAAAAGCCCACACACAGAAGAGATTAGAGTTTCAGGTAAGAAAACGGAATTAACCGCCATTTTGAGTCACATGTATGCACAATCCGAGCGGGAGGAAATATTGGTCAATTATCCGATCACCAAATGGATAGGAGCATCAAGTGCGCTCAAATTTTGCAGAGTGGCAGAAGGCGCAGCAGACTTGTATGCTCGAAAAGGCCGCACCATGGAATGGGATACCGCAGCAGGCCAAGCCATTATCGAAGCAGCGGGCGGAAAAGTGTTCAATCCATACACAGGAAAAACAATTAGCTACAAAAAGCCAGGGATGGACAACGGCGCATTTTTATGTTCGGGGATGGGGTATTGAAGTGAGAATACCAAAAACAGCGAAAATTCACTGGTGGTATGATAATTTCGCCACTCATGTAATTAATATTTAGATTATATATATATATATGTTTGGTTAAAATAATTTTTAATTTAAATATTTAATTTATGAAAATTTTATGTTCACTTATTGTTGGAATTTTATTAAGTTTCAGCGCTTCTGCAGATCCTCCATACAATTGTTCTGGGGGAGTTTTTTATGGTTGTGAAACTGATCTCGAAACATGGCAAGCAGCAGTACATAACACTTGTGCTCTAGCTTGTAATGTTGGATTTTTTTTCATTGATGGCTGTGCAGATAATCCTGATGGTTCTGAAAGAATTTTGTACGCATTAATATTATGTGGTGTTGAGTAATTTTAAAATAATACATATATTTTTCACTTTTACCCTTAGTTTCTTTTCGTTGTTTCTTATCTGGGGTTGTGGGCATAATAACAACTCTGAAAGTGAGAGTTTATTCAATTATGGTCTTTCTTTTGAAGAAGTTTTGGTTCCAATCCCAGATGGAATGACAAATGATTGGAATTTTATAAGTGAGAGCTACACGAATAATGAGAGAGTTGTTTCTATTTATGATCCATTCAACAAGAGTTTTTACAATTATTCTTTAGATAAAAAAATATTAGTAGGGCAAACCATGCCGTTTTCAGATACCCTTAATCCATTAATGGTTCTTCCTTTTATAAAGACTGATGATGGCTTTTTAGCTAATACAGACAAGGGAATTCTTTTATTGACCGATAACGGCACCTTATTAAAACGCTGGGATCACCCTTTTAAATTGCGAAACCCAATTCCAAATTTTAAATATGGTAGGAAAGTAATCTACACAAGCTCGCATTTTAAAATTTCAAACTTTAGTCCAACTAAGATCGCTATTAATTTAAGACTACCGAATTCACACCATGAAGGAGTGTTTAACTCTGCATCATATGAGTTCCCGATCTTTGGAGAGTTAAATTTATTGACCGGACACCTTAAAGAATATCCATTATTTTTCCCGATTGATTTTCTGAAGGATGGTAAATCATATCCAGAGCATTTTGATCCTAAATTCACTGCCTTTAAAAAAAAATACCTAGCCTATATGTTTGGTATCGATGATAAAATTTACTTATACGATTTAGATAATGGCAAAACCACAACTCATGTAGTAAGTAATCCTAAGTTCCCAATCAATGTACCCTCTATAGAAATCGATTTCTTTAAAAATAAAGCAGCATTTTCTGCTTACAAAAGCACCTTGAATCATTATTTCGCTTTGTTTTATGATTATCAAAACAACGTCCTGCTAAGGTATTATGCAGGGCAAGTCGATGGAGGAGATAGGAGAAGATTTGTTGAGATTTTAAATGACAAGTTGGAAATTGTTAGTTATTTTGAGGTTGATTCTAAATATATGGTAACACCATTATTTTTTCCTAATGAAATTTGGTTTCCATATTTTTCGGGTTTCAAGTCAGATACAATGAATTTTTTTAAGGTTGTTTTGGAAAAAGAATTAGATTAATTCTTGTAACCTCGCATCCACTTTATCTTTCGGCAACATCCCTTTAATATCGAATACCACAGAATAAGTATTCTTCAGCGCATCGATATCAAGCGTTTTAAACTCATCATGAGCTACTGCTAGGATTATCGCATTGTATGAGCCAGTTGGCTTGTCTACGAGGGTGATCCCATATTCATGTTTTCCTGATTAATCTTTTTAGTGCAGCCTAATACTGTTGGTTATTTTATTGAGGAGCTGATCCTCTGTCAGCTTTTTAGCTTCAGTTAAAAAAACCTTAATCGACATTTCGGTGCCAATTCCAATGTGCTTTGCCATAGCTAATACTATGAAAAAGAAAAGAATATGGGGTTGTAAAGGTTCGTCGTTCATAATGGAAAACAGATTTGCCTTGTAAAGTCTGCCAAGAATAATCTTGCCATCTCTTGTAAGGTAGGAATTTGTGTAGGGACAGAGCCAGAACCAATATGATGAAGAATATTGCATGTACAGTCTTGGTCCTTAGGAAGCGTAGATGGATTGTGAGCTTCCTGTAGAGTTCACAAACTTTTATATAGCATTTTTCCACCATAAGTATGCCGAACGAATGCGAAAATGACAAATCGTTCTGAAAATCAATTTCCATTTTATTGATGTGCTGAGGAGCAGATAAGTCAGCAGATTTTTTCATCATCCCAATGCTTTTCTCAGTATTTATCTATCACCAAACCTAGGTTAGGCTAGCTTTCAATCTTTCACTTTAATAATTTCAATAAATTATGTAACGTTACTTGTTACACAAATATTGTTGTTAATGTATAAAGTAAGGAAATTAAGGAAAATAATTAAAAAATTTTTCAAAATTTATCTCAAAATACTTGACTTTTATATTTTTAATTTATTGTTTTAGCCAATGAATTCATTGATGCATTTGGCCAATGCTTAATTAATGTTTCTTTTATTAACTAAACCAATTAAACAAAATGAAAAAATTATTCGCAGTATTATTAGTGGGACTGTTTTCGATGACGTACGTTCCGAAAGTAGATGCTCAGGCAGTTGAAGTTGCACTAGCCTCCATTGCTTTGGTAACTTTAGTCATAGATGAAGTGTCAGATGGTTGTAATAATCTCAGAGAAGAAGGGCGGCTTCAAAATCGGTTGAAGAATGATATATGTGGCCCTGTCGCCTGTATTTCATTAAGGCCAACATGCTAGAGAGAATTATTTAAACTGTTAGCAACACCGTTTTTTATTTACTCTTAATAGGGGTTCTATTCCCTAGAACCCCTATTTAATTTTTAGCTTATGAAATATATAGTTCTATTCTTCCTTGCCTTTTCCATTATGTCTTGCGATTCGGCTATGGATCAAAATAAGAGTGATGCATTGGGTACAGCTTTCACTATCAGCATAGATACCGTGCACATTGCTCCTCGACGATCTTCCCAGGTAGGCAGCTTTCATTGGAATGGCCAAGAAGTGCTGTATATAGACAATCTATATGGATTTATTGAAGGCTATAGCCTTGAAGGTGCCTTTTTGGATACTCACCTTAAACTCATGAGCGGCCCAGAAGAGCTGGCAGGGATTGCCCAATTGGGTATAGATAAGTCAGGCTATTTGGTGAAAGGCGGAGGCTGGAATTTTTATCGCTATGATACCGAATGGAACTTCGTTAAAAAGTTTTTCTTGAATACCAATGATGGGAGCTCAGTAGCCGATTTGATGAGTAACCCAAACCCAAAGTCCCCATTGATGTATGAGCTGCAAAATTACAACGAAAAATTTGAATTTACGCCGGAAGGACATTTTTGGTCAAAAATTGATACGGAGCATCCTCTTTTCAATGCCTTTGCCACTCGTGAGTTTTATAGAGAAGCCTACATGATAGGCGAGGTAGATATAGAAACGGGCGGCTTGAGGCGATTGCTATTCAATAGACCAGCGAGCTATGAGAATTACCGCTTTGTACCCAACCATATTTTTTACGATTATCATATCTCCCCAAGTGGCAATAGCTGGTTTACTTTTGAAGTAGATTCGCTTATTTACACATACAATGCTCAGTTGAAACAGACCCAGTCTTATGGCAGGGCGGGCAAAGATATGAAAATGAATTATCCAGAATCGGACATTGTCGAAGCGGCTTATGATAATGAATTATTTCCTAATTCACGCCTTAGGTATGGCTATTACAAAGATATATATGTAGATGAAGAGTCTGATTTGACCTTTCGCACCTATCGCACCGGGAGCGCCGATCCAGAGCTCTATGACGAAAATCAAACACCATTGCGCCTACAGGTGTACAAAGGATCAGAGTGGGTAGGCGATTTTGAAGTTCCAAACCGCTTTAAGGTTTTGGGAAAAATAGACAAAGGTAGATATGTCGCGGATGGATTTTTTGATGAACTCACCGAAAAACAAGGTTTTTATGTATTGGAGATCAAGAATTAAGCTATTTTCATTTGTTGTAGTAACACTTTTTTGTGTAAACCCTTTTTCTGGCTACTCCCAAACCATACAAGGGCGGGTAGTCGATGCCTCTACCGTAGAGGGCTTGCCATTTGTAAATGTGGTTTTTCCACGACTGCTAAAAGGTACCGTAAGCAATGCCGAGGGAGGCTTTTCCTTTACGATACCTAAGGAAGCTAAGGAAAGCGATACCTTACGTTTTTCGCATATTGGCTATGAGGACTACTTGGTAACAGTGGCAACCCTCAAGGAAAAACGCACCCTAGAAATTAAGATGTTCAAATCAACGATAGAGTTGAATGCAGCCATTGTGCTTGCTTATAAGCCTCGCGAAATTATGAAGCGTTTTCAGGACAATATGGCCAACACCTTTTATCCCGATCCGCATGAGTTTGATGTATTTTACCGAGAGGTAATCAAGGTCAATGGCGAATATGCAGGCTTTGCCCGTTCGGCGGGGTATATGCATTCTGAGGGCTTTCATCCTAGGCATGCCCGTATGCCAAGAACATCAGGAAGTGACATTCATTTTTTTACATTTTATCAAACTCAAAAATCTGATTATGCCTTAAAGACGGACAGTACAGGAAGTGTCAGAAATGCCATGATACGGTCTTTTCCAAACTATATCTACAAGATATTCAGCTTTCGGCTTAGTTGGTTCGAATATGAATTAATGGGAGAGCAGTATATTGGCGATAGACCTGTGTTCGTGCTTCGAATATTCAACACGGACCCAGCATTGGATCAAAGAGCAAACCGTTGGGGCTATTCTCACCTTAAATTATTGCAAAGTGCTACTTTTTACATTGATCAGGAGGATTATGGTTTGCACAAAATGGAATTGAATTGGAATAACCCATCGCCCGTTCCTAAAATTAATAGTAAGTGGGGGCGAGAGTACAAGACGGTTACCTACGAAGAAAGTGTCATGGTTAATTATCAACGAAGTTATCAGGGGCGCTATCTTTTCAACTATGCCAATTCTTTCAGAAAGTACAGAGGCTTTGGGTATCAGGCAGAGGGCTTCCCCGACGATGATTTGGTGGAGGAGTTTGCCGAACTATATGCGATGGATGTGGAGTTTGTGGATCTCAGTTATGAAGAGCTGAGAGCCCGATATATTTATGGAATTAGAGGCAACCGACCTTTTCGATCTTTGATGTACGTACCTGACCTATACAATGGTTTTATTTTTATTTCTGGCCGTTCTACCTACGATCCTCAGTTTTGGGCTAGCTATCAGTATCCATTTTTGCCTTATGGACAAGAAATGGAGGCGTTCCTATCTAAGCGACGACCTTTGGAGGAACAATTCGCAGATTTCAATAATAATCAACTGTATATTTTAGGAGAGCTGAGAAAGAGGAGTAAATTAAGTTCTCCGTATTGGGTACGGACAAGTTTGCACGAATATTAATTTTTTTCGCTTTAAACGTTTTACAAGAAATAAAACCTTGAAATTTTGAATTGTATAACTTAAAAAATTCATAATGAATACTTCCCCACTTTTCATTTCTTTTTACTTCTGGCTAATGATAAATATAGCTAGCCCGGATATAAGCTTTCATGAGGGACGTGCACATGACTTTGGTGAAGTGAAGGTGAATACAAGCACAAAGCACCGCTTCAATTTTGTAAATGCGGGAGATTCTTCGCTAAAGGTCTTAAATGTGACCACAACGTGTGGATGTACCATTGCAGAATACTCTAAAAGTGTTGCGCCAAGTGATACAGGTTTTGTGGATGTGGTGTATGCAGCCGGCAGCTCAGCAGGAGTTTTCAAAAAATACGTGATGGTCATGACCAACACCAGCAACCAGGTAGATAAGCTTACCATATTTGGGAAAGTAGTGCAGTAGCTATTCTAATTTGAAAGCTGAATGGTAGCCTATAGGGCAAAATGCTTCAATGAACCCGAATGTTTTGAAAAGTAAAAAGGCTTCTTACCGTCCAAATTTTTACTAAATCTTGATCAGGCATTATTCCTTTTTTCAAACCACTGGAATGCTTCATTTCACAAGCATTTCTACGCATTGTATTGGTAACAAGGGTATTGTTGCAGGTTTTTTGAATCTGCCTAAAATTTACAACCTCGCATCCACTTTATCTTTCGGCAACATCCCTTTAATATCGAATACCACAGAATAGGTATTCTTCAGCGCATCGATATCAAGCGTTTTAAACTCATCATGAGCTACTGCTAGGATTATCGCATTGTATGAGCCAGTTGGCTTGTCTACGAGGGTGATCCCATATTCATGTTTTACCTCTTCTTTGAGGGCATACGGGTCGTACACATCCACTTGCATACTGAAATTACTCAATTCTTTTACGATATCTACTACTTTGGTATTCCTTATATCAGGGCAGTTTTCCTTGAAGGTGATTCCTAATATCAAGGCTCTTGAGTCTTTAATTTTATCGCCTTTTTGCACCATCAGTTTCACTACCTTATTGGCTATAAATACGCCCATATTGTCATTGATCCGACGGCCCGAAAGGATCACTTCTGGATAGTAGCCTAGACTTTCAGATTTTTGTGTGAGGTAATAGGGATCCACGCTTATACAATGCCCACCAACCAAACCCGGGCGGAAAGGAAGGAAATTCCACTTAGTGCCAGCCGCTTCCAATACATCCAGTGTATCAATTCCCATCCGATCAAAAATCAGTGATAATTCATTCATAAAGCTGATGTTCACATCTCGCTGTGAGTTCTCCACTACTTTGGCAGCTTCAGCTACTTTCATAGATGCGGCTTTGTGCGTGCCCGCAGTGATGATTTGCTTGTAGAGTTGATCCACCTCCTCTGCAATTTCAGCTGTGGAGCCGCTCGTTACTTTTTTGATCGTAGGCAAGCGATTTATTTTATCACCAGGATTGATTCGCTCAGGTGAATAGCCGCAAAAGAAATCTTGATTGAATAGCAGTCCGCTAAACTTTTCGAGCACGGGCACACAATCCTCCTCGGTGCATCCTGGATATACGGTTGATTCATAGATGACCAAATCACCCTTTTTCAGAATAGTACCAATCATTTCCGAAGCTTTCAGCAAGGGTGTAAGATCCGGATTTTTGAAATCATCGACTGGCGTGGGGACAGTTACAATATATATTTGACAGTCCTTTAAGTCTTCCAATTGGTCGGTAAAACGTAATTCTTGGGCTTCCTTAAGCTCATCGGTTTCTACTTCCAAAGTCCGGTCGAATCCCTTGTTCAGTTCAACCACCCGCTCTTTATTGATATCGAAACCAATTACATTCCGGATTTTGCCAAATTCTACTGACAAAGGAAGGCCCACGTAGCCCAAACCTATTACTCCTATTTTCTTATTGCTCACTGAAATCATGAATCTCGTTGAATTTTACGCTACAGCTCATTTTTGTAATACTCCTTGTACCAATCTACAAATTTGTTCAGACCTGTTTCGATACTGGTAGAAGGTTTGAAATCAACCTCCCGCATGAGATCGCCCACATCAGCAAAGGTAGCTTCTACATCTCCATCTTGCATGGGTAAAAACTCTTTTTTTGCTTCTTTACCTAGGGCTTTTTCTAATACTTGTATAAAAGTTAGTAATTCTACAGGTTGATTATTTCCAATATTAAATAGGCGATAAGGTGCAAAGCTACTCGATGGGTTTGGTTTGCTTCTATCCCAATTATTGTTCTGCACGGGTGCTTTTGGAATCAATCGTACAATTCCCTCTACAATATCATCTATATAAGTGAAATCACGTTTCATTTTCCCATCGTTGAATACCGTGATTGGCTCATCATTCAAAATGGCTTTGGTGAAGAGGAAATAGGCCATATCGGGTCTGCCATACGGACCATACACTGTGAAAAAGCGCAAGCCCGTAACGGGTATTTGATACAAGTGAGCGTAGGTATGCGCCATTAACTCATTGCTCTTTTTAGTAGCCGCGTACAATGATACAGGGTGATCCACGCTATCCAAAGTGCTAAAAGGCATCTTAGTATTTGCACCATACACAGAACTGGACGAGGCAAAAATCAGATGCTTTACAGGATAATGACGGCAGCCTTCGAGAATATTTAAAAAACCTTGAATGTTGCTTTCAATATATACATGCGGATTTTCCAATGAATAGCGAACACCCGCTTGAGCGGCCAAGTGAATAACGTATTCAGGATGTTCGCTTTTGAATACCTCCATTACAGCTTCGGTATTTTTGAGATCAACATGTTGAAATGAAAAATTCGGATTTCCCTTTAACTGATTGAGCCTTGAGTGCTTAAGACTCGTTTCGTAGTAATCGTTCAAATTGTCTAAGCCAATTACTTGCATGCCACGCGCTAATAATTGACTACTCAGATGATACCCAATAAACCCTGCGGCACCAGTTACCAATATTCTGGTATTTACATTCATATTATTTATAACGAACAATTTTAATGCAATTAACGGCAAAAATAGAAAAAAGCAGATACGTTAGGGCAATTCTATTTCTATGTAATACTTCTCCCGCTCAAATAGATTAGTTAAATTTCAAAAAATTAAGTCTTACCTTAAGCTCGTAAATACAATTTGAAATATGATGATGAAACAAAAATTTTTAGTCTTGGGAATGGCTTGCCTACTTTTTAGTGGCACTTCCTATGCGCAACAAAATCCTAAGGTGTTTAAGGGAGCCACGATCCATACAGTTGCTGGCAACCCCATCGAAAACGGTGTATTGATAGTGCAAAATGGAAAAATTACAGCGGTAGGTGGTGCCCAAACTACTATACCAGCAAATGCAGAAGTAATAGACGTAAGTGGCAAGGTGATTTTACCAGGCCTGGTTGATACACACACACATCTAGGCGAGGGCTCCGGTGGCGATGGCTCGTCTGCGCTCAATCCGGATGTTCGCATTTATGATGGAATTGACGCGCGCAGCGACGGCTTCAATAGAGCCTTGGCTGGAGGAATTACGAGTGTAAATGCGATGCCCGGGTCGGGTCATCTTATGAGTGGACAAACAGTCTATCTGAAAATGCGTGAAGCTCGTACCATTGACGACTTGCTCTTAACAAATAGAGAAGGCGTATTTGGAGGAATGAAAATGGCAAATGGGACCAACCCAGTAAGAAATATGGGACCATTTCCAGGAACCAGAGCCAAGAGTGCCGCTATGGCTCGTGATTTATTTGTGAAAGCACAAGAATATAAAGCCAAAGTAGAAAAGGCGGGAGGTGATGCTGCCAAAATGCCCGAGAGAAGTCTTCAAATGGAAGCGGTAGTGGAGATTTTAGACCGTAAGCGGATTGTCCATTTCCACACGCACCGTCACGACGATATTATGACAGCTCTTCGCTTGTCGCAGGAATTTAACTTTCGAATTGTATTGCACCATGTAAGCGAGGCTTGGAAAGTAGCTGAGGAAATCGCCAAAGCAGGAGCGCACGCTTCTATCATTTACCTTGACTCCCCAGGAGGAAAATTGGAGGCGGTAGATTTACGCCCAACCAACGGAAGAGAGCTGGAAAAATACGGGGCTAATGTTGCTTTCCATACCGACGATGGTATTTCTGATTCACGCTTTTTTATTAGACAAGCCGCATTTTCTGTGAAAGAAGGGATGTCCAAAAAAGCAGCCATAGAGGCACTCACGATTGCTGGAGCCAGAATGATGGATCTCGATGATCGTATCGGATCCTTAGAAAATGGCAAAGATGCAGATTTTATCATCTTATCTGGTGATCCTTTTAGTGTGTACACTCGCGTAGAGCAAACTTGGGTAGAAGGACTTAAGAGATTTGATCTAGCCAATCCCGAAGATAAAACCTGGGCGACTGGAGGATACGATGTATATAGATCAATTATGCATATTCATCATCACCTTGAAAACTAAGAACTTGAAAATGAAGAAATTTAATATATATAAAATTACGAGCATCCTATTGCTGGCTCTACTGCCCGTTGTAGCATCTGCCCAAATTGCCGTGAAAGCAGAAACCATTTATACCATGGAGGGCGATGCCATAACCAATGGTGTTATTTTAATTAAAGATGGCAAAATCCAGCAAGTTGGTACGGCTGCTCAGGTGAATATCCCATCAGGCTACGAAGTGTACGAAGCCAAAGTAGTAACACCGGGCCTAGTAGATGGGCATTCGGTAGTTGGCTTAGCCGGAATCCTAAACACGCCTGGCGATCAAGATCAACTTGAGAAATCGTCACCAATACAGCCTGACTTGAGAGCGATTGATGCATATAATCCAAGAGAAGCGTTGGTAGCTTATGTGAGAACTCAGGGCATTACCACCATACACACAGGCCATGGAACGGGAGCGATTATCAGTGGCCAAACGATGATTGCAAAAACCGTGGGAGATAATATAGAAGAAGTAACGCTAGTGCCTGAAAAAATGCTTGCCATGACTTTGGGTACAATGACTACCAGTAATTTCAGTTCCCCGGGCACAAGAGCCAAGGTAGTAGCGATGCTTAGAACTGAATTGCTCAAAGCTCAAAGTTATCTTAAGAAGATGGAAGATAGCGATGCAACCAAACATCCTTCGAGAGATTTGAAAATGGAGGCGCTTGTAAGACTTCTGAAAGGCGAAACTAAAGCGCTCATCACGGCAAATACTGCCACAGATATTCAAGCCGCTCTTCGATTGGCCGAAGAATTTGGTTTCAAATTGGTCTTAGATGGAGCTGCCGAAGCGTATGATTATATTGAAGAAATTAAAGCTTCAAGAGCAGAAGTTACCATTCATCCTACTATGGCTCGTTCTTATGGGGACATGAAAAATATGAATATGGAAACAGCGGGTAAATTAGCTAAAGCAGGTATCCCGGTGAGTTTGCAAAGTGGTTTCGAAGCATACGTGCCAAAGACCAGGGTCATTCGTTTTGAAGCTGCGGAAGCCGTGAAATTTGGTATGGATTATAACGACGCGTTGAAATCTATAACCATCAATCCAGCCAAAATTCTTGATATTGATAATAGAGTGGGTTCTATAAAAGCTGGAAAAGATGCTGACTTGGTGTTATACGATGGCGATCCATTTGAGTATCTAACCAACGTATGCATTGTAATGATTAATGGACAAATAGTTGAATCCCAATGTAATTGATTGATCAGGAAATCTTGAATAGAAAAGGAGGTGAGTAGCCTCCTTTTTTTATGCCTTCACCGTAATACTAATACTCCGTATCCAAGCCAAATTTATCAGCCATTTCTCTAAGCAATGGATGCTTATCTAATAGGAAAGTAAACTTCTCAGAGCTCGTATAGGGTCTACGCTCTTTCGCTTCTTGTTCATTGATTTCAGCTTCAATCACAAGGCTTCTATTTTGATTGTGATGTTTCATGTGCTCCATCAAATCTACTTTGAAATCTTCAAGTAGGCCTTCTTCAATTTTATTAACCAGCCGTATTACAAGGGTAGATTCTCCCTCAAGTCTAATTTTTTTGTTGGCAAATGTTTGGATCAGTGCCTTGCCATTATCTTTTCTTTTTTCGAAAAACTGAAACCAGGTTTCCTGCAATTTATCGAAAGTCAAAGGCAGATTTTCGGTTATGTCTAGGCTAGAGCTTTCTTCCTCTTTCAACTCGTTTGCAGCTAATTGAGCCGCATAGTTTTGCGAGGGCATTGTGGGAATTTTATTTAAAGAAAGATTTACCTTCTTCTTAACAGGTGGATTTACAACTGGAGTTTGAGCGGAAGGTGCGGGAGGATTAATTTCTATTTTTTGTCCATCTAAAGACTTGTCTGAGGAATCATCAGAGTGGTCAGCTATTTTTTTTTTAATGCCGGCTCCGATGGAGCAAGAGAAGCAAGTTGAATAGCCTCTTTTACATGGGCCATTTTCAACAAGTAAATTTCCAAATGCAATCGCTGATTTCGGCTGGCCTTATAATGCAAATCACATTGATTAGCCAAATTAATACAGCTCAACAAAAATGAGATGGAGGTCTTCTGTGACTGCTGAATATACAGCGCCTTCACACCATCGCTCATTTCTAAAAGCTTATGCGTGCGCTCATCTTTACACACCATCAGATTCCGTAAATGCTCCGCCAACCCAGTAATGAAATGATGGCCATCAAAGCCTTTCTTTAAGATGTCATCCAGTGTCAATAGAATCGCTGAATTATCTCCAACCAGCAATTGATCTGTCGCCGCCAAATAATAATCATAATCTAAAATATGGAGGTTTTCGACTACTCTTGCATATTTCACCTTCCGGTCGGAAGAATAGGTTACAATCAAATCAAAAAGCGAAAGGGCATCTCTAAGGGCACCATCTGCTTTTTGAGCGATTAGGTGCAAGGCTTCATCTTCAGCTTCGATTTTTTCCTGAGCTGCAATAGCACGCAAATGCACCACGATTTCCTTTACTTGTATGCGATTGAAATCAAAAATCTGACATCTCGAAAGGATGGTAGGAATGATTTTGTGCTTTTCGGTCGTTGCCAATATGAAAATGGCATAAGAAGGAGGCTCCTCTAAAGTCTTCAAAAAAGCATTGAACGCTTGGTTTGAAAGCATGTGAACCTCATCAATTATATAGATTTTGTACTTGCCATTCTGCGGCCCATAGCGTACCTGATCCACCAGATTTCGAATGTCTTCCACCGAATTATTAGAAGCCGCATCCAACTCTCGAATATTAAGCGAGGAACCTGTATTGAAGCTTAGGCAAGAGTCACACTCATTGCAAGGCTCCATTTCTGAGGATGGGTTTTTGCAATTAATAGTTTTGGCTAGAATCCTCGCGCAGGTAGTTTTGCCTACGCCTCTCGGCCCACAAAACAAGAAAGCTTGAGCGAGTTGGTTATTTTGGATTGCATTTTTTAAGGTGGTAGTGATATGCTCTTGACCTACTACCGAAGAGAAGGTTTTAGGGCGATATTTTCTAGCCGAAACAACAAAATTTTCCATCGCTGCAAGATAAAGAAAATGGCTTCAAATTGGAGCCTTTATAGGTGAAATTTGAAAGTAGAAATTTTGATTGTCAAATACAGCAGCCTATTCCTCCCGCTTTATTACCTGACAATAAAAAAGCGATTGACTCAAATTTGAATCAATCGCTTTCAATAAAGTATTTTGCTTTTGTCTTACACTCCTTCAGCTACCACTTCTTTTACTTCATTTGGCAGCATTCTTTTCAAGAGATTTTCTATACCTGCCTTTAACGTAACAGTAGATGACGGACAACCGCTGCATGAACCTTGAAGCAGTACTTTTACGGTGCCATCCGTGAAGGAATGAAATCCTATAGCGCCGCCATCTTGCTCCACTGCAGGGCGAATATATTCATCCAATATCCCTTTGATTTTCTTCACAGTTTCCGAATCACTTTCTTCAAAAAGAGGATCCTTAGTCAAATCTTCTTGAATCACTGCTTGACCCGATTCAAGATATTTTTTCACGTGATCTTTAATAAAATCCTGAACATCGCTCCATTCAACGTCAGCTTGCTTGGTGACGGTAATAAAATTACTCATCACAAAAACACGTTCCACAAAAGCATAATTGAAAAGCTCTTGTGCCAAGGGACATTTTTCTGCGCTTTCAAGTGTTGGATAATCAAAGCTCATCGCTTCGGGCACCAACATGAAATTGGCCACAAATTTCAGGGAATTTGGATTTGGGTTTGATTCCAAATAAACGGTAACCGCTCTTTTATATTCTTTTAACATGGGAATTCATTTTTATGAACAACAAAATCAAGCTTAATTAGTTCTTTTCTTTGCAAATTAGGCTGTCTTATCAGATTCAACATTTTCATAGCCTGGAGTAGTGGAAGTGTCGAGCATATCCTCGCTATGAGCTACTACCATCGTTACAGTAGCATCTCCTGTTACGTTCACCACAGTCCGGCACATGTCTAGCGGCCTATCTACTGCAAGTATCAAGGCCAAGCCTGCAGGATCCAGTCCGACAGATTCTAAGACGATGATAAGCATAATGATGCCTGCACTTGGCACTGCGGCAGCTCCTACTGAAGCTAGTACGGCTGTAAGTAAGATGGTGATTTGCTGCCCGATGCTTAAGTCAAGGCCAAATGCTTGTGCGATAAATACTGCCGACACGCCTTGGTGGATACTTGTGCCATCCATATTTATGGTAGCTCCCAGCGGGAGGACAAAGCTTGATATCTCTTCCTTTACTCCTAGGTTTTTCTCTACACAATCCATGGTTACTGGTAAAGTGGCCGCACTGGAGCTCGTAGAGAATGCCAGGATTTGAGCAGGTAATATGGCCTTAAAGAAGCCGAAATAGCTCGTCTTGGTGAATAGTTTGAAAATGATTGGATACACTACAAAAACCATCATGGCTAACCCAAGAATCACATTACCACTATATACACCTAGCGCGCCTAGTAAATTAAGATCTAAATTTAAACTGGCTAGCAGGGCAAAAACTCCTAGAGGTGCGTACATCATAATGAAATCTACGATTTTCAAAATGATGGTATTTGCACCATCAAAAAAAGCCTTGACACCTGCTACTTTTTTGGGTGGCGACATAACCATGGCTACTCCAAATAATATTGCGAAGAATATTACTTGTAGCATGTTGGTGTTATTAGTAAGTGCGAAAAATAGATTGTCAGGCACAATATTTACTAAGGTGTCTAAAGGGCCTGCATCTACGACACCCTCCGCGCCTTGAATTCTAGTGTCCATATCTGATGCATAAGCTTCTCTTAATTCCTCCCGTTTGTTTGGGTCTAAGAATTTACCGGGCTTAATCAAATTAACCGAAACCAGTCCAATTACAACAGCAATTACTGTTGTGGATAGATAAAAAATGATGGTCTTGCCACCTATTCTGCTAAGTTTAGAAACGTCCGTCAGGTTAGATATCCCATCAATTAGGGATACTAATACCAATGGGATAGCGATGAGCTTAAGTGAATTTATAAATATGGTACCGAATGGTTTTATCCAGTCAGCAGTAAAATCTACCAGTCCAAATGACGGCGCAACTAGACCCCAAACTAATCCTAAGCCCATACCAATGAGTATTTTGGCATATAAAGGCATAGATTTTTTTTCCTTCAGCATATTTTTAATCTAAGTAGGCAACAAATAGAGATACAAAATTTTGTGATTGTTTAGTTTTTTGAAATGCAACCAACCAACAGGCCTACAATTTTGAAATTTTATTCCTCAAATAAAAATCTGCTATGACGATTGCCGCCATTGCTTCTACAATTGGCACCGCGCGAGGCACTACGCACGGGTCATGCCGACCTTTTCCGCTCACTATTGTTGGGTTTCTTTGCTCATCTATACTTTCTTGGTCTTGCATCAAGGTAGCCACAGGTTTAAAAGCCACCCGAAAATAAATATCCTGACCGTTACTGATGCCTCCTTGTATGCCTCCGCTATGATTGCTGGTAGTAATGATTTTATCTCCTTCTTTTTTGAAAAGGTCATTATGAGCTGATCCATTCATTTCTACTCCATCGAAGCCACTTCCATATTCAAAACCTTTTACTGCGTTGATGCTGAGCATGGCTTTTCCTAGTTCGGCATGCAGCCGGTCAAATACCGGTTCGCCAAGACCTGTTGGCACACCTTTGATTACGCCTGTAACTACACCGCCAATGGTATCTCTATTCTTGCGGGTAGCATCAATAAGTTCAATCATTTTGGCTGCCATAGGAGCATCAGGGCAGCGGACGATGTTGTTCTCTATTGAGTCAAGGTCTAATTCGAGGTATGATTTCTCAAGTCTGAGATTGCCCACTTGTGAAACATAGGCTAGGCAGGAAATATTTTGCGTACTTAGAAGCAACTGAGCGACTGCGCCAGCGGCTACTCTTGCGGCTGTTTCTCTTGCAGATGACCTGCCGCCACCGCGGTAGTCGCGTATGCCATATTTTTCGCTATATGTATAGTCGGCATGCGAAGGACGAAATTTATCAGCAATGTGACTATAATCTTTGCTTTTTGCATCAGCATTTGGAATCAGCAACATGATGGGCGTTCCAGTACTTTTACCTTCGAATACGCCTGAAACGATTTGAAAAATATCATTTTCTCTACGCTGGGTGGTGATTCGTGACTGACCGGGTTTACGCTTTTCTAATTGTGCTTGAATAAATTGTTCGTCTATTTCCAAACCTGCCGGACAGCCATCTATGACAACGCCTATAGCTGGGCCGTGTGATTCTCCAAAGGTTGTAATGCGAAATAGCTTACCGTATGAATTGGACATTCCTTATTTTTTGAACATGATGTATGCGGATATGCCCAACATCAAAAACACGAGGGCATTAGCAAAGATGGTAAATGCACTCGAACCGCCCAAGTTTCTTAATTTATTATCTTCTAATTCAATCCGATCATAGAAAGGGCCAAAATTATTTGAACTGATCACTTGGTTTTTCTTACTCTCACCAGTTACGGTAATAGTTGCTTTGGGCCTTAGCGTATCGTATTGAGCTACTCTGGTATTGAAATAGATAAATTGAACCTGATCTGCTAATGCATATTGTCCAGGTTCTTTTGGGATAAAGAAATAGCTAAAAGATTTATTTCCAGTTACGCGTCCATTGCTTCTGCGGATATTCTGTGTGGTATTTGGTGGAAAAATATCGAAATTTTTGCCTTTGGTTAAAATGGGTTCTTGAATCGCTGAGATATTGCCTTCGCCTACTAAATTGAATGTATAGGTTAAACTCTCGCCAGTACTCAACGCAGCGGTAGAAAGGCCTTCTTCTAAACTATAAACACCTACTGTTACTTGGTCTTTCAACGGATGAGGCGGGAGGTCAAGCACTTTCACAGTTTTTGCCTTGGTTCTGAAGGTCACGTAATCTTCTTGTCTATTTGCCCCAAAGAAAGATTGGTTTTGAGCAATTCTATATTTTATCATTTTCAATGGAACAGAAGGAAATTCCATCGGACTCACTGAAAGAGCAAAGAAGGTGGCTTGGTAAATTTTGAATTGGGTGTAATACTTGCCATTGATATTGATTCGAGTTCCCTGAATATTATCTATAGCAAAATTCTCCTCCCACGTATTTTCAGGCTTTAGGGTCTTTAAGAGACCTTGTAGCTGTATGGCCAAATCAAACCATTGTAATTGAGCTCTATTAGTTTCAGCTACATACAAGGCAAATGTAGCTGTAACACCCTCTCCTCTATAAATTTGGTCTTTGTCGGTGGTTAAAGCTAAAAACGCATCTTCTTTTACATCAATATACTCTGTTTGGCCTCTACGGCCACCAAAAAACTCTTCGAAAGGATCTTGAGTAGGGTCAACCGCTCTTTGTTGGGTTTTCGGGCCTATTACCAAAAGTGTTTTTCCTTGTGATGAAATTTCATTTTTATTTACATTTATTTTGAAAGCAGGTATGGTAAATGAACCCTCCCGCATTGGCTGATAATTTTGTGTGATGGTTTGTGAAAAGGACATTTGCCCATTTACTATGCTTGTGGAGGAAGAGGATGCTGTTCCTCTTTTTTCAAAACCAGGAATATCTGGAAAGTTGTCATAACTGCGGATTCTTTCATTTTTGACCATAATTGAAATGGTAAACATTTCATTCATCCCAATTTCATCCGCTCCCAATTCGATAGTAGTTTCTTGTGCAAACGAAATAGAGCTGAGAAAAATAATAGTTAATACTAGGAGGTATATCCTTTTCGTTATCTTCATGAAATTAAACAGACTTAAATTTTTGTAAAAATACGTTTTATAAATTATTTTAAGTTCTTTGACGAAACGAAGTAACATGAAGTTTGGTATTTCGTTAAATTTCTAAACTGTACTTAATATACATATTTAATCCATTATAAAAATGTTGGAATATGCAAAGATTATCCTTTCGAAAGTAAGCTTTGACAAGAGACTTTTTGAAAAAGAACTTTCCAAGGCTGTAAAGGCGCTGGTACCTGATGAGCTCAGGGAATTTAAACAATGGTGTTATGATAAGTTTGGTCAGTTGTACCAGACAGTTTTGAATAAGTATTTTATGAATGTGGCCTAAAAGCAAAAACCCGGATGATAGTCCGAGCTTTTGCTTTTGTATTTTATTTTTTCTGCTTTTCTATCAAGTTGTGTAAAGCTGCCTGTATTGATCGTATCGAGCGAGAATTTCTCTCACATAGTTTACAGGTTCAGCTCCTCTACAATATCCAGATTTTACGATGGGGTCTAAGTAAAATTCAGGATCAGATTTTTTAAGCAAGTATTCTTCTACATTTTCCCATTTACTGGGGTTTTTCCCAAATTTAAAGGTAAGATTGTAAGCATCTAATACATGCCCTTGCCCTGCATTATAGGAAGAGAGAATGAATTTTAATCGCTCGTTCGGATCTTCAATTTTATTACGCCAAAATTTGTCAAGGTATTCCAAGTATTTTACGCCTGCTCTAAGACTTTGCATGGGATCGAATGGATTCTCGGCGCCAAACCTTTCAGCTGTTGCGGGCATTATTTGCATTAATCCTTGAGCTCCTGCCCAAGATTCTACGTCAATTTCGAATTTAGATTCTTGGTAAATTTGAGAGGCCAGCAAGCGCCAATCCCAACCGAGTAAATCTGCATACGATTTTATCTCTACATCAAAAGGGGAAATCAAGCTGCCTCCAATAGACGAGAAACTACTTCTTACGCGGTATGCGTGATTGTAGGCATTTTTATAATAGCGATTGTAAAGGACTGCATATACTGAGGACTGCTGCACTTCATTGAGCCAAACATTAGTTTCGTCTAATAGTTCTGGAGCATTGTGTCTTACAGCCCATGCAATACTTTGTGTGAAACTAATAGGTGTTTTGGTGTCTATGTCGAGATATAACCCTTCCAATAGCTTGGCATCATTTTCGTCTACAACTGTCATCGCTATTTCACCATTGGCAACCATTTGAATGAGTTCTTCAGCACCAACCTCGCCACCCATTTCAACGATCTGAATAGCCGATCCTATTTCGGTAGATAGGTTTTGTAGTCTGGATTTAAAAGAACTTCCTTTTCGAATGTGAATTCGCTTATTGCCTAGTTCAACGACATTTCTTACCAATTGCCTATCGATTTGGTTGGCCGACATCGTCCTCCAGTTCAAAGGTTTTCTTTGGATAAGGATTTGTCTTGTCTCGTGATGTGTTTCTGTAAAGGCTACTTTTTTAAGACGGCCTTTTGTTACTGAAAGATTGTAGGCTAAAATATCTGCCCTTCCAGCATTCAAATCGTGAAAGGCAACATCTAAATCCGACTCTTGTCTTACTTCAAGTTCTACACCGAGCGTTTCACTCAATCGAGTGAGTAGCTCAAATTCAAAGCCCATAGGTCGGCCTTTGTAAATATAAAAACTAGTGGAAGTATTGTCCACAAGCGCAATTAATCTACCTCTTTTTTTGATTTCTGAGAGATCAAACTCTACAGGAGGGATTCCGCCAATTTCCTGTTCATCGGTCATTTCAACTTGCTGGCAAGCATGAGAAACGAAGATAAGTACAAGAAATGCCTTAATTAGCAAACTGCTCTTAAGAATGTTTTTTTTCATACCTAGTGACACACAATGCAGGTTTTCAGCTTATTAGCTAAATCTATGCCAGATTGTGTAAAGCCTCTTTGGTGATAAAATGTTTATGAGGCAAAAAAGAAAGCGCAAAGATAATAATAATATTTGCAATAACAAATTGATTATTAGCCCTGTACCGTCATTTGGCATGCAAACAGGCTTTTACTTCTTATCGTTCACTTATAGTTGGGCGTATTGAATAATTTCACCGCTCAATCTAAGCAGTTCAATTTCAGATGATTTTGCGTTAAATGCGGCCACAAGAGCGCGTGTTTCTGCGTCAACAGCATTTACCTGGGCTTCTCTAAGCTCCAGAGCATTACTCACTCCAAGTCTATATCTTTCCAGAGCTATTTCAGCATTTTCCTTTGCAACATCCTGATTGGCATTTTCAAGGTTCATGAGAATGATATTTTTTTGATGCGTTGTATAAGCTCTTTTGATATCAGATTCTAATTGGAGTTTGAGTTGATCCACTACCAATTCAGCATTAAAAGATTGTACTTTTGCAATTTGTGCTCTGCGGTTTACGCTATTGCCGTTGAATACATTCAAAAAGGCAGATGCGCCGTAAGTAAAACCTGAAGCAGTATTCGAAATCAAGAATCCAGCAACAGAATTTCTTACGGAATAATTGTACCCTCCATTTAAGGTAAGTCTCGGCATTCGCTCTGCTTGAATCTCTCTTATTTGAAGATAGCTCACGTTTTTCCTTCTTTGAGCAGCCAATAATTCAGGGTTTTTTACATTTAGCGTATTTACCAATTCTTCCAAAACTAAATCTTCAGTAACAATGATCTCAAAGGCCACACTAAAGTCAATGCTGGCATCTCGACCCATCAATTCATTAAGGTTTGCTTTAGAGATGAAAATGGTTACTTCTTGGTTGATCAATGAGGTAGAATCAGAATTATGATCGACTTGTGCCGCTAGGTATTCCAATTTTGAAGCTTTACCTAATTCATATTTATCTTTCGATATTTTTAACCGCTCTTTGGAGATATCCATCGTTGTTTTTAAAACTTCAAGTCTGGCTTCTTCCAGCGCAATCAAATAAAAAGAATTTGAAATTGCTGCCATGGTATTTTCAACAGCGATTTTGGTATTTTCCAATCCTTCCGCTTCCAATTCTCTCAGCCTTTCCAACGCTACAAACATTGCCAACCCGTCAAATATTGTCCATTGTAGGGAGGGATTGATAGCTAAATTGTCTGCTTTTGCATTATCAATTTTTCTTGGCTCTGGATCATTCAAAAACTGTTGTTCTACATCATCTATTGAAAAACCTTTGTTGGCATTGATACCTACAATCGGTAAAAACCCTGCAGCACCCGGTGTAGCGCTGATTTTGGCTATTTCTTCTATGTTTTTGGCAATTCGTATTGCGTAATTATTCTCAAGTCCAATTGAAATTGCCTCTTTTAAGGTGAGTTCATTCTGCGCAATTACATCATTGCCGAACAAGAAAATAATACAAATAAATATAGTAGAAAACAGGTGTTTCATAATCTTGGTGGTGGTGAACAGCAATAATTTAAACTCTAGCTAGTCTAGCTGTTTTACTTGTGAAATAAACGTAAATCCCTGGTATCACATAAAGCGTTAAAAGAGTGGCGAAGATCAATCCTCCAATTACCGCTATACCCATAGATACTCGACTTTCTGCGCCAGCACCTAAGGCTAATGCAATTGGAAGAATCCCTAAAATGGTAGACAAACTTGTCATCAAGATTGGTCTGAAACGAGCTTGGGCAGCACCAACGATTGCTTCGTATATGGGCATGCCAATTGCCTTCCGTTGGTTGGCAAATTCTACAATCAGGATACCATTTTTGGTCACAAGGCCAATCAACATAATGATACCGATCTCACTGAAAATATTTAGGGTTTGGTCGAATCTCCATAAGGATATCAATGCGCCTGCCAATGCCAAGGGTACAGTAAACATGATAATTAGTGGATCTCTAAAGCTCTCAAATTGAGCTGAAAGCACTAAGTATATCAATATTAAGGCAAAGCCGAAGGCGAAGTAAAGACTGCTAGAACTATCTTGAAATTCTTTAGATGCACCTGATAATGTGGTTGCAAACGTATCATCAAGTATTTCATCTGCAATTCTATCCATTTCCGCTATGCCTTCTCCTAATGTCACACCACGACCAAGGTTTGCCGAAACCGTGGCAGAAACGTATCTATTATATCTATATAATTGAGGAGGAGTGGCAGATTCTGTAATAAACACCAAGTTATCCATTTGGATTAAATCTCCATTTGAGGACCTCACGTACAAAGATTTTAAATCCAAAGGCTCATTTCTATTTGATCTAGAGACTTGCCCTATTACTTGGTACTGCTTGCCGTCCATTATAAAAAAGCCAAATCTAGAACCACTCAAACTCAATTGAAGGGTCTGAGCAATATCTCTGGTAGAAACACCTAAGTTTCTCGCTTTTTCTCTGTCTATCTCAATCTTTAATTCAGGTTTATTGAATTTCAAGTTCACATCAGCGTAACTGAATTTTGGACTGTCTTTAGCTTGATCCAAAAAGGCTGGTATCACCTCTTGAAGTTTTTCAATAGTAGGTGCTTGAATCACATATTGGATTGGAGGTCCACCTCTTCTATCTCCTATACTTTGAGATTGCGTAATGTTTGCCCTCGCCCCTGTGAGTGTGTTAATAAGTGGAGTTAAGTCATCGACAATTTCTTGTTGCGATCTAGTTCTTTCGCTTTTGTCTGTTAATACAATACGTAAAAAGCCTGAATTTACAGCACTTGTTCCGAAGCCTGGAGAGGTAATAGATACAACAGAAGCCAATTCTGGCACATTTTTATTGACTAAATCTACCATTTCTTCCAAGTACCTATCCATATACTCAAAAGTTGCCCCCTCTTGCCCTGAAGCATAAATTCTAAACTCTCCTCTATCTTCCATTGGTGAGAGTTCAGTTTTCACACGATTCTCTGTCATCATCAATCCGATGATTCCTGCTGAACCTAAAACAACTACGAAGGAAAGCCATTTCATTTTCATGAAGCTTTCTAAGGAGTTGTTGTAGCTTTCGCTTAGCCATTTGAAAAAAGGTTCTGTCGCATTATAGATCATATTGTGGTTTTTACGCTGCTTCAATAGCCTTGTACAAACCATTGGTGTAAGCGTAAGAGCAACAAACGAGGAAATGATAACTGCACCTGCTACTACTATTCCAAACTCTCTAAATAGTCGGCCTGTAAGCCCATCTAAGAAAATAACAGGTAAGAATACTGCCGCCAAGGCTACTGTCGTAGCAATTACAGCAAAGAATATTTCTGCTGTTCCCTTTTTACCTGCCTCGGTTGGCGATTCTCCATTTTCAATTTTGGTGTATATATTTTCAAGTACAACGATGGTATCATCCACCACCAATCCAATGGCCAGGACGATACCCAGTAGCGTAAGTACGTTAATTGAAAAGCCCATTATATACATAATGAAGAATGAGCCAATCAACGCAATTGGGATGGTTATTACAGGAATGATAGTAGTTCGCCAATCCCTAAAGAAGATAAAAATGATACCTACCACTAATAAAAAGGCGACCAAAATAGTTTGTTGGACTTCCTTAATAGAGTCTCTAATATAAGTAGTCACATCAAAACCCAAAACGGTACTAATATCTTCTGGTAAATCCTTCTTGATGGATTCCACCCGCTTATAGAACTCATCCGCAATGGCAATGGAGTTGGAGCCTGGCTGAGTGACTACCACCACGCCAACCATTGGCACTCTATCTCTTCTTAGAATGGTACGCTCATTTTCTGGAGCATATTCGGCATAGCCTAGATCTCTAAAACGCACCACGTCATCCCCAGACTGCGTAATCACTAAGTCGTTAAACTCCTGAGGTGTGTTAAGTCTACCTAATGTACGAACTGTTAATTCAATATTTTGCCCTTCAACTCGACCTGACGGAAGCTCAATATTTTCACGAGTCACCGCATTGAGGATGTCTAGCGGTGTCATATTGTATGCGACCAGTTTATCAGGATCCATCCATAGTCTCAAAGAATATCTTTTCGAACCCCAAACTTGTATTGTACTTACTCCAGGAATGGTTTGGATTCTCTCTTTGAATAAGTTTTCTGCAATTAATGTTAGATCAAGGAGAGAACGAGTTTCACTCTTTATCCCAAGGAAAATGATGGGTTGTGAATCTGCATCAGCTTTGGAAACTGTAGGAGGTTCGGCATCTGGGGGGAGGTTACCAATAGCTCTTGACACCCGATCGCGAACGTCATTTGCCGCTGCTTCCATATCAATGCCGAGTTCAAACTCCACGTTAATATTACTGCCGCCATCACGGCTAGTAGAAGTTAAACTCTTGATACCAGCAATACCATTTATAGACTCTTCTAAAGGTTCTGTAATTTGCGATTCAATGATGTCAGCATTTGCTCCAGAGTAGGATGTTGAAACCGAAACCGTAGGCGGATCCACACTAGGGTATTCCCTAATTCCCAATAAGTTGAAGCCAATGACACCAAAAATGATGATCGTGAGTGACATCACCACAGCCAATACAGGCCTGTCAATACTTATATTGGATAAGCTCGCCATTGATTAATTTTTTAAATTTGTTATTTCTACTGCAATCCCCGGTCTAAGTTGTAAAATGCCTGAAATAATTACTGTATCGCCTATATTTAGACCTCTGTCAATTTGAATCTCGCTTTCTGTTCTCCTTCCGATTTCAACGATTCTTTGCTCCGCTTTTCCATTTTTCACGACAAATACCATTTGAGAATCTGCCGTGGGAGTCACCGCAACAGAAGGAACAAAGATGGCAGAGTCTAGCTCTTCTAAAACAACCTCAATTCTGGCAAACTGGCCGGGCATTATTTTACTATTTGAATTTGGGGCAGTAGCGCGTAAGCGCAGTGTTCGAGTTGCTGGATCAATTAAAGGTTCTAATGCGTAGATTATCCCTTCATATTGATCAATGGTCCCATCTAAATCAAAATAGATTTTGTCTCCTACTCCTAACAAACCAGCATATTTGGCGGGTATGGAAAATTCAATCTTTGCAGGGTCTATGTTATATATGTTAACTATAGAAACGGCTGGAGTAATGTAGCTGCCCTCACTTATATTTCTAAGACCCACGATGCCATCAAAAGGAGCCCTAATTTGCGCTTTATTAATTTGAACTTCTAATAGTTTGATATCGGCTTCAGAGGTTCGTAATTCTGTAAGGGCTATTTCATACTCTTCTCGGCTGATAGCTTCCCGCTCAAGAAGAATTTTTTGTCTGTATTCATTGTCTTCGTAAAGCTTTTTACTGAATGTTAACTTTTCTAATTGGGCACTGGATTCCTCATCGTTTAGGCTTATCAGTAGATCGCCCTTTTTTACTCTCTGGCCTTCTTTGAAATAAATTTTTTCTACAATGCCATTTAGTTCGCTTTTCAGATCCACTGACTCATTTGCTTGAATAGAGCCTGTTACTCTAATTTTATTTTCCATCTGCTGAGGCTTCAAAACCAATGCATTTACCGGAAGAGCAGAATTGATGGATGAAATTGCGGGTCCGCTGCTAGCCGATTCTACACTATCCGATCCGCCAAACTCTATTTTTGGCAAAAGGAATAGAAAGATCAGAACTAGGACAATTATGAATACAATGATGTTTTTTGCCGTGCGGTTCATTCAGGTTCAATTTGGTGCTAGGAAAACAATTTATTAAGGTGGCCGGTTTATTTAGCTATTTTTAATTTGTAAACGGAGGCTATGTCTGCTTTCAAGCAAAAATTTTAAAGATAAGTGGTTGAAGGCTTCTGGGGCTTCAATATTACAAACATGACCACATTTATCAATTACATTGAGCAAAGCACCAGATTGACCTTTAACTAATTGCTTCACTTGCGGCAAAAACATATAATCATCCTCACCCATTATATACAATGAGGGTAGTCTCAGGTCTTTTTCGTAAAAATATTTTAAAAGCTTATTTAAATCTTTCGTGAGGTTAAACCATCTAAGAAACTCCTTTTGACAAAGTTTTTTAGCCTCTCTTATAAATAGGTTTCTGGAAAGCGAATGCCTTTTTTTTGGCATGATAATCCATGCGATTAATTTATAAAGCCACATATAGGGCACAAACCTTTTAATGGCATTTCCTATCGTCACCAAAAATTTCGACCTGATATTTAGACGAGCGATTGCACCGCCCATGATGAGGCTTTCCACCCGCTCAGGCCAAAGCTCGCCAATGGTTCGCACTATAATAGTTCCGAGACTAATGCCCATAAAGTGAGCTTTCCTGATTTTGTGATGGTCAAGAACTTCTAAGATATCTTGGCTTACTTTTTCGAAAGTGTATTCACCCTTAAGGATATCCGTAAAAGTAACCTCCCTTGATTTTCCATGTCCTCTGAGATCAATGAGAAGTAAATTGAAATGTTCTTGGAAGGCCCGTATTTGTTTAAAGAATAAATTTGAACTTCCTCCTGCACCGTGTACAAAAACAAGCCATTCTTTATCTTCTCCAAGAAAATACGGTTTATTGTAGAGCATGAATTCTTTAAATTGTCTTAATAACTAAGCAACAAACGCTTTGTTATCGTTTTCAAAAAGTTAAATTAGTGGGGCAAGCTAGTTTTGTAAGCAATATTTATTCTAATGGTACACCTAATTCCTTAAAAGGGTATGTTTGTAAATAGAAAAACCTCTCTCAGTTTATGAAAGAGGCTTTAATAAGTTAATGTAATTATTTAGCTACTTTATATCTTCTAGCAACCTCATCCCAATTGATAACATTCCAGAATGCCGAAACGTAATCAGGACGGCGGTTTTGGTAATTTAGATAATAGGCATGCTCCCATACATCTAGTCCTAAAATAGGTGTGCCTGCGCACCCATTTGTTTCCACATCCATCAACGGATTATCTTGGTTTGGTGTAGAACAAATTGCTAATGACCCATCGGCTTTTACAAAAACCCATGCCCAGCCAGATCCAAATCTTGTAGCTGCTGCCTTATTAAATTGTTCTTTCATAGCATCTAAGCTGCCAAACTGTGCGCTAATAGCTGCAGCCAGATCTCCTTGTGGAGTGCCTCCGCCATTTGGCGACATTACAGTCCAGAAGAGTGAGTGGTTGAAATGGCCACCACCATTGTTTCTTACTGCTACCGAGGCCTTACTTACATTCGCTAATATATCTTCAATACTTTTGTCTGCAAGGTCGGTGCCCTCTACAGCAGCATTTAAGTTATTTACATATCCTGCATGGTGTTTTCCATGGTGAATCTCCATCGTACGCCCATCTATATTTGGTTCTAGCGCATTGAAGTCATAAGTTAATTTTGGTAATTCAAATGCCATTTTGATTTATTATTATAGTTAAACAATTATTAAATTTACGATTAATCCCTGAGTTTCCTAAAAAACCTATGCAGCAATTCAGTTGCTTCTTCTTTTAATATTCCGCCTACACATATTGTTTTTGGATGTAGCAATTCGTTGGACATCAAGCTGTAGCTTTTTTTATTATCAGCTGCCCCAAAAACGATTCTACCTATCTGTGACCAATTGAGGGCACTTGCGCACATACTGCAAGGCTCTAAAGTCACATATATACAACACTCGGAAAGATATTTGGTTCCCAAAAAATTGGCTGCTGCGGTAATTGCCAGCATCTCTGCGTGCGCAGTGGCATCAGTAAGTTTTTCTGTTTGATTATACGCCCTAGAAATGATTCTATTTCGGCAAACAACCACCGCACCTACCGGCACTTCATCCTCCTCAAAAGCATAATTCGCTTGCTTCATTGCCTCCCGCATGTAGCGGATATCATCAAATTCAGAATACTGTATGGACTGCATCATGCAAAAATGCTAAAGAATTTTCTCTTTATTCTTGATCTATCATAAAAGTCGGTACTCAAGTTAAATTTTGATAACAAAAAGCATAATTGATGATGTGTTTTGAAATCCTGAATCTTTTAAATTAAAATATTCGGATTCGAAGCCTTTTATCTTCGAGGCTAAGAACAATCTCCATATCCTTCTTAAATTGCAACCTCAAAACGAAATTGAAATGATTAGAACGCACACTTGCGGTGAACTCCGTATGGCAGATATAGGTACAGAAGTGACTCTTTGTGGTTGGGTACAGCGAATTCGCGATAAGGGAGGAATGGTTTGGATAGATATTCGTGATCGATACGGACTTACTCAATTAATGCTTGATGGGAGTAGCACAAATACTGACCTACTAGAAACGGCTCGGAATCTAGGTAGGGAATTTGTGATAAAAGCGGGAGGAAAAGTAATAGAGCGAATAAGCAAAAACGATAAAATGCCAACCGGCGATATCGAAATCAAACTTTCAGGTTTAGCAATACTGAACGGCTCCAAAGTGCCTCCATTCATAATCGAAGACGAGACCGATGGGGGCGATGAGCTAAGAATGAAATACCGCTATTTGGATTTGCGCAGAAATTCGGTGCGAAAAAATCTCGAACTCCGCCATAAAATGATGCAGCAAACGCGTGCCTATTTGGATGGGTCAGACTTCATTGAAGTAGAGACACCTGTCTTGATCAAATCTACGCCTGAAGGAGCCCGCGATTTTGTGGTGCCAAGTAGAGTGCATGCTGGCGAATTTTATGCCCTCCCGCAATCTCCACAAACCTTCAAGCAATTATTAATGGTTTCTGGTTTTGACAGGTATTTCCAGATTGTAAAGTGCTTTAGAGATGAAGACCTACGAGCGGACAGACAGCCTGAATTTACCCAGATAGATTGTGAAATGTCTTTTGTTACCCAAGAAGATATTTTGCAAACATTCGAAGCACTTATTCGACATTTGTTTAGTAAAGTGAAAGGCGTGGAGCTGCCTAGTTTGAAAAGAATGACCTATGCAGATGCCATGCGTAAATATGGAAGCGATAAGCCCGATTTGCGTTTTGGGATGGAATTTTGCTACCTCACCGAGCTTGCTCAAGGCAAAGGGTTTCCAGTATTTGATTCCGCAGAAGCGGTGATTGGGATTAATGCTACAGCCTGTTCAGGTTTTACACGTAAAGAACTAGATGCGCTTACGGATTTTGTGAAAAAGCCACAAATTGGAGCAAAAGGCTTGGTATATCTCAGATATAACGAGGATGGAAGCTTAAAATCGAGTGTAGACAAGTTTTATTCAACGGATGAATTGGAAGCTTGGGCGAAGGCCTTCGATGCTAAACCGGGTGATTTGATGCTCATACTAGCGGGAGGATTGGCAGTAACCCGTAAGCAGCTGAATGAACTTCGGTTGGAAATGGGGAATAAGCTTGGCTTGAGAGATAGAAATACCTTTGTGCCTCTTTGGGTGCTTGATTTTCCGCTACTTGAGTGGGATGAAGAAGGCAATAGATTTCACGCAATGCATCACCCTTTCACATCCCCCAAGCCAGAAGATATCGAACTATTGATATCTAATCCTGGAGCAGTTAGAGCCAATGCCTATGATATGGTAATTAATGGAGTGGAAGTAGGTGGTGGATCTATTAGAATCCATGATCGCACTATGCAAGAGCGCATGCTTTCTCTTTTAGGGTTTAGTCCTGAAGAAGCAAAAGCACAGTTTGGGTTTTTAATGGATGCGTTTGAATTTGGGGCACCGCCTCATGGAGGTATTGCCTTTGGCTTCGATAGGCTTTGCGCACTTTTTGGTGGAGTAGATTCGATTCGCGATTTTATTGCTTTTCCAAAAAATAATGCGGGCCGAGATGTAATGATTGATTCGCCTTCGCCTATTTCGAAAGAGCAACTTACAGAGCTCTACTTAGATATTAAGCAATCAAGCAAAGGATAAGTACTGTTAGCATAAAATTTGATTAGATTAAAATGTCCTCAGATTATGAAGGGCATTTTTTTTGTATATTCGGGCCTTAAGAATACCCATAATTACTGAATGCTGTCACAAAAAGCGATTTTAAGAATATCTGGACCACTTGCTTTCTTATCATGGCTGCTATTGCTTGCAGTTAATCTAATTATTTATTTCGGAGAGATAAACCAAGTTCCCTCTGGAATTCCAAGTGTTATCCCTCCCGCATTACTAAGTATTTTCTTTCTAAGCTTAGTTGTCTTTTTCACATACCAAGGCGATAAGGCCAAGAGAATGAATCTTGTGGACGTGCTATGGAGGGTATTTGTTACTGGCCTGATAGCGACTATCGTTACCATTCTTGTAATATTTATTTTCGTATTACTGGGCGAAAATCGCTTAGGCCAAAATCCCTTATTTATTAATTTCCTTTACCATCTCGATTTAGCTGTTATATCCGTATTTCTGGTATCCACATTTACCATTTACAAGAAATTGGTATTGTACCAGAAATCCAAAGTGTTGATCAATACTTGGTATATTTTTGAATACGGACTTGTAGTGAGTATTCTTCTCAATTTTTTTCAAATCGAGTTTTTTGACTCGCTTTTTATAACTTCTTTTATTTTCTTCTTAGTACTAAGTCTTTATTTGAGTGTAAACCTGAAATGGGTAGCTTATCTTTCGTTTAAGGAAAAGTGGAAAAGTATACTACTTCTGTTACTCGTTTGTTTGTATCTCTATTTTTTCCTAACTGTATTATCAGGTTTTCCAAGTGAGATTCTACAAGTGAATTTAGTAGACAATGTATTTGCCGCCACCCTATTCATATTCATTTTTATCTACAGCTTGTTCTCTTTTTTGGTGATTTTATTCAATTTGCCAACCACCTCTGTATTTGAGCAAAAGCTAAAAGAAGCTGTAAATATTCAAATGTTGAGTCGCACAATCCAAGAAAAAAGGAATGAAAGCGAGATTCACCAAATGTTCTTTTTTAGTTCTGTGAGTGCCGTATTTGCAGATGCGGCCTTTTTGGAGTCTACCGATGAAAGAGGAATCAACAGGATCATCCTGAAAGAAAATCTAAGTGAGGAACAAATCGAAGAGATAAAGGATAGTCTGGCAAGCAGTAAAGTTCGCCCACTGAAAAGCGCTCAAGTGCCGGCGGAGCAAAGCGGAATCATTGCCAAAGCATTGAAATATTCCGGCTTTCGATCCTTGATTATGCTACCCTTGGTGGTGAAGGAAAAGGAAATTGCCCAGCTCTATTTGCTCAAAGAAGTAAGCGATGGATTCAATGATGACATGCAAAACATCATTACAACTTTTGCTAATCAAGCAAGTATATCCATCGAAAATTCACGCTTGTTGACAGAAACTGTCTCAAATGAACGCTACCAAAAGGAACTTAAAATTGCGAAAGAAGTGCAAAAGGCTCTTTTACCAACTGTCTTAGCAAGGGATCCTGCATTTGAGATTTCGGCATTTTCTCAAGCGGCGGATGAAGTAGGTGGTGACTATTACGATATTTTCAAAAAATCGGATAACCATTATGCATTAATTATTGCAGACGTTTCTGGCAAAGGCACATCGGCTGCTTTTCACATGTCTCAACTAAAAGGAATCTTTCAGAGTTTGTCTGAAATTGCACTAGGGCCTAAGGAGTTTTTGATACATGCCAATAGTGCTTTAGGCAGGTGTTTGGATAAACGATCCTTTATTACAGCATCCTACTATTTAATTGATACCTTAAAATCATCAATCCAATTTGCAAGAGCAGGGCATTGCCCTACACTTTACTTTAAAAAGTTAGACAACAAAGCATATTATTTCAAAAACAAAGGCCTTGGTCTAGGCGTGTTACGAAATAATCAATTCCAGAACTATATCCAAATTCATGAATTGCAGTATGAATCGGGAGATGTAATGGTATTGTATACCGACGGAATCACCGAAAGCAAAAATGATACTGGTGAAGAATTGGGATATGAAGCTTTGAAAGCATGGGTAGAAGAAAATGCCCATTTTGATGCAGAGACCATCAAAAATAGAATTGCGGATACTTTTCTGGAATTCTGTGGACAAGCACCGCCTGATGATGATTACACAGTGGTGGTCATCAAATTTCAATAAACTTAACAATTGCCTAAACGTTATTAGACTATGATAGAAATCGAAAAGGAGCTAGAAAAGGATCGGATAATCATTCGGATAATTGGTGAGGTCGATGCCAGCTCCTCCATTAGGTTAGATCAAGAGCTCTCGGAGGCTATTGAAAACAATAACAAGAAGATACTCGTTGATTGCGAGAAGTTAGAATATATTTCGTCTGCAGGGTTGGGAGTTTTCATGTCTTACATACAAGTTATAGAAAAGAAAGAAGTAAAATTTGTTTTATACAATCTAAGCGATAAAGTACAAAACGTATTTGAAATCCTCGGCTTGGATCAATTATTACCCATTTCTAGCACAAAAGAAGAAGCACTTCAAATAGTAAATGAAGGATAGTTTAACAGTTGGCTGTACGAGAACGATTTTGAGGTCTGTTAGGAGTTTTGCTTCCGACGCACTTTACAAAATCGGCATGTCCGAGATGGATGTAAATATGCTTGTACTGGCGGTAGATGAGGTTTGCTCCAATTTGATCATCCATTCTCATAGCTGCAATCCAGAAAGGCACATCACGTTAGAAATACGAACTGACGATGATGGAATTTTCTTCGATATAATGGACGAAGGCAAGTTGTTTAATTTCATGAATTATGAAGAGCCCACGTTAGACCAGTTGGTTCAGGATCAGCGCAAAGGTGGAATGGGAATTATTCTCGTCAAAAGAATCATGGATAGCATCGAGTTTTTCAGAGAGGATAACCGGAATGTAATTCGGCTTTACAAAAAATTCTCTAACAAATCTGAAGCAAACTCTTAAAATCCTCCCGCCTTTTCATTCCAAATCAGCAAAAATAGCTTAAAATTGCACCCTATTTCGAATTGCCCTATATGAAGCTCTTTCAGCAATTTTCAATTTTCCTTTGGATTTTTATTTTCACCTCCTGCAGCACCTCGCAAAAGCTTGTGGATGTTAATAATGCGGAAGATGCCTTCCTCTTCTCGCTGGGAAATGAGGGAGTAAGTCCCAGAGAATTTATTTATCAATATAATAAAACCAGCAATATTAGCGAGGATATTGAAGTAGAAAGTGCCGAAGAATATCTCAATCGCTATATCAATTTCAAACTCAAGGTGCAATATGCGAAATCGATAGGTAGAGATAAAGACGAGGATTTTCAAAAAGAATTAAAGCAATATACAGCCGATCTGGCCAAGCCTTTTTTGCAAGACGAAGAAAAATTGGAACAACTTACCGACGAGTATATTTCGAGAAAGCGGGAGGAAGTTTCGGCCTCTCACATTTTGATTGAGCTACCACCCTTAGCTTCAGCTGAGGATAGTTTGCAAGCATGGAATAAAATTATTGAAATTAAACAAAAGGCATTGGATGGCGAATCTTTTGAGGCGCTTGCAGAGCAATATTCGCAGGATCCATCTGCAAGAAACAACAAGGGAAATCTTGGGTATTTCACTGCGATGCAAATGGTTTATCCATTCGAATCGGCAGCTTTTACCTTACAAAAGGGGCAATTATCTGAACCGATTCGCACACGATTTGGCTACCATTTGATCAAACTCAATGATCGGATACCTGCTCGCGGCGAGGTGAAAGTGGCTCATATAATGTTAAGAGCAACAGAGGGCATGCCTTTGCAAATGATTGCCGATCAAGAATCAAAAATCAGTCAAATTCATCAAGAATTATTGGCTCAACCAGATATGTGGGGAAGCTTGGTATCTACATTTAGTGATGATATTTCGACAAAGCAAAGAAATGGTGAGCTGGATTGGATTGGCGTTGGGACTTTAGTTCCCGCTTTCGAAAAGGCAGCTTTTTCCCTAAATGAAATTGGTGAAATAAGTGAACCATTCAAAACACCCTATGGCTGGCACCTAGCTAAGCTTATTGAAAAACGACAACTTGATGTAAGCAATCAAGATAGAGATGTGGTTCGGGAAAAAATATCGAGAGACTATCGTGCCAAGGATGCATTTGAGAGCTTTATTGAAAAGGCAGCAGTGGAAATAAATCTGGTAGAGGTGGAAGCAGTAAAGGCAAGCCTACTGGAACAAGCAAATGCTCAGTTATTACAGGGTAACTGGAAATGGCAGGGAGATTCATTGCAACTGATTCAAGTGTTGTACATTACTGACACACGTAATATTTTGCTAAAAGAGGTGGTTGACTATATAGAAAATGAACAAACGCGCGTTCAAAATGCGTCGCCAGTCCCATTAATGCATCAGAGAATCACTGAATTTAGGCAAGACCTAATTCAAGCTGAATACCAAAAAAATCTTGAAAATCTTAAGCCTGAATACAAATGGTTGGTAAAGGAATATCAAGATGGAATGTTGCTATTCGATATTATGGAGGAAATGGTTTGGGATAAGGCATTGGAAGACTCGGTAGGCTTGCAATCATTTTATGATGACCGAAAAGAAAATTACTTTTTTGGAGAAAGAGCAAAAGCGAGGTTGTTCATTGCTTCTGGTAAATCTTCCGTTGACTTGCTCAAGGAGGTTTTTGAGTCGGTAAATACGGCGGCGGAGATTGAAAGTGGAGTTAGTGCCGTTTTGAGTAAAAGTCCTAAATTGATTAAACGAAGAAATGGACTTTTTGACATTGAGAGCGACCCGTATTTATCCGTATTTGATGAGCTGCTCGAACTTAATAGCCTGGAGACAGACGACAGCTTTATTGTTGCGATAATTGACGAAATCCTTCCGCCTCAAATCAAAAAGCTAAATGAAATTAGGGGTCAAGTAATTTCGGATTATCAAGAATATTTGGAAGAGCAGTGGATAATCCAACTCAAAGAAACATATCCCGTTGTAATTAACAAAAAAGTTTTTGATCGAACTAAAAGCATTATTGAAAAAGAAGAATAACATATTTATTGCTTTCATTGCCTTAGTAGGTTTAATCTCCTGTGAAAATTTGGGAATAGGCGAAAAGGAAGACGTAAGTAATCAAGGCCGTATTCCGGTGGCTATCGTTTATGATATTTATTTATATGTCGATGATCTCGTTGGTGTAGTTCCAAATGGTTCCACAGGTCTCGATAGCAGCCGTATTACCGAATCTTATGTTCGAAATTGGGTGGTAAAGCAACTCATGACTCGAGAGGCGAATGCCTACCTAAATATAAATATGAATGAGGTAGAGCGAAAGGTGCAAGATTACCGCTATGCATTGATTGCCTATGAGTATGAAAAGCAAATGGTAAATGAGCAATTGGATACAGAGGTAAGCCAAGAGGAAATCAAGCAGTACTACGAAAAAAACAAAGAAAATTACGAATTAAAGCAAAACATTATACGGGGTTGGTATGCAAAAATACCTAAAGGAGCACCAAGAATAAATCAGGTTCCAGCTTGGTTTAAAAGCACCAGTGAAAAAAGTAAAGAGGAATTTAGGCTTTACTGTGTTCAATTTGCCGATATTTACCACTTGGAGGACTCTACATGGCTCAATTTTGATGATGTTATTAGAAACACACCTTTAGCAGGAATTCCTAATAAGGTTCAATTTTTGCAAGAGAAGGAGTTCGTTGAAACATCGGACAATAACTTTAATTACTACCTGAATATTAATGAATACAAGTTTTCTGATCAAATATCTCCGCTAGAATTTGTAGCAGATAATATTGCTACCATTATCGTATCAAAAAGACGGGTGGATTTGGTAGAAAAAATGGAAAAGGAAATTTATGAAAAAGCATCCAGTCAAAAGAATTTCGAAATTTTTAGGCCTTAGTTGTATTTTGTTATTGGGTCAGGTATTGAGTCACTCTGCTTTGGCTCAGCAAGTGCGTGGCACAGTTGCAGAAAAAATTGTAGGTAAAGTTGATAATTATATTATTCTAAAGTCAGATTTGGAGTCCAACTACTTGCGCGGTTTACGCGAAGGAATGTTTAAAGCTGCGGATGGCAGATGCGTGGCATTAGAAAGTCTTATTTTAGGAAAAGTATTAGTAGCCAAAGCTGAAATCGACTCCATCCAAGTGAGTGATGCTGATGTGTTTATTGAATTGAATAACCGATTGGAGGTTATGGCTCAAGGACTTGGTGGGGAAGAAGCTATAGAAGCTCAATATGGTAAAACTATGGATCAAATTCGTTTGGATCTATTTAAGGATGTGAAAGAACAAGAGCTTGCATCCGCAATGGAGCGTCAAATTTTTGATGGCGTTAGCGTCACACCAGCAGATGTACGGAAATTTTATAATTCGATACCAAGAAATGAAAGGCCCTATTATTCGGCAGAAGTGAAACTCGGTGTGATTGAAAAAAAACCTGTTGCTGGTAGGGAACAGAAAGATCAAATTAGAAGTCAACTAATTGAGATTAGGCGGAAAATAGTAAATGGCGAAGCCACTTTTGCTCAAATGGCATCAGAATATGGGATGGATGCTACTGCTCAAAGAGGAGGAGATCTTGGTTTTTATAAGAGAGGTGAGTTGGATCCTACTTTCGAAGCCACCGCAATGAAAATGAAGGCTGGTGATATATCAACAGTATTTGAAAGTCAATTTGGTTTCCATATTCTGCAATTGGTAGAAAGAAGAGGAAATGAGTACAACTCTCGACATATTGTCATTATGCCCCAACCTTCCCAAGAAGATAAGAACAAAACAATCCGCTTTTTAGATAGCTTAAAGATTGAAATTGAAGCTGAAAATATTTCATTTGATAAGGCTGCTGTCGAATATAGCGATGAAAAAAATGCTTCTTCATCCGGCGGTTACATGATGGGAAAATATGGTGGTTATACAATTTCTGTTGAAGATATCTCGCCTGAGTTGTATCTGACCATTGACACAATGAAAATAGGTACTTTTAGCAAGCCTTTAGCCTTTCGTCCAGAGAATAGTCCAGAAATATTTAGGATGCTTTATTATGCAGAAAGAATTGCGCCACATGAGGCAAACCTCGGGCAAGATTATGAGAAGCTAAAAGCAGTGGCTCTAGCTAGGAAAAAGGATGAGGTACGTAAAGAATGGTTTCAGCGGGCAATGAAAGAGGTATTTGTGGAGGTAGCTCCTGAGTATCGAGGTTGTGCATTTATGGAAAATCAACAATAATAAATGGAAGGACAAACGGATGTAGCACTGGCGGATAAATTTCACCAGGCGCATGAAGATTTAAGGAAAGAAATAAGTAAAGTAATCGTTGGGCAGGATGAAACCGTAAAGTTTTTGTTGATCTCCCTTTTTTGTCAAGGGCATTCACTTCTAGTTGGTGTACCGGGTTTGGCGAAAACCCTCCTTATTCAAACCATAAGTTCTGCTTTAGATTTGAGCTACAATCGTATTCAATTTACGCCAGACTTGATGCCCTCAGATATACTGGGAGCAGAAACAATGGACAATGAGAGAAATTTTAGATTTATAAAAGGACCAATATTTGCCAATGTAGTATTAGCTGATGAGATAAATAGAACGCCACCAAAAACCCAAGCTGCCTTGCTTGAATCTATGCAGGAGTTTTCGGTAACCATTGCTGGGCAAATATTTAAACTTCAAAAGCCATTTTTTGTACTTGCTACTCAAAACCCGATAGAGCAGGAAGGTACATACCCACTACCCGAGGCGCAGCTGGACAGATTTATGTTCAACATCAGGTTAGACTATCCTAGCTATGACGAAGAAGTTGCGATAGTTAAAAGCACAACGGCGGGAGGATTGCCTCAAGTGAACAAAATCATCAATCAAGAGGAAATCATCGCTTTTCAGCAATTGGTGCGTAGAGTACCCGTTACAGATAACATCGTAAAGTATGCGGTGAGTTTGGTTCAAAAAACTCGCCCTGATAATTCACTAGCCACAGAAATCGCCAAAAACTATTTGGAATGGGGCGCTGGCCCAAGAGCGTCGCAATACTTAGTACTAGGTGCTAAATGCCATGCGCTCACCAAAGGTAAATATGCCCCAGACATAGAAGATGTAATGGCTGTGGCCAAGCCGATATTAAGACATCGAATCGTTAGAAACTTCAAAGCTGAAGCGGAGGGGTATTCTGAAGATATGATTATAGAAAAATTACTTTAGGCTCACTCAAAGTATAGGTTTATTCAGACCTAATGAAAGCCCAAGATGAAAACCTTCATTTTGGCATTTAATTGACTTTCCCTAGAGAGATTCTTTTCTGAAACTCAAAGGTTATATGGCTTTTGAGTCGTATTTTTGCGCCATAATAGCTATGTTAAAAGAAATTAATGCATTGATATGGAAGGAAGTAGTTCTAGAGTGGAGGCAGCGTTATGCTTTCAACGGACTGCTCCTGTATATTGGGAGTACTATTTTCATTGCCTACCTGAGTTTTCAAACTTACAACCAATCATTAAGTTCGGCTACTTGGAACGTTCTATTTTGGATTATTATCCTCTTTGCTGCTGTTAATGCAATCGCCAAGAGCTTTATTCAAGAAAGTTCGGGTCGACAGCTATACTATTATACTCTGGCTAGGCCAGAGAGTATTATTATTTCCAAAGTTATCTATAATGCTGCGTTATTGCTCGTAATAGCTCTTTTAGGCTTTCTGCTCTATAGTCTAGTATTAGGCAATCCCGTTGAGCAATTGGGTTTATTTATTTTAGGGATTGTCCTAGGGTCAATTGCTTTTTCTAGCTCACTCACATTAATTTCTGGTATTGCTTCCAAAACAGCGAACTCGAGTACTATTATGGCCATACTGGCTTTTCCAGTACTGGTTCCGGTAATGCTCATGAACATTAGAATATCGTGGAATGCCATTTCGGGCATTCCAATTTCTGATAGCATCGCTGCTATTTATGGGCTTGTAGCTATTAATTTAATAATGATTGCCATGTCTTTTTTATTATTTCCTTATCTCTGGCGAAGCTAATATTGATATGAAAAATTACTGGTGGAAAATATTGACGGTGTTGCTAGTTGCTTTTACGCTAATTGGAGGGTTGCTATTAGAGGTGCCGAGGTTGGCAATTTTGAATGAGACCATCAGGTCATTGTATTTCCATGTGCCTATGTGGTTTGGTATGACCATCCTGTTTACGGTTTCGGTCATCTATTCTATTAAATATCTAAGGAGTCAAAATAGTCTGGATGATTTTAAAGCTGTAGAATTTGCGAATGCAGGAATTGCGTTTGGCGTGCTGGGAATGGTCACAGGGATGATTTGGGCAAATTTTACTTGGGGAGAGCCTTGGAGTAGTGACCCAAAACAAAATGCAGCTGCAATTGCGCTATTAATTTATTTCGCATACATGGTCTTGAGAAATGCTCTAGAGGATGAGCAGCAAAGAGCTAGAATCGGAGCTATTTATAATGTATTTGCATTTGCAGCGATGATTCCGCTTCTATTTATCCTCCCGCGTCTCACCGACTCCCTACATCCAGGCAATGGTGGTAATCCTGGCTTCAATGCGTACGATTTGGATAGCAAGCTCAGAGCAGTCTTCTATCCCTCCGTTATCGGTTGGACGTTAGTAGGTGTTTGGTTAGCTAGCCTGCGTGTAAGAATTAGAGTCGTAGCAGATAAGCTTTTAGAAAGAGGGAGTTGATTATTCATTTTTTCGATTAAAAATTTACCAAAATGAAGCATATACTAATCGTTGTGATTTTTTTCATGGCCTTAAACTTCTCAGTGCGTGCGCAGAAATTGGAAGTGACTGAAAGTGACTATATTAATACGAAAGTAGAGATGGCCGATACTTTCAGAAAAGAAGGTAAAATTTATACAGTTGTCGCAATTGTTGTGACAGTGATGGCAGGAATTTTTATTTATGCGTTCCTCATTGATAGACGCTTAGCTGTATTGGAAAAAGAATTAAAAAAATAGCCTAATTGAGGGGATTTTAATAGGCATAAATTTGTTAAAACTGAAGCAAAATTCATCTGATTATGAAAAAATCACATATTCTGGCACTTATAGTAGTAGCCCTTGGTGTTGTCATTGTTATCTCTACAGCGGGGGACGCGAGTAGTTATGTTTCTTTTAATGAAGCCTATGAGCTTGCCCAAGGAGGCAGTAATAAGAAGATTCATGTGGTTGGCGGCTTGAAAAAAGGAGATGGAGGACAAGTGGAAGGCGTCGAGACAAGTGCTGATAAATTGTCATTTAGTTTTATCATGGTAGATGAACATAATCGCGAACAGAAAGTATTTTATCCCGAACCTGTGCCCGCCGACTTCGTAAGAAGCGAGCAGGTAGTTGTTGTTGGAAGCTATAGAAACGACCTATTTATTGCTGATAAGATTTTGATGAAATGTCCATCCAAATATCAGGAAGAGGAGCTTTAATTTAGAATTCATCGATTATGATTGATACCCTTATTGGCGAAATAGGTCACTTATTCGTTATTGTTTCTTTTGTCAGTGCTTTGCTGGCAGCATTTTCTTACTACAAACTCACCGTTTCCTCTGAATTTGAAAAGAGTAAATGGAAAGTTTTTGCTAGAAGTACTTTCTATTTTCACATATTTAGTATTATGGGAATCGTGGTTACGCTTTTCCTTATTATTTATCAGAACAAATTTGAGTATCATTATGCGTGGAGTCATTCTTCCCGCTTATTACCAGCTTACTACATAGTATCATCATTTTGGGAAGGTCAAGAGGGGAGTTTTCTGCTTTGGATGTTCTGGCATGCTGTATTGGGTATCTTCCTGATCAACACCAACAAGAGATGGGAGGGGCCAATGATGACCATCTTTGCTTTGATACAGGCCTTCCTAGTGTCCATGATTTTGGGTGTAATCATTGGGGATTTAAAAATAGGCAGTACACCATTTATTTTGTTAAGAGATGCTCTTGCGGATCCTATTTTTCAGATAGATCCAAATTTTGTCCCCACTGATGGCACAGGTCTCAACCCATTACTTCAGAATTACTGGATGGTTATTCATCCTCCTACGTTATTTTTAGGCTTTGCCCTTACCTTAGTCCCTTTTTCATATTGTATTAGTGGATTGTGGACCGGCCAATACAAGGAATGGGTAAGACCTGCCTTGCCTTGGATGCTCGGCGCTACATTAGTCTTAGGGTTGGGGATAATTATGGGTGCAATTTGGGCGTATGAAACTTTGAATTTCGAAGGATATTGGAATTGGGATCCTGTAGAAAATGCAATATATATTCCATGGCTTATAATGGTAGCTTCCATTCATACCATGATTACTTATCGTAAAAGTAATACGGCCCTTAAGGCATCCATCGTCCTTGTTATTTCAAGTTTTATTTTACTCCTCTATTCTACTTTCCTAGTGCGAAGTGGCATTTTGGGCAATGCATCTGTTCACTCCTTTACCGATTTGGGATTGAGCGGTCAGCTTTTAGTATATCTACTTTTCTTTACCTTTTTAGCCATTCTTTTATCCATCAAGGCATGGAAGCATATTCCAACGACCAAAGAGGAAATTTCAAGTTACTCAAGGGAATTTTGGATATTTATCGGAGCAACTACTTTAGCCTTAATGGCTTTCCAAGTGCTGATACCTACCTCTATCCCTGTATATAATGCTATCGTTGAACTTTTTGGAGGAATTTCTAATATGGCGCCTCCAGCAGATCAAATAGGATTTTACACGAAGTTTCAACTTTGGTTTTCTATTGCAATAGCCTTATTGTCGGGAACAGGCCAATTTTTTTGGTGGAAAAAGATGAAGGGTTCGGATCTTTGGAAAGCGATTTCCACTCCGATCATCATTACTTTAATATTAGCGAGTTCAGTAATAATATTAGCGAAAATCACCAATCTCACATATATATTATTACTTACTGCATCCATTTACTCGATTGTAGCGAATAGCAAAATATTGATTGGCTTAGCTAAGCAAAATGTGAAATTGGCGGGTGGTTCTGTTGCCCATATTGGAATAGCACTTATGCTTATTGGGATTTTATTTTCCTCCGGCTACTCGGATGTATTATCTATCAATAATACAGGCCGATTGATCAATCGTGAGTTGCCAGATGATATGAACCTCAATAACATTCCACTATTTTATGGCAAGAAGACCCAAATGGGAGATTATACCCTCAACTATAATGGGAAGCTGATGGATGCTAAAGGAATACCTGAACTGGTGAATATTAGAGACCTAGCGGATACTATGGAGCCTCAATTCAAAGTAGCCAAAGTCAATATTGAAGCTAGGGGCAAAGTGTATGCACAAGAAGGGGATACAATTCAAGTATTTCCTGAGAACACCTATTATAAGGTTGAATTCACGCATCAAAATGGTAAGCAATTTTCCCTATATCCTAGAGCTCAAGTAAATCCTAATATGGGATTAATATCTTCACCTGATATCAAAAAGTATATTGGCCGTGATTTATATGCGCACGCCACGTCTATTCCCAATCCAGATGCAGAATTGGAATGGGGCGAGGCTACCACATATAATCTGGCAATAGGTGAACAATTTTTCTTAAACGATTATGTGGCAAACCTCATAAGCGTGGAGAGAGTTACAGATCTAGGTTCTGTGGGTCTTGGCTTAGATGATGTGGCGGTCAGAGCTTCTGTAGAAGTGCAAACTGATAATGGTATTTTTATGCTTAAGCCACTTTTCATTATAAAAGATCAGTTGGTTGGCCGAGTGCCTGACGAGAGCCCTGAAATAGGCGTGAAGCTTGTTTTCAATAATGTAATCCCAGATCAAAATATCTTTGAGTTTTCAGCGCAAACAACCCAACAAGATTGGATGGTCTTTAAAGTTATAGAGAAGCCATACATCAATTTATTATGGATTGGCACCATCTTAATGTTAATTGGTTTGGGTATGGCGATGTTCCGAAGATACCGCGAATTCAAATTGATGCGGGATAAGGGACAAGATTGAATCGATAATGGATGAAAACTGAAAGAAACCTAAGCGGAAAAATAGCTCTAGTTACTGGAGGAAGTCGAGGCATTGGTCGGGCTATTTCACAATCACTTGCCGCAAGGGGTGCATTGGTCTATATCAATTATCGAAAAAGAGAAAGTGAAGCGATTGAGGCAAAGCAACTAATAGAAGAAGCGGGAGGTTCTTGTCGACTACTGCAAGCAGATATTAGCAAGGAAGAAGAAATTCAAGGTATCGTTGATCAGATAAAGGCTGAAAGTGGAGCACTGGATATTATCATTTCCAATGCCGTTACTGGAGTATTAAAGCCGATTTCGACCTTAACTGTAAGTGATTGGCATTTTGTGATGAATACCAATGTTTTATCGCTCATGCATTTAGTCCAAAAGGCTTTGCCTCTGATGGAAAATCAACCTTATGGCAGGATTATCTCCTTGTCAAGTCACGGCTCCTGGAAGGCCTACCCGATGTATGGCTCTATCGGAATTTCCAAAGCGGCTCTTGAAACAATGTCCATGTATTTGGCAGACGAGCTGGCACCTAAAAATATTACTGTCAATGTGATACGAGGTGGTACCGTGAAGACGGATGCCATTAAAAATTTCCCGAATCTAGATAAAATGTTGGCGAGGTTAATAGAACAAACTCCAATGGGCAAGCTTACTTCAGCAGAAGATATCGGCTCTTTGGCAGCATTTCTTTGTTCTGATGAAGCAGGGATGATTACCGGACAGAATATTACGGTAGATGGTGGAATCAGTATTCGCTAACTTCCTGCAAAAACTCCTCAATTAAAACAGCTGTTTCTTCTGCAGCCTCCCAATGCGGATAATGTCCCACATCTTCCAGAAAGTTAATATTTGCATTTGGCACCAATTCGTTGTACCGCTTGGCCATGTGCAAGCCAGACACAGGGTCTAATGGTCCATTTATCAGCTTCATCATTACTGCAGAATTTGTTAAGGCGGATACCCATCGATCCCTATTTCGGTCTCTTTCTGGAATATAGTTGATCAATTTAGCGGATAATCTATTCCCATGCTTATACAAGATTATTGACCAAAAATCATCTAACTCTTTTTCTGTAGGTTGGTTTTTTTCTCCAAAAACGGAGGAAAAGCTTTTCCCAAATCTTTTCCTTGAAACCAAAAGTGAAACCAGTGGGCCAATCTTCGACATGAGTAATTTCTGAATAAGCCTAGGTTTATGAGTTTCTGGGAAGAGACCTCCATTTAAAAAAATAATAGACTTCATCTTTAGAAAATAATTTTCATCTTCGAGGCTTCTCGCAAGCAGCTCCTGCACTACGCTTACTCCATAGTTATGAGCTACTATATGACAAGTATCAATGCCCAAGCGCTTCATCAATGACTCTACCAAGCTTGCCTGATCATATATCGAGTAGTGATAATCCGTGGGTTTTGATGAAAAACCAAAACCCAAAAAATCAGGTGCAATTAATCTATAATTTTCCTTTAGTGAAGGCCATATTTTAGCCCAATCCCACGAGGAAGTGGGGAACCCATGTAAAAAAATTACTGCTTCTCCCTTCCCTTGTTCTTTAAAAAAAATTGGCATACTTCTGAAGTTGAAGTAAAGTCCTGTTTGCTTCCAACTTTCAGGTGTGGTAATACTTTGCATGGTAAACTTTATATATGCCTTAAAAAGCGATATTTAATTAATACTACCCGTTGGGTGAAATTACTTAGGCTGTTAAACGATGAAATAAAACAGGAATGATATTGGTCAAGATACTGAAATTCAGTATCTTGAAGTCGCAAAACAAGCCAATATCGATGTCAAATATACTCAATAATTATTTA